>NZ_JBEYYB010000003.1:0-494249 GCF_040645335.1 Streptomyces sp. NPDC046821 | reverse complement strand
GGGGGGGGGGGGGGCGCGGGTGGGGCGGCCCGTTGTGGTTTCTGTTGGGGGGGGGGGGGGGGGGGGGGGGCCCCCCCCCCCACCCCTCCGTTTCGTATGTGGCCCGACCCGTCTATTTCCCGACGCGTCTATTTGTGGCCCGACCCGCGGGTCACCACCAATACGCGGGGTACTTCGGTGCCGCGGTGCGCACGCGCGAGGCGGCGAAGCCGGCCAGGACCAGCAGCACGGTGGAACCGAACAGCAGCGGGATGAAGCGGCCGGGAGCCGGCGTCTGGAGCACGACGATCACGGCCGTCGCGCAGGCCGCCGAGTGCGGGGTGCGGGCGAGCATCGTCGCGGCGAGGGTGATGCCTCCCGCGAGAGCCGCGGCCCAGGGGCTGCTGTGGGTCAGTGCGAGGACCCCGTATCCGGCCCCGGCGCCGAGCAGGTGCCCGACGATGACGCTGCGGGGCTGGGCCAGGGGCAGGGTGGGGGCGTTGTGCACGAGGGCGGCGCTGGCCGCCAGCGGGGGTATCAGGACCGGCTCGTGGATCATGGCGCCTATCGCCACGAGGGCGAGCAGGACGGCCGTGACGGCGCTGATGGTGTGCAGTGCCGCGGCCGCGGTGGGCCGGGCGGGCGCCTTGACGGCGCGGTGCGCCGGTCTGGAGTGTTCGGTGGCGGGCTCGGGAGCAGGGGTGGGCTGCGCGGGGCGCAGCATGGTTTCGATGCTCAAAACAATGATTTCCGGGTGGGCGGCTCGCGGCCGGCAGGACGACGGGAACGGAGCGGTCGTAGCTGCGCGGAGCACACCCTTGTGATCGACAGTGGCACTGACCTTGCGCCGGGTTCCGGTCGGGAGCGGCGCAGTCCGAGATCGATTTTACCTTCTGTCCCGGACTGCCCCTCCCGGGAGAGCCGGAACCGGGGTCTCGACCTCCACATCTGCCCCATCGCCGCAGGTCGCGACACTACGTGAGGCCAAGGTCACAGTTTGGGGCGGAGGGCGCGAGTCCGCCAGCAATCCCGCAGGTCAGGGGCTTTCGCCTGACAACCGGTGAGGACCGCCACGGCAATTGGGGAGGCGGATTGTCGGACCGACCCTCTAGGCTTCTTCACATGTCCACCACTCCGAGCCCTGGTTCCGTGCGGTCCGCCGACGACCTGAACGAGCAGATCCGCTGCCTCATGCTGCGCAGCGGTGGCCGGCTGAGCGCGGCCCAGCGCCGTGAGTACGAAGTCCTCGTCATCGAGTGGTCCGCGGCGATACGTGGCGAGGTCGTGAAGGCCGCATAAGTTCAGGGGGCCTGGCCCCCTGACCCGCGCTCCCCGTCGCGGGTGCGAGCGCTGGCCACTCCATCGCCATTTTTGCCGTCATTTTCCCTCCAGGCATACAACCATTTCATGCAGCGCATTCGTACGACCGTGCATGAAATGGATGCCGGAATTGGGGAACTGGCGGGCCACGTGTGCAGTCTTATCCCGTGACCACAAGCCCGCGGCATTCGCCGCGGCGCAAAAAACCGGGGAAGGTTCCACGGACCATGCAGGCTCGCACCCGCACCACCCTCGTCGCGTCCGCCGCCATCGCGGCCGCGCTCTCGCTGACCGCGATCACTCCGGCTCTGGCCGGCCCGTCCACCCGCACCACGGCCACCACCTCCGCCCCCGCACCGTCCCAGGGCGACCCGCGCAGCACCGTCGGCCGCGTCGCCGACTTCTACGGCGCGTACATCGACTCGGTCTGGGACACCCAGGACCCGGCGGCCGGCGCCGACGCCAAGGCCCTGCGCTCCTTCTACCTGTCGAAGGCGGCGCAGAAGAAGGTCGCCGCGTTCGAGGCGAAGGAGCACGCCGACGGCATCCTGTTCGCGCAGAACGTGCCGGTGAAGTGGAAGGTCGCCTACACCGGGTCCGGCGCCGGGCACGCGACCTCGCTGGTGACGCTCACCTGGAGCGACGGCAAGAACCCCGAGGTCACCCACATCAAGGTCCAGTCGGACCTCAAGACGCGGAAGATCACTGACCTGGCCGCGGTGAAGTAGCCGGCGGGAACGCGCAGTTCGAACGGTGGCCACGTGCCGGATTTCCCAGAAGGCGTCTGGGAAATCCGGTACGTGGCCACCGGGCCGTTTCCCGTATTTCACCGTCCGGGGATTCCCGAAGGCGGCACGTAATCGGACCGGAAGAAATAGGGTTACGCGACATGACCAGTAAGTTCACCGAGCTGGCGATCGACTGTGCCGATCCCGGGGCTCTCGCCCGGTTCTGGTGCGCGGTACTCGATTACGAGGTGCAGGACCGGGACGAAGAGGACGGCACCGTCACCATCGGCTCGCCGGCAGTACCCGAGGGCAAGGACCGGCCGGGTCCGGTGCCGCCCGCCCTGACGTTCGCGCGCGTGCCCGAGGGCAAGACCGTGAAGAACCGGCTCCACATCGACGTCAATCCGACCGACCGGGAGCAGGACGAAGAGGTCCGGCGCCTGCTCGACCTGGGGGCTCGCCACGCCGACGTGGGCCAGGGCGACGCGAGCTGGGTCGTCCTCGTCGACCCCGAGGGCAACGAGTTCTGTGTCCTGGCGAGCCGCCACGCCTGAGAGGGCTTGCGGTTGCCGCTACGTCAACTTCTAACGTCATGTGTGGGCCGGACAGACCGGCCCGGCGATGGGAGGAACGGCAATGGCCTGGTCGATCGCGGAGGTGGCCCGGATGTCCGGGGTGACGTCCCGGACACTGCGGCACTACGACGAGATCGGTCTGCTGCCGCCCGCCCTGATCGGAAGCAACGGGCACCGCCACTACGAAGAGGCGGACCTGTTGCGGCTCCAGCAGATCCTGCTGATGCGGGAGTTGGGGCTCGGGCTGCGGGAGATCCAGGCGGTGCTCGACAGCCAGGTCGACCGTCTCGCCGCGCTGCGCGAGCACCACCGGCGCCTGCTCGGCGAGCGGGACCGGCTGGAGACCCTGGTCCGCACGGTGGCCCGCACCATCGCCGAGCTAGAGGAAGGCAAGGGCACTGACGCCATGACGAAGATCAACCGACCGGAGAACCTGTTCGAGGGATTCGAGCCCTCACCCGCGCTCGACGAGGAGGTGCGTGAGCGCTGGCCCGCGGCCTGGGAGCAGTCCCAGCAGGCCGTCGACGCGATGACCCCGGAGGACCAGGAGCGCTGGCAGCGTGAGGCGACGGCCCAGATGATCCGCTTCGCGGAGTTCATGGTCGCCGGCACTCCCGTCGCCGACCCTGCGGTGCAGGCCGAGGTGGACGTCCACTTCCAGGGCATCTGCCGGTTCTGGACGCCGAACGCGGTCGCGTACCGGGGGCTGGGGCAGACGTACGTGGACGAGCCGCAGATGCGGGCCAACTACGACAAGATCGCGGAGGGTCTCGCCGCGTATCTGCGGGACGCGATGCTCGTCTACGCGGACGCCCGGCTGAGCTGAGTAGCAAGCGGGCTCCGGACAATCGGGTTCCGGACCGCCGGAGGGCTGCAGACCTCCGGCCACCGAACACCACCGCCGCCTATGCCTTGCGGGCGAGCAAGTGGATCTCCTTGAACTGGCGGCGGTCCGTGGGCTCGGGCTCGCGGACCATCCGGGCCACCTCGGTCAGCCCGTGCTCACGCAGCATCGCCGCGAGGTGATCGGGCCACCAGCGATAGGCCGGCGCGACCGCGTGATCGAAGACCTGCGTCGGCTGGGACGCGTCGTCGGTGGCCGAGAAGCCGATCAACAGGTGGCCACCAGGTGCCAGCACACGGTTGAACTCCCCCACGATGGCAGGGACTTCTTCCGGCGGAGTGTGGATGACCGACCAACGAGACAGTACGCCTCCCAGCTCGCCGTCCGAGATGTCCAGCGCGGCCATCGAGCCGACCTCGAACCGCAGCTCCGGATGGGCCTCCCGCGCCAGCTCGATCATCGCGGAAGAGGCGTCGACGCCGAAAGCACTCAGCCCCAACTCCCGTAGATGAGCGGTGACATGACCGGGACCGCACCCGAGATCCGCGACCGGGGCATCGCCTCCCGCCCGCACCACCTCGGCGAAGACGCCCAGCATCGCGCGGTCCAGAGGACTGCCACGCAACGAGTCGCTGAACATCTGGGCATACAGGGAGGCGGCGTCGTCGTAGGCCTCGCGGGTGGCGGTGAGGGCATTCATGTCGACCATGCCCGCGAGAGTAGTTGCCGCCACTGACAACGCACCCGGGGAGCGGCTGTGCCTCGTTTGGAGCGAATGGCGTGCCGCCCGTGGGCGGGCGTGGTGAGCTGGACCGGAGCGGGCCGCCGGCCCGGCGGTGGGGGGACCTCACGTATCCGATGGAGGAGAACCCCCATGGCAGTGCTCATCGAGGCCGAGCTGAACGGTGTGACGACCGAGCAGTACGACGCGCTCAACGCCAAGCTTCAGAAGGCTCCTGGTAACCCGTTCGCGGGGTGCCTGGCCCATGTCGCCGTGCCCACGGGCTCAGGGCTGAAGATCTATGACCTGTGGGAGTCCGAGGCCGCCGTTCAGAAGTTCCAGGACGTCGTGATGCCGCTCGCGGCGGAGATGGGGATGTCCGGCGGCTCGATGCCGCAGGCGTCAAAGGTGCACCACTACTGGGTGCCCGGCGCGTAGGCGCTCCGCCTCAGAAGTCGACCGCCGGCCAGTCGAGCAGCCGCGCGCCGATCACGGCCGTCTGGAGCGTGTAGCGGTGGACCGGGTCGGACGGGTTCGCGCCGGTCAGATGGTGGATGCGTTCCAGCCGGTAGGTCAGGGCGCGCACGCTGAGCGAGAGGCGCCGGGCCGCCTCGGCGGCGACGCATCCCGAGTCGAAGTAGGCGGTGAGCGTGTCGAGGAGCGGCTGCGCTCCCCCGCGTGCCTCGCGCATCGGGCCGAGGACGGTGTGCACCAGGTCGGCCATCGCCTGGCGGTCGCGGGTGAGCACCGGGTAGACGAGCAGGTCGGCGGCGCGCAGGACCGGAGCGTCGAACTCCAGGCGCGCGGCCAGGTCCAGCGCGTTCAGCGCCTCCTCGTAGGACTGGACGACGCCGCCCGGTCCCGGCTGGGCGCGGCCGATGGCGACGCGGCCGCCGTCGGTGGCCGCGTGGGCCTGCTTGGCGAAGAACGTGAGGACCTCGTCCTGGTCGCCGGGTGCGATGCAGACGAGGCGCCCGTCCTTGGTGGTGAGCAGGATGCTGCGGTCCCCGAAGCGGCCGATCAGGGCCCGCTCCACCTCACGGGGGACGTCGTCGCCCTCGTCGTACGCGACGGTTCCCTGGGCGACGGCGACCGCGTGCTCGAAGGAGAGGCGCAGCCCGAACCGTTCGGCGCGCTCGGAGAGTTGGCCGAGGTCGCTGCGGCCGAAGAGGAGGTCGTCGATGAACTCCCGGCGTGCGGCCTCCTCCTGACGTACCGCCAGTCGCTGGGCTCGTTCATAGCCCTCGGCGAACGCGTCGACGGCCTGGACGACGGCGGCCAGGACGCTGTCGGGCGAGGCTCCCGTGGCGGGCCAGTGTCTGCGCGTCGCGTCGAGGTGGGCGCCGACCAAGGCCCGCAGGCCGTGGCCCGCTTCGGCAGCGCGTTCGCCGACGAGGCGGCGGGATTCGAGTTCGTCGCGGGTCAGGCGGCGCCCCGTTGCGGACGCTTCGGCCAGGATGCGGGCGTACCCGTCGAGAAATACGTCAGATATGTCCTGGTCCGCCACGTTCGCCCCCGGAATATTGATGAGTCGCTGTCGCCTTTTTAGCGCAGCTCCGGGGGCGCTGTACCAAGGGGGTGGGTGTGTCATGCGCGGCGGGCGTGCCGGGCCGTGTCGCCGGTGGGTGCCCGGTGCGGGTCGCCGGCGCGGGTGATGGCGGTTTCGACGGCGGCGACGCGGTCGGCGAGCAGGCCGAGGGCGGCGACGGCCCGGACCAGTGGGTCGTCTTCGGGGCCGCCGAGGGCGCGGGTCCTGACGTGGGCGTTGCGGACGGCTTGCCAGCGCTCGGCCTGTTCGGGGGTGAGGGTGCCGCGCAGCTCGGCGAGTTTGAGGAGGTTGGCCTCGGCGCCGGTGGTGAGGGTCTGGGCCTCACCGGTGTAGTGGTCCTCGACGAGGGCGGCCACTTCGGCGGCGTTCATCGCGGGGTCGAGCCGGGCGGCGATCTTGTTCATGTCGCGGTAGGAGCCCTGGAGGCGGAAGGCAGGTTCGGTCCGGGCGCTGTCGTCCTGGCCCGCCGAGGCGATGTAGGCGGCGTTCACCGCGAGGACCGTGGCGCGGACGGTGAGCAGGTGGCCCAGCAGGGCGACGATCCGCTCGGTCTCCGCCGGTTCGTAGGGGTGGACGAGCCGTTCGGTGCGGGCGGTGGGGTCGCCTGCGGCGAGCCGGATCAGCAGGTCCAGGTCGGCGCGCTCACGCCCGGCAAGGGGGGCGAGGACGGGGTGGGCGGTCAGGGCGTTCTCGATGAAGCTCAGGGCGAAGGCGTCCTCCTTGCCGGTCAGGACGTCGCCGAGGTTCCACACGTCGGCGCGGTTGGCGAGCATGTCGGGGATCCTGAAGCGCTGCCCCGATTCGGTGTAGGGGTTGCCGGCCATGCAGACGGCGAACCGCTTGCCCCGGAGGTCGTACGTACGGGACGTGCCGTTGTGGACTCCTTCCATCCGGCGCTGGGCGTCGCACAACGAGATGAATTTCTGGAGCAGTTCGGGCGAGGTGTGCTGGATGTCGTCCAGGTAGAGCAGGACGTTGTTGCCCGCTTCGAGGGCGAAATTGATCTTCTCGACCTCCTGCCGTGCTGTGGCGTTCGGGGCCTCGTCGGGGTCGAGCGACGTCACCGCGTGTCCGAGGGCGGGGCCGTTGATCTTGACGAGGACCAGGCCGAGGCGGTCGGCCACGTACTCCATGAGGGTCGTCTTGCCGTAGCCGGGTGGGGAGACGAGGAGCAGCAGGCCGCCGGCGGTGCCGAACTGTTTGTACAGGCTGTCGCCGACGAGCGGCAGGTACACCTCATCGACGAGCCGGCCGCGGACGAACGACGACATGGCCCGGGGCCGGTACTCGTCGAGGCGCAGGCGCGCGCGTTCGGCGGCGACCAGTTCGGCCCTGCGGCCCCGGTAGGCGCGGAAGCCGGGCGCGATGTCCTCGCGCAAGTGCCTTGTGCGGGTGAGGAGTTCGTCGAGGCGGACCGTTAGGCGGCGTCCGGTGACGCGGGCGTGGGTGCCGAGGAGGCCGTCGACGGTCTCGGTGAGGGTCGCGTCGGCGTCGTACCGATCGAGTCCGGGGCAGAGTTCCACGGCGACGGCTTCCGACAGGTCGTCCCCCGCCCCGTCACCGGCCGCCGCCGCGTAGGCGCCGAGCCATGCCTCGACCAGTTGGCGGCGGACCGCCAGGTCTTCCACGGCGGCCAGGTCGGCCTCGTACGCCTCCGCGTCGATGGAGCGGCGGAACTTGTCCAGGAAGGCGCGGGTGGCGGCGGAGGTGACGAATCCCTCGGGTGCGCGGGTGAGTTCGTCGAAGAGGTAGTCGGCGGCCTGGGGATCACGGATGCGTGCGGCGAGTTCGGCGCGGGCCACGGCAATGGCCGGGGCGAGACCGAAGGTGTCGCGGGCGCGGGCCAGGGAGGTGGCGCGGCGCCGCCACAACTCCCGTTCCTGCGCCGCGAGTTCGTGGGCCCACGCGAGCTGGGCGGCCGCGCGGGCGGCGGGGGCGTACCGCAGCAGGCCCGCGCCCGCGTGCAGACGCAGGAGCGCGCCGAGGACAAGTACGGCGTCGTGGTCGTGGACGCCTCGCTCGTACCCCTCGTCGTACGCGGTCTCGGCTGCCGCGCGGACGAGTGCGGGGAGGTCGTCGGCGGCGCTGAGTGCGTCGGCGCCGTGCTCGGCGAGGAGTCGGGCGGCGAGGTGTTCGGCGCGGTAGACGTCGGCGGTCTCGGAGGGCAGCGACTGGTCCCAGTACGGGCGCGTGGCGGCGAAGTCCGGGTCGGTGACCGGGGCGCGGAAGTCGGTGCCGGTGAGGGCGAACGCCATGCTGTCGCCGTACGGGACGAGGGTCAGGTCGAGCGGCTGGGTGTTGACGGCGAAGTTGTGGCGGCCGAGGCGGATCGTGGCGCCGCCGTCGCCGTAGAGGTCGGTGCGGTCGCGCAGGGCGAGGGCCGCGTCCTGGCGGGCCGAGGTGAGGCGGCCTTCCAGTTCCTCGGCGCGTACCTGGTCGTCGAGTGCCCGCAGTTCGTCGATGGTGCGGCGGACCTTCGCGACCATGGGGTCGGACGCGAAGTAGGTGTTGATCTCGTCGTTGGAGCCGAGTCCGGCGAGGCGGCGGGCGACCGTCTCCAGGATGCGGCCCGCCGAGGTCGCGAGGCGTTCGGTGCGCCGGGCGCGGGCGTCGGTGAGGGACTGCTTGCGGGACGCGAACGCCTCGTGGATCTCGTCGCGCTTGGCGTCGAGTTCGGTGAGGAAGTCGTCCGACTCGGCGAACCGGCTTTCCAGGTTCTCCAGGCGGAGCAGCAGGCGGGCGAGCTGGTCGTCGCAGGTGTCGGGGGTCGTCGCGGCGGCGAGCGCGCCGGTGACGGCCTGGCCGAGGAGGGAGAACTCGGCGGCGAACTCGGCCCGGCCCTCGCTCTCCGTCAGTTCGCGGCGCCGCGCGTCGAGGGTCGCGCGGGCGCGGTTGACCCCGGCGAGCACTTCGGCGAGCTGTTCCAGGATCTGGGTGCGGACGGTGGCGTCGCCGACGTCGAGGCCGCCGACGACGTCCGTGACGGTCTGGAGCTGTTCGGTCAGCTCCTGGAGCCGGTCGGTGATCGGGGTGCTGCTGGCGACAGTGTCGATCGTCGCCGCGTCGGCGGTGAGCCGCTCGGTCTCGGTGTGATGGGCGGCGAACGCGTCGGGCCGGTGCAAGAAGGCCACGGCGCGCTGCCCGGCCGAGGCGAGGTCGGCGGCCAGGTCTTCGGCCAGCTCGTCGATGCGTGCTGTGTCGGCGTACCGCAGGTCCTTCAGGGTGAGCAACGTGCCCTGGGCGCGGCGGAGTTCGGTCAGTCGCTCGACCCACTCGGTGGCGCTGCGGGGTGCTTCGCCGCGTAGCCGACGCACGATTCCCGCGATGTGTGCGGCCGACTCAGTGAGGGCTTCGGAGGCCTGGCGGCGCAGGGTCTGGACGGTCTCGAACTCCGTGAGCACCTGTTCGGCGGTGGCACGCATCTCGTCGAGGGGCGCGCGGAGGTCGCCGAGTTCGGGGCGGGCCAGCCAGTGGTAGGCGTCCGCGGCCCGTACGCAGGATGCGGCGAGTGCCGCGTACACGGCGGTCGTGGGGGTGGTCTCGTCGACGGCGCGGGCGATGGACAGGCAGTCGGAGATGCCGCGCACGAGGTCGGCGTTGCCGATCGTGGCCAGCGGGCCGTCGCCGGCGGGGCGGGACGCGGCGTAGGTGTCGGCGACGTACGGGGACTGCCAGAACTGGAGCGGGTGCACGCGCGCCGGTTCGTCGGACTCGGCACGCAGCACGACGAGCGCGCCGTCGTCGAAGAGGGCGTACCCCTGGCAGGCGAGCGGGTTGGCGACTTCCTTGCGGATCAGGTTGTACGGGAGGAGCAGACTGCGCCCCTCGGCGCGCGCGTGGAAGACGAAGAGGACGTCCTCGCCGTTCGGGGAACGCACGGCCCGCTCGAAGGCGAGGCCGGAGGTGTCGACTGTGTCGAACTGCTTGTGCCCGCCCGCCGCCAGGCAGTAGCCACCGGGGAAAACGACGCCCTGCCCTTCGGGGAGGGCGCGGCACGCCTGGCCGATGCCGTCGAGGCGGACGACGGTCTCGGTGAGCGTGTTGAAGACCAGGTGCCGCCAGGTGTCTTCCTTGTACGGGCGTACGCGGAGCAGGATGAGGGCGCCCACGCGCGCGTACGTGATGTCGGCGTCGGCCAGCGACTGGAGGGGTTCCTCGACGGGCTCCTCGTAGATGCCGTCGCCCGACTCGGTGTCGTCCTCGGTCTTGACGGTGAGGGAGCCGCCGACGGTCGCGACGAAGACCTCTCCGCCGATCGAGACGTGCGGGTGGCGGCCGAGTACGTGGTCGTCGCGGGTGGCCTCGGTCCAGGTGAAGTCGTGGGAGGGCTGGAAGACGTGGTCGCGTTCGCCGCGTGCGTCCAGGAAGCGGGCCGTTCCGTCGCCGGCGAGCGCCCACCGCAGGACGCGGATGTCGTCGGTCTTCTCGCCGGTCTGGAAGACGGCGAGGAGCTTGCCCTCGACGTGCCGCAGTTGAAGGAGGCGGGCGTCGCGGTAGTAGCGGAACAGCGCGGCGAATTCGCGTACGAAGGCGGGGTCGTCGAGGAGTCCCGGCACGGCGTCGTCCGGGAGGCGGTCGAGGTCGCGGTCGTGCAGGGCGAGCACGTCGCCGACGGCGGTCTCCCGGCTCGGGCCGGGCACGGTGTTGTAGCCGAACAGCAGACGGTCGCCGACGGCGACGATGTCGCACGGCTGACTGGGCTGTTCGGTGCGGACGCTCTCGGTCCCGGTGAGGGTCAGCCCGGTCGAGCCGAAGGTCTCCACGCGGCGGGCGTTGAGCGCCGTGGCCCGCTCCGCGAGCCGCCGCGCCTGCCCGGCGAGCCGGTCCCGCAGAACCTCGTACGTACCCGCGTCGAGACCTTCGCCCATACCGGTGTCCATGCCCATGTCCCCTCCCGTGACGATGTGGTGCACGGTCGGAGCCGCCGCCCCTCGTCCGGCGGCTCCGACCTGTCAGGTCAGCTGCGGCGAGCGCCGTTCAGCTGTGTGAGAGGCATGTCGGACAGGCCCAACTGCCCTGCCTTGTCGAGCAGTTGGCGCCACTCGTCATGGCGGTCGCCGCCGCCCTGCATCAGCTTCATCAGCAGGGCGGACACGGTGAGGTCCTGCGCCTTGCCCGAGCCGACCGAGCCGAGAACCTTGGTGAGGTCCTCCGTGAAGTTCGCGGAGCCGTCGAGCCACGGCCCGGCGAGCGCCTGCGCCGTCTCGGAGTGCTGCACAAAACCGTCGACGCTCTTGCCGAGCGTGACCGCCGACATGAGCCGGTCGAAGAACATCGACTCGCCGCCCACGATGTTGATGTCGGCGTTCTCCAGGCCGGTGGCCAGGACCGTCGCCTGCGCCTCGGCGACCTGCCGCTGCACGTCGAGACCGGCGAGGCGGATGTCCTTCTCGGCGGCGAGGCGCAGCCGGTACTCCTCGTGCCCGCGGGACGCCTCGTCGAGCGCGGCCATCGCCACGGCCTTCTGGTTGATGCCCTCGGCCTCCGCCTTGAGCTTCTCGGCGATGCCCGTCGCGTCGGCGAGCGCCTTGGCGCGGGCGCCCTCGGCCTCCGCCCGCATCCGCGCCTCGGTCGCCTCCGCCTCGGCCCGGCCGGCCTTCTCCGTGACCTCGGCCTCCTTGTCCCGCACCTGCACCTCGGCGAGACCGACCGCCGCGGCCTCCGCCTGGATGCCTTCCGCGAGCCGCAGCTTCGCCTGGGACTCCAGGTCGGCGGACTTCAACTGAGCCTCGGCCAGCGTCAGTTGCTCGGCGGCACGGTGGGTCGCCGCCTGCTCGGCGGCCTCCGCGGCCTTGATGTCCTTGACCAGCTTCTCCTGCGCCTCGGCCTCCGCCGCGATGACGACGGCCTGGCGGTCGCGCTCGGCCGCCTCGACGGCCCGCAGCTTCTTGATCGACTCCTCCTGCTCGGCGACCGTACGGTCCACGGCGACGCGCTCGCGGATGACCTCGGCGATCTCGCGCTTCTCCGCCTCGACCTCCTTCTCTGCGGCGATCTTCGTCAGCTGCGTCTCCCGTTCCCGGGCGATGACTTCGAGGAGCCGGTCCTTCTCGATGCGCTCGTTCTCCACGGCGATGACCCGCTCGCGGTTCTTCTGCGCGACGGCGATCTCGCGGGCCTGGTTCTCGCGCTGCACGCCGAGCTTCTCCTCAGTGGCGAGGAACGCGGCCTCGGCGCGCAGCCGTTCGGCCGCGACGACGCTCGCCGTCTCGGCCTCCTCGCGGGCCCGTACGGTGTCGATCTCGCGCTTCTGCTTGATCTCGGCGTCGGCCTGGCGGCGCTGCAGCTCCAGGATGGCTTCACGGGCGTCGACGTTCTGCCGCGTGAGTTCCTTCTCCTCCGTGCGCTGGAACTCGTTGGTCCGCACGTGCTCGACGGTGGTCAGCTCGGTGATCTTCCGGATGCCCTGGGCGTCGAGGACGTTGTTCGGGTCGAGCTGGTCGAGCGGCGTCTGCTCCAGGTAGTCGATCGCCGCGTCTTCGAGGTGGTAGCCGTTGAGGTCGACGCCGATGACCTCGATGATGCGGTACCGCAGCTCCTCGCGCTTGGTGTAGAGGTCGGTGAAGTCGAGCTGCTTGCCGACGGTCTTGAGGGCCTCGGAGAACTTCGCGTGGAACAGTTCCTGGAGCGTGGCCTGGTCGCTGGCCCGCTGGGTGCCGACGGCCTGGGCGACCTTGATGACGTCCTCGACGGTCTTGTTGACCCGCACGAAGAACGAGATGCGGATGTCGGCGCGGATGTTGTCCTGGCAGATGAGCCCGTCCCGGCCGGTGCGGGTGATCTCGATGGCCTTCACCGAGATGTCCATGACCTCGGCCTTGTGCAGGACGGGCAGCACGACCTGTCCGGTGAAGGTCACGTCGACCTTGCGCATCCGGGAGACGATGAGCGCCTTGCCCTGCTCGACCTTGCGGAACAGCCGGCCGAGCACGAACAGCAGCGCGACGACGAAGATCAGGACGACGGCGACGGACACGCCGACGCCCACGGTGATGGCATCCATGTGAAGTCCTAGGAATTCCGGTTCTCGGTCCCGGCCGCGGCAGCGTGGAGCGCGGTCGGGCGGAGGTGTGGGGTGGGGTGTGTGGTGGTGGCTCAGCGCCGGCTCGGGGCCTTGTGTGGCTGGGCGCTTTCCGGTTCCGGCTCGGCGTCTTACGGTGGTCCGCCGCGCCGGTTCGACCGGGCGCCGGCGCCTTTCCGCGGGGCCTGGGCGACGACGCCCGCCCCACCCCTTGGTGCCCCCGGAGAACCCACGGCGGCATCGAGGAACTCCCCCATCCCCCAACCCCCTTGCGACTCGCTGGGGGGCTGCGTCCCGGCACCGGGCTCCGCCTGAGCGGGCCGGTGCCGGGACTGTTCCCCCGTTCCTGCGGGGCCCATGTTGCCCTCGCCGCCAGGACCGCGCATTGCCGTGATCCGGCAATCTTTACGCCGCGTTGATGCCGGAAGCACCCGGAACCGAACCGGGGCGGAAGGCGTCGCGGATCACCGGCGCGACATCCGTCCGGTCAGCCGTGCGAACATCGCCCGATGACGATTCCAGGCAGCGGCGACCCCACCGAGTACGTGCGTTATCAGGCGACGGCACCGAACGAGCGCGGACACCTCACGGGAATCTTCGGACTCGTCAACCGCCTCGGCCGGTCGGGGAAGCTCAGCGAGGCGCAGGAGCGGTTCCGGCGCGAGAACAACGCCTGGTACGACCAGGCGTACACAGACCCCTCCACCGTGGACCCGTCGGTCTACGATCCCGCGGTCAATCCGACCGCGACGGCCTGGTTCAAGCCGACGGCGACGCATCTCCTGGAGCGCATCGGCGGATATCTGGAGATCCTGGCCGCGCACGGAGTGGACTGCCGGCTCGTCCGGTCCGCCGATCCGGGGCGAGTGATCTACGAGGACGACGTGCAGGTCGTGGTCGTGGCGCGGGGCGCGTAGATCCAAGACGCGGGGCGCATAGATCCAAGAAGGACACCGGCGGTCAGATCTCCGGTTCGGCCCACTGCTCCAGGAAGTCCTCGCCCAGGTCGGGCATCGTCACCTGCTCCTCGCTCTGCGGCGACAGCTCGGCCCAGATGACCTTGCCGCGCGACGAGTACCGCGTGCCCCAGCGTTCCGCGTAGTGGGCGACGAGGAACAGGCCGCGTCCGCCCTCGTCGGTGATGGCGGCCTGGCGCAGGTGCGGGGACGTGCTGCTGCCGTCGGCGACCTCGATGGTGAGGTTGACGTCGTAAAGCAGGCGGACGCGGACCGGCTGGGTTCCGTAGCGGATGGCGTTGGTGATCAGCTCGCTGAGTACCAGCTCGGCTGTGAAGGCGATCTCGTCGAGCCCCCATCCGTCCAGGGTGCTCAGGCACATGGAGCGTACGGGGCCGACGGCGGCGGGGTCGGGCGGCACGTCCCACTCGGCGACCCTGCCGGGGTCGAGCAGCCGGGTGCGGGCCACCAGGAGCGCCACGTCGTCGGCGGGCCGCTCCGGCATCACGGCGTCGAGCACGACCGCGCAGGTCTCCTCCGGCGTCCCGTCCACGCTCGTGGCGAGGGCGGTGCGGAGCAGTTCGAGGCCCGTGTCGAAGTCGCGCCGGCGGTCCTCGATCAGCCCGTCCGTGTAGAGCACGAGCTGGGACCCTTCGGGCAGGTGCAGTTCCATGGTCTCGCCGGGGATGCCGTCGCCGACTCCGAGGGGCGGGGACACGGGCACCTTGGGGAGCGTGACGGTGCCGTCGGGGAGCAGGATGGCGGGTCCCGGGTGGCCGGACGAGGAGAGGGTCACGTGTCCGGTGACGGCGTCGTAGATCGCGTACAGGCAGGTCGCCCCGATGATTCCGGCGCCCTCGCCGTCCGCCTCGTCCTCGCGCGCCGTCTCGGCGTCGATGCGGGCGACCTGTTCGTCGAGGTGGCTGAGGAGTTCGTCGGGGGCGAGGTCGAGGGAGGAGAAGTTGTGGACGGCGGTCCGCAGCTGTCCCATGGTGGCCGCCGCGCGCACACCGTGCCCGACCACGTCGCCGACGACCAGGGCGACGCGGGCTCCGGGCAGGGGTATCAGGTCGAACCAGTCGCCGCCGACGCCGGCCTCGGCCGGCAGGTACCGGTGGGCGACTTCGAGGGCGTTCTGCACGGGCAGCTCCCCCGGCAGCAGGCTCCGCTGCAGGGTGACGGCCATGCTGTGCTCACGGGTGAAGCGGCGGGCGTTGTCGATCGCCACGGCGGCGCGCGCGGCCAGTTCCTCGGCGGTGGACAGGTCGTCCTGCTCGAACGGCCCCGTGCTGTCCATACGCCAGAAGTCCGCGAGGCCGAGGACGACGCCCCGGGCGCGCAGCGGCACGCTGATCAGGGAGCGGACGCCGTGGTCGAGGAGGCGCTGGGCCCGCTCGGGGTGCAGGGCATACCACTCCTCCGCCGTGCTCAGGTCGTCCTCGAGGACCGCACGGCCGCTGGCCATGGACCGGGCCATCGGCGTGCTGGCGGCGAACCTGATCCGGTCGCCGACCGCCGAGAACGCGTCCTTCTGTTCCACACCGGTGATGGCGGCGCGGCGCATGTCGGTGATGCCTTCGGTCGGCTCGCCGCCCCGCAGGACGCCCTCGTGGAGTTCCACGGTCACGACGTCCGCGAAGCGGGGTACGGCGACGTCGGCCAGCTCCTCGGCGGTGCGTACGACGTCCAGGGTGGTGCCGATGCGTACGCCGGCGTCGTAGAGGAGTTCGAGGCGTTCGCGGGTCGCCTGTGCTCGGCCCGCGAGGGCTCGCAGCTCGGTGGAGTCCCTCAGGGTCACCGCGTTCCCGGCGGGCCCGCCGAAGGGGGCGGTCGGCCGGACGTTCACCGCGAGGAGGCGGTCGCCGGCGCGGTGCACCTCGTCGGTCACGAAGCGGTCGCAGACGAGGAGTTCGGCCATGTGCTGGTCGAGGCCGAGATCGCAGACGCTGCGGCCTTCCGAGCCCGGAGGCAGGGCGAGCAGCCGTTTCGCCTCGTCGTTGGCGAGCAGCAGCCGGCCGTCGCCGCTGGTGATGAGCACGCCTTCCTTCACGGCGTGCAGGACGGCGTCGTGGTGGTCGTACATCCGCGACAGGTCGGCGGGGTCCATGCCGTGGGTCTGACGCTGGACCCGGCGGCTTATGAGGACCGATCCGGCCGTCACGACGAGGAGCGCGCCGCCGGCGGACCCGAGGAGCAGGGGCAGTCGGTCCGACACTCCGGCGTTCACGCGGTGGACGGTGATGCCGACGCTGACGATGCCGACGACGTAGCCGTTGGTGTCCTTGACGGGGACGGCCGTGTTGACGGCCGTGCCGAGGCTGGAGACGAAGGTGCTCGTGTGCGTGTATCCCCGGAGGGCTGTCTTGAATGTGCCGACGACGGGCGTGCCGATGAGCTTCGGGTTGGGGTGCGTCCAGCGGATGCCGTGCCGGTCGAACGCCACGATGTAGTCGACGTTCGTCGCCTTGCGGACCGCTTCGGCGCTGGGCTGGAGCACGGCGGAGGGGTTTTTCGACTTCATGGCGGCGAGCGTCCCGGGGGCGTGGGCGAACGCCTCCGCGGTGGCGACGGAGTGCTGCCTGGCGTTCGTCATCGTGGCGTCCCGGGTCTGCAGGACGAGTGCCGTGCCGGCGGCGAGGACGAGCAGCAACGTCAGCGTGAGCTGGAGCAGGAACACCTGGCCTGCGACGCTGTGCACGTTGACCAGGGAGCGGAAGCTATGTCCCCAGGAGGCGCGCCGCTCCCCGCGAACGGTGCCCTTCTGCCGGGCGGCAGCCCGCCCGAGAGACTGCGTCATATCCCCTTTGTAGCACTCTGCGTAATCGGGGGCGAAGCCCCTGGCAGCGCCCGGTCTGCGGACGGTCTGCTTACGGGGAGATCAGTGCGGCGAGGCTTTACCCGCGCATGGGGTTCCCGGGGCGGGCGTCGGGATTCGGCCACTGTTTATAGGGGGCGCGGGATAAATATCCCCACCGTGATGGCGCGCGCCCTGACTCGGTGCCGGTCAGCCGATCGATGACCCATACACATGGTCGACGGTCATCGTCATGAGCACTCGACGGTCGGACACCATCACCTTCCGGTACTCGTCCCAGTCAGGGTGCTCGCCGGCTGCGGCGCGGTAGTAGTCGACCAGGGCGTCGACCTCGGAACTGTGGGGGTCGGCCCCGGGACCGATGAGGGTCACCGGCCCTTCGGCCGTGGCCCACGAGCGGCCGTCGGAACTGGTGACCTCGAGCGCGGCACGCGGGTCCCGGCGCAGATTGGCCGTCTTGGCGCGCCCCTCGGTCATCGAGACATAAAGAACGCCGGCGTCCTGGTCATAGAAGGGCATGACGGGCGAGAGCTGCGGCAGACCGTCCGACTTGATCGTGGCAAGAACACCGAGTCGGCTGTGAGCAAGCAGCGTGCGCGGGTTGAACGAGGAGTCGGTCATGTTCGGTCCAAGGCGCGCCGGAGAGGCACTATTCCCCGGCGCCCCCGGCTCGGCAGGAAGATGTCGGCGCCGCTATTCCACGACGTCTGCCGCCTCCGCTCGCAGCTTCCCGGCGCGTTCCGTCGGGTCGTAATCCGGGCCGACGCCCTCGATCAGCAGCAGGTCGCCCTCGATGTGGTCGGTCCGCAGGCGCAGGATGGCCTGGTACGCGGGCGAGTCGTACCAGGCACGAGCCTCGGCGAGGCTGGGGAACTCGATCAGGACCATGCTGCCCGGCCAGTTCCCCTCGACCACTTCGGCGGGCGGACCGTGGATGACGAAGCGGCCCGAGAAGGGGTCGAGCGTCGCCTGGATGTGCTCCAGGTACTCGATGATGTCGGCGTGATTCCGGCGGCTACGGAGATGGGCGAAGCCATAGGCGGGCATGGTCGGCTCCTTCACTCGGGTCCTCAGTGGGCGGAGATCCAGAACCTACCCCCCGCGGGCCGGGGAGCGAACGATGACCTCGGAGGTGGCTGAAGATCCCGCGAGCCCTCCCCGGCACATGCTCCCGAACGTCACACACTCCCCTCCGGGCGCCCCAACCCCCAAGCAATCCCTTGGGTTTCGTAAGGAAACCCGAGGATTGACTTGGGTTTTGGGGTCTACGACGATCTACGCAGGGCCCGGGCGGCAACCCGGCTCACGGCTTCGCAATGGTCCGGACCCACGCGAGGTCATGAGACGGGTGCCGACCCACCGACGTGTGCGGGGGGCTCGTTCAGGAAAGGGCTCCGACGTGTGCGAGTGCCTGCTTGAGGAGGACGCCGTGGCCGCCCGGCATCTCGCCCTGGACCGCCTGCGACGAAGCCTCTTCCGGGGTGAACCAGACGAGGTCCAGCGCGTCCTGCCGGGGGCGGCAGTCCCCCGTCACCGGGACGATGTAGGCGAGGGACACGGCGTGCTGGCGCGGATCGTGGAACGGCGTGACGCCCAGCGTCGGGAAGTACTCGGCGACCGTGAAGGGCTGCAGCGACGCCGGAACGCGCGGCAGCGCCACCGGGCCGAGGTCCTTCTCCAGATGACGCAGCAGCGCGTCACGGACCCGCTCGTGGTGCAGCACCCGGCCGGAGACGAAGGAACGGCTGACCGTCCCGTCCCGCCCGATCCGCAACAGCAGTCCGATGTGCGTGACTTCACCGTTGTTGTCGACTCGCACCGGGACGGCTTCGACGTAAAGGATCGGCATACGGGCACGCGCCGCTTCGAGCTCGCCGTCGGTGAGCCAGCCGGGCGTGGTTTCGGTCGTATCAGACATTGGGCGATCGTACTTTCACAGTGGCTCCGCCCACACGCGCCGCTCC
This sequence comes from Streptomyces sp. NPDC046821, assembly GCF_040645335.1. NCBI lineage: Bacteria > Bacillati > Actinomycetota > Actinomycetes > Kitasatosporales > Streptomycetaceae > Streptomyces > Streptomyces sp. NPDC046821. The sequence continues at coordinate 475,777 of NZ_JBEYYB010000003.1, read as the reverse complement.
AGGCAACACCACGATCGTGGACCGGCGCTCGTACACGGATTCTGGCAATACCGACGACTCGAAAGCAGGCGACATGTCCGCACGTCCTCCCCTCCCGCCCTTCACGCACGAGAGCGCGGTGGAGAAGGTCCGCCTCGCTGAGGACGGCTGGAACAGCCGCTCCCCGCAGAAGGTCGCCCTCGCGTACACCGAGGACTCGCGCTGGCGCAATCGCGCCGAGTTCATCACCGGCCGGGACGAGATCGTGCAGTTCCTGACCCGCAAGTGGGCCCGCGAGCTGGACTACCGCCTGATCAAGGAACTGTGGGCCTTCGACGGCCACCGCATCGCGGTGCGCTTCGCGTACGAGTGGCACGACGACTCGGGCCACTGGTACCGGTCGTACGGCAACGAGAACTGGGAGTTCGACGACGCCGGCCTGATGCGCGTACGCCACGCGAGCATCAACGACGTACCGATCGTGGAGTCCGACCGCAAGTACCACTGGCCGCTGGGGCGGCGCCCTGACGACCACCCGGGTCTTTCCGATCTCGGCCTCTGACGGTCCCCCTCCGGTCCGAAGTCGACCGCTGCGGCGAGGCCGCCCCGCAATCCCCCGATGGGAGGAGACAAACCCACAGGAGTGATCGAACGCAAGATCACGGCCGGGTACCCGCTGTCACGCCTGACCCCTCACCTGTATCCGAATTCGCGTTCTAGATTTCGTCCCCTCGCACCCGTTACGGCGACACAGGACCCCCCGTTACCCGATCACCTGTCCGCATTTGATCCCGAGGGGCACCTGTGAAGCCTGCGCGCTTGTCTGCGTTCGTTCATCCTGCGTTCGAAATCGGCGCTTCCTCGGGAGGTGCCCGGTGAAGCGGTTCTTCGGGCCGGTGAGGATGGCGGAGCCCCGCGTCTCCGACGCCGAGCAGGAGTTGTTCGGCGGGCCCTTGCGCTACGACATGGGCTGGTCCGAGCACGAGCACGCGTGCCTGGACCTGACGACGATGACGGCGCTCCGCTCCATGCCCTCGCTGGTCGGCGCGACCCTGCGCATGGCCTGGCAGGCCGACCGGCGCGCGCTGCTCGCCGTCGTCGTCAGCGAGATCGGCCAGGGCGTCGCCGCGGCCGTCGGCCTGCTCGCGATCAACGCCGTCATGCACGCCCTGCTGGCCGGCAGCGGCAGCGCCGCCCAGCGGCTGCACGCGCTCTTACCCGCGCTGCTGGCCGCCGCCGCCATCGGAGTCGTCAACTCCGCCCTCTCCGCCTGGTCCACCTCCCGCGCGGGGCGCCTGGAACCGAAGGTCGAGCGGATCGCGACCACCCAGTACCTGGCCGCCGCCACCGGCGTCGAACTCGAAGCCATCGACGACCCCGACTTCCGGCGCCTCGTCGACATCGCCCAGTACGGCCCCGGCTCCGCCCGCCGCATGATCGGCGCCTGCGTCGCCGCCCTGAACGGCCTGATCTCCCTGGTCACCACCGCCGGCGTACTCGCCGTGCTGCACCCCCTTCTGCTGCCCATGCTGATCCTCATCGCCGCCCCGCGCGGCTGGGGCGCGATGCGTGTGGCCCAGGAGCGGTACGTGTCGGTGATGAGCTGGATCGAGCACGTGCGGGCCAGCCGCCTGATCGGCAACCTCCTCACCGAGCGCACCGCCGCCCAGGAGGTCCGCCTGCACGCGGTCGGCGCCTTCCTCCTCAGCCGCTACGAACGCATGGCCGAGAGCGCCGAGGCCGAGCAGGAACGCCTCGCGTCCAGCAAGGCGTTGACCGAGTGGGTAGCGTCCGCGATGTCCGGCCTGGCGATGGCCGCGACGTACGGGGCGATGTTCTGGCTGATCCTGTCCGGTCACATGAGCCTCGCAATCGCCGGCACGGCCGTGATCGCGGTGCGTACGGGTTCGGCGAGCCTGGGCGCGCTGGTGATGAACATCAACCAGCTGCACGAGGAGTCCCTCTACGTCCGTGATCACGGCCGATTCCTGACCCAGGCCACGCAGCGGACCATCCCCGAGGGCGGCGATCCGGTCCCCGAGAAAGTCAGGGAGATCGCCCTCGACCAGGTCACCTACCACTACCCCGACCGCGACACGGCCGCCCTGGAACAGGTGTCCCTGACCCTGCCGATGGGATCGGTCACCGCCGTGGTGGGTGAGAACGGTTCCGGCAAGAGCACGCTGATGAAGATCCTCTCGGGCCTGCTGCTGCCGCAGAAGGGCACCCTGCGCTGGGGCGAGGCGGACATCACCGGCCTCGACCGCGCCCACGTCTTCGAGCGCGTCTCCCTGCTCACCCAGGACTTCCAGCGCTGGCCCGTGACCGCCGCGATGAACATCCGCCTCGGCCGCCCCGCCCACGCCGCAACTCCGGAGGACCTGCAACCATCCGTCGACTACGCCGGCGCCCGCCCGGTCGTCGCCAAGCTCCCCGACGGCCTCCGCAGCCTGCTCGCCCGCATGTTCCGCGGAGCCATCGAACTGTCCGGCGGCGAGTGGCAGAAGGTGGGCCTCGCCCGCACCCACTGGCGCAGCGCGACGTCCGAGGCCGACAGCATCCTCATCGTCGACGAACCCACCTCCGCGCTCGACCCGGAAGCCGAGATCGAGGCTTTCGACCGCATCCGCCGCCTCGCCGCCCCGAACCGGGCCGTCGTCCTGGTCACCCACCGCATGTCCGGCGTCCGCCACGCCGACCACATCTACGTCCTCCACCACGGCCACCTCGCCGAACACGGCACCCACGACGACCTCATCGCCGCACAAGGCCGCTACGCCGCGATGTTCCACGCCCAGGCGGCCCAGTACGCGCCTGCGGCCGCCATCCCGCACCCGGCCTCCCCGACCGTCGCCGATCCCGCGTGACCCCGTAGCCCCGACCGGAAGGCTCACCGTGAAGAACGACATCAACACCAAGGCCTGGGCCGTCTACGGCAGACGCCAGCTGGACCGTGCCTATGTGCCGCCCGTGCCCGACCGACTGGCCTGGACTTCCTGGGAGGGTGTCGGACCGGGTGCTGAAGTCCTCGGCCCCCTCACCGGCCGCCGTGTCCTGGACATCGGCTCCGGGGCCGGTCATCACGCCGTGCATCTCGCGAGGGCTCACGGCGCTCGCGTCACCGGGGTCGAGCTGTCGCCGACCCAGTACGAACGAGCCGTGTCCGCGCACGCGGATGTTCCGGGTGTGGAATTCGTGCAGGGGGACGTCGTCGAATACCTCGCCGGGACCGAGGCGTTCGATGCCGCGTACGCCATCGGAACCCTGGCTTTCGTCGACCCGCATCACGTGCTGCCCGCGCTACGTGACGGTCTGCGCCCCGGAGCGCCGATCGTCCTCTCGCTGCTGCACACCGACCTGCACGGCCAGGGACCGTCCTCCGAGGTGGCCCCGCGTGAACAGATGATTTTTCTGCGCGACGACCCACCCTTGCCGACCCAGATGTGGGTCCTGGCACCGCAGTTGTGGGAGGACCTCCTCACCGAACACGGATTTCGCGTTGAGGCCATCGACCTACTGCACCACCCCGACGAAAACGCCCCCGTCATCCAGCAACTCATCCGGGCCCGCCGACTCCCCGACCGCTCCCCCCGCCTCTCCAGCCACCCCCGCACCACCAAGCCCCCCGTTCCGCACGCCGCCGTAGGAGTAGGGGCGATCCTCCTCGGCGAGCAGGGGATCCTGCTGGGGCGGCATCGGCTGGGCACCCTCGAACTGCCCGGCGGGAGTGTCGAGCCCGGGGAATCCTTCGAAGGCGCTGTGGTTCGTGAACTTGCCGAGGAGACCGGGCTGTTCGCCCGTACAGGCGATGTCACGCTGCTCGGAACGCTCGTCGATCGCGTCGACGGTGTTCTTCGGGTCACCGTCGGTGCGGTCGTTCACGACTGGCGTGGAGAGCCGAGTACCCAGCCGGGCGAGAGCGTCGGGGACTGGGGCTGGTATTCCCTCGACCGGCTTCCCGACGGGCTGTTCGAGTGCAGCGCGCAGATTCTCACCGCCTGGCGGCCCGGTCTGCCCATCGGCCACGCTCCGGCGCACTTCACGCCCTTCGCGTAAGGCGTCACCCACGGCGGAACAGGTCCTGCGGGTCGACCCGTACCCAGCCCGCACGTGATGTGGGCGGGCGCGGGACCTCCCGGTGCTGGACGCGCCATTGGTGCACGAGTGCGTCGTAGATGGGCGTCGGCGAGACGGCCGCGGTGAGCAGGGGTGCGGCGTGGCGCGGGCGGGGCGCAGGAACGCTTTTGCGCGGGTCGTTCATGAGATGCCCAACGACCGCGTGCGCTCCCGGCCACGCTCCGGTCGGGGGATCTTTACCGGTACACATATCCGAGCGGCGCCCCCCTCCCGGCGCCGCTCGGTCTACGTCCCCCACATACGGACCCGTCACACGAAATACGGGCGCGTCACACGTCGAGATACAGGCGCGTCACACGTCGAGCGTCAGCCTCGGGCCGCAGCTCCGTGACACGCACAGCAGCATCGTCGCGTTCTCGGCGTGCTCCTCGTCGGTGAGCAGGTCGTCCCGGTGGTCGGGGATGCCCGCCAGAACCGGCGTCTCGCAGGTTCCGCACGTGCCCTGCCGGCAACTGCTCAGGGTGCGTACCCCGGCGCGGTCGAGGGCGTCGAGGATCGTCTCGTCGGGCGCGACCTTGACGACGCGGCCGTCCCGGGTCTCGACCTCGAAGCCCACCTCGTCCCCGGCCACCGGAGCGGCGGCCTCCGGCGCCTGCGGGCTGAAGCGCTCGCTGGTGAGCGTCAGCTCCGGCCGATCGGCGGCGTACTTCTCCAGGGCGTCAAGGAGGCGCTCCGGACCGCAGGCCACGATGTTCGCGGGCCCGCCCTCGGTGAAGCGGGCGACCTGCGCTTCGATGTCGACCCGTCCGGTGCGGGACGCAGGGAGGACGTCCACCCGGTCCCCGTAAGGGAGGAGTTCGGGTACGAAGGCCATCGTCGCCTCGGCGGCGCCGAGGTAGATGAGCCTCCAGTCCGCGCCCGCGCGTTCGGCCGCCGCGAGCATGGGCAGGATCGGCGTGATGCCGATGCCGCCCGCGACGAACAGGGTCCGCTCGCGGTCGGGCCGGTACGGGAAGGTGTGGTGCGGGCCCCGCACGGCGAGGCGCAGCCCCGGCTCGGCGACGGTGTGCAGCCGCTCCGAACCGCCCCTGCCGTTGGTCTCGCGCAGCACGCCGATCCGCCACGACCGGGCGTCCTCGGGGTCGGAGCACAGCGAGTACTGCCGGATCGTGCCGTCCTCTATCGCGACCTCGATGTGCGCGCCGGGCTCCCAGGACGGGAGGTCCGCCTGGTCGTCACGGGTGAGGCGCAGTGAGACGACCCGGTCGGCCTCGGAGCGCACCTCGGTGACGCTCACGTCGATGAAGTCCCCCCTCATGCCGCACCCCCGGCCAGACGGGCGTTGACGGCACGCAGCACGTCGCCGTCGTGCACCAGCTCGACCGCGCGGCGCACGCGCGGGTAGAGCACGACGTCCTGCTCGATGGCGTCCACGGCGCGGCCGTCGGCGGACCTGGCCGCGCGCAGCGTCTCCCACGCGGTCCGGGTGGCGGGGCTGAGCGCGGACGGGTCGGCTCCGGCCGCCTGGAGGCGCAGGTCGAGCGCCTGGCCCGCCATGAGCAGTTCGATGCCGATGACGTTCTCGATGTTGCGGACGACGGTACGGGCATGGCGGCCGGCGTTGTTGGCCATGCTCACGTGGTCCTCCTGGTTCGCACTTGTGGGGATGGAGTCCACGCTGTCGGGGTGCGAGAGGGTCTTGCAGTCGGAGACCAGGGCGGCGGCGAGGTACTGCGGAAGCATGTAACCGCAGTCCAGGCCGACCTTCTGGCTGGCGACGAGCATGTCCGGCAGACCCCGGTTGAGGGTGCCGTCGTCGAGACGGAAGAGGCGGCGCTCGGAGATGCTGCCGATCTCGGTCATCACGATCGAGATGAAGTCGGCCGCGAAGGCGACGTACTCGGCGTGGAAGTTGCCGCCGGAGACGGCCTTGAGGCGGCGTCCTGCCGGGAGGCCGGGGAAGATCAGCGGATTGTCGGTGGCGGCGTTGATCTCGTTCTCGATGATGCCGGTGACGAAGCCCAGGGTGTCGACGACGGGACCGTGGACCTGCGGCACGCAGCGCAGCGAGTACGCGTCCTGCGGAGGCTGCCGGCCGGGGTCGTTGTCGCGGTCGCCGTCCACGAAGGCGCTGCCCGCGAGCAGCTCACGCATACGGGCGGCGACCGCGATCTGACCGGCCTGGCCGCGGGCCTCGTGGAGTTCGGCGATGAACGCGTCCCCGAACCCGTTGAGCGCCTCGACCGACATGGCCGCGGTGATGTGCGCGTGCTCCAGCAGGTTGGTCGCGTCGTACAGGGCAAGCGCGGTCTGGGCGCAGGAGAACGACGTGCCGTTCAGCAGGGCCAGGCCGTCCTTGGCGCCGAGCGGGATGCGCGGGATGCCGGCGGCGGCCATGGCCTCGATGCCGCTGACCACGCGCCCGTCGAGGATCGCCTCGCCCGAGTCGCGCTCGTCGTCCTCGGTGTCGTCGGCCGGGCGGCACAGCACGATGGCGATGTGGGCGAGGGGGATCAGGTCGCCGGACGCGCCGAGCGAGCCGTATTCCGGTACGGCGGGCAGGACGCCGCGGTTGATCATCTCGACCAGCGTGTCGACGATGGCCGAGCCGACCGCCGAGTGGCCCTGGAGAAGGCTGACGAGGCGGATGAGCATGGTGGCGCGGACGACCTCGGCGTCCACGTGCCTCCCGACCCCGGACGCGTTCGAGATCACCAGGCGGCGCGACAGTTCGGCGGCGTCGCGCGGGTCGGTGAACGCCTCGCGCCCCGCGAGCGACCCGAAGCCGGTGTTGACGCTGTAGACGGGCTCGACCGGCTCGCCCCGCTCCATCGCGCCGATGACACCGCCGAGCCATTCGGCCGACGGCCGCATCCGCTCGAGGGCTTTCTCGTCGACGCGGACCTGGCGGCCGTGCCGGGCGACGCCGACCAGGTCGGCCAGGGTGACCCGGCTGCCGTCGAGCACGAGGGGCTCCTCGGTAGCCGCGGCACCGGCGCGCAGTGCGGGCGCGGGGGACGGGAGTTCAGTGGTCATCGGGGTACCTCGTCCGGTCGTCGGTCGGTGGAGCTGAATGGCGGGTCATGGCTGATCGGTGGTGCGGGGTCATTCGGGTGGCGCGGGCAAGGCAGTGGGCGGGACCGTCGGGGCCCACATGTTCAGTGAGTCCCCGAGTTCGGCGGCCGACGCCAGGAGCGTCTCGTGGGCGGAGCTGATCCAGTCCCGGTTGTCGCAGCGCCGGGCGGGGCCCGCCACGTCGAGGGAGCAGACCGCTTCGCCGTGGTGGAATACCGGTACGGCCACCGACAGCGAGCCGGGGTGCAGCTCGCCGCGCGAGACGGCCCAGCCGTTGCGGCGTACGGCCGGCAGGACCGTGTCGAGCTGCTCGCGGGTCGGCGTGGCGTCGGTGTACCGGGCGAGACGGCCGCCGAGCACCTGGCGGACGACGGCCGGGGGCGCCCAGGCCAGCAGGACGCGCTGGCCGGCACCGGCGTACAGCGGCAGCAGTTCGTTGATCGCGAAGGTGTACTTCAGGGCCTTGTCCGGCTCGACGCGCCGCAGGCACAGCGCGTGGGTGCCGACCCGGATGATCAGTACGGCCGTCTCCCCCACCCTCTCGACGACCCGGCGCAGCACGGCCGTGCCGGTTTCGATGAGGTGGGCCTGCACGGAACTGGTGCCCCAGAGTCCGGCCAGGGCGGGTCCGGCGCGGTACACACCGTCGTCCTCTTCCGTGTAGCCCTGCTCGCGCAGGATCCGGAAGTAGCGGTACGTGGTGCTGACCGGCATACCGACGCGTGCGGCGGTGGCCGCGACGGTGGTCTCGCCCGTGAGGGCGAGGTCACGGAGCACAGCGAGTCCGCGCTCGAACGACGAGCTCTCTCCCATGCTTCCCTCCCTGTCCGCACCGGCCGCCGAAGTACGCAAAGGTTCCGTCCCCGTCGCAGCGGCTGGCCAGCGCTGTTCTCACTCTGCGAGAACAGCGGTATCACGCCGGGGGCCGCCGTCTCTACCGTCAGGATCCCGGCGCCCGGCTCCGGCGCAGGCCCGTCGAGAGGACATGCCATGACGACGTACGCCCCGCAGATCCCCGTCTTCGACGAAGACCCCTACGCTCGCGAGCACCTGATCGACCCGCACCCCCTGTTCGAGCGGATGCGCGAGGCGGGCCCGGCGGTGCGGCTGTCTCGGTACAACGTGCTCGCCTTCACGCGCTTCGACGTGTGCCGCGACATCCTGGCCGACCACGCGACGTTCATTTCGGGCGCCGGCGTCGGCCCGACCGATCTCCGCAAGGAAAAGGCCTGGCGCACGCAGGGCATCCTGGAGACCGACCAGCCGTCCCACACCGTGATGCGCGACGCGATGTCGAACGTCATCTCCCCGCGTTCGGTACGGGCTCTGCGCAAGTCTTTCGAGGGGTTCGCCGAGGAGCTGGCCGACCGGGTCGTCGCGCAGGGCGAGGTCGACGCGATCACCGATGTGGCGGAGATCTTCCCGCTGCGGGTCTTCGGTGACGCGGTCGGCATCCCGCGCGAGGGCCGGAAGGAGAACCTGCTGGCCCACGGCGCGATGAACTTCAGCGCGTTCGGGCCCGAGAACGATCTCCACCGCGAGCACTTCGCCGCAGGTCAGGGCACGCACGAGTGGGTGATGGCCAACTGTGCCCGCGAGTCCCTGTCCGAGGACGGGCTCGGGGCGCGCATCTGGGAGCACGCCGAGGCGGGGCGCGTGAGCGACGAGCAGGCGACGCTCCTGGTGCGGGCGATGCTGTCGGCCGGTCTGGACACGACGGTGATCGCCATCGGCAACGTGCTGCGCGCGCTCGCCCAGAACCCCGAGGCGTGGGCGCTGCTGCGCGAGGACCCGAGCAACATCCGGTTCGCCATCGACGAGTCGTTCCGCCACGAGTCGCCGTTCCAGTCCTTCTACCGGACGACCGCGAGCGACGCCGCTCCGGGCGGGGTCCCGGTGCCGGAGGGGTCGAAGGTCCTGCTGTTCGTCGGCGCGGCCAACCGTGACCCGCGGCAGTGGGGTCCGGACGCGGACGAGTTCCGGATCACCCGGTCCGCGAGCGGGCATCTGGCGTTCGGCATGGGAATCCACCAGTGCGTGGGACAGCCGGTCTCGCGTCTTGAGATGGAGGTCCTGCTGGGCGCGCTGGTCCGCCGGATCGAGCGCCTGGAGCCGGTCGGCCCCCAGGTCCCGTTCGTCCACAACACCCTGCGGGGCTGGAAGTCGGTGCCGGTGCGGGTGGTGGCGGGCTGAGCATCGGCGCCGCCACTCAGCGAAGTCGTGACGCCGGGCGAAACTCTCACCCTGGACTTGAGGGTGAGACCCCACTCAAGTGGACCCCGGCCTCAAGTGGACCCCAGCCTCAAGTGGACCGCGACTGGGGCGCCGAACTTTGCGCCGCCCCGAGCCCTCAGGTCAGCCGTCTACGCGGCCCGGGACAGCGACCGGCGCATCATCGCCGCGTACACAGCCCCCGCCACGACGATGCCGACCGGCAGTGCCGCGTCCACGCCGCCGAGGGCCTGGGCGAGGGGGCCCGTGTAGACGGTGTTCACGCAGAGCGCTGCCGCCGCGGTGCCCGCCGTGAGCGCTGCCGCACCGGCCCAGTTGACGCCGCCCGAGAACCAGAAGGGGCTGCCGGGGGATTCGTCCGTGAGGGCGAGGCCGTCGTAGCGGTTGCGGCGGAGCAGGATGTCCACCGCGTAGACGGCGGTGCTGGGGCCGAGCAGGACGACAGTCAGCTGGAGGACGTTGCTGACGGTGTCGAGGAAGTTCGACACCAGCAGCGCGTACAGCGTGAGGGCGACGGCAAGGGTGCCGTCCACGAGGACGCTGAGCGAGCGGCGGATGCGGATGCCGACGGCCTGGAGGGAGAGGCCGGAGCTGTACGCGGTCATGGCGTTGATGGAGATCGTGCCGAGCACCAGGGCCAGCAGGAAGAACGGGGTGAACCAGCCGGGAAGGATCTTCTGCAGCGCGGTCTGCGGGTCCGTCATGTCGACGGCCGTCGCGGCGAACGCGCCCAGCGAGCAGACGATGACGCTGGGCAGGAAGCCGCCGAGCGTGGTCCACCCGATGATCGCCTTCGGGGATGTGTTCCGGGGCAGGTAGCGCGAGAAGTCGGCGCTGTTCGTGTACGAGAGCGGGCCCGAGGCGATCAGGGTGACACCGCCGGCGAGGACGGCCCACAGGGTGACGCCGGTGAGCGGGTGGGCGGGCTCGTAGCCGAAGTTCGTGTGGCCGATCACGCTGACCGCCACGACGGCGAAGGCCACGGTGAGGGCGATGGTGATCGGGACGTACAGCTTCATGATCGTGGCGTGGCCGTAGACGCTGATCGCGAGGGTGACGGCGGCGATGGCGACCACGACGACGACCTTGACGGGCGTGTTCGGTGTGACGCCGGCCTTCTCGACCAGGGCGAACGCGGCGGTCGCGGCGGCGGCGAGGTTCAGGGCGATGTAGCAGATACAGATCACCCAGCCGGTGACCGCGATGTTCACGCGGTTGCCGCGGATGCCGAACATCGCCCGCATGATCACTTCGCTCGGCGTGCCCGACGCGGGACCGGAAATGGAAAGCAGTCCGACGGGCACCCAGAACAGGTTGCCCACCACGATCACCGCGACGGCCTGCCACAGGTTCAGGCCCATGAGGATCAGTGCGCCGCCGACCACGAGGCTCAGGTAATTGACGTTCGCCGCCGCCCACACCGGAAAGAGGTCCCGCGCCCGGCCGTGCCGTTCCCGTTCGGGAATGTGGTCGATGCCGTGCACCTCGATGCGGCCCGGACCGTCGGGCGCAGTCCGAGTCTCAGGTGCGCTGTCCGCGCGGGGGTACTGGTCGTTGATCGTCGCCATGGGGCCCTCCGGGGGCGGGTCGTTCCCAGGTACTTGTTTATTGGTCGCATACTCAATAGCCTCCGGGGTATGCCGTCAAGCGTTCAGCGCAAGCGAATTCGGAAATCTCCGGCCGCCCGACGTGCGGAAATCGTCGAGTCGGCCGCCGCGGTCGCACTCACGGAGGGCCTTGAGTGCGTCACCCTCCGGCGGATCGGCGAGGAGCTGGGCGTCCGCCCCGGGCTCATCAACCACTACTTCCCCTCGGCCGAGGAACTCGTGGCGGAGGCCTTCGGCAGCGCCTCCAGCGCCGAGCTCGACAGCCTGCTCCCGGCCGAGCGCACCCAGGGCACCCCTACGCTGCACCTCGGCTGGTTCTTCGCACGTGCGACGGGCGAGTCGTACGACAACATCAGCCGCCTGTGGATCAACGCGCGGCACCTCAGCCGTTACCGGCCCGTCCTGCGTGACCGCGTGGCCGAGCAGGAAGCGGCCTGGCGCGAGCGGCTCACGGGCTTGATCCAGGACGGCGTCGACCGCGACGAATTCCGCACCGAGGACGCATATGTGACGACCATTCAGATCCTGGTCGTACTCGACGGCCTCGGCGCACACGCCAACACGGACACCAGCAACCGCCCCGCGCCGGTGTCCCGCATGGCGGCCACCACGGCGGAACGCGAACTCGGGCTTCCGTACGGGACGCTCACGCGGGCCGATGTGCCTGTCGCGGCGTCAGCGGCTGCTCGTTAGGAACGCTAGCCCCACGCCCGCTCACACCGGCTCCGCGTACCAGCGCCGATGGACCACCGGTTCGACCACCAGCACCCCCACCGCCGCCACCGTCGCGACCATGGCCGCGGGGAGCGAACCCCAGGCGGCCGCGAGCGCCCCGGCGAGCACGACCAGGGGGCGCACCAGGGTCAGCGGTCCGAGGCCGACGACCACGGCGAGGGTGCCGGCCCGGAACGGCCCCCACCGGTAGCAGACCAGGCTCAGGGCGACGACGACCACGTACGGGGCGTAGCACAGGAGCATCCGGTGCGCGGCGATGTCGAGTTCGGCGTAGCGGGCGGCGGGGTCGGCGGCACCGAGGAGCAGTGACAGGGCGACGGCCGTGGGGATCAGCAGTGCGGGGAACCCGACCGCCAGTCCGCGGCGGGCCGCGAGCAGCGCGTGTCTCGTCTTACGGATACGGCCGTCGCGGCCGGTGTACGCGCGGAACCCGGCGAACCCGGCGTCGACGAGGGCGAGGACGGCGAGCAGGAAAGCGTTCACCGGGCGGCCTCACCCTCCGACGCCGTCCCACCCGTCGCCCCCGATCGGCGCGCCGGGCCTCCGCCCTCGGACCGCGGGGGCGCCACCTCGCCCTCCGCCCGTCCGACCAGGCGCCTTGAGCGCGCAGGCCCCAAGGCCACCCGCAGCGGCGTCAGCAGATCCGGGCGTATGCCGATGACGGGCCGGATAGTGGTGCAGAACGGGTTGCTGCGGCCTCGGGGTTCGTACACGAGCGGGGTCAGGCCGTCGGCGTGTGCGGCGGCCGCCAGCAGTGTGCCGTCGTCGTGGGCCCGGAGCGCGGAGATCACGCCGTCGTGCCGGCCCAGCGGATCGCGCATACGGGACCGGTGGAAGACCCATGCCCCGACCGGGGCGAGGCGGGTGGCGGCGATGTCGAAGTGGCAGAACGCGGCGGTGCCGGGCGTGGCCTGGGCGGAGAAGAAGGCGTCGAGGTCGGCCCCGCGGAAGTGGTGCAGGACGCCCGTGGACACGTACACGGTGGCGGGTTCGTCCAGGGCGAACGCGTCACCCCGAACGAAGCGGCACGGCAGGTCTTCCGCGCGGGCGAGCCGTTCGGCCTCGCTGACGAGGGCTGCGTTGAAGTCCACGCCGACGAGGTCGACGTCCGGCCCGAGCGTGCCGGACGCGGCCAGCCACCGTACGAGGTAGCCGAGGCCGCAGCCGACGTCGACGACCCGCAGCGGACCGTCGGCAGCGCCCGTCGCCCGGATCACCGCGAGCAGCGGGCACAGCAGCTCCGCGATGCGCTCGCCCAGCCGCAGTTCCTCACTGAGCCGCTGCAACTCGGTGTGCACGGCGACGAGCCGGCGGTCCACGGCGAGCGGATCGAGCTGCCCCGAGTCGTCGCACACGAGCCGGGCGGCGATCCGGGCTCCGCTCCGGTCCCCCGCGGCGGCCAGCCGCGCGACTACATCGTCACGCCGCACCGGCCGACGCGCGCCCGTACCCGGCGCGTGGTCCACGACCAGATCACATATCTCCATGAGCTGCACAGGGAGAAGGTACGTGGCCGGGGCCGCGTGCCGTGCGCCGGAAGGCGGATCGACAGCCCCGCCCACTTCCGTACGAAATGGGCGGGGCCGTCGACTCCTAGCCGGCCACCGTCCCCGGCGCCGGCGCATAGCCCGTCGGCTGGCTCGTGAACGTACCCCTGCCCTGCGTCCGTCCACGCAACTGCGAGGCGTAGCCGAACAGTTCGGCCAGTGGCACCGTCGCCGTCACGACCGCCGTGCCCGCGCGCATCGTGGACGCCGAGATCTGGCCGCGCCGGGCCGCCAGGTCACCGAGTACCCCGCCCACCGCGTCCTCGGGCACGGTGGCCGTGACCTCGACGACCGGTTCGAGCAGGGCCATCACGCTCGCGCGGAAGGCCGCCCTGAGCGCGAAACGGCCTGCCGTGCGGAACGCCATGGGTGAGGAGTCCTTGGGGTGCGTGGACCCGTCGGTGAGTGTGACCTCCACCCCGGTGACCGGATGGCCACCGAGGGGACCCTCGTTCAGGGCGTCCCGGCAACCGGCCTCGACGGCCTGCACGTAGTCTCGCGGCAGCCGCCCGCCGGTGACGACGGAACGGAACACGAACCCGTCCTCGCCGGTGGCAACCGGCAAGGGCCGCACGTCGATCACGACATGTGCGAACTGCCCCGCACCCCCGTCCTGCTTCACATGCCGGTACACCAGCCCAGTGACCCCCCGGGAGACCGTCTCCCGATAGGCAACCTGCGGCCGTCCCACACCCACCTCAAGGGTGTGCGCGCGGCGGATTTTCTCCACAGCCACCTCCAGATGCAGCTCGCCCATCCCCGACAGCACCGTCTGACCGCTCTCGCAGTCGGTCCTGACGACGAGTGAGGGATCCTCCTCGACGAGTCGTGCCAGCGCGGACACCAAACGGACGCTGTCCGCGTTGCTACGTGCTTCCACGCTCACGGACACGACGGGTTCGGCGACCGTGGGCGGTTCGAGCACGAGTGGCGCGTCGGGTGCGCACAGGGTGGCTCCGCTGCGGGCGGTTTTCACCCCGGCCACCGCGACGATGTCACCCGCCACCGCACGTTCCACCTCGGTGTGCCGGTCGGCCTGGACCCGCAGGATCCGGCCGATCCGTTCCGTACGCCGGGCGCCCGCGTCCCACACCGCCTCTCCCCTCTTCACCGTTCCCGAATACACCCGCAGGTAGGTCAGCCGCCCGCGCGGTGTGGCCTGTACCTTGAACACCAGCGCGGCCAGCGGCGCGGCCGGATCGCAGGCACGCTCCTCGGCGATGTCGCCGGCGGTGCCGCGGACCGCAGGCACGTCGACGGGTGACGGCAGATAGGCGACGACCGCGTCCAGGAGCGGCTCTACGCCCCGGTTGCGGTACGCCGACCCGCACAGCACCACGACGCCCTCGCCGCTGCGCGTCAGATCGCGCAGCGCCTCGGTCAACGTCCCCGTGGACAGCGCCGATCGGTCACAGAACTCCTCCAGCGCACCGGGGTGCAGCTGCGCGACCGTCTCCTCAAGCAACCGCCTGCGCCGCCGCGCCTCCTCACCCAGCTCCTCCGGCACGGCCACCTCGTCGTACGTGTCACCGCCCTCGCTCCACACCAGGGCGCGCATACGGAGGAGGTCGACGACGCCGGTGAAGGAGTCCTCCCGGCCGATGGGCAGCTGGACCACCATCGGGACCGTGTCGAGGCGCCGCCGCATGGACGCGACCGCCGTGTCGAGGTCGGCACCGGCGCGGTCGAGCTTGTTGACGAAGGCGATTCGGGGTACGCCGTGGTGGTCTGCCTGGCGCCACACGGACTCGCTCTGCGGCTCGACGCCCGCGACGGCGTCGAAGACCGCGATCGCGCCGTCCAGTACGCGCAGGGAACGTTCCACCTCGTCGGCGAAGTCGACGTGGCCGGGGGTGTCGATGAGGTTGATCCGGTGCCCGTCCCACGTGCAACTCACGGCCGCGGCGGAGATGGTGATGCCCCGTTCGCGTTCCTGGACGTCGAAGTCGGTGACGGTGGTGCCGTCGTGGACCTCGCCCCGTTTGTAGGTGGCACCGGTGACGTAGAGGACGCGTTCGGTGACGGTGGTCTTCCCGGCGTCTACGTGGGCGAGGATGCCCACGTTGCGGACGACGGTGAGCGCATCGTGAGAGCGAAGGTTGATCTGGTCGGTACGCACGCCTGCTGGCCTTTCAGTGGTTGCACACAGGGCAGCGCGATGACCGGACGAACGACGCGACGAACCCCGAACCAAAGGGGTCCGCGCGGAGACAGAACTCAGAAGTTCGTCACGGTGGACCGGTACAGGCCGCGCAGCCGGTACCCGACACACCGAGACACCAGGATCACCTCGAACCGTGACCGGGGGACGACGAAAGCGGTGCGATGACGCACGGCCCGACTCCCCTCACTCGCCACGGCGCGCACACTGCACGCATGGGCAGCGGCGCGAATACGTGGCGAGTGTAGGCAGCCGGGCACACACCGGGCACCTGATTAAAGGAGCACCCTGAGGTCGCCTCAGGGGTGCATCCTCGCCCCCTTGAGCACCTTGTCGACGGCGTTGCGCGGCCCGTACACCGCCATGCCGACGAGGTCGAGCCGGTCGGTGGCCACGGCCCGCACCGCCGCCCGGTTGTCGCGGTCGTTGCCCGTGCCGAACAGTTCCGCCGTGAACACCGAGGTGGGCAGCGAGCGGGACACGGCACGCGCGTGTGCCTTGGCCAGCGTCTCCCCCGCCCCTTCGAAGACCAGCACCGGCTGACGGAACATCGGCAGATAGGCGGTGTCGTCGGCGTCCTCGTAGGGTGCGCCGATCACCTCGGGGGCCGCCGTACCGAGCCCGCTGACGAGGAACGCGGTCACGTTGAGCCGCTGCCAGGGCTCCAGGTCGTCGCGCAGCAGGACCGCGATCTTCGTGTCGAAGCGGACGGGCGCGAGGTCGGTCTCCTCGGTGTGCAGGGTCGTCGTGCCGGCGGTGATCTCATCCATGGTTCTCATGCTTCGAGACTCCGCTGTAGACACCCGTCACGTCTTGTACGTTCCTTGCATGGTGGACGGGCCGGAGATCTCCGCGTGGCGCCCTCGAGTCGCGGGTGTCGTCGAGGTGTTCCACGCCCACTTCACCGAGCACGCGTACCCCATGCACGTCCACGACGCCTGGACGCTGCTGATCGTCGACGACGGCGCGGTCCGCTACGACCTCGACCGCCACGAGCGCGGCACCCCGCACGACACCGTGAGCCTGCTGCCGCCGCACGTCCCGCACAACGGGTCGCCCGCCACCGCGCAGGGCTTCCGCAAGCGTGTCCTCTACCTCGACTCGACGCAGCTCGACGACTCGTTCATCGGCCCGGCGGTGGACGGCCCCGACCTCACCGACCCCGTGCTGCGTACGCGTATCGGCCAGCTGCACACCGCGCTCGCGCACCCCGGCGACGAGTTCGAGGCCCAGAGCCGTCTCGCCCTCATCGGCGACCGCCTGCGCACCCACTTGCGCCCCGGAATCCGCCTCACCGAAGAGCCGCCCGGCCAGGGTGTCGCCCACCACCTCCGGGACCTCCTGGACGAGCACCTCCTCGACGGCATCGCCCTCGACGAGGCCTCACGCGTCGTCCACGCCCACCCCAGCCATCTCGTACGTGCCTTCAGCCGCACCTTCGGCATCGCACCGCACCAGTACGTGATGTCCCACCGTGTCGATCTGGCCCGGCGCCTGCTCCTCGGCGGCCGGCCCGCCGGCGAGGTGGCGAGTGCCGCCGGTTTCTACGACCAGTCCCACCTCACCCGGCACTTCAAGCGGATCCTCGGCACCACCCCCGGCCGCTACGCCCGCGCCACACCCAAGAGTTGACGGCGCACAGGCCGGCACGTAGGCACCCGGGCACCGACCTCTTTTGCCCGCTTCAGCGAGTGTTGTGCACGTTCGCGCAACCACTTCGTCCTACCGTCGTTGCACGGATGGCCCCGGCGTCGAGGCCGGGCAAGGACGAGTCTCAGGGAGTGTGCGTGAAGGTTGTCTGTGTCGGCGGAGGGCCCGCCGCCCTGTACTTCTCGATCCTGCTGAAGCTCCGGAACGGTTCGCACGACGTCACCGTCCACGAGCGGAACGCGGCCGGTTCCACCTACGGGTGGGGCGTCACGTACTGGCCGGACATGCTGGAGCGGCTGCGCGGTCACGACCCGGAATCCGCGTCCGCGATCCGCGAGAGTTCGCTGTGCTGGCGTGACGGGGTCGCGCATGTCGGGGAGCGCACCACGACCCATGAGGGGGACGAGGGTTTCGCGATCGGCCGGCACCGGCTCCTCGACATCCTCGCCCGGCGGGCCGAATCCCTCGGCGTCGGCATCGAGTACGGCCGCGAGATCGGTGAGCGCGAGCAACTGTCCGGCGCCGACCTGATCGTGGCCGGCGACGGCGCCAACAGCCGCCTGCGCGAGCGCCACCGCGACCACTTCGGCACGCGCGTGGCGCAGGGCCGCAACCCCTACCTCTGGCTCGGCACGACGAAGGTGTTCACCTCGTTCACCTTCGCGTTCAAGGAGACCCCGCACGGCTGGATCTGGTGCTACGCCTACGGGTACAGCGGCGAGCACAGCACCTGTGTCGTCGAGTGCTCCCAGGAGACCTGGCAGGGCCTCGAACTCGACCGGCTGCCACAGGCCGATGCCCTGCGCCGCCTCGAAGAGATCTTCGCGTCACTCCTCGACGGGCACGCGCTCATCGGGCGCAACGACCTCGACGGTCCCGCCCCCTGGCAGACCTTCCGCACGCTCACCAACCAGAGCTGGTCGCACGGCAACCTGGTCCTGCTCGGCGACGCCGCGCACACCACGCACTACTCGATCGGCGCGGGCACGACCCTCGCGATGCAGGACGCCATGACGCTGGCGAGCGCCGTCGCCGGAGCGGACCCGACGTCACTCCAGCCGGCGCTCGCCCGTTACGAACGCACGCGCAGGAGCGAGCTGCTCTCCGTCCAGAGCGCGGCCCGCCACAGCGCCCAGTGGTACGAGAACCTTCCGCGCTACATCCAGCTCCCGCCGGCCCACATGTTCGCCCTGCTCGGCCAGCGGCACTCACCGCTCCTCCCCCACATTCCGCCCCAGCTCTACTACCGGATCGACCGGGCCGCCGATCAGCTGCAGTCGCTGCGCAGGCTGAAGCAGTGGCTGGGCCCGCGCCTCGCCCGCACGCTCCAGCACCGCAGCGCGGCCAAGAGCTGACCCTCGCCCGGCCCGCAAAAAACCGGCGGGACTCAGAGGCGGACGATCACCAGCGCCGTGTCGTCGGAATTGGCGCCGCCCGAGAGCAGTTCGGCCAGCACGGTGTCGGCGAGACGTTCCTCGTCCGCCGACGCGTGCCGGGTGAGGCAGTCCGCGAGGCGCCGCAGGCCGGTGTCGATGTCCTCGCCGCGCCGCTCGATCAGGCCGTCGGTGTAGAGGACGAGCGCCGCACCCTCGTCGAACGGGATCACCGCCTCGGGCCTCGGTGCGGGTTCCGGGCGGGCGCCGAGGGGCGGGTCGGTCGCCTTGTCGAGGAGTTCCACGCTGCCGTCGGTGTGCAGCAGCATGGGCGGGAGGTGGCCGGCGCTGCTGTAGGTGAGGGTGTGGCTGTCGTAGTCGATGACCACCTGTACGGCGCTCGTGGACTCGGCGCCCTCGACCGAGCGTGAGTAGAGGCCGAGGGCTTCGAGGGCGGACGCCGGGCCGTCGGCCACGCGGACGGCGGCGCTCAGCGCGCTGCGGAGCTGGCCCATGACACCGGCCGCCCGCAGTCCGTGGCCGACGACGTCGCCGACGGCCACGGCGATCCGCTCGTCGGTTAGTTCGGCCAGGTCGTACCAGTCGCCGCACACGTTGAGGGCGCCCACGGCCGGCTGGTACCGGACAGCCACCCTGCTTCTCGCGACCGGGCCCGGCACCGGGAGCATGGCGGCCTGTAGCGCCAGGGCGACCTCGCGTTCGCGGGCGTGGGCCTGGCGCAGCCGCTCGTTGACCTCCTGGAGTTCGCGGGCGCGGGTGTAAAGCTCGGCCTGCAGCACCTTGGCCCGGTCGCCCTCGCGGCCGCCCTGCGCGCGGATCAGCTGGGTGACTTCCTCGACGCGGTGCACCAGCAGCACCACGTTCCCCTCCGGGCCGAGCACCGGCACGTTGACGGGGCTCCAGTACCGCTCGTCCCACTCGCCGGGCCGGTCCTGGTACTCGACGTCGTAGCGCTGGAGCGCCATGGTGTCGGGTTCCCCGCTGTCCGCCACCCGCCGCAGGGACATCTCCAGGTTGCGCATCCCGTTGGCGGCCTCGTCGTTCGGGTTGTCGGGGAAGACGTCGAAGAGGTAGCGGCCGATGAGCTGTTCGCGGGTGCGCCCGGACATCCGGCAGAACGCCTCGTTGGCATCCGCGTACACGAGGTCGGTCCTGAGCAGGGCGACTGCCCCGGGCAGCGCCTGGAAAACCTGCTCGAAGTCGATTCCGGGGTCCGTCACCTCGCGTCCAGCCTCCTCGCTCCTGCCCACGATTGCGGCAGCGGGCACCCGGTGCAACCCGGGCCCGGACACCACGAGGTGTCCGGGCGAGGCGGGCCGGACTTTCCCGTACGTCATCGGTGGCAGGTACCAGAGCGTCGTCAGTGGTGCCAGGCGCTTCCGCCGGTGTTGCGGATGAAGCGCTGAAGCACCTTCATCGTGGTCAGGTACTCCTCGTCGGAGATACCCGCGTGCCGCTCGGCCCCCAGATCCTTCTGGAGGGCGGCCAGCTCGTCGAAGGACTCCTTGCCCGTGGCGGTGAGCGTGAGCCGGCCCGACGCGTCCTCGTCGATCCAGCCGCGGGCGATCGTCGTGTCGATCTCCTCCGCCAGGACGGTCTTCCCCGCCTTGAGGTATCCGGCGAGGATGTCGGACACCTCGTCCCGGGTCATGACGTGGTCGGCACCGGCGACCTGCGCGAGGACCCACCACTGCGGCTGCGTGGTGCCCTTCTCCGCGAGGGCGCCCCGGGTCCGGGTGACGACGGCGTCGTGCGCGGCCCAGGCCCAGTAGCCGATGGGCTGCTGGATGAGTTCGGCGTCGTTGTGCGAGTACTCCATGGTCGATGTGCTCCGTCCGGTGTTCGAGAACCTTTGGTGCGTCCGACCCTAGGAACTCAACCGCGGTTGAGGTCCAGTCCCGCCGCCACACCCGAGCGGGCCAGCCAGCGGCCCGCGTGGCGGGTGACCTCGATGGGGCGGCCGAAGCAGGCCGTCATCACGGGGGCCGTCAGGACGTCGTCGACGC
Source organism: Streptomyces sp. NPDC046821 (assembly GCF_040645335.1). Classification (NCBI taxonomy): domain Bacteria; kingdom Bacillati; phylum Actinomycetota; class Actinomycetes; order Kitasatosporales; family Streptomycetaceae; genus Streptomyces; species Streptomyces sp. NPDC046821. The sequence goes on along the minus strand of NZ_JBEYYB010000003.1, from coordinate 455,314 downwards.
GACCCGTGGCGAGGACCCGGCCGTCGCGCAGGAGCAGCGCGTGGCCGATCGCCGGTGACAGTTCCTCCAGGTGGTGGGTGACGGTGATGGTCGCCAACTCCCGGCGCGACTCGGCGAGTTGGCGCATCGTGTCGATGAGGTCCTCGCGCGAGGGCAGGTCGAGGGCGTTGAAGGGTTCGTCGAGCAGGAGGAGGGACGGGTCCGCCATCAGGGCGCGGGCGATGAGGAGGCGTGCCCGCTGGCCGCCGGAGCAGACGCCGTACGGGCGGTCGGCGAGGTCCTTGATGTCGAGTTCGGCGAGCAGCGTGTGCGCCCGCTCGCGCACGTCGGCGTCGTACGAGCGCCACAGCGGCTGCACGGTGCCGGTGTGGCCGGTGAGGACGACGGTGTGCCCGGTGAGGTCCCCCGGCACGCGCTGCGCGCTCGACACCAGGCCGATGTGGGTGCGCAGTTCGCGTACGTCGACGGCGCCGAGCCGGTGGCCGAGGACCTCGACGGTGCCGGTGGTGGGGTGCGCCAGGGCGCCGATGAGCCGGAGCACGCTGGTCTTGCCCGCGCCGTTGGCACCGAGCAGCGCCCAGTGTTCGCCGGAGCGCACCGTCCAGTTGATGTCGTCCAGGATGACCTGGTCCGTGGTGAATCTGCGCACGCCGACCCCGTCGAGGGCGGCGACGATCCGTCCGTTGCTCACTGACTGACGCCTCCGGTCCGTCCTGTCGAACTGACCGGCACAGGTTAGCTGTAGGCGGCACGTAACAGCGGAGGCATCCGGGTGGTGGACCCCCTAAGGGCCGGCCTCCGTGTCGCCCTCCGCGCTCAGGTGCGGCAGGATCCGGTCGAGCCAGTGCGGGGTCCACCAGGCCGAGCGGTCGAGGAGCGTCATCACCGCCGGCACCAGCAGCAGGCGTACGACCGTCGCGTCGATGAGGACACTCGCGGCCAGGCCCAGGCCGAGCATCTTCACCACGATGTTGTCGCTGAGGAGGAACGCCGCGAAGACGCTGACCATGATGAGCGCCGCACACGTGATGACGCGGGCGGTGATCTCCAGGACGTGCGCGACGCTGCCCTTCGCGTCGCCGGTGCGCAGCCACGCCTCGTGGATGCGGGACAGCAGGAAGATCTCGTAGTCCATGCTGAGGCCGAAGACGATGGCGAACATCATCATCGGCACGTAGCTCTCGATGGGCACCTTGCCGGACACCCCGAGCGCGGGGCCGCCCCAGCCCCACTGGAAGACGGCGACCACGACGCCGTACGCGGCCGCGATCGAGATGACGTTGAGCACGGCCGCCTTGACGGCGACGAGGAGGCCGCGGAACACGGTGAGGATGACGAGGAACGCCAGGCCCACGACCACAGCGATGATCAGCGGAAGGCGCCTGGAGACGATGTCGAGGAAGTCGACCTGGGCGGCGGTCGTGCCGGTGACGTAGGTGCTCGCGTCGGTTCCCTTGACGGCTTGCGGCAGGACGTCGTCGTGGAGGTGGTTGGTCAGGTCGGTGGTCTTCTTGTCCTGCGGGGCGGCGACGGAGTAGGCGGTGGCGATCAGGACGTCGCCGTCGGACGTGGCCTTGAGCGGGGTGACGGTGGCGGCGTCGGGGACGTCGGTGAGGGCCTTCTGCGCCTGGCTGAGAAGTGCGGAGCGGTCGGACTGCGGGACGGACGTCTGGTCGATCACGATCGTCAGGGGGCCGTTCGACCCCGGCCCGAACGCCGACGACATCAGGTCGTAGGCGCGCCGGTCGGTGAAGGACTTGGGGTCGGCGCCGTCGCCGATGTGGCCGAGCTGGATGAACAGGAGCGGGTACGCGAGGACGAGCAGGACGATCACGCCACCGCTCAGGAACCACCACGGCCGGCGTTCGACGCGCTGCGCGTAGCGGTGCCAGCCGCCGTGGGCCCCCTCGCCGGCCTGCGGATCGGCCTCCGCGACGGGGGTGCGGACATGGACCTTGTCGATACGGCGGCCGATGAGGCCGAGGATCGCGGGTACGAGGGTGAGCGCGCCGGCCACGGCGGTGACGACGGTGACGGCCGCGGCGAGCCCGAGCTTGCCGATGAAGGTGAGCCCGGAGACCCAGAGCCCGGAGAGGGCGATGATCACGGTGCAGCCGGAGAGCAGGACGGCGTGCCCGCTGGTGGCGGCCGCGGCGCCGGCGGAGGCCACCGGGTCCCGGCCGTTCATGAGGTTCTGGCGGTGCCGGGTGACGAGGAACAGCGCGTAGTCGATGCCGACGCCGATGCCGATCATCGTGGCCAGCGTCGGGGACACGGTGGCGAACGTGGACGCGGCGGCGAGCAGGCCCAGCAGGGCGAGCCCGCACACGGCGCAGATCAGCGCGGTGACCAGGGGCAGCACGGCGGCCATGAGACTGCCGAAGCCGATCAGCAGGACGACGATCGCGACGCCGAAGCCTATGACCTCGCTGGCGCGGTCGTTCGCGTCGGGCCGGGCCAGTTCGCCGAGCGGTCCGCCGTACTCGACGTCGACACCGGCGGCGCGCAGCGGCTGCACGGCCGAGTCGACGCCGTGCAGATAGGACTCCCCGAGCGTGGAGGGCTGCACGTCGAAGCGGACGGTGATGTACGCCGTCTTGCCGTCGGTGGACAGGGGGCCGACGTTCACTGTCCCGCTGGGTGGCGGGGGCGGCTTCTGGCCCGGCGGGGGCAGCGGGTTCTGGGCGGAGAGGACGTGCGGGAGCTTTTGGAGCGAGCTGACGGCCGAGGAGACCTGGCTGCTGAAATCGGTGAGCGGCTTCGAGCTGTCGTGCAGGACGATCTGGCTGCTGTAGCCGCCGGCCGCGGGCTCGTGCTTCTTGAGTACGTCGAGGCCTTCTTGCGACTGCGTGCCGGGCAGCGAGAAGTCGTCCGAGTAGGTGCCGCCGTACGCGTGATTCAGGACCTGGAGCCCGGCGAGGGCGGCCAGCCACAGCACGATGACGATCACGAAGTGCCGGGCGCACCACTCCCCGGTGCGGCGCAGGGTCCCTTTGTGCCGTGGACGGGCGTTCCCCGCCGGGACGGCGTTCACGGACGGTGGCTCGCTCATGTGGCCTCTCCTCGCCCCCTCGCGGTGAGAGGCCTTCGGAAATCCCATTGAAGGCCGGGCCCCTGGGCACGGCATTCCGGTACGGGAGAACGGGTGACGGCCGCCCCGCCACCTGCCTCTCGTAGGGTCGGCAGCACCCGCACACGTCAGGAGAAGCAGTGACGATTTCCTTCAAGGACGTACGAGCAGCAGCCGACCGGATCGCGGGCCACACACGCCCGCTCGCGGTGGCGCCCCTCGGTGACGGGGCGTCGGACGGGGCGTTCGGTGACGCGTTCGGCGGCGCCGAGGGCTGGCTGGCGCTCGAATTCATGCAGCACACCGGCTCGTTCAAGGCGCGCGGCGCGTTCAACTTCGTCAGCAGCCACGTCGAAGCGGGCCTGATGCCGGACGCGGGCGTGGTCATCGCCTCCGGGGGCAACGCCGGGCTCGCCTGCGCGTGGGCGGCGGCCCGGCACGGGGTGGCGGCCACCGTCTTCGTGCCCGAGACGGCACCGGCGGTGAAGGTCGACAAGCTCCGGCAGTTGGGGGCCACGGTCCGGCAGGTCGGCACGGAGTACGCCCAGGCGCTGGCCGCCTCTCAGGAGTTCGCGGCCGGGAGCGGCGCTCTCCAGTCCCATGCCTACGATCACCCGCTCGTCGCGGCGGGCGCGGGAACGGTGATGGAGGAGCTGATCGAGGCGCAGCCCGGGATCGACACCGTCCTCGTCTCGGTGGGCGGCGGCGGGCTGTTCACGGGCATCGCCGTGTCGGCGCTGGAGCACGGCGTACGCGTCGTGACCGTGGAGCCCGAGCGGTGCTGCGCCCTGTACTCCGCGCTGGACGCGGGCGCGGTGGTCGACGTACCGGTCGACTCCGTCGCGGCGGACGCGCTCGGCGCGCGCCGTGTCTCCGAGACGGCGCTGGAATGGGGCGGCAAGGAGCATGTGCGGTCCGTCCTCGTGACCGACGAGGCGATCGTCTCGGCGCGCCGGGCGCTGTGGGACGACCGTAGGCTCGTGGTGGAGCACGCGGCGGCGACGGCGCTCGCGGCCGTGACGTCCGGTGTCTACGTTCCGTCGCCAGGAGAGCGTGTGGCCGTGATCCTGTGCGGCGCGAACACCGACCCGTCGGACCTCACACAGCACACCGGCGACCGGAACCAGGGAGAAGCGCGATGACGACGACCGCCAAGCCGACCGTGCAGCACGAGGACGAGCTGGTCCGGGTGACCCGCTGGGACTTCGAGCCGGACACGCGGACCGGCCGCCACCTCCACGAGCACGACTATGTGGTCGTGCCGGTGGTGGACGGCCGGATCAGCGCGTTTCTGCCGGACGGCACGGTGACCGAGTCACAGTTGCGCGCAGGTGAGTCCTACGCGCGGCCGGCGGGCGCGGAGCACGATGTCGTGAACACGGGCGGCACGTGGCTGGCGTTCGTCGAGATCGAGCTCAAGGGGACGTCGGTCAACTCCCTTGGGTCAGCGCATAGTTGACGCAATTTCAAGAGAGCCGCGGGCGTCACTTCACCAGGTACTTGCAGCCCGCGATCGACTTGCCCTGCTCGTTGTCAGCGACCTGCTTGCCGTCGACCTTGATGACGCACGGCGCCGGCCTGAGCTGACCGTCCGAGCCCGCCACCGAGCCCGGGACGATCGATACGAGGCTGCCGACCTTCAACTCGGCGCCCTTGAGGGAGAGTTGGATGGTCTTCGACCAGGGCAGCTTCACCTGCTCCGTGCTGCTGTCGCCCGCCGTCCAGAAGACCTGCGTGCTGCCGTGGCCGAGCACCTCGAAGGTCACCTCGCGGGTCGCCTCCTCGCCGGCAGGCTTCCCGGCCGGAGTCGAGGCGGCCTGCGAGGGCGCCTTCGACGCGTCCTGACCTGCCTGCTTGCCGTCTCCGCCGCCGCTGCCGCTGCCGCAGCCGGTGAGCAGAGCGGCTGCCGCCGCGACCAGAGCGATTCCCGTTACGGTCCTGCGCACGTTTCCTCCGAGATCCCCGTACAACCCGTACAGCTTGGCGGCCCAAGACACCTACCGCGTCCGGGCCGAGCCACCGAGCATAGTGGGCGCCCGGATCCGTCATGCCCCTAGGAAGGTTCGGGCCCCGGCGCTACCCTCCGCGCATGATTCCGACCGTTGTCTGGGGTACCGGAAATGTCGGGCGGGCGGCGATCCGTGCCGTCGAGGCCCATCCGGCGCTGAGCCTGGGCGCCGTACTGGTCCACGATCCTGCGAAGGTCGGCCGCGACGCGGGCGAACTTGCGGGCCTGGAACATGAGTTGGGGGTCACCGCGACCGACGACATCGAGGCGGTGCTCGCCGCCCGACCGCGCGCGATCGTCTACGCGGCCTCCGGCGACACCCGTCCCGACGACGCCCTGGCCGACATCACCCGGGCCGTGCGGTCGGGCGCCGTCGTCGTCTCCCCCGCGCTCTACCCGCTCTACGACCACCGCAGCGCGCCGCCGGAGTTCCGGGACCCGGTGGTGGCCGCAGTCAAGGAGGGCGGCGGTTCCCTCTTCGCGTCCGGCGTCGACCCCGGCTGGGGCAACGACGTGCTGCCGCTCCTCATGAGCGGCCTCGGCAGCACCGTGGACGCGATCCGCTGTCAGGAGATCTTCGACTACTCGACGTACGACCAGCCGGACTCAGTGCGGTTCCTGGTCGGCATGGGCCAGCCGATGGACTACGACCCGCCGATGCTCTGGGACACCGTGCCCACCATGGTGTGGGGCGGTCAGATCCGGCTGATGGCGCGGGCGCTCGGGGTCGAACTCGACGAGATCCGCGAGACGTTGGAGCGCCGGCCGCTCGAAGCCACCGTGAGCACCCGGACAATGGGCGACTTCGAGGCGGGCACCCAGGGTGCCGTCCGGTTCGAGGTGCAGGGCATCGTCGACGGCGAACCGCTCCTCGTCATCGAACACGTCACCCGTATCCACCCGTCGTGCGCGCCGGACTGGCCGGTGCCACCCGACGGCACCGGCGCGCACCGGGTGATCATCGAGGGCCGTCCGCGGATCGAGGTCACCGTGGAGGCCTCGGACGAGGGCGAGAACCGGTCCGCGGGCGGCAACGCAACGGCCGTGGGCCGCCTGGTGAACGCCATCGACTGGCTCGTGGACGCGGAACCGGGCCTCTACGACGCACTCGACATCCCGCTGCGCCCCGCAGCCGGAAAGCTCGGCCGAAGCGGAAGGAAGCCACGATGATCATCGACATCCCCGAGGGCCAGGAACCGATCGGTTACGTCTGGGGCGACATGGTCCCCGGCATCGGCATGGCGGCCGCGAACTTCTCGCTGTCGGTGTACGCCCATACGACGCTGGGGCTGCGGGAGTTCGAGGCGGCGCGGCTGCGGATCGCCCAGATCAACGGGTGTCAGTTCTGCCTGGACTGGCGGACCGACCGGGACGGGGAGAAGGTCGAGGAGTCGTTCGCCGACGCGGTGACCGACTGGCGCTCCACGGACGCGTTCGACGACCGCACCCGCCTCGCGGCCGAGTACGCCGAGCGGTACGCGCTCGACCATCACGGCCTGGACGACGAGTTCTGGTCGCGGATGACGGCGCATTACAGCCAGGTGGAGATCGTGGAGCTGAGCATGAGCATCGGTTCGTGGCTGGCGTTCGGCCGCCTCAACCATGTGCTGGGTCTCGACACGGTGTGCGTGCTCCCCACGGGCTGACGGCGGAAGGCCGCCCGGCGCATCGCCGGGCGGCCCCTGTTACCCGTAGCCCCCTAAAAATCCGTGGCGATGATCTTCTCGATGTTGCGCTCGGCGAGTGCCGTGATCGTGACGAACGGGTTGACGCTCGTGTTGCCGGGGATGAGCGAGCCGTCGATGGCGTACAGGCCCGAATAGCCGTGCAGGCGGCCGTAGTTGTCGGTGGCCTTGTTCAGGACCGCGCCGCCGAGCGGGTGGTACGTCAGGTGGTCGCCCCAGATCTTGTAGGTGCCGAAGAGGTCGGTGCGGTAGATCGTGCCCTCCGTCGCGTTGATCTTGTCGAAGATCGTCTTGGCCATGTCGATGGACGACTGTTTCCAGGCCTTCTGCCAGTTCAGGTCGGCCCGGCCCGTCGCCGCGTTCCACGTGAAGTCGGCGCGGTGCGGGGTGTTGGTGATCGCCAGGTAGAACGAGGCGTAGGTCTCGATGCCGGTGGGCAGCGGCGCGACCTCGGCGAAGGCGCCGCCCGCCGTCCAGTTGTCGATGCCGCCGCAGGGGATGGAGGACTGGAGTTTGCCGGTCGGGTCCCACATGTGGTTGGCGCGGCCGCACATGACGTTGCCGTTGTCGCCCCAGCCCTTGCCGATCTCTCCGTTCAGTGCGGGCAGGGCGCCGGTGGCCTGGAGCTGGACGAGGAGCTTGCTCGTGCCGACGCTGCCGGCGGCGAAGAACACCTTGTCGGCGGTGACGGTCTTGGTGGCGGTGGTCTTGCCCGTGGTGTCGATCTGGTTGATGACGACGGTGTAGCCGCCGCCCGACGCCGGCGCGACGGACGTCACCTTGTGCAGCGGGGAGATGGAGACCTTGCCGGTCGCCTTGGCCTGGGCGAGGTAGGTCTTCTGGAGTGACTTCTTGCCGTAGTTGTTGCCGTAGAGGATCTCTCCGGCGAGAGCCGACCTGGGGACGGTGCCGGCCATCTCCTTCTCCATGTAGTCCCAGTCGTAGACGTCCGGGACGAAGACGAACGGGAAGCCGGAGCGCTGGGCGTGCTTCCGGCCGACGCGCGCGAACTGGTAGCAGTCCGCGCTGTCGAACCAGGTGGGGTCGACGGTGCCGACGCCGAGCGTGGCGTTGGCGCGGGGGTAGTACGTCCCGTACATCTCGGCCGCGTCGACCGACGGGAGGATGGCGCCGAAGTTCTCGCGCTTGGGCGTGACCGCCATGCCGCCGTTGACCAGGGAACCGCCGCCGACGCCGCGGCCCTGGTAGACGATGATCTCGCCCATCTCCTCGGCGTCCAGAATTCCGGTGTAGCAGGGGACGTCTTTGTCGAGCGGGAAGCCGAGGAAGTTGCTGATGGGCTGTTTCGTCTTGGTCCTGAGCCAGTAGGAGCGGACGTCCGGGCTGGTGGTGTTGGCGAATATCTTTCCGTCGGATCCGGGGGTGTCCCAGGCCATCCCCATTTCGATCATGTGGACGTCGACACCCGCCTGGGCGAGTCGCAGGGCGGCCACCGAACCCCCGTATCCCGTGCCGACGACGAGAGCCCGGACATGGGCCCCGTTGTCGATCGGTGCGGTGGTCGACGTGGTGGCCGCCTCGGCGGCGAAGGCGCGGCCTGACAATGCGGCAGCACCAAGAATAGAACCGGTTCCAGCGATAAAAGTGCGTCGCGAGACGTTCTTGGAACCGATTGCACGCGTGGTAGAACCACTCATTGCATGTTCCTCACTCTCGATGGAAGCGAAACGAGTTCTACTGCTTACCGCGTAGCAAGTCACTACACTTGAACGGGTAATTCAGGTACGCCGAATGGATAACTCCCACCCATGTCTCAAGCCGCTCAGGCCTCAGCACTTTCATACGAGTACCGACAAGTTCATGCGGGCAGATATTCGGGCGTCTTATTAGACTTCGTGAGGGTGTGCGACATTCGGCCGCACCAGCGGTGACACGCAAGGACCCCATGACGACCTCACACAACGCGACCGTCGACCTCCCCGACGTGCTGTCCTGCGCCGAGAACGGCAGCCCTGCCCTGTTCAGCTCGGGCCCCGCGACCCCGCCCCGCACCCTCATGGACGTCTTCGGCATGTCCGTACGCGACCACCGGGACGAGGTGGCCCTGGACGACGGCGCGAAGCAGCTCACGTACCAGGCGCTCGCCGACGAGGTGGAGAGCCTGCGGGTGCGGCTCTGGCTGGCCGGGATCCGCCGGGGCGACCGCGTCGGGGTGCGCGTCCCGTCCGGGACGAACGACCTGTACGTCGCGATCCTGGCGGTGCTCGCGACCGGCGCCGCCTATGTCCCGGTGGACGCCGAGGACCCCGACGAGCGGGCCGACCTGGTGTTCGGCGAAGCCGGGGTGCGCGCCGTCATCGGTGCGGGGCACGACCTCACCGGCCTCGTCGGGGAGGAGGCGGCACGCACACTGCCGACCTCCGCCGCGTACCGGCCCGTTCCCGGCGACGACGCCTGGATCATCTTCACGTCCGGCTCCACCGGCAAGCCCAAGGGCGTCGCGGTCACGCACCGCAGCGCGGCGGCCTTCGTCGACGCCGAGGCCGCCCTGTTCCTCGCCGACGAGCCGATCGGACCCGGCGACCGTGTGATGGCCGGCCTGTCCGTCGCGTTCGACGCCTCCTGCGAGGAGATGTGGCTGGCCTGGCGCAACGGCGCCTGTCTGGTTCCGGTGCCGCGCTCCCGGGTCCGCAGCGGCGCCGACCTCGGCCCCTGGCTCGTCGAGCAGGACATCAGCGTCGTGTCGACGGTGCCCACGCTCGCCGCGCTGTGGGAGCCCCACGTCCTCGACGACGTACGGCTGCTGATCTTCGGCGGCGAGGCGTGCCCGCCCGAGCTGGCGCGGCGCCTGGTCACCGAGGGCCGCGAGGTCTGGAACACGTACGGCCCCACCGAGGCCACCGTCGTCGCGTGCGGCTGCCTCCTGACCGGTGAGGAGCCGGTCAGGATCGGGCTGCCGCTCGCGGGCTGGGAGCTGGCCGTCGTCGACGAGTCCGGCGTCCCCGTCCCGATGGGCGGCACCGGCGAGCTCGTCATCGGTGGCGTGGGCCTCGCCCACTACCTGGACCCCGACAAGGACGCGGAGAAGTACGCGCCGCTGCCCTCCGTCGGCTGGGAGCGCGCCTACCGGAGCGGTGACCTGGTGCGGGCGGACCCGGAAGGCCTCGTCTTCCTCGGGCGCGGGGACGAGCAGATCAAGCTCGGCGGGCGCCGTATCGAGCTCGGCGAGGTCGACGCCGCTCTGGGGGCGCTGCCCGGCGTCGCGGGCGGGGCCGCCGCCGTACGCACGGCGCGCAGCGGCAACGAGCTCCTCGTCGGATACGTCGTCACGCAGGACGGCTGGGACCGCGACGCTGCTGTCAAACGCCTGCGGGCCGCGCTGCCCGCCGCCCTGGTGCCGCTCCTCGCGCCGGTCGAGCATCTGCCCACCCGTACGTCCGGGAAGGTGGACCGGGCCGCGCTGCCTTGGCCGCTGCCCGACCTGGAGACCTCGACCGGACCCGCCGAGCAGCTGTACGGCACGGAGGCGTGGCTCGCCGAGCAGTGGGCGCACACGCTCGGGGTGTCCGTGAGCAGCGCCAAGGACGACTTCTTCGCGATCGGCGGCTCCAGCCTGGCCGCCGCCCAGCTCACCACCCGGCTGCGCACCCGCTACCCGAGCGCCGCCGTCCTCGACATCTACCAGCACCCGACGCTCCGCAAGCTCGCCCGCCACCTCGAGGAGTCCGCGCACGCCACGGAGGCGAAGCGGGACATCCCGCCGGTTCCCGTACGCACCCAGATCGCCCAACTCCTGCTTCTCGTACCGCTGTTCACGCTGGTCGGGCTGCGCTGGAGCGTGGCGCTCGCCGCGCTCGGCAACGCCCTGCACTGGTTCGGTGCCTACACCTGGGCGCCGGCCGTGTCCTGGTGGTGGGTGGCCGCAGGGGCGGCGGTGCTGTTCAGTCCGGCGGGGCGGCTCGCGATCGCGGCGGGAGGCGCGCGGCTGCTGCTGCGGGGCGTCACGCCAGGTGTGTACCCGCGTGGCGGGCGCGTCCATCTGCGCCTGTGGACGGCGGAGCGGCTCGCCGAGTGCAGCGGCGCGATCTCGCTGACCGGCTCGTGGCTGCTGCGGTACGCCCGTGCCCTCGGCGTCCGCGTCGGCCCGGACGTGGATCTGTACTCGCTGCCGCCGGTGACCGGGATGCTCAAGCTGGGCCGGGGCTGCGCGGTCGAGGCGGAGGTGGACCTGAGCGGTCACTGGGTGGACGGCGACCGGCTGGTCATCGGCCACATCAAGATCGGCGGCGGCGCCGTCGTCGGCACCCGCAGCCTGCTCTTCCCGGGTGCCCGCGTCGGCAAGAAGGCCGAGGTGGCGCCCGGCTCCGCGGTGACCGGCCAGATCCCCACCGGCCAGCGCTGGGCGGGCTCCCCCGCCGTGAAACTCGGCAAGGCCAAGCGCGACTGGCCCAAACAGCGCCCGAAGAGGACGTACGGGTGGCGGCTGATGTACGGGGCGTCCGGCCTGGCCCTGTCCTCGTTGCCGGTGCTCGCGGCCGTGCCCGCGCTGCTGGTGGCGGGGCGTTTCCTGCCTGCGGACGCGGGCCTCGGCGAGGCGCTGCGCGGCGCGCTGCTCGCGGTGGTGCCGGCGGGGCTCGCGTTCGGCTGCGCGTACGCGCTGCTGCTGATCGCCGCGGTACGGCTGCTGAGCATCGGGCTGCGGCCCGGGCTGCATCCCACGCACAGCAGGACCGGCTGGCAGGCGTGGACGGTGACGCAGCTGATGGACGCGGCCCGGGAGACGCTGTTCCCGCTGTACGCGGGGCTCATCACGCCGCTGTGGCTGCGGCTGCTCGGTATGAAGGTGGGGCGTCGCGCGGAGGTCTCCACGGTCCTCGCGCTGCCCAGCCTCACCACGGTCGGTGACGGGGCGTTCCTCGCCGACGACACGCTGACCGCCCCCTACGAGCTCGGCGGCGGCTGGGTGCGGATCGGGCGGGCCACGATCGGGCGGCGCGCGTTCCTCGGCAACTCCGGGATGACCGGGCCGGGACGCAGCGTGCCGGACGGCGGTCTGGTCGGGGTCCTCTCGGCGACGCCGAAGAAGGCCAAGAAGGGCACGTCGTATCTGGGCCTGCCTCCGATGAAGCTGCCGCGTGCCCCCGAGGGCGGCGACCACTCCCGTACGTACGATCCGCCGGCGCGGCTGCTGTGGGCGCGGGGCGCGGTGGAGCTGTTCCGGCTCGTGCCGGTCTTCTGCTCGGTGGCGCTGGCGGTGCTGGTGGCGGGGGCGCTCTGCGCGGTCGGGTCGGTGACCGGGTGGGGCTGGTGGGCTGCCGCCATGCTGTCGGGGCTTGTGCTCCTCGGCGCGGGCTGCGTCGGCGCGCTGACCGCCATCGCCGCGAAGTGGCTGCTCGTGGGCCGGCACCGGGCCGCCGAGCACCCGCTGTGGAGCAGCTTCGTGTGGCGTGACGAGCTGGCCGACACGTTCGTCGAGGTCGTCGCCGTGCCCTGGCTGATCGGCTCGGCGCCGGGCACCCCGCTGATGACGCTGTGGCTGCGCGGCCTGGGCGCGCGCGTGGGCCGGGGCGTGTGGTGCGAGAGCTACTGGCTGCCGGAGACGGACCTGGTGACCCTGGGCAGCGCGGTCAGCGTGAACCGCGGCTGTGTGCTCCAGACGCACCTCTTCCACGACCGCATCCTGCGCATGGCCACGGTGACGCTGCACGCCGGGTCGACGGTGGGCCCCGGCGGGATCGTCCTGCCGGGCAGTACCGTCGGCGCGCGCACCACGCTGGGTCCCGCGTCCCTGGTCATGGCCGCGGAGTCGGTGCCCGACGACACGCGCTGGCTGGGCAACCCGATCGAGGCGTGGCGGTCCTGAGGTCCTAGGGTCCTTAAGGTCGTACCGACCGGCCGGGGAGAAGGGTCCCTGGCCCTCCTCACCGACTCGACGGCGTTCCGACGCGTACGGCGCGGAACGGGGGGCACGACACAGACACGTTGATCGAGGACGGCGCAGGGAGTGGACCTTACGTGAGCGGCGCGACACCGGCATCGGACCCGTACTTCCCCGGCCACGGCGACCCCCGCTACCGGGTGTACCGCTACGAGCTCGCGATCGACTACCGCCCCGGGCCCAACCGTCTCGCCGGGACCGCCCGGATCAGCGCCATAGCGGGCCGGGCGCCGCTGGCCGAGTTCCATCTCGACCTCGCGGCCTTCCGGCTCGGCAAGGTGCTGGTCGACGGACGCCAGCCGCGCTACACGCACCGGGGCGGCAAGCTGCGCGTGCGGCCGGCGAAGCCGCTGCGGGCCGGGGCCGCGTTCACCGTGGAGGTGCACTGGTCGGGCAACCCGAAGCCCGTCAACAGTCCCTGGGGCGGTCTCGGCTGGGAGGAGCTGGAGGACGGCGCGCTCGTGGCGAGCCAGCCCGTCGGCGCCCCGTCCTGGTTCCCGTGCAACGACCGGCCCGACGACAAGGCCGCGTACCAGATCTCCGTCACGGTCCCCTCGCCGTACACCGTCGTCGTCGGCGGGCGGCTGCTCACGCGCACCACGAAGTCGTCGACGACGACGTGGGTGTACGACCAGCCGGCGCCCACGCCGACCTATCTCCTCGGCCTGTCCATCGGCATGTACCAGACGGTGCTGCTCGGCGACCCGGGGCTGGGCGGCATCCCGCAGAGCGCGTACGTGCCCGTGTCTCTGCTCTCGGACTTCTCGCGCGACTTCGCGCGGCAGCCCGAGATGATGCGCCTCTTCGAAGGACTGTTCGGGGCCTATCCGTTCGGGGAGTACGCGGTCGTGGTGGCCGACGAGGAGTTCGACGTGCCGGTCGAGGCGCAGGGGCTGTCACTGTTCGGTGCCAACCATGTGGACGGCGCCCGTGGCTGGGAGCGGCTCGTCGCGCACGAACTCGCGCACCAGTGGTTCGGCAACAGCCTCACGATCGCGGCCTGGCGGGACATCTGGCTGAACGAGGGCTTCGCCAAGTACGCGGAGTGGCTGTGGTCGGAGCGCTCCGGCGGCCGCACCACGCAGGAACTGGCCGCGGCCGCGCACCGGGAGCTGTCGACGCTGCCGCAGGACCTCGTCCTGGCCGACCCCGGCCGCAAGGCGCTCTTCGACGACCGGGTCTACGAGCGCGGCGGGCTGACCGTGCACGCGGTGCGCTGCGCGCTCGGTGACGACGCGTTCTTCCGCATGGTGCGCGACTGGGTCGCGGCGCACCGGCACGGCCTGGTCGGGACGGAGGCGTTCATGACGCACGTGGCGCGCTACACCACGTCGGCCGAGCGGGTCCACGAGATCATGAGCGCGTGGCTGCGGCACGGCCCGCTCCCGCCGCTCCCGGTCGAAAGGACGGGCCTGGAGGACGCGGGCAGCGCGGGCCGCTGAACCGCCGGGTCCTGCCGCGCGCTACTCGAAGCGCGTCGTGTCGCCCGCTCCGTGGCGCACGATCTCCATCTCGGGGCCGGAGAAGTCGATGACGGTGGTCGGCTCGGTGCCGCAGTCGCCGGAGTCGACCACGATGTCCACGACGTGGTCGAGCCGCTCCTTGATCTCCCAGCCCTGCGTCAGCGGCTCCTTCTCGTCGGGCAGGAGCAGCGTGCTGGACAGCAGCGGCTCCCCCAGCTCGGCGAGCAGCGCCTGCACGACCGTGTGGTCGGGGATGCGGACGCCGACCGTCTTCTTCTTGGGGTGCAGGAGCTGGCGCGGCACTTCCTTCGTCGCGGGCAGGATGAAGGTGTAACTGCCGGGCGTCGCCGCCTTGATCGCGCGGAACACGTCGTTGTCGATGTGCACGAACTGGCCCAGCTGGGCGAAGTTCTGGCACACGAGCGTGAAGTGGTGGCGGTCGTCGAGGTTGCGGATCTGCCGGATCCGGGTGATCCCGTCCCGGCTGCCGAGGCGACAGCCCAGGGCGTAACAGGAGTCGGTCGGATACGCGACGAGCTCGTCGGCCCGGATGCTGTCGGCCACACTGCTGATGGTGCGCCGCTGGGGGTTCTCGGGGTGTACGTCGAAGTACTTCGCCATTCAGCGAGTCTAGAGCGCGGGGGCGCTCCGCGATCTGCGAACGGCCCCGGCCGGGCTGCGCGGGCGGACCGGAGGGGCTGTGCGGGACGCACGGCGGGCGGGCTGGCGGGGGTGTACGGGTGGCCCGTCAGGGCTGTACGGGCCGACCGGCGGGGGTGCGGCGGGCGGCCGGAAATAGGGCTGCGGGCACGCGACGCGCGCGTGTTTCATGGGCTCCATGATCTCCTCCGACCGCTTGCTGGCCTTCGCCGCCATGTCCTTCCTCCTGATCGTGATTCCGGGCCCCAGCGTGCTGTTCGTGATCGGCCGTGCCCTGTCGCAGGGGCGCCGCGCCGCGCTGACGACGGTCGTCGGGAACACGCTCGGCGCCTACGTCCTCGTCGTGGCCGTGGCGTTCGGTGTCGGTGCCGTAGTGGAACGTTCGATCATCGCCTTCACCGCGCTGAAGCTCGTCGGCGCCGCGTATCTCGTGTACCTCGGGGTGAAGGCGGTGCGTCAACGGCGTTCGCTGCAGGCCGCGTTCACGGGTGACGGCGCCGCGCACGGCACCCTGCGTACGTTGTGGGAGGGGTTCGCCGTAGGCGTGGCCAACCCGAAGACCATCGTGTTCTTCGCCGCCGTGCTGCCGCAGTTCGTGGACCGCGAGCAGGGTCACGTCACGCTGCAGATGCTGCTGCTCGGCCTCGTCTTCAACGTCATCGCGGTGGCGTCGGACAGCGCGTGGGGCCTCGTCGCGGCGACTACGCGGAGCTGGTTCGCCCGCTCGCCGCGACGGCTCGGCATGGTCGGCGGAGTCGGAGGCCTGACGATGATCGGCCTCGGGGTCACGGTCGCGGCGACGGGCCGCGCGGGCTGACACAGCCGTACGCGACCCATGCCTACGCGACCCGGCCTTACTCGACCCACTCCTACGGAGCCAGCGCGACGCCCAGCGAGTCGGCGCCCATCGGCTTCGGCGCCCCCTGTTCGTAGAAGACGTCCATCGACGTGATCGTGAAGCCGGCGCCCGTCACGAGATCGCCGATCTGCCGTGTCAGGTGGCAGCCGCCGAAGAGTCGCTTGTTCACCGGTTCGAGGCGTCGCTGCCAGCGGCGAACGCTCTCGTCCTCCTTGGGCGCGAGCCCGTGTTCGAGGAAGTGCAGGGTGCCGCCAGGTCTCAGTACCCGGCGCACCTCGCGCAGGGCGGCGTCGGCGTCGGGGATGGTGCAGAGGGTCCAGGTCGACAGCGCGGTGTCGAAGCTGCCGTCGTCGAACGGCAGCGACTGCCCGTCCGGGCCCGCACGGCGTACGGGGACGCGCGCCGCCCCGATCCGGTCGGCGGCGAGTCGCCAGCCGACGTCGGAGGGTTCGATCGCCATGACGCCTTCGACGGCGGGCGGGTAGTAGGGGACGTTGTGGCCCGTCCCGAAGCCGATCTCCACGACCTGGCCGCGCAGACCCTCGCAGACCCTGCGGCGGAGCGGTCGGGCGGCCTTCACGCCGCAGGCGACGTCGATGATCCGGGGCAGCACCTGTTCGGCATAGAACCCCATGACGGCCTCCATGTCTCATGTCCAGCATGGCACCGGGGTCTCCCTCACGCAGCGTTGCGAAACCGCGATCATCCGGACCGCAACCCTGGCGAGCCGTGAGGGGTCATACCCCCGACCCCGACCAGCCGATAGCCAGTCCCGGGAGGACCGCCTTGCCGCCATCGCCCCGTAACCGCCGTCGGCTGAGACACGCCCTGATCGCCTGCGGATGCGCGGTGACGCTGCTCGCTGGCTGCTCCGGGCCCGGCAGCCGCAGCGAGGCCACCGGGGACCCGGCACCCCGGGTCCCCACCGGCCGGGGCGCGGGCGAACGCGGGCTCGGGGACTTCGACCGGGACGGCTACGACGACTACGTGACGGCCCTGACCACGCGGAACAAGTTCCGGCAGCCGACCGCCTACCACCTGCTCGTCCTGCCCGGCTCCGCCAAGGGCCTCGACCCCGAGCGCCGCAGGACCTACCGGAACGCCTACTACGGCCCGCTGCTGCGCGGCGACCTCGACGGTGACGGTTACACGGACCTCGCAGCGACGCAGGTCGACCGTCACGCCAAGGATCGGACGCTGCGTGACGCCCCCTGGCGCACGGTGATCCTGCCCGGCGGCAGGAAGGGTCTCGGCGACCCCATCCCGGTCAAGGTTGCCGGTCTCGTGTCCGCGAGGGCAGTTGTCGACGTGGACGGCGACGGCTCGCTCGATCTGGTCGACCCGGGGCACCACCCGAACGCCATCGACACCCAACTCCCAGACCGCCAGGGCCTGGTGGCCTACGGCCCTTTCGGCAAGGACGGCACGCCGGCCCGCACGGCCGAGCTCAAGGACGCGGCGAGTCCTGGTGACGCGACCAGTGGGGACTTCGACGGCGACGGCTACGGCGACGTCCTGTTCACCGACCCGGACCCGGGCCCGGAGGACGCGGATCCGCCGCCGCTCGACGGCCCGGCCGTGACGTACTTCCGCGGCAGCCCGCGCGGCCTGACGCCGGCCCCGCCGCCCAAGAACCTCGGCAACGAGACGTACGACGGGGTCATGGTGCCGCGCAGCGGTGACGTGGACGGTGACGGGATCACGGACATCCTCGCGCCCGGTTACCGGGACGTCGGTGTGGCGGAGGGGCCTGCCTCGGGGCGGCTCACGGTGGCGTACGGGTCGAAGTCGGGGGTGGGCGGCGGACGGCCGAACTCCGTCTTCGACCAGGAAACGCCCGGCGTTCCGGGTGATTCGCAGGGCAAGGACGGGTTCGGGCGGGGTGCGGGGACCGGCGATGTGAACGGGGACGGGCATCCGGATCTGGTCGTGAACACGCCCGGCGAGGACCAGGGCGACGGCCGCTTCACGCTGCTGCCGGGCGGCCCCGGCGGTCCCCCTACGGGTTCACACGCGACCGCCTTCGACCTCGACACCCCGGGTGTGCCCGGCCGGCACGATCCGTCGGGCGGTGACGGTTTCGGCGCGACGTTCCCGCTGCTCGACGTGAACGGCGACGGCCGCTCCGACGTGGTGGCCACCGCGCCGGGATATCGGCGCGGGAAGGGCGGGCTGTGGCTCTTCCCAGGCACGCCGGATGGCCTTGCCGCAGCGGGGCGTATCCAGTACTTGAACCCGTCCGACCTGGGGCTCCCGCCAAGAACGGCGTAGGCAGGCCTCAGCCGTCAGGTGGGCGACCGTCACGTCCCGGGTTGGGCGGCGAGGTACCCGGATTCGTGCCGCCCGCGCCCTCCTCGGCCGGCACCAGCGGAGCGTTGGCGCCGCCCTGGAGGCGTGCGAGGTCCGAGGCCCGTACCTGGATGACCACGAGGGCGATCAGCGCGCCGACGACGGCGAAGGCCGCGGCGGCGACGAACGCGGTCGAGATGCCCGACGCGAGGACCTGGTAGCCCCATGGCGGTGGGAGCTGTCCGGTCCTGCGGAAGGTGATCAGCTGGCCCGGAGTCGCCTGCGAGAGGAACTTGGGTATCTGGGTGGTGGCCTCGTTGCGGCTGGCCGTGCCGAAGACGGTGACCAGGATGGACAGGCCGAGCGAACCGCCGACCTGCTGGGTGGCGTTGAGGACTCCGGAGGCCGCGCCCGAGTCCTTCGTGTCCACGCCGGACAGCGCCATCAGCGTCAGGGTGACGAACTGCAGACCCATGCCGGAGCCGAGGATCAGTGTCGGGCCGAGGACGCCGCCCGCGTAGGTGCTGTGGATGTCGATCTGCGTCAGCCAGCCGAGGCCGGTCGCCGCCAGGAGCGCGCCGATGACCATGAAGGGTTTGGGCCCGAACCTGGGCAGCAACCGCGAGGTGATTCCCGCGACCACGGCGATGACGCCGCTGATGGGCAGGAAGGCGAGGCCGGTCCGCAGCGGGCTGAAGCCGAGGACGTCCTGCACGAAGAGGGTCAGGAAGAAGAACATGCCGAAGATCGCCGCGGCCAGGCACAGCATCATCCCGTAGACGCCCGCGCGGTTGCGGTCGCGGAACATCCACAGGGGCGTGATGGGCTGTCTGGACCGGCGCTCGATGGCGATGAACGTGGCAAGGAGTACGACGGCCGCGCCGAACGCGCCGAGGGTCACACTGTCGCTCCACCCGTTCTTCGAGGCGCGGATGAAGCCGTAGACGAGCAGCACCATGCCGACGGTGGCCGTGAGCGCGCCGAAGACGTCGAAGTGGCCCGGGTGGCGTTCGGACTCGCGGATGTAGCGGGGGGTGGCGAGCGCGATCAGGATGCCGATGGGCACGTTGACGAAGAAGACCCAGCGCCAGTCGAGCCATTCGACGAGGATGCCGCCCATGATCAGGCCGATCGCGCTGCCGCCCGCGGAGACGGCCGCGAACACGCCGAACGCCCTGTTCCGCTCGGGTCCCTCGCGGAAGGTCGTACTGATGAGCGCGAGGGCGGTGGGGGACGCGATGGCGCCGCCGACGCCCTGGAGCGAGCGTGCGGCGAGCAGTTGCCACGACTCCTGCGAGAGTCCGCCGAGGAACGAGGCGAGTACGAAGAGCAGGACGCCGAACATGAAGACGCGGCGCCGCCCGAGGATGTCACCGAGCCGTCCGCCGAGGAGCAGTAGTCCGCCGAAGGTCAGCGTGTAGGCGTTGATGACCCAGGACAGGTTCTCGGTCGAGAAGCCGAGGGCTCTCTGGATGTGCGGCAGCGCGATGTTCACGATGGTGATGTCGAGGACCACCATCAGCTGGCACGAACAGATGACGAGTAGCGCGATCCCCCTGCTCCGGCCCCCCTCCGGGGCTTCGGCAGGCTTCGAGGGTGTCGCCTGAGTCCCTGACATGGGTGCACATACGTCTCGAAGCGGTGAACGGAGTCGTTCGCTACACCGACGTTAATCCGGGCCGCGCGGCCCCGCGAATCGATCAACGGGCCCCGCGCGGCCCGGCCGCTCCACGGCCGTCCAACGCCCTCACCAGGCATCATCCGGCGTCGGGTGCCTCCATCAGCTCGCGCACCTCCTCCGCGGTCGTCTCCTGAAGGGTGTCGCCGAGCAGCAGCCAGCGGGTGATGCCGACCGACTCCAGGAACGTCAGGTCGTGGCTGGCGATCAGGAGCGCGCCCTCGTAGGACGCGAGGGCGCTCGTCAGCTGTCGCACGCTGGCCATGTCCAGGCTGTTGGTCGGCTCGTCGAGCATGAGCAGTTGCGGGGCGGGGGCGGCGAGCATGGTGGCCGCGAGTGCGGCGCGGAAGCGTTCGCCGCCGGAGAGGGTGCCGGCGGGCTGTTCGGCGCGGGCGCCCTTGAACAGGAACCGCGCGAGCTGGGAGCGGATGTGGTTGTCGGTGACGCCGGGTGCCAGGCGGGCCACGTTCGCCGCGACGCTCAGCTCGTCGTCGAGCACGTCGAGGCGCTGCGGCAGGAACCGCGACGGGACGTATGTCTTCGCCTCGCCCGTAAGGGGTGCGAGGTCGCCGGTGAGGGTGCGCAGGAGCGTGGTCTTCCCGGCTCCGTTGCGTCCGACGAGCGCGATGCGTTCGGGTCCGTGGATGTGGAGGCTGCCGCCCTGCAACGTGCCGTGCGCCAGGCTGAGTTCGTCGAGGCTGAGCACGGTGCGGCCGGTGGGTACGGCGGTGTGGGGCAGGCTGACGCGGATCTCGGCGTCGCTGCGGATGGCTTCCGCGGCTTCCTCGCGACGCTCGTGCGCCTCGCTGAGCCGGTCCTCGTGGAGCCCGCGCAGCTTGTCGCCGGACTCCTGGGCCTGCCTCTTCTTTTCGCCCGCGACGATGCGCGGGGCCTTGCGCTGGGCGTCCAGTTTCTTGTTGGCCCGTGCGCGCCGGGCGACCTTGATCTGGGCCTCCTCCAGTTCCCGCTTCTGCCGGCGCACGTCGGCCTCGGCGGCGCGCAGCGTCCGCCCGGCCGCTTCCTGCTGGGTGGCGAGGGCTTCCTCGTACGCGGAGTAGCCGCCTCCGTACCAGGTCACGGAGCCGGTGCGCAGCTCGGCGATGCGGTCGACGCGTTCGAGGAGTTCCCGGTCGTGGCTGACGACGACCAGCACTCCGGAGCGCCAGGAGTCGACGGCTTCGTAGAGCCTGCGACGCGCGAAGACGTCGAGGTTGTTGGTCGGCTCGTCGAGCAGCAGGACGTCGGGACGCTCCAGGAGCAGGGCGGCAAGGCGCAACAGGATGGTCTCGCCACCGGACAACTGCCCTACGGTGCGGTCGAGTTCGACGCCACCGAGCCCGAGCGAGCCGAGCGTGGCGAGCGCCCGCTCCTCGACGTCCCAGTCGTCGCCGATCGCATCGAAGTGTTCTTCTCGTACGTCTCCGTTCTCGATGGCACGCAGCGCGGCGCGGCGGTCGGCGATGCCGAGGGCCTGGTCGACGCGGAGCGTGGTGTCGAGGGTGATGTTCTGCGGCAGGTGGGCGAGGCTGCCGCCGACGGTCACCGACCCCTGGGACGGGGCGAGTTGACCGGCGAGCAGGCGCAGCAGGGTGGACTTGCCGGTGCCGTTCGTGCCGACGAGTCCGGTGCGGCCGCGGCCGATGGTGAGGGAGAGCTGGTCGAAGACGGGTGTGCCGTCCTGCCACCGGAAGGACAGGCCTGACGTGGTCAGGGAGGCACTGGGCACGGTAGGGGTAGCCATGGGCTGTTCTCGCAATCGCAAGCGCTGGGAAAAGGGGCTACGTATGCGAGCACCACGCGGCGACCGGGCCGAGGCAAAGAAGGTGCGGCTGTCCGAAGGATCATCGGGAGTCGATGGTCATCGGGGGACGGCTCATGCACCGAGGTCGCATCCACGCGGGGTCACGGGCGGCACGGAACGGCCGCTACGGCGTGACGGGCGTACGACGAAGAAGGTCGTACGGCGCAGTGATCGCGATCCTCAGATGCGCAACGTCCACCTCGATCGGAGACAACAGAGACGCCAAAACCATAACGACGGGGTGATCTAAAGGCAAGATTCCCTGGTCACAGCGGCCGCAGCGCCCGACATGCACTGTCCATGGACGCGTGCAACTCTGAGAGTGCCCCCGTCGCCCGGATTTCCGGCAGGAGGAACGATCATGAGCAAGAAACAGAGCCGCCAGAACCGCGGCGCCCGCACCGGCGGCCATGAGCACGGCGCCACCGCGGAGTCCAAGCAGACCCAGACGAAGTCGACCCAGCCGGCGGACGACCCGGCCCGCCGTATCTCCGAACATCCGTCCCACAAGAAGGAACCGAAGTTCGGCCACAACTGAGGACCGAGCAGAATTCAAGGCGCCGTGTGTGGTGTGAACGCGGTGAAGCGTGCCCCCTGCGCGTCCCGGATCGTGGCCCACAGGCCGGACTCGTCCTCGCGTTCCCCGCTCACCACACCGTCGTGCTTGACGGCCGTGCGCGCGCACTCGGCGACGTCGTCGACCGTGAAGCGGACCTCCCAGCGCGGGCGGACGGCGGGATCCGGGGCGGCTTCGACCGCGCCCGCGCTGATACGGGCCATGGGTGCCCCCGCGCAGACCAGGACGACCTCCTCGTCCTCGTAGTGGACGTCGCAGCCGTCGGGGCGGGTCCAGCCGAGGACTTCGCCGTAGAAGATCGCGGCGTCGAAGGCGTTCCTGGTCACGAGGCGGAGGCCGACCGGGGCGTCCGCGCGCCAGCCGCTCCAGTTGAGGACGACCGGCCCGGCCCAGATACCGAAGGCCGCTCCGTCTCGGTCGGAGAGCAGCGCCGCGCGGCCGGGCGGCACGGAGATGGGGCCGACACCGACGGTGCCGCCGCGTTCCCGTACGCGTCCCGCCGTCTCGTCCGGGTCGGCGACCGCGAAGTAGGGCACCCAGGTCGTGGCCAGGCCCGGTGTGTCCGTCACGGAGCCGATGCCCGCCACGGGCTGACCGCCGGCGAGCGCGACGGCGAAGCGGTCACCGAAGCCGCCGGACCTGAACTCCCAGCCGAGCACCGCCTCGTAGAACGACCGGGCGCCTTCGAGGTCCTGGGTGGCGAGGCTCACCCAGCAGGGTGCCCCGAGCACCTGGCCGCCCCCTGATCCGTCGTCGTCACCGGCTTCGGCGGCCAGCCTGTCGGTCATCGCTCACCCTCCCTGAGTCGCGCGCTTGGGCCATTGCAGCAAGCCGCTCACGCGGGCGCCATCGCCCAGTGGGGCGACACTCAACCGGCCGAGCACGGCGGTCCGGTGCGGCCACGGAGGCGGGGACACGTCGGAACGCCCAGCGTAGAATCAGAGCCAGAATCAGGGCAAAAGGTACTGGTCCGGCACGCTGCGGGCGTTGCCGCGAGGGTGTCGCGGTCTTGGGGAGGGTGGTACCGCGCATCTCGCCGGAAGGAGTCCGTGATGACGACCGGACAGAGCCTCGATCCCGTGCGGCAGGAGAACTTCGCCGGGCGCATGGTTCAGGTCCTCAACGACGCGTGTCTCGGTTATCTGTGCAGCCTCGGCCATCGGTCGGGGCTTTTCGACACGATGGCCCCGATGCCGCCGTCCACCAGCACACAGATCGCGAAGGCCGCGAATCTCGACGAGCGTTACGTACGGGAGTGGCTCGGCGGACTGACGGTCGCGGGGGTCGTCGAGTACCGGCCAGACGACGGCACCTACCGGCTGCCGCCCGAGCACGCCGCCTCGCTCACGCGGGCGGCCGGGCCGGAGAACATGGCCTCCCTCCTCCAGGATCTCGCGCTCCTCGGCATCGTCGAGGACGAGGTGCTCGACGCCTTCCGCCGTGGCGGCGGTGTCCCCTACTCCTCGTATCCGCGGTTCCAGGAACTCCAGGCCGAGGAGACGGGCCGCGTGTACGACGTGGCTCTGGTGGACGCGATCGTGCCGCTCGCCGAGGGGCTGCCCGAGCGGCTGCGCGCCGGGATCGACGTGATGGACATCGGCACCGGCCAGGGGCACGCGGTGAACGTGCTGGCCCAGGCGTTCCCCGCGAGCCGCTTCCGCGGGGTCGACATCTCCGAGAAGGGCATCGCGGCCGCGCGCGAGGAGGCGGCGCGGCTCGGCCTCGGCAACGTCCGCTTCGACGTGGTCGACACGTCCGAGCTGGCAGGTTCGTACGACCTGATCACGGCGTTCGACGTGATCCACGACCTGGCCAAACCGGCGCGCACCCTGGACGCCGTCGCCGCGGCCCTGCGTGACGACGGCGTGTTCCTGATGGGTGACATCAACGCGTCCAGCAACCTGGAGGAGAACGTCGACCATCCGCTCGGCCCCGGCCTCTACACCTTCTCGGTCTTCTACTGCATGACGGTCTCGCTGGGCGAGGGCGGCGCGGGGCTCGGCACGGTGTGGGGCAGGCAGCGGGCGCTCCAGATGCTCGGAGACGCCGGGTTCGGTGACATCTCCGTGGAGCAGGTCGAGGGCGACATCCTGAACGTGTACTACGTGGCCCGCAAGTGACGCCCTTCGGCTCCTGACGTTCCGGCGGTCAGGGCGCCGGCAGCGGGTTGTCCGGGACGAGTGCCTTCGAGATGCGCTGGGCGACCACCTCGGCCGTGTTGCCGCCGGGCGTGGTGGCCGTCTCGGTGGTGGAGACCGCGATGGCGAGGCGCTTGGACGGGAGGTACGCCTGGATCGCGGCGTAGCCGGAGAACGACGGGTTCTGGAGCACCCAGTTGTCGGCCACGATGACCCCGAGGCCGAAGTGCTCGGCCTCGGTCTGCTTGATGCAGACGGTGGGGGGACACGTCTTGGTGGGGTGGCCGAGGCCGACGGTGCCGGGGTTGAGCAGGGTGCGGTAGCCCTCGCGGGAGAGCAGTTCGCCGCTGCCGATGCCCCGCGCGGAGCGGGTCATGTCGCAGATGTCGGTGGTGATGACCGCGCCGGGGGCCGTGGTCCACGACGGGTTCCAGTAGGTGGACTCCTCGTAGCGGCCGCGCTCGGAGGTGAAGGCGTGCAGGACGGGCTGCGGGATCTCGGGCGTGTAGTTGTTCTGCGTGTTGCGCAGACCCAGGGGGCCGGTGACCCGCTCCTTCACGAACCTGGCGATCGGCATACCGGTGATCTTCTCCATCGCGGCGACGAGAAGGATGTAATTGGCGTGCGAATAGCTCCAGTTGGTGCCCGGCTCGTACCAGAGGGGGTGGCTCAGCGGGATCGCGAGAAGCTGCTTGGGGGTCCACTCGCGGAACGGGTGGCTCTCCAGTTCGGCCAGGAAGGCCGGGTCGGTCACGTAGTCGTGGAGGCCGCTGGTGTTGGTCGCGAGCATCCGCAGGGTGATCTTGTCGGCGTCTCGGAGATGGGGCAGCCACTGTTTCACGGGGTCGTCGAGATTGACCTTGCCCTCGTCGACCAGCTGGAGCAGTGCCGTGCCGATGTGGGCGAAGGCCATGGAACCTGCCCGGAAGTGCATGTCGGGGCGGGCCGGTACGCCGGTCATGGACGAGCCGAGCGCGTCGGTGACGACCTCGCGCCCGTTTCTCGTGACGCGCATCTCCACGGCCTGAAGGTGGAGATCCTTCCTGGCCTTACGGGTGATCTCGACGATCCGGCGGGCCTCGGCGTCGAGTGGCTGACGGGTCTTCACACAGTCGCGTCCGCCGTTGCCACCGGGCCGTTCGGCGGTCGCGGGTGCGGCGACGGCGGTCTGGACGGTGACGGCGAGGAGGGCGGCACACAGCAGCGTCCCCCGGCGGCGCGCACGCGAGCGCACGCGGCCGGGGACAGGGGTTGGATTCATGCCCGCACTATGGACGCGGCCACGGCGGCGACGGCCCGAACACTCCGCCGGGCCCCACAAAGGCGTCCATGTGGGGCAGTTGGGGGACGCCGCTCAGGTGAGGGCTGTCAGCTGACCTCCAGATGTCCGAGCACCGCACGCACCGCACGTTGCACCGCGTCGCGTGACGCCGGGGTGGGGTCGATGGTCTCGAAACCGTGGTGCCCGAGCGGCACGTCGATCACCTCGACGGCAGCCCCACAGCCCTCGGCCGCGGTCAGGAACTCCTCCACCGTCACCGCGATCTCGGGGCGTTCGAGACCCACACGGGTGAGCACGATCGGCAGCCGGCCCGCGCCACGCAGCGCGGCAACGGGACGGAACCGGCCCCCTTCCCCGGACAGCCCCCAGCCCGGCAGCGGCGCGAGGATCGGGTACGTGGCCGCGACGCACCACAGCCAGGGCTGGGGCGCGCCGAGCCAGTCGGCCGAGAGCAGCCCGCCGCCCGACATGAACCAGAGCGCCACGCGGTCGCCGTCCACCCGTGGGTCGGCCCGGACGAGCTCGACCGCCTCGGCCACGTCGGCGGCGGCCCGCCCGTACGCCGTCAGGTCGTGCAGCCCGTGGTCCACGGTCACGCCGACGGCACCGAGGCTCGCCACGTACTGGCCGTAGCCGAGATACGTGGGCCAGTCGCGCGGGGTGGGCCGGGCGGCGGCGGGCACGGGTCCGCCGTGCACGAAGACGACGGCGGGCCGGGGCCCATCGGCGTCGGGCAGATGCAGATCGACGCGGCCGGTCCGCTCACGGGGCCGCTCCTCTACGTCCATGAGGAAGGGCCGCAGGTGTGCGAGCGTGTCCCGCACTTCCGGAGCCACCCGATGTCCCTTGCCCGCGGCGGCCTGGAGCAGTACGTCGGTGAGCTCGCGGGGCGTGGACAGCATCGGCCAGTGGCCGGTGGCCAGTTCGAAGAACGAGACATGCGGGTCGGCGAGCGTCTGGAACGCGGGGTCACCCATGCCGATCCTGGCTTCGACCAATTCGATGCTCGACCCGTTGGCCATGCACAGGATCCCGGTCATCGGCAGCGCGGAGGCCGCGCCCGAGAGCCGCAGCGGCCGGGTGAGCGTGGCCAACGGTTGCGGAACGGCCCGTTCGGTCAGCCGCGCCAACTCCTCGGCGGGGATGCCTTCGACACTGCCCCAGCGCGCCCACTCGCCCAGGCCCGGCGGAGGCAGCGCACCAGCGTCCCCGTGCTCCTGAGCCATCTGCAGTACGCGCTCACGCGTCGCCTGGTCGGGCAGCAGCGCGAGGGCCGGGTCACCGTCGTTCGGGATGCCGACGTCCACGTGGACGATGCGGGCGATCCGTCCGGGACGCCGGTCGGCGGCGCCGCGCACAGGGTGGATCCCGTAGCAATGACCGACGAGGACGACGTCCGGTGCCTCGATCCGGTCGATGAGGCGGACCAACTCCTCCATGTGCGTGTCGAGTTCGACGCCCGGACGTTCCTCGCCGCTGAGCGTCACCGCGTACGCCTCCTCCCCCGCCGCCGTCAGCCCGGCGGCGACCTCCCGCCAGACCCAGCCACCGGTGTGCGCCCCCGCCACCAGGATGAACGCCGTCATGTGCCTCTCCTCCCACGCCGTGGTCCACGGCCCGCCCACCCGGGGCGTCCGTGCTCGCCGGTACGGTAGGAACTCCCCCTGAGGGAGGTTCAAGCCGTGCCCGCCGACAGCGCATGGAGCATCGGGGAGCTCGCCGAACGCGCGGGCGTCACCGTCAAGACCGTCCGCTTCTACTCGGACCGAGGTCTGCTGCCCGAAGAGCCCCGGAGCACGGGAGGCCATCGCCGGTACGGGCCCGAGGCGCTCGACCGGCTCCGCGTCATCCGCTCGCTGCGTGCCCTCGACCTCCCGGTGCCGGATGTGGGCCGGGTGCTCGCGGAGGAGGAAGCGGCGGAGGACGTGCTGGAGGACGTCATCGCGAGGCAGTTACGTGACGTCGGCTCGCAACTCACCGCTTTGCGCTGGCGGCAGGCCGCCCTGCAACTCCTCCAGGACTGCGCGCCCGCCGAGCGTGCCGAGCGGCTGCTCCTCGTGGGCTCGGTGTCCGCCCCGCCCAGCACGGACGCGCCGGTCCGCTTCTGGCGGCGCTGGCTGCCGGTCCGGATGCCCGAGCGGGTCGTCGCCGCTGTCGTGGACGAGGCCGTGCCACAGCTTCCGGCGGAACCGACCCCGGCCCAGGTCCTGGCCTTCGCGCGGCTGCACGCGTTCACGTCCCGCTCCTGCGACGGAGATGACCGAGGTCAGCCGGCGGCGCACCGGACCGGTGAGGGATACCGGCCCGCCGTGCTCTACGAGGGGCTGCGCGAGGCGTACGCCCTCGCGTCACCCCGGCTGCGCGCCGCACGGACACCGCACGAGGGCGAGGCGCTGGACTGCTTCGTCGCCTCCTACGCCGCGTCGCGGGGCGTACGTGACACGCCCGCGTTCCGGCGCGGGCTCAGCCTGACTCTCGCCGCCGATCCGCGCATCGACCACTACTGGCGGCTCGTCGCCGAGCTGACGGAACCGTCACGTCCGACGGCGGGCGCCGCCCACGACTGGCTGTGCGCGGCGCTCGCCGGGCAGGTCGCACGGCGGTCGCCATAGGGCGGCGAAGATTCCGGTGAGGCGGGGAAGCTTCCGGTGAGGCGGCGAAGTGTCCGGTGCTGCGGGGAAGCTGCCGGTGCGTCAGCCCGTCACCCCGCGCAGCCAAGCATCGAGCGCGGCGAAGTCCGTCTCCGTGAGGCCGCGCCGGGGGTCGACCCGGTGCAGCAGAGCGTGGCCCTCGTGGTGGTCGCCGACCCACGAACGGTCGGCGTCGGTGATCTCGTCGTCGACCCAGGCGAAGGCGCGGCCTCCCGCGTGGACGACGAGGGCGCGGGTCTTCCAGTGCAGTCCGTGTGCCCCGCTCCATTCGTCCCAGACCTCCTGTACCGACGGCTCCGGCCAGTCCACCACCGGCAGCGGCGGCAGCCCGAGGAGCGGGGCGACGTGGTCGTTCGCGTCGTCCATCCAGGTGGTCGCCCACACGATCTCGCACGGGAGCGCCGCGAGCCGGGGCCCGTACTCGGGGTTGATCCTGGCCAGCAGCGGATTGAGGTCCGCGCCCAGCGGATCCGGAGCGGCGGCCTGGCCGGGCACGGCGTACGTCGGGTAGCTCTCCGGCGGGCCTCCGAACGGGATCAGCGGACCGTCGATGTCGAGGAACAGCAGGGGAAGGAGTGCGGATCCGGTCACCTCGGCACAGTAGCGACTCGGGGGCGAAGTCCCGGGAATCGTCGAATCATCAAGCAAGAGGTGAATGGGGCTGGTTACCAGGGTGAAGTGTGCGCAACCATGAGGACATGACCGCGGCCCATCGCGCCATGACCCAGCTGGAGTCCTGGCCGAACCTGGTAAGTGGCTCTCCCCGGTGTGCCGTCGGGCGCGCCTTCGGGACGGCGGGGTGCGACATCGTGCATTTTCATGCCGACGACGCGGCCGATCTCTATCTCACGCGGGCGGCGGTCGAGCGCCTTCTGCCGCAGTTGCTGCACTGCACCGCCATCCGGGTCCGGCCGGGCGCCTCGTGGATCACGGTGCTGCTCGACTGCGACGACGACGTGGCACTGCTCCTGATGCTCATGAGCGTGGCGCTCAAGGAACACGACGCGCTGGAGGGCCGCGACGAGGAGTGTGGAGGACTGCGCTCCGGCCGTACGGCCTCGCCCTGCGACTGGGAGCGGCACGCGATGCCCTCGCCTCACCCGGCCGGCCCGTCGGCCGCCGCGTCCGGGCCTGCCGGCACGTCTCATCACCGCCGCGTGCACGACGCGTGGAAGGCCGTCGGCCGGATCCTGCCGCACGGCCACACGCATTGATCACGGCGGCGGCCACCGTCCCCGCGTTCCCCGCCACCGGTCCCCGGCCCTCTCACCCAGGGTTCGGGGGCCGTTCCGTCGGGGAGTTCTACAGCGTCCCGTCCCGCCGCCACCGCGGCGCCCCGTCCACGCCTCCTGACCATCCACACCACGGACCTACGGAGTACGCCTCATGCATGACGACCGGACCCTGGTCGAAGCCCGTCTCAAGCGCGTCCTCGAGGAGCGCATCCGACCCGCCGTGTACCCGGAGTCCGTACCGCTGGAGGTCGCGGTGTGGAACGCCCCGGGCGAGCCGGTGCCCATCGCCGAAGGGCTCGCGGCGACGCCCGAGCCCATCGCGGTGGGCGCCCGCTGGGGCGCCCCCTGGGCCACCTGCTGGTTCCGGGTCACCGGGACCGTGCCGCGGGAGTGGGCGGGCCGGACCGTCGAGGCGATCCTGGACCTCGGTTTCGACGAGAACATGCCCGGCTTCCAGTGCGAGGGCCTCGTCTACCGCCCGGACGGCACACCGGTGAAGGGCCTCAACCCGCGCAACCAATGGGTGCGGATCGGCGCTCCGGTCGTGGGCGGCGAGGAGGTGCGCCTGCACATCGAGGCGGCGTCCAACCCGGTGATTCTCGACTACCACCCCTTCGTGCCCACGCAGTTGGGTGACAAGGAGACGGCGGGCAGCGAGCCGCAGTACACGCTGGCCCGGATGGATCTAGCGGTCCTCGACGAGGAGGTGTGGCAGCTGGTCATCGACCTGGAGGTGCTCGGTGAGCTGATGGCCGAGCTGCCGGTGGACTCGGCCCGGCGCCACGACATCCTGCGGGCCGTGGAGCGCGCTCTGGACGCGGTGGACCTCCAGGACGTGAACGGCACGGCGGCCGCCGCCCGGGAGCGGCTGACCGAGGTGCTCGCGGCCCCCGCCGTCCCGTCGGCGCACCGCATCAGCGCCGTCGGCCACGCGCACATCGACTCGGCGTGGCTGTGGCCGCTGCGCGAGACGGTGCGGAAGGTGGCCCGTACGACGTCGAACATGACGGCGCTCCTGGAGGACGAGCCGGACTTCGTTTTCGCGATGTCGCAGGCCCAGCAGTGGGCGTGGGTCAAGGAGCACCGGCCCGAGGTGTGGGCGCGGGTGAAGAAGGCGGTGTCCGACGGACGGTTCGTGCCGGCGGGCGGCATGTGGGTGGAGTCGGACACGAACATGCCGGGCTCGGAGGCGATGGCCCGTCAGTTCGTGCACGGCAAGCGGTTCTTCCTGGACGAGTTCGGGGTGGAGAACGACGAGGCGTGGCTGCCTGACACGTTCGGGTTCGCGGCCGGGTTGCCGCAGATCATCAAGGCCGCGGGTTCCAAGTGGCTGCTGACGCAGAAGATTTCGTGGTCCCAGACCAACAAGTTCCCTCATCACACGTTCCGTTGGGAGGGCATCGACGGCACCCGGATCTTCACGCACTTCCCTCCCGTCGACACGTACAACTGCTCCATGCGGGGCGGCGAGATCGCGCACGCGGCGCGGAACTTCAAGGACAAGGGTGTCGCCCGGCACTCGCTCGCGCCGACCGGGTGGGGTGACGGCGGCGGCGGTACGACCCGTGAGATGGTCGCGAAGGCGGCTCGCCTGCGCGATCTCGAAGGGTCCGCGACGGTGGTGTGGGAGACGCCCGCCGAGTTCTTCGCGAAGGCCGAGGCCGAGTATCCGGACGCGCCGGTGTGGGTCGGCGAGCTGTACCTCGAACTCCACCGGGCCACCCTCACCAGCCAGGCCAAGACCAAGCAGGGCAACCGGCGCAGCGAGCATCTGCTGCACGAGGCCGAGCTGTGGGCGGCGACGGCCGCGGTGCGGGCCGGATTCCCGTATCCGTACGAGGAGTTGGACCGGATCTGGAAGACGGTACTGCTGCACCAGTTCCACGACATCCTGCCCGGGTCGTCCATCGCCTGGGTGCACCGCGAGGCGCGCAGGACGTATGAGCGGGTGGCCGAGGAGCTGAACGGCATCATCGACGCGGCCCAGCGTGCCCTGGCCGGCGAGGGCTCGGGGACGCTCGTCTTCAACGCGGCGCCGCACACGCGTGACGGTGTCCCGGCGGGTGGCGCCGGCGCCCCGGTCGTGGAGGGAGAGGCCACGATCGCCTCACGCGCGACGGGCGGGTATGTCCTGGAGAACGGGCTGCTGAGGGTCGAGATCGACAGTCAGGGCCTTGTCGTGTCCGCGTACGACCTGGTCGCGGGCCGCGAGACCGTGGCTCCCGGTCTGGCGGCGAACCTGCTCCAGATCCACCCGGACTTCCCGAACATGTGGGACGCGTGGGACGTCGACAAGTTCTACCGCAACACCGTCACGGATCTCGTGGACGCCGACGAGGTGACACCGGGCGACGGCGCCTCGGTGCGGGTCGTGCGGACCTTCGGCGCCTCGCGCGTGACCCAGGTCCTGTCGCTCGCGGCCGGTGAGCGGCGGCTCGGGATCGACACCGAGGTCGACTGGCACGAGACCGAGAAGTTCCTGAAGCTGGCGTTCCCGCTGGACATCCACGCGGATCGGTACGCGTCCGAGACGCAGTTCGGGCACTTCTACCGGCCGACGCACACCAACACGAGCTGGGAGTCGGCCAAGTTCGAGGCATGCAACCACCGCTTCGTGCACATCGAGGAGCCCGGCTGGGGTGTGTGTCTCGTCAACGACTCGACGTACGGGCACGACGTGACGCGGACCGTGCGGGACAGCGACTCGGGTACGACGACGACCGTTCGGGTGTCACTGCTGCGTGCGCCGCGCTTTCCCGACCCCGAGACGGATCAGGGTGTGCACCGGTTCCGGCACGCGCTGGTGCCGGGCGCGGCGATCGGCGACGCGGTCCGCGAGGGGTACCGGATCAACCTGCCTGAGCGTCGTGTCACCGGGTCGGGCGAGGTGGCGCCGCTGGTGCGGGTCGACCAGGACGCGGTGGTCGTGACGGCCGTGAAGCTGGCCGACGACGGCTCCGGTGACGTGGTGGTCCGCCTCTACGAGTCCCGGGGCGGGCGGGCGCGCGCCACGCTCACGGCGGGCTTCGAGGTCGCGTCCGTTGCGGCCACCGACCTGCTCGAACGCCCGCTGTCCGATGCCGCGGAGCCGCAGCGGGACGGGGACCGGGTGGCGCTGTCGCTGCGGCCCTTCGAGCTGGTGACGCTGCGTCTGAAGGGGGCTTGAGCGTGGGCGCTGCGCTAATCCAGCGGGCCCGAGCCTGGGCCCCGTGCGAATGATGCGGGCCCGAGCCGGCACCCGTAACCCCTAGCCCACAACCCGTACGGGTGCCCCCGATGACAGACCGCCGGGCCGCGGCTGCCGAAGCAGGCCGCGGCCCGGTGCGGTGCGCTCCACGGGGACGGAGCGCGGGAACTGCCGGCTATCCGGCCGCGGCCGGGCGAACCACCCGGCGCGGGACGGACACCCGCGGCCCGCCGGCGTGCGCGGCCGGGGCGACCGCCGTGAGCGGCTGCGATTGGGCGGAGCCGGCGAACGCCGGGACCCGCACCTCGCGGGGCATCTCCAGCGCCTCGCCGATGACGGGCTCCGGGCCGACGGGCAGCAGCGGTGCGCGCTCGCCGAGGCGGGCCCGGCGCGAGAACCAGATGATCTTTCCGGTCGCCGTGGCGCACCCGCCCCAGCCGTCGCTCAGCGCGGCGATCTCCGCGAAGCAGGACTGCGGTTCGCCGTGCACACCGGGCAGTTCGCTCTCATGGTCGGACACGGCGGTGATGAGATGCTGGCCGTTCCACCACATCTCGACCGTGGTGTTCTTGTCGGCCGAGTGCTCGTCGATCGTATGGAGCAGCACCTCGACACCGCGGCAGACGGGCTCGACGAGAATGTCCAGCTTCCAGTACCGGAGATGGGCGGCCAGGATCCGCCTGACCTGTCCGACGCGCTCCGAGCTGACCTCGACGTCGAGGTGGTAGTAGCAGGGCACTGCGGTATTCATCGTCTTCGGCTCCTCTACCGGCGAAGCTCGCGCCCGCCGTTCGCCCCCTTCGGACCGTACCCCGAACACGTGGCGTGAGCGGTGATGCCTTCTGAGTTAGCCCCAGCATGAGATCGGTACTCCATTCGTGCAAGCGGAGCGGGCGCCCACCACGTCGTTGAAGCCCCAACAGGACGGGAACTGCCGCCAAATGCACCATGGGGACGGGGTACCGATCGGCGTAACTGACCGGTACCTCTCCGTGCACGGCCCCCGCGCACCGACCCGGTGCACCGTGCTCTCAGAGTGGGAAGTGGACAGAGCCATGTTGCTGCCTACCAAGTCGAAGGTCGCCAGTCACCTGGCGCAGTACCGCGCGTGGGAACGCCTGTTGCTCGCCGCGCCCGCGGACCATCAGGTGCGGACGCACTTCGAGGACACGGCGTACACGCTGTGCGTGCTGATGGGGAAGCGCTGCGGGCGCGAGGCCGCGGACGCGGCCGAACGCTATCTCCGCCCCGGGGTGGAGCATCCGCCCATGGCCGCGCCGCCGCTCGCGGCCACCGCGGTCGCGGTCGCCGCCTGCAGCGGGCGGTGAGTCCGGCCCCTCCGGACGGCACGGAACCCACCGGGAGACACCCCTCCGGACGACACAGCGCCGGCCGGGGTTCGACCCCTTCGGCCGACACGTCAAATTCCGGACATTTCCTGACAGGCTGAGCCCGGTCGGCTCCCGTAGCGTGTCGCCGGAGGGGCGCAGTCCGCCAACGGCATCCGGCTGTGCCCGGCCATCGGCCGGGCCACCTTATGCGCGAACGACGGCACGCCCCCGTGGCGCATATGAACCCGGCGGCCCGCCCATCGCGGGAGCCGGCAGACCTCGAGCACGGCGGAGGTAACACCGATGAACCCAGGCACGGTGACGGGCCGCGTCCCGATCGTGGACGTGAGCCCGGCCGTCGACTGCGGCAGGCGTCCGGCGAAGGCGGTGCCGGGCGAGACCTTCGAGGTCTCGGCGACCCTCTTCGGCGAAGGCCATGCCGAGGTCGGCGCGAACGTCGTGCTGCGTGACCCCGACGGCAGGCCGGGTCCGTGGACCCCGATGCGTGAACTGTCGCCGGGCAGCGACCGCTGGGGCGCCGATGTCACTCCGACGGCGGTGGGCAACTGGACCTTCATCGTGGAGGCGTGGGGCGACCCCGTTTCCTCGTGGCGCCGGGCCGCGGGCATCAAGGTCCCCGCCGGGATCGACACCGAGCTGATCCTTGAGGAGGGCGCCGAGCTGTACGAGCGGGCCGCGCGCGCCGTCCCCGAGGGCCCCGCGCGGGACGCCGTCCTCGGCGCCGTGGACGCGCTCCGCGACGCGGACCGCCCTGGCTCGGCCCGGCACGCGGCGGCCCTCGCACCCGACGTCACCGCCGCACTCGCCGCACACCCGCTGCGCGAACACGTCACCCGCACGGACCCGCTGCCCCTGCTCGTGGAGCGCGAACGGGCCCTGTACGGCGCTTGGTACGAGATGTTCCCGCGCTCCGAGGGAGCCGTGGTCCGGGACGGCGAGCGTCCGGTGAGCGGCACCTTCAAGACCGCGGCCGCACGTCTGCCGGCCGTGGCCGCCATGGGTTTCGACGTGCTGTACCTGCCGCCGATCCACCCCATCGGCACGACGTTCCGGAAGGGGCCGGACAACAGTCTGTCGGCCGACCCGTGGGACGTCGGGGTGCCGTGGGCGGTCGGTTCGCCGGAGGGCGGGCACGACGCGATCCACCCGGACCTCGGCACGCTCGACGACTTCGACGAGTTCGTGCGCCGGGCCTCGGATCTCGGTCTGGAGATCGCCCTGGACTTCGCGCTCCAGTGCTCGCCCGACCATCCCTGGGTGGAGAAGCACCCGGAGTGGTTCCAGCACCGGCCGGACGGCACCATCGCGTACGCGGAGAACCCTCCGAAGAAGTACCAGGACATCTACCCGATCGCGTTCGACCAGGACATGCCCGGACTCGTCGAGGAGACGACGCGCATCCTGCACTTCTGGATGCGCCACGGGGTCCGCGTGTTCCGCGTGGACAACCCGCACACCAAGCCCGTCACCTTCTGGGAACAGGTCATCGGGAAGGTCAACCGCACCGACCCCGACGTCGTGTTCCTCGCCGAGGCCTTCACCCGGCCGGCCATCATGCGGGAGCTGGCCAAGGCCGGCTTCCAGCAGTCGTACACGTACTTCACGTGGCGCGACACGAAGCGGGAGCTCACCGAGTACCTCACCGAGCTGTCCCGGGACACGGCCGCCTATATGCGGCCCAACCTGTTCGTGAACACGCCCGACATCCTGCCCGGCTACCTCCAGAGGGGCGGACGCCCCGCCTTCGAGGTGCGCGCGGTCCTCGCGGCCACGCTCTCTCCGACGTGGGGTGTGTACGCCGGTTACGAACTCTGCGAGAACACTTCGGTCCACGAGGGCAGCGAGGAGTATCTGCACTCGGAGAAGTACGAACTCCGGCCGCGTGACTGGGAGTCGGCGGAGCGTGCAGGGCAGTCCATCGCGCCGCTCATCACGAAACTCAACAACGTCCGGCGCAGCCATGCCGCGCTGCACCGGCTGCGGAACCTGCATTTCCATCACACCGACAACGACGCCCTGATCGCCTACAGCAAGCGCTCGGGTCCGGACACCGTCCTGGTGGTCGTGAATCTCGACCCCCACCACGCCCAGGAGGCGACGGTTTCCCTGGACATGCCTCAGCTCGGACTCGACGCCCACGCCACGGTGCCGGTCCGCGACGAGCTGACCGGCGAGACATACCAATGGGGCAGGACCAACTACGTGCGTCTGGACCCGCGCCGCGCGCCCGCGCACATCCTCACCGTCCTGCGACCGTCCTCATCACCCACCGGAGGGTCACCCACCACATGATCGTCAACAAGCCCGTCCCCGACACGTTCGAAGACACCCCCGCCAAGGACCGTGACCCCGACTGGTTCAAACGGGCCGTGTTCTACGAGGTCCTGGTCCGCTCGTTCCAGGACAGCAACGGCGACGGCATCGGCGACCTCAAGGGCATCACGTCCCGCCTCGACTATCTCCAGTGGCTCGGCGTGGACTGCCTCTGGCTGCCGCCGTTCTTCAAGTCCCCGCTGCGCGACGGCGGTTACGACGTCTCCGACTACACGGCGGTCCTGCCCGAGTTCGGCAATCTCGCCGACTTCGTCGAGTTCATCGACGCGGCGCACCAGCGCGGGATGCGCGTGATCATCGACTTCGTCATGAACCACACGAGCGACCAGCATCCGTGGTTCCAGGAGTCGCGCACGGACCCCGACGGGCCGTACGGGGACTACTACGTCTGGGCGGACGACGACAAGCAGTATCAGGACGCGCGCATCATCTTCGTCGACACCGAGGCGTCCAACTGGACGTTCGACCCGGTCCGCAAGCAGTACTACTGGCACCGGTTCTTCTCGCACCAGCCCGACCTCAACTACGAGAACCCGCGCGTCCAGGAGGAGATCCTCGCCGCGCTGCGGTTCTGGCTGGACCTGGGCATCGACGGCTTCCGCCTCGACGCCGTGCCCTACCTCTACGCGGAGGAGGGCACCAACTGCGAGAACCTGCCCGCCTCCCACGCGTTCCTGAAGCGCGTACGGGCCGAGATCGACGCGCACTACCCGGACACCGTGCTCCTCGCGGAGGCCAACCAGTGGCCGGAGGACGTGGTCGACTACTTCGGCGACTACGCGACGGGCGGCGACGAGTGCCACATGGCGTTCCACTTCCCGGTGATGCCGCGCATTTTCATGGCCGTACGCCGTGAGTCCCGCTATCCGGTCTCCGAAATCCTGGCCAAGACCCCTGCCATTCCGTCGCGTTGCCAGTGGGGAATCTTCCTGCGCAACCACGACGAGCTGACCCTCGAAATGGTCACGGACGAAGAACGCGACTACATGTACGCGGAGTACGCCAAGGACCCGAGGATGCGGGCGAACATCGGCATCCGCCGCCGCCTGGCCCCGCTCCTGGACAACGACCGCAACCAGATCGAACTCTTCACGGCTCTGCTCCTCTCCCTCCCGGGCTCGCCGATCCTGTACTACGGCGACGAGATCGGGATGGGCGACAACATCTGGCTGGGCGACCGTGACGCCGTCCGCACCCCCATGCAGTGGACTCCCGACCGCAACGCGGGCTTCTCGTCCAGCGACCCCGGCCGTCTCTCCCTGCCCACGATCATGGACCCGGTCTACGGCTACCAGGTCACGAACGTCGAAGCGTCGATGTCGTCCCCGTCGTCGCTGCTGCACTGGACGCGCCGGATGATCGAGATCCGTAAGCAGAACGAGGCGTTCGGGCTCGGCTCGTACACGGAACTGCCGTCGTCCAACCCGGCGGTGATCGCGTTCCTGCGTGAGGCCCCCCGGTCAGGGGAAGAAGGGGACGACCTGGTCCTGTGCGTGCACAACTTCTCGCGCTTCGCGCAGCCGACGGAGCTCGATCTCCAGACGTTCGCCGGACGCCATCCGGTCGAGCTGATCGGTGGAGTCCGTTTCCCCGCGATCGGTGAACTCCCGTATCTGCTGACCCTCGCGGGGCACGGCTTCTACTGGTTCAGGCTCCGCAAGGAAGCCGTCAGCACCACATGGTGACGGCGGGCCCACCCCCTGGGACCGTCCGTCCGCCCTCGAAAGGAGTCGTCGCCATGCCCAAGACCGCACTGCAGAGTCCGACCGGCGTCAGCCCCTCTCTGCTGCTGAACTCCCTCGCCGGTCTGCTCCACGAATGGCTGCCCCGGCAGCGCTGGTTCGCGGGAAAGGGGCGGCCCGTCACCGGGCTGACCCTCGCCTCGATGACCGAGCTGCACCCCGGCTGCCTGCACCTCCTCGTGCGGGCCGAACACGCCGAGCAGGCGACCCGCTCCACGCCGGGCACGGCCCCCATGGACAACCTGTACCAACTCATCCTCGGCGTGCGGGAGTTACTGCCACAGCATCTCGCGCCGGCCTTCATCGGGCACATCACCGAAGGTCCGCTGACCGGGCTCATGCTGTACGACGCGCTCCAGGATCCACGGTCGGCGGGAATACTTCTCGAACGGCTGCGGCACCCGGGCTCGGCGGGCCCCCTGCGTTTCGAACGTGACGCCCGCGTCGACGTGCCCTCCGGACTCACCCCGCGCGTCCTCGACGCCGAGCAGTCCAACACCTCGCTGGTGTACGGGGATTCGTTCATCCTGAAGGTCTTCCGGCGCGTGCAGGCCGGCGTCAATCCGGATCTGGAGGTGCCGAAGGCGCTCGCCCGGCAGGGCTGCACGCGCGTCCCCGCTCCCGTGGCCTGGATCCGGACGTCCCAGCCCCAGGAGGCGACGCTCGGAGTGCTCCAGCCGTTCCTGCCGGACGCCGACGACGGCTGGACGCTCGCGCTCCGCTCACTCACGTCCGGCGCTGACTTCACCGATGAGGCGTACGAGCTGGGGCGGGCCACGGCGGAGGTGCATCTGGCCCTGACCTCGGCCTTTCCCGTCGCCGCGCCGGAGCCTCACCGCAACAAGCGGCTCGCGGCCGCGATGACCGACCATCTCGACGCGACGGCCCGGTCCGTGCCGGCGCTGGTCCCGCACGTGCCGGGCCTGCGCGCCGCGTTCGACGCGTTCGCCCTCCGCGACACGGACCGCCCGGCGCAGCGGATCCACGGCGACCTCCACCTCGGGCAGGTGCTGTGGTCGGGTGAGCAGTGGTTCGTCATCGACTTCGAGGGCGAGCCGGCCCGTCCGCTCGCCGAACGCCGCCTCGCCCACTCCCCCGTACGCGATGTCGCGGGGATGCTCCGCTCCTTCGACTACGCGGCCCGCACCCGTCCGCCGTGGCGGCCCGTGTGGGCGCGGCGCTGCCGGGACGCGTACTGCGCGGGTTACGCCGCCGAGTCGGCGTCGGACCCGCGCGAGGAACCCGACGTGCTGCGCG
This sequence comes from Streptomyces sp. NPDC046821, assembly GCF_040645335.1. Lineage (NCBI taxonomy): Bacteria > Bacillati > Actinomycetota > Actinomycetes > Kitasatosporales > Streptomycetaceae > Streptomyces > Streptomyces sp. NPDC046821. The sequence goes on along the minus strand of NZ_JBEYYB010000003.1, from coordinate 416,147 downwards.
CCTACGAGACGGAACGGGCGCTGTACGAAGTGCTGTACGAGGCGCGGCACCGGCCCGACTGGCTGCCGGTGCCGATGGCGGCGATCAGCCGCCTCGCCGAACCCCACTGAACACCGCTCGACCCTGCTCGACTCGCTTGACCTGGCTCAACCTCGCTCGACCCCGCTCGACCTCGCTCGACGTTGCTCGACCCCGCTCGACCTCGCTCGACGTTGCTCGACCTTGCTTGAACGGGCGGCGGCATCCCCGCCGCCGCCCGCCGGACTCCCCACCCGTCCCTAGGAGGCAGAACCGTGGCTGCTGGTGCTGGCAAGACCCCCGTCCGCAAGCGTGTCGGCCGGCCCGTGAAGCCCGGCCCCGGTCCGCTCACCGTCCTGCCCGCGCCCGAGCCGGACGGCATGGACCGCGCACGTCTCCTGACGGGCACCCATCACGACCCGCACTCCCTGCTCGGCGCGCACCTGACGGAGAGCGGTGTGGCGCTCCGGGTGCTGCGGCCGTACGCCCAGGCCGTCGCCGTGTCCGTCGAAGGGCGGCGGACCGAGCTGCACGACGACGGTGACGGCTTCTTCTCCGCGCTGCTGCCGTTCGACACGATTCCCGGATACACGCTGTTCGTGACGTACGACGGGGACGAGCGGGAGGTGCACGACCCGTACCGCTTCCTGCCCGCGCTCGGGGAGATGGACCTGCATCTGATCGGGGAGGGGCGGCACGAGGAGCTGTGGACGGCGCTCGGCGCGCACCCGATGACGCACGAAGGGGTCGCGGGCACCCGGTTCACGGTGTGGGCGCCGAACGCCCGGGGTGTGCGCGTGTGCGGGGACTTCTGTGCCTGGGACGGCACCGCGTTCCCGATGCGGTCCCTCGGCTCGTCGGGCGTGTGGGAGCTGTTCCTGCCGGGCCTCGGTGACGGCACGGTGTACAAGTTCGACGTCGCCGGGTCCGACGGTTCACACTCGCTGCGCGCGGACCCGATGGCCCGCCGCACCCAGGTGCCGCCGGAGACCGCGTCCGTCGTGACCAGCTCCTCGTACACCTGGGAAGACGGCACCTGGATGGCCAGGCGCGGCCAACAGCCCGTGCATGAGGCGCCGTTCTCCGTGTACGAGGTGCATCTGCCGTCCTGGCGGCCGGGCCTCGGCTACCGCGAACTCGCGGACCAGCTCGCCGCGTACGTGAGTCAACTCGGCTTCACCCACGTCGAGTTCATGCCGGTCGCGGAGCACCCCTACGGGCCGTCCTGGGGTTACCAGGTGACGGGTTTCTACGCTCCGACCTCACGGCTCGGCTCCCCCGACGACTTCCGGTACCTCGTCGACACCCTCCACCAGGCGGGCATCGGCGTGATCGTGGACTGGGTGGCGGCGCACTTCCCGAAGGACGACTGGGCGCTTGCCCGCTTCGACGGCACCCACCTGTACGAGCCCGCGGACCCGCAGCGCGCCGAGCACCCCGACTGGGGCACCCTTGAGTTCGACTACGGCCGCACTGAAGTCCGTAACTTCCTTGTGGCGAACGCCGTGTACTGGTGCGAGGAGTTCCACGTCGACGGCCTGCGCGTGGACGCCGTCGCCTCGATGCTCTACCTGGACTACTCACGTGAGGAAGGCCAGTGGTCGCCGAACGTGCACGGCGGCCGGGAGAACCTCGACGCCGTCGCCTTCCTCCAGGAGATGAACGCGACCCTGTACCGCAGGGTGCCGGGTGTCCTGACGATCGCGGAGGAGTCGACGGCCTGGGACGGGGTGACCCGGGAGACGCATCACGTCGGCCCCACCGGCTTCGGCGGCCTCGGCTTCGGCCTGAAGTGGAACATGGGCTGGATGCACGACTCGCTGGTGTACATGTCGAAGGAGCCCGTGCACCGCAAGTACCACCACAACGAGATGACGTTCTCGATGGTGTACGCGTACAGCGAGAACTACATCCTGCCGATCTCGCACGACGAGGTGGTGCACGGCAAACGTGCCCTCGTCTCCAAGATGCCCGGCGACTGGTGGCAGCAGCGCGCCAATCACCGTGCCTACCTGGGCTTCATGTGGGCCCACCCGGGCAAGCAACTCCTGTTCATGGGGCAGGAGTTCGCGCAGGGAGGCGAGTGGTCCGAGCAGCAGGGACCGGACTGGTGGCTCCTCGACCCGGCCTACTCCGCCGAGCCGGACCACCGTGGTGTGCAGGATCTGGTGCGCGACCTCAACCACTTCTACGCGGACGCGCCCGCGCTGTGGCAGCGGGACACGTCGCCCGAGGGGTTCCGGTGGATCACCACGGACGCGGCCGACGACAACGTGATCGCGTTCCTGCGCTTCGCGGCGGACGGCACTCCCCTGCTGGCCGTGTGCAACTTCTCGCCGGTGGTGCGCGAGGACTACCGGCTCGGTGTGCCGGACAGTGTCCCCGGGTGGTTCGAGGCCCTGAACACGGACTCGGCCCGGTACGGCGGCGGTGACGTTCTCAACACCGGTGTGCTCAAGCCGGATCCGGTGCCCTGCCACGGGCGGCCGGACTCGCTGCGGCTGACGCTGCCGCCGCTGGCGACGGTGTGGCTGCGTCCGGCGTGAGGTCCTGACGGCGCGGGGCGACATTTTCAGACAGTGCGCTTGAGGCGGGTGAGGGCGGTGCTCTCACCCGCCTCCGTCGTGCCCCCTGGTGTGCCGTACGGCACAGGGAAGCTACTCTTGCCGTCGTACCGGACACGGGGTGCCCCATAGCGGGGGCTGAGATCACACCCGTCGAACCTGAACCAGTTAGCACTGGCGGAGGGATGTCAGCCAATGTCGTTGCCCCATGCCCCGAGCAGCACCGGCGCCGGAGCGCCCTCGGTCTTCGACGGGCGGATGCCTGCCGCGCCGGGTGACCTGCGGGTCGAGGCGCGCGGGATCGCGCCGGTCCCCGAGTCCCACCGCTACGGCGGCGCCGGGCGCCTCTTCACCGTGTGGTTCGCCCCGAACCTGACCATGACCGGCGTCTTCACCGGCACCGTCGGCATCATCCTCGGCCTGGACTTCACGACCGCGCTCGCCGCCGTCGTCCTCGGCACCCTCGTCGGCGCCGTCCCCACCGCGTACCTCGGTACGTGGGGCAGCGTGACCGGTGCCGGGCAGCTGCCGCTCGCACGGCTCGCGTTCGGCCGGGCCGTCGCGGTGCCCGGCGTGCTGCAGTGGCTGTCGTCGGTCGCCTGGGACGCGCTGATCGGCCTGTTCGGCGGCGACGCGCTGGCCCGGCTCTGCGGCTGGCCGTTCTGGCTGGGCGTCCTGGTGATGATGGCGGCGCAGGGCGCGCTCGGCGTCCTCGGCTACGAGGCCATCCACCGGCTCCAGAAGCTGATGACCTTCGTCCTGGCCGCCGCCTTCGCGGTCCTGGCCGTGAAGCTCCTCGGCGATGTGCACCCTGCCGCGACCGGGGCCGCGCACGGCGCCGACCGGGCCGGCGCGTTCGTCCTGACCAGCACGATCGCGCTCAGCCTGTCCCTGTCGTGGGCTCCTTACGCGAGCGACTTCAGCCGTTACCTTCCGGCGACGACGTCCCGTAAGCGCATGTTCTGGTACACGCTTCTCGGGGTCACGGTGTCCTTCGTGGCCGTGGAGACGCTGGGCCTCTGGGGCGCGTCCGTGTTCACGGACCAGACCGCGCAGGGCGTCGACAAGCTGCTCGGCGGCGGTGTGCTCAGCGCTTTCGGGCTGCTGGCCGTGGCGCTCGCGGCGCTGTGCAGCAACGCGATGAACGACTACAGCGGCTCACTCGCCCTGCAGACCATCGGCGTCCGTGTCCCCCGGCCGCTCGCCGCGGCTCTGGCTGCGGTGCTCGGCTTCCCGCTGGTGCTGTGGATGCACGCGGCCGACACCGCGACCCGGTTCCAGAACGTACTGCTGTTCGTCGGCTACTGGATCCCCGGCTTCGTCGCGGTCGTGGCCGTCGACTGGTTCGCCCGCTCCAGGGCACGGGGCGGGGCGCCCATCGACCTCGCCGCCGAGAGCGCCGAGCCGCAGTCCTGGTGGCCCGGCCTCGTCGCCTTCGCCGCCGCCTTCGCCGCGGCCGTCCCCTTCATGGACAGCGGCCTGTACGTGGGCCCGGTCGCGAAGGCGCTGCACGGCGCCGACCTCGCGTACTACGTCGCCTTCGTCGTCGCCCTCGCGGTGTACGCGCCGCTCCGGCTGCGCCGCAAGGCCGCCCCTGTCGCCACCGCAGCTCTTGAGGAGAACCGGGTATGACCGTCCCCCCGCGCACCGCAGGTGCCGTGCCGCCCCGCGTCCTGACCGTCGCCGGATCGGACTCGGGCGGCGGCGCCGGGATCCAAGCCGACCTGAAGACGATGCTGGCGCTCGGCGCCCACGGCATGAGCGTCCTGACGGCCGTCACCGCGCAGAACTCCCTCGGGGTCCAGGGCGCCTGGGAGCTGCCCGTCGAGGCGGTGCGCACGCAGTACCGCAGCGTCGTGGACGACATCGGGGTCCAGGCCGTCAAGACCGGGATGCTGTCGTCGCCGGCGCTCGTCGAGACCGTCGCCGAGCTGCTTGCCGGTACGGACGCCCCCGTCGTGGTCGACCCGGTGAGCGTGTCCAAGCACGGTGACCCGCTGCTCGCGGAGGACGCGCTCGACGCGGTACGGACGAAGCTGCTGCCGGTCGCGACGGTGGCGACGCCGAACCTGGACGAGGTGGCGCAGCTGACCGGGCTCACCGTCACGGACGACGCGGGCCTGCGCCAGGCCGCCGCGCGGATGCTGGCGTACGGGCCGCGCTGGGTGGTCGTCAAGGGCGGCCATCTGCCCGGCGCGGCCGTGGACCTGCTCACCGACGGCACGGAGGAGCACTGGCTGCGCGCCCGCCGCCACGACAACCGGCACACGCACGGCACGGGCTGCACCCTCGCCTCCGCCATCGCCGTGGGTCTCGCGCAGGGCCTGTCCGTGCCGGACGCCGTGCACCGGGCGAAGGACTACGTCACCGGGGCGATCGCCAACGGGTTCGCGCTCGGGTCGGGCATCGGCCCGGTCGACCACGGCTGGCACCTGCCTGCGGACCGCGCCACGATCGTCGGCGAGGACGCGTCGGCTGTGGGGGTTCGGTCGGTGGGGGCTCACCTCTAGGCCGGATCGCTCCGCTGGGCCAGATCGCTCCGCTAGACCTGAGCGCACCGCTAGACCGGATCGCACGCCCCGACACGCCCACCTCCGCACAAACAGGGCCCGGTGTGCGTTCTCCCGGCTCCGTCCACTTGACTGGGGCCCATGACCACCGTGCCCCGCCAGCCCCAACAGGCCCCGCCGTCAGGTCACATGATCGTGTGCGGCGACGACACACTGGCCGAGCGGCTCGCCGCCGAACTGCGCGCCGTGTACGGCGAGCGGGTCACCGTCGTCGTGCCCTCCGTACGCGCCACGAGACAGGGCGCGGAACCTGTCGGACGGGCCCGCGCCGCCGCCCTGTTCTCCCGTATCCAGGCGGCCGTGAGCCGTACGGCCTTGGTCGCGGACGACGACGATGTGCCGGCGCCCCACGTGATGGAAGCGCCCGTGCTCGACGAGGAGGCGCTGGCCGAGGCGGGGGTGGCCGGCGCCGCCGCCCTCGCTCTCGTGCACGGGGACGACGAGACGAACATCCGGGCCGCGCTCGCCGCCCGCCGCCTCAACCCCCAGCTCCGTCTGGTCATCCGGCTCTACAACCGCAAGCTCGGCCAGCAGCTGGAGCACCTGCTTGACCAGGCCGCCGTCCTCTCCTCCCCCGGTCTCGACCCCGAGGCGCTGGACACGACGACCACCGTCCTGTCCGACGCCGACACGGTCGCTCCGGCGCTCGCGGCCACCGCCGTCGCCGGCACCAGCAAGGTCATCCACGCCGACGGTCTCCTGCTGCGTGCCGTGGAACGTACCCCGCCGGGCCGGGGCGCCGTCGCCGACCCCGGTCTGTGCACCCTCGCCCTGCTGTCCGTGACGGCCAACGACCCTGCGGGCGCCGAGAGTTCGGCCGCGGGAGCCCTCGGGGACACCGAGGGCCCGCTGCTGCTGCCCGACGAACGTACGGTGGCGGCGGCCACCGGCCGGGGCACGGTGGTCCTGGAGACCGTCTCCGCGACCGACGTGGCCGCCCCCGACGGACGTGGCGCCAACGGCCGCACGACCAGGGGACGTATGGCCTTCGGGTCGCTGTTCTCGCGGCGGCTGCGCTGGTCGCTCGCGGGGATCGTGATCAGCGTGCTCGGCCTGGCCGTGGCGTCCTGGGCCACCACCGGCGGCGATCCGTGGCACGCCGGATACCTCACGCTCCTCGACCTCTTCGCCATCGACGACCCGGCGATCGGTGAACCGCTCGCCCGCCAGCTCCTCCAGCTCCTCACGGGCCTCGCGGGGCTGCTGCTCCTGCCCGTGCTCCTCGCGGCGGTCCTGGAGGCCCTGGGCACGTTCCGTACGGCGTCGGCGCTGCGCCGTCCGCCGCGCGGCCTGTCCGGACACGTCGTGCTCCTCGGCCTCGGCAAGATCGGCACCCGGGTCCTGTCCCGCCTGTGCGAACTCGGCATCCCCGTCGTCTGCGTGGAGGAGGACCCCGAGGCGCGCGGCGTCGCCCTGGCCCGCCGGCTTCGCGTGCCGACGGTCATCGGTGACGTCACGCAGGAAGGCGTCCTGGAGGCCGCCAAGGTGCATCGCGCCCACTCCCTGCTCGCCCTCACCAGCAGCGACATCACCAATCTTGAAGCGGCCCTGCACGCGCGCTCGGTCAAGCCCGATCTGCGGGTGGTGATGCGGCTGTTCGACGACGCGTTCGCGACGGCCGTCTACCGCACGCTCCGGTCCGCGCATCCCCGGGCGCTGACCCGCAGCCGCAGCGTCTCCGCTCTGGCGGCCCCGGCGTTCGCAGGGGCCATGATGGGCCGCCAGATCCTGGGCGCGATCCCCGTCGAGCGCAGCGTTCTGCTTTTCGCCGCCGTCGACGTGGCCGGGCATCCGCACCTCAACGGCCGGACGGTGGCCGACTCGTTCCGGGCCGGTTCCTGGCGGGTGATCGCGCTCGACGTCGGCGCGCCCGGCGAGCGCAGGGCCGATCTGGGGGCGTCCCCCGACGACGAGGACGGCCCCGACCGTCCCACGGGGCTCGTGTGGGACCTCCACCCGGGCTACGTGCTGCGTCCCGAGGACCGCGTGGTGCTGGCCGCGACCCGTCAGGGCCTGGCCGAACTCCTCCGCCACGGCCCGCCGGCCCGCGCCCGTGTCCGTATCGGAGAGAACTAGGCTCTCCCGGACGCGTGTGTGGAGGGATGGTGTGATCATCTGCTCCCGGACCCTTATCCTTGTTCCCGCCACACACCTCCCGCCCGTCCCGCGCCAGGCGCTCGCGCGGGGCGAAGTTCGTTCCGTGGCAACCGAATTGACGGAGCTGTCGAACAAGGGTGGTGCGCAGGGTGTTGCTGGCGGATCGGTACCGGCTGCACAGGACCGTCGGCCGAGGCGGTATGGGCGAGGTGTGGGAGGCCACCGACGAGATGCTCGGGCGGACCGTGGCCGTGAAGCTGCTCATCGCCCAGGACTCGGATCCGTCGGCGGCCGCCAGGTTCCGTATGGAGGCGCAGACCTCGGCCTCGCTCAGTCACCCGCACGTGGTCGGCGTCTACGACTTCGGCGCGTGGGAGCACCGGTTCTACCTCGTCATGGAGCTCGTCGACGGCGGCAGTCTGGCGCAGGTGGCGGCCGGGGGCGCGAAGCTCGGCCCGGAACGGGTGGCGGACATCGCGGCGGGATCGGCGGCCGGTCTCGCGGCGGCCCACCGCCAGGGTGTCGTGCACCGGGACATCAAGCCGGGCAATCTGCTGCTCACGTCCGACGGCACGGTCAAGCTGGGCGACTTCGGTATCGCCCGCTTCATGGACGATCCGGCCGCCGGGCTCACCACCACCGGCCAGATCGTCGGCACGGGCCTGTATCTGGCGCCCGAGCGCGCCCTCGGCAAGGTCGCGGGACCCGCGTCGGACGTGTACTCGCTGGGCTGCGTCCTGTATCAACTCCTCACCGGGAACCCGCCGTTCCAGGCCGACACGGCGACGGCTCTGCTCTACCAGCACGTCGACGCCGCGCCCGTGCCGCCGAACCGGCTCGGGGTTCCGCTGCCTCCGTCGTTCGAGAACTATCTGCTCGGCCTGCTGGCCAAGAAGCCGGAGGACCGGCCCACGGCGCAGGAGGTCTCGGACTGGTTCCGCTCGGGTGCGTGGCGGGGCCGTCCCGAGCCGCTCCCGGAGCCCGCTCCGGCGCCGCCGGCACCCCCTGCGTACGCCCCGTCGGCCCCGGCTCCGGCTCCGGAGACCACTGGTACGACGTACCAGCTGCCGTCGACCGGCCGCGCGGCGTCGCGGCGCGGCGCCCGCAGCGGCTTCATGGCGGCGGCACGACGCCGCCCGAGGGTCTACGGGACCGTGGGCGCGGCCACGCTCTTCGGCGCGTCCCTCGTGATCGGCATGGTGTTGTTCGCGCCGGACGACAGTGGCGCGAACACCCCGAAGGCCGACCCGTCGCCCGCGGCGTCCGCGTCGTCCGGTCAGGACCCGATGGGCACGGCCCCGTCACCGGACGCCGCCCAGCCCGTGGACTCCGAGGCCACCCCGCCCCCGGAGGCGGACGACCAGCAGCAGAACCAGGACCAGCAGACTGATCAGCAGCAGACCCCTCAGCCGAACGGATCCGAGTACCGGCAGAAGTGGGGCAACTGGAACCAGCACAAGAACCGAAACGAGCAACAGAAGCAGAACTGACGAGCCCGGCGGCCGAGGTCGGCTCCGGCGGAACGGGCGAGGCACCGGGCGGCGCGAGCCGCTGGGTACCGTACGGGCCATGAACAGCAAGCACGTGGCGTTCGACGAGCTCGACCGCAAGATCGTCGCGGCCCTCATCGCGAACGCCCGGACGAGTTTCGCGGAGATCGGCGCGGCGATCGGCCTCTCCGCCACGGCGGTCAAGCGGCGCGCCGACCGGCTGCGGGACAACGACGTCATCACCGGATACACCGCGACCGTCCGGCCGGCCGCGCTCGGCTGGCGCACCGAGGCGTTCGTCGAGGTGTACTGCGACGGCGCGGCGCCGCCGAGGCGTCTCGCGGAGGTCGTGCGCAACCATCCCGAGATCACCTCCGCGATGACGGTGACGGGCGGCGCGGATGCGTTGTTGCACGTCAGGGCCACGGACGTGGGTCATTTCGAGGAGGTCCTCGAGCGCATCAGGGCGGAGCCGTTCATCCGCAAGACGATCAGTTACATGGTGCTTTCCCATCTGCTGCCGGAGAGCGCGGAGGCCGGCGCCCGCGAGATCGCCCCCGACGACGCAGCGAACCTGCACTGACCCCTCGATAGACGCAGCATTCCTGCGGGGGCGCGCATCTAAATGACCTTGTCGAGCGTGACCGCCGCTTCCTACCTTTATGGGGCACCCGGGACATCCCTGGTCGTCGTCCCGCAAGGAAGCGGAGGTACCCGTCTGTGTCCAGGCGCTATCTGGTCTGTGAGCCCCGGTATTTCGACGTTCAGTACGCCATCAATCCGTGGATGCGCGAAGACGTGCGGGTCGACACCGCGCTCGCGCACACGCAGTGGCGGAACCTGATCGAGACGTACCGCGCGCACGGTCACACGGTCGAGACCGTGGAGCCGGTCCCGGGCCTGCCGGACATGGTGTTCGCCGCGAACTCGGCGCTCGTCGTCGGCGGACGCGTCCTCGGCTCGTACTTCCACGCCGAGCAGCGGCGTCCGGAGTCCGCCGAGTACGAGACGTGGTTCAAGGCCGCGGGCTACGACGTGCACCGCCCGGAGTCGGTCTGCGAGGGCGAGGGCGATCTTGTCCCCGTTGGCCGCTACGTCCTCGCGGGCACCGGCTTCCGCACGTCACGGACCGCGCACGACGAGGCGCAGGAGTTCTTCGGCGTCCCGGTCATCGGCCTTCGCCTGGTGGACCCGTACTTCTACCACCTGGACACCGCCCTCTTCGCGCTCAACGACCCCCAGGGCCCGGACGGCGAGCCCGGCGGGAACATCGCCTACTACCCCGACGCCTTCTCGCCCGGAAGTCGCGAGGTGCTGGCGCACCTGTTCCCGAACGCCATTCTCGCCACGCGCGACGACGCGATGGCCTTCGGCCTGAACTCCGTGTCCGACGGACGCCATGTGTTCGTGGCGCCGCAGGCGACCGGCCTCGTCGCACAGCTCGCAGAGCGTGGTTTCGTCCCCGTCCCCGTCGACCTGTCGGAGTTCCACAAGGCCGGCGGAGGCATCAAGTGCTGCACCCAGGAGATCCGTTCATGACCGTCGCCCCCGTCCAGGCCCCGCGTTCGTCGGCCGAGCTCATCAGCGCCGAGACGCCGGTGCTCGCGCACAACTACCACCCGCTGCCCGTGGTCGTCGCCCGCGCCGAGGGCACCTGGGTCGAGGACGTCGAGGGCCGCCGCTACCTCGACCTGCTCGCCGGGTACTCGGCCCTCAACTTCGGCCACCGCCACCCCGACCTCATCGAGGCCGCGCACCGTCAGCTCGACCAGCTCACGCTGACCTCCCGCGCGTTCCACAACGACCGGCTCGCCGGCTTCGCCGAGGGCCTCGCGCGGCTGACCGGCCTCGACATGGTGCTCCCGATGAACACGGGCGCCGAAGCCGTGGAGAGCGCCGTCAAGGTCGCCCGCAAGTGGGCGTACGAGGTCAAGGGTGTACCGGCGGACCGGGCGACGATCGTCGTGGCCGACGGCAACTTCCACGGCCGGACGACCACCATCGTCAGCTTCTCCACGGACGAGTCGGCGCGCGCCGGTTTCGGGCCGTTCACGCCGGGCTTCCGTGTGGTCCCGTACAACGACCTGGCGGCGCTCGAAGCGGCGATCGACGAGACGACGGCGGCCGTACTGCTCGAACCCATTCAGGGCGAGGCCGGGGTCGTCATCCCGGACGACGGTTATCTCACCGGGGTGCGTGAGCTGACGCGGCGAGCCGGGTGCCTGTTCATCGCCGACGAGATCCAGTCGGGGCTCGGCCGCACGGGCCGCACCCTCGCGGTGGACCACGAGAACGTACGCCCGGACATGCTGCTTCTCGGCAAGGCGCTCGGCGGCGGCATTGTGCCGGTGTCGGCGGTCGTCGCCGGGCGGGACGTCCTCGGGGTGCTGCGGCCAGGTGAACACGGCTCGACGTTCGGCGGGAACCCGCTGTCCGCCGCGGTCGGTTCGGCCGTCGTCGAGCTGCTGGCCACCGGTGAGTTCCAGCGCCGGGCGGCGGACCTGGGCGAGGTACTGCGCAGCGGCCTCGAAGCACTGGTGGGCAAGGGCGTCACGGGCTTCCGGGCGCGCGGCCTGTGGGCGGGTGTCGACATCGACCCGACCCTCGGCACGGGCCGCCACGTGAGTGAACTCCTGCTGGCGGAGGGCGTGTTGGTCAAGGACACGCACGGTTCGACGATCCGTCTCGCCCCGCCGCTGACGATCACCCGCGAGGAGCTGGAGTCGGCGCTGGCGGCGCTGGGGAGGGTGCTGGGCTGACGCCGCGCACCTGTACGGCCCGGCCGCTGTCAGCGGTGGCTGGGCCGGACAGGTACTTCCCGTCGGCCCCTTGAGTGACGCGCGCGACCTGCGTCTACAGCCATGTAGACGATGTGTCAGACTGGGACGCCCTCGACCTGAGCGAAAGCGGCCTCCGTGTCCGACCCCCTGCGCCCCCGCGTCCTGGTCGTCGAGGACGACCACGGGCTGCGCGACGTCCTCTCGCGCGGCCTGCGCGAGGAGCACTTCGACGTCGTCACGGCGGCGGACGGGGCCGGTGCGCTGCGTGCGGCGGACGCGCGCGTGGACGCCGTCGTCCTCGACATCGGACTGCCCGACGCCGACGGCAGGGACGTGTGCCAGGCCCTGCGCGCGAGCGGTCTGCGCTCCCCGGTCGTGTTCCTGACCGCCCACGACAATCTCACCGACCGGCTCTCCGGGTTCTCCGCGGGTGGCGACGACTATCTCGCGAAGCCCTTCCATCTGGTGGAGCTGGCGGCCAGGGTGCGTGCGGCGCTACGTCGTACGGGCCAGGAGACGGCCGTTGAGTCGGACGGGCTGCGCCTGGATCCCGTACGGCATCACCTGGAGGTGCGGGGCGCGCCGGTGGCGCTGACGCCGACCGAGTTCCGGCTGCTCGCCGCGCTGATGGCGGAGCCCGGGGCGGTCGTGCGGCGGCGGTCGCTGCTGCGGGCCGGCTGGCCGGAGGGCGCGCAGGTCAGCGACAACACGCTCGACCAGTACCTGGCCCGGCTGCGCCGCAAGCTGCGGGACGCGGACAGCGGGCGCGAGATCAACACCGTACGCGGTGTGGGGTACCGCTTCGCATGAGCTTGAGGAAGCGCCTCACCGTGCGTACCCTCCGTGAACTCCTGGCCCCACGCGCCCTCCGTGAACTCCTCACCGCGCGTACCCTCCGTGGCCTCTTCACCGCCCGGTCCCTCCGTGATCTCCTCACCGCACACACTCTCCGCGGTCAGCTCGCCGTGCTCGCGCTGGTGTCCACGGCGGCGTGGGTCGCGCTGCTCACGATCGCCTTCAACATCGCGCTGTCGGCCCGGCTGCGCGGGGAGGCCGACGAGTTGCTGCACACCCGCGCGGCGGCGGTCGCTTCGACCCTGGAGGCGCGACACGGCAAGCTCGTGATCCGCGACCCGGCCGACGACCGCGCACTCGACGTCGGAGCCTGGGTCTACGAGGGCCGGGCCGCCATCGAGCGGCCGAGCGCGCCCGACGTCCTCCAGCGCGACGCGGACGGGCTCGCGCGACGGGTCACCACCTTCACCGGAGACTCCTCGGACAGCGCGTGGCGGCTCGCCTCGCGTCCGGTGATCCATCACGGCCGGCTGATCGGCACCGTCGTGGTCTCGGTGAGCCTCGATCCGTACCGCAGCACCGCGCGGACCGCGCTCGTCGGTTCGGCGACGCTGGGCGTGCTGTTGCTCGCGGGGGTCGCTCTCGTGACCCGCAAGATGGTGGGCCGGGCTCTGCGGCCGGTCGCCGAGATGGGTGACCAGGCGGCGCGGTGGAGCGAGCGGGGCGCCGCCGAGCGCTTCGGCACGGAGGGCCGCCCGGCCGAACTCGCCTCGCTCGCCGGGCATCTCGACGAGCTCCTCGACCGGCTCGCCGCCGTGCTCCGCCACGAGCAGCAGCAGATGGCCGAGTTGTCGCACGAGCTGCGCACACCGCTGTCCCGGATCGTCGCCGAGACGGAGTGGCTCACCTCCCGCCCCCGGGACCGGGCCGGTCAGCAGGCGTCCCACGAGGTGATAGCCGACTCGGCGGCGACCATGTGGCAGATCTGCGAGACGCTCCTCTCGGAGTCCCGCACCCGCACGGACCGCACGCCGGGGCGATGCGAACTGCCCGCTTACGCCGAGCAGCTGGTGGAGGAGTACGGGCGGGACCACCCGGAGACGCCGAAGCTGGTGGTGCGGGCGGGCCTCGGTGCGCCGATGACGGCGGGCGCCTCCGACGCGGTCATAGCCAGGATTCTGACGCCTTTGCTCGACAACGCCCGCCGCTACGCCGCGTCGACGATCGTCCTGGAGTGCGCGGCGACGACCCATGGCGTCGAGCTGTCCGTCACGGACGACGGTCCCGGTGTGCCCACCGAGGCCGGGGAGGCGGTCTTCGAACCCGGTCGTCGCGCCTGCCCGGACGAGGGTCACGACGGAGCGGGCCTCGGGCTCGCACTGTCCCGGCGGCTTGCCCGCGCGGCGGGCGGGGACATCGCCCTCGATCCCCCCGATGACCGCGGAGCCCGTTTCGTCGTACGCCTGCCGTTCGGCTGACAAGACGCCTCATGCAGCTTCTGGGCACCTTGTTCAGCATGAGCCGCCCTCGGTCCGGCGCCCGGCGCGTCCGCGTTTCGGTGGTCATGGCCGCCGAGGCTGACACGGGAACCTGAACAGATCCTGGCCAAACGCACCACCCGCCGCATACCGGCCGCCTTAGACGTGCGCGAGGAGCTTGTCCAGGGGGCGCGGGACCCGGTCGAGGTCGAGCCGTTCGACAAGGGAGTACGCGTACTGCGCCTTGCGGCCGCTGTGCGTGCCCATGAACCGGCGCAACTGCCGGTCCACGTCCCGTTCCCGCTGCGCCGGCTGCTTCTGGAACGTACGGAAAGACCTCAAGTCGCCCTCCAGGCCCAGGACTTCCTGCACCATGTCCGCGCCGAGGCTGCGGATCAGCTCGTCCTCCAGGTCTGCGACGCACACGTAGAAGCCGAGTTCCTCCATGTCCGCGTGGGTGAGGTGGGGGCGTGGCCCGGTTCGTTCGAGGACGCTCCGGAAGTAGTGCTCCTCCCCCGCGTCGCACAGTCCGGCGACGGTGACGTCGAGCCCGTCCGGGCCGCACATGGCGAGGAACCGCCCGATGCTCATCGCACCCCCCAGGGGCAGTACGGCGACACCCTCCGCGTCGAGCCCGCGCCCCCGGCGCCGGGCCAGCGCCTCGACCGCGACCCGATCGCTCTCGCCCTCGACCAGGACGACCTTGCGCACCCCGGCCGCGACCGCCAGCTCCCGGGCCAGGTCAGCCGCGGGCCCGTCCTCCCCTCCGCGCGCTGCCCACGCCCCAGCCGCCCGACGGAACCGCCTCATCTCGTCCACAGGCCCAGTCTCGCAGTGCATGGTGTGTCCACGTCCATCGAATTAGGTCACGCGTTCGAATCAAGGAGTACGCTGTCCGCATGGCGACGCACATGCTCCAGGGGTCCTTGTTCGACCAGGCTGACGACGTGCGGCTGCGCCCTCTGGACGGGGTGCGCAGGACCGTTCTCGGCGACGGTGCCTGGATCGACCTGCTGCCGGGCTGGCTGAGCGGCGCGGACGCCCTCTTCGAACGACTGGCCACCGACGTCCCGTGGAAGGCCGAGCGGCGGCAGATGTACGAGCGGGTGGTGGACGTGCCGCGCCTGCTCGCCTACTACGGCGAGGGTGAACCCCTCCCGCACCCCGTCCTCGTCGAGGCCCGGGACGCCCTGTCGACGCATTACGCCGACGAGCTGGGCGAACCCTTCACCACGGCCGGCCTGTGCTTCTACCGGGACGGGCGCGACAGCGTCGCCTGGCACGGCGACCGCACCGGCCGGGGCGCCCGCGAGGACACGATGGTCGCCATCCTCTCCGTGGGCGCACCCCGCGACCTGCTCCTGCGCCCGCACGGCGGTGGCGGCGACGTCGTCCGCCGACCCCTCGGGCACGGCGACCTGATCGTCATGGGCGGTTCCTGCCAGCGGACCTGGGAACACGCGATCCCGAAGTCGACGCGGGCCACGGGCGGTCGCATCAGCATCCAGTTCCGGCCGGACGGCGTGCGGTGACCCTGCGGACGGCGCCCCTGGGCACTCCTTGACATCACTTCGAGCCGCTCTCTACGGTCGGCCGAAGATCTTGAGCACTGAGCGCATCGAGCGAGCCGGCGGTGCGCCGCCCCCGTTAGGACCGCCATGACCTCACCCTCACCCGTCGGCGACTCCCCCGAGCACGACGCGTTCCACCCCGACCTCCCCGACCATGACACTCCGGCCCCGCTCCGTGCGCGGCTCCACCACATCCGGGCGGGCGAGCTGGACGCGGACACCGCGCAGACCGGCGGGATGCGGCGGTTCGCGGCGATCAGCGGAAGCTCCGTCGGTTCGGAACGCATCTGGATGGGCCAGACGCACGTGGCCCCGGAGACCGCCTCCTCGAACCACCATCACGGCGCCTCGGAGACGGCGATCCATGTCGTGAAGGGCCACCCGGAGTTCGTGTTCCTGGACGACTCCACGGGCACCCCCGAAGAGGTCCGACTGCGCACCTCACCCGGCGACTACATCTTCGTCCCGCCCTTCGTCCCGCACCGCGAGGAGAACCCGAGCCCGGACGAGGAAGCGGTGGTCGTGATCGCGCGCAGCACGCAGGAGGCGATCGTGGTGAACCTGCCGGAGCTGTACGTACTGGACCCGAACTCACCGTCGGCGGACGGCAACTGACACAGCCTCACGCCCGCGGACCGGGACCGAGACGGCCCCGCAGCGCCTTCGCGATCCGGTCGGCTTCATCGTCCGTGACCTATTCACTCTCCGGCTGCCGGAGCATGTCGAAGACGCCGGGGCCTCGGTGGTGCGAGGGCGTGAGGGGGACAACTCTTCGACCTCTGCCAGCTGAGCGACGTAGGTCTTGGCGCACCTTGCCACGCCCCCAAAGGGTGCATGGCAACTCTCCGTTAAAGAGGCAGCGGCACTCAGTGGGTGCGGCCGCAAGACGCCGGAGCACCCCTACTGGTGAATCCACTCGGACGGTTCGGCAACACCGCGAGCCTTCGCGCCGCCCAGATGCACGCAGGCCCCGCCGGTCAGCCTTCCGGGATATCCGGCACCGCGCCGAGGTGGTGGTCAGCCTTCCGGGACAGCCGGCACCGCGCCCAGGTGATGGTCCGCCAAGTTCAGCGCCTCGCCCACCAGCTGGCGCAGATGTCCGTCGGGCAGTGCGTAGATCATGCGGCGTCCGTCCTTCCGGACGGTGACCAGGCCCGCGAGGCGGAGTTTCGCCAGGTGCTGGCTCACGGCCGGGCGGGCCGCGCCGCAGGCCTCCGTGAGCGTCGTGACGTCCGCCTCGCCACGGCCGAGCGTATGCAGCAGGACGAGCCTCGTCCGGTCGGCGAGGAGCCCGAGCAGCTCCGCCGCGTAGACCAACTGGTCGTCGCTCGGGTCTCGCGGGTGCGCACCATGCGCAGGTGATAGGTGCGTGCGTGCGCTCATACGCACATAATGGAACGGTCACCTCCTGATGTCCACCCGTCCCGCAGCCCAGGAAGGTTCGGCCCGTGAGCCCTCAGTACGGAGACACATCGCAGGACGGCACACACGACCACGACCACGGTCACAGCCACGGCCATGCCCACCCGCACCCGCACCCACACCCACACCCACACCCGCACCGTCACGACGCCCCCGCATCCCGGGCGGCTCGCCTGCGGCATCGGCTCGCGCACGTCCTCACCCCGCACTCCCACGAGACCGCCGACAAGACGGACCGCGCACTGGAGGCCTCCGCGCGAGGCCTGCGCGCACTGTGGGTCTCCCTAGCCGCGCTGGGAGTGACCGCCGTTGCGCAAGCAATCGTCGTCGTGCTGTCCGGCTCCGTCGCGCTGCTCGGCGACACGGTCCACAACGCGGCGGACGCGCTCACCGCGCTGCCGCTCGGCGTCGCCTTCGTCCTGGGCCGGCGCGCCGCCAACCGCCGCTTCACCTACGGCTACGGACGCGCCGAGGACATCGCCGGGCTCGTCATCATCCTCACGATCGCCGCCTCCGCGGCCTTCGCCGCATGGACGGCGGTCGACCGGCTGGTCAACCCGCGCGACATCGACTACCTGCCCGCCGTGGCGGCCGCCGCCGTGATCGGGTTCATCGGCAACGAGTGGGTCGCCCGCTACCGCATCCGCGTCGGCCGGGACATCGGCTCCGCCGCGCTGGTCGCCGACGGGCTGCACGCGCGGACGGACGGTTTCACCTCGCTCGCCGTGCTCATCGGGGCGGGCGGCGCCGCTCTGGGCTGGCGGCTCGCCGACCCGATCGTGGGCCTTGCCATCACCGCCGCGATCGTCCTCGTCCTGCGGGACGCGTGCCGGGAAGTCTTCCGGCGCGTGATGGACGCCGTGGACCCGGCCGTCGTGGACGCCGCCGAGCACGCCCTGCTGCACGTGCCGGGCGTCATGGCCGTGGGCGAACTGCGGATGCGGTGGATCGGGCACCGGCTGCGCGCCGAGGTCGCCATCGTCGTCGACGGCGCGCTCTCCGTACGGGCCGCGCACGAGGTCGCCGTCGCCGCGGAACACGCTCTGCTGCACGCCGTCCCCAAGCTCACCGCCGCCCTGGTCCACGCCGACCCGGCGCCGGCCCCCGGCCTGCCGGACCCGCACGCGCCGCTGGCCCACCACACCTCGTAGTCACCACGCCTGAAGACGGTGACCGAACCCCCTCCGACGGACACCGACGGCGACGGTCGCACGACGCTGCGCACCTTCGCCGTTTCCGTACCTCCCCCGGGGTGCTCAATCGCCGGGACGCGGCTCCAATGGAAGGTGGGGGAGCCCGGACCTCGGCGAGGAGGCCTGTAGCCATGACGCACGCGACACGATTGCTGACCGCCCTTCCACGCGCGCACCGTGAGCGGCTCATGAAGCTCGCCCGGGAGGTGTCGTTCGCCGAGGACCAGCGGATCTTCGAAGAGGGCGGCATCGCCGACCGGTTCTGGGTCGTACGCTCCGGCGCGGTCTCGCTCGACCAGAGGGTCACCGAGCACCGGCGCGTGACCGTCGCCTCGCTCGGCGCGGGCGACCTGCTCGGCTGGTCCTGGCTGTTCCCGCCGCACGAGTGGGACTTCGGAGCCGAGGCCTTCAGTCCCGTACGCGCCTACGAGTTCGACGCGCAGGCCGTTCTCAATCTGTGCGACCTCGACACCGCGCTCGGCGTGACGCTGATCAGAACCGTCGCCGAGATCCTCGCGTACCGGCTCGGGGCGACGCGCACCAGACTCATGGAGGAGTACGCCGCGCACCGGACGCAGCAGATCTGATCACCCGCGCTCTGGGAGGGGCCGGGCCGGCTCCCTGACCCGGGAGGGCCGTCGCCCACACTCGCGTACCGCCTCTCACCTCGCCGGGCTCCGGCGCGTACCGGTGTTGACGCCCATGGGATGCTGAGGCGTCTGCGGATCATGGCTGGATCAGGAGAGTGCGGCACGGTGAGGGCAGTGACACGGCTGACGGGGAGGGGTGGCGCGTGGGACCGGTTCGTCGCGTCCGATCCGGGGCTGCTGCGGCTGATGGCGGGACTGCGGACGGTCGGCGCGATCGCGCTCACCCTGGGCGTCCTGGCCTCGCTCGGTACGGATGTGCCGCACATGGTGGCGGGTTCGATGGCGGCGATGGTGGCCACCTTCGCGATCCGCGAGAAGGACGTACGCGGCCAGGCGATCACACTCGCGCTCGGGCTGCCCGTGGCGCTCGCGGCGATGTCGCTCGCCGCGCTGCTGCACAACCTGGTCGTGGGCGGTGACCTCTTCTTCGTCGCGCTGATCTTCGGTGCCGTCTACAGCCGCCGGTTCGGTGACCGCGGCACGGCACTCGGCCTGATCGGCTTTCAGATCTACTTCATCTCCCTGTTCGTGAACGCGACGGTCGCGACGCTGCCCCAGGCGTACGCGACGCTGGCCGTCGGTTTCGTGTGCAGCGCGGTCGTGCGCTTCGCCGTCGTACCGGAGACGCCTGAGCGGGTTCTCGGCCGGCTGCGGGACGCGTTCCGGGCGCGGCTCGCGCAGCTGGTGGGCACGCAGACGGAACTGCTCGACGCCGGGCCCGACGAGCTGGAAAAGGTCCTCGACGATCTGCGGCGCGGCACCGCGCGCCTGCACGAGACCGCGCTGATGATCCAGGGCCGCCTGGAGGACGGCACCCGCGACGCCGCCACCGCGTCCCTCGTGCAGCGCAGGGTCGCCGACGCCGAGATCGCCGCCGAACGCCTCGGCGTCCTGCTGCTCAACGCCCGCAGCGCCGAACGCGCCGACACCCTCACCCTGCACCTCCCGCACGCGCCCCTGCCGGAGCCGTCGAAGCGTCTGTACGGCGACGACGACGCGACCCGCACCCTGCGGCGCGATCTGAACGCCCTG
This sequence comes from Streptomyces sp. NPDC046821, assembly GCF_040645335.1. Classification (NCBI taxonomy): domain Bacteria; kingdom Bacillati; phylum Actinomycetota; class Actinomycetes; order Kitasatosporales; family Streptomycetaceae; genus Streptomyces; species Streptomyces sp. NPDC046821. The sequence continues at coordinate 396,487 of NZ_JBEYYB010000003.1, read as the reverse complement.
CAGTTGCTGGTCGCCCGTCCCGTGTCCGGTGACCGCGGCACCGCGCTCGCCCACGTCCGTAACCGGCTGCTCGGCTACCGCGACGAGGACAACCTGCCGCGCGGGTCCGCCGCCGTGCAGGACGTCTACCGCGGCATAGGTGAGGCGGCGCGCGCCGTCCTGGGTCTGCGGCTCGCCCTCGACGGGCCGCAGGACGAGTCGGACGACAGCCCGGCAACGACGCGCTCGCGCGAGGAGATAGACGCCGAGGACCTGGCGATCGGGTCCGAGAAGGACGAGGACGACGAGGACGCCCCCACCGGGTTCCAGCGGCCCACGACGCGCGCCGCCTTCCAGGTCGCGGTGGGCTCGGCCCTGGCCATCGTCGGCGGCGAATTCCTGTCCACCCAGCGCTGGTACTGGGCGGTCCTGACGTGCTGGGTCGTCTTCCTCAACACCGCGTCCACGGGCGAGATCCTGGTGAAGGGCTACCGCCGGCTCATCGGCACGGTGTTCGGCGTGATCGCCGGTGTCATCCTCGCCGGCATCGTCGGCAACCACACCTGGACGGCGTTCGCGCTCGTCCTGATCTTCATCTTCGCGATGTTCTTCACCGCGCCGCTGTCGTACGCCCTGATGTCGTTCTTCGTCACGGCCATGCTGGGAATGCTGTACACCCTGCTCAACACGTACAGCCTGGACGTGCTCGTGCTGCGCATCGAGGAGACCGCGCTCGGCGCCGCGTGCGGCATCATCGCGGCCGTGGTCGTCCTGCCGGTGCACACGGACCGCCGTACCGACGAACTCCTCAGCACGGTCCTGACCAGGCTCGGCGACGTCACGTCGGCCGCCGTGGAGCAGCTCAGCGGCGGGCCCGCGGTCGACCTGCTCGACAAGGCGCGGGACCTGGACACCGCCCTGGACGATCTGCGCGCCTCCACGAAGCCGCTGACGCACCCGATCACGCCGCTGCGTGTGCGCCGGCAGACGGCCCGCTATCTGGTGGCGCTTCTGGAGACCTGCGCCTATCACGCGCGTTCCCTGGCGGCGACGGCCGAGCTCGTGCCGTACAGCAAGACCATCGCGGCCGATCCGCGCCTGGAGCGGGCCGGGCGGCGCCTCGCGCACAACATCGAGGTGATCGACGCCCACGTGCGGGACGAGAAGTCCGCCGGGGAGGTCCAGGTGGGCGCGAGCATCGCGTCGATGCTGGAGGCGGACGGGACGGGAGCGCTGCGCTCCGGAACGGTCACCTTCCGCGTGCTGCGGCATCTGCAGCGCCTCGACGAAGGCGTCGTGGGTCTTGCGAGGCCGCTGGACGTGCCGGTCGCGGGGGCCGCTGCCGATGTGCGGCGGGCGGCCGGTTCCAAGGCGGAGGCGAAGGCGGGTGTGAAGGCGGGGGCCAAGCGGGTCTGAGGCCCCCGTACGCATGGTGGGTGCGAGGTCTCGAACGGGGGGGGGCGGGCCCGAGTCGGGAAATGGAGCGGGCCGGGGCGGCCTGATCGGCTGCCTCGGCCCGTCGCTCTGCCGGCTGCCCGACCGTCGGACGGTCAGGCGTCGCGTCGCAGCTGAGAGAACTTAGAGAACGCCGGACTCGGCGATGGTGACCTTGGCCGAGGGGGCGCCGCTGCGGGAGCCGAGGGCCTCGATCTTCTTCACGAGCTCCATGCTGGACTCGTCGGCGACCTCACCGAACACGACGTGCTTGCCGTCGAGCCAGTCGGTCACGATCGTGGTGATGAAGAACTGCGAGCCGTTGGTGTTCGCACCCGCGTTGGCCATGGAGAGCAGGCCCGGACGGTCGTGCTTGAGCTTGAAGTTCTCGTCGGCGAACTTCTCGCCGTAGATGCTCTTGCCGCCCGTGCCGTTACCGGCGGTGAAGTCGCCGCCCTGGAGCATGAACTGCGGGATGATGCGGTGGAACGACGACCCGGCGTAGCCGAAGCCCTTCTCACCCGTGGCCAGGGCGCGGAAGTTCTCCGCCGTCTTCGGGACGACGTCGTCGAAGAGGTTGAAGCTGATGCGCCCGGCGGGCTCATCGTTGATGGTGATGTCGAAATATGCCTTGATTGCCATGGCGCCATCCTTGCACTCCCCATGCCCGGCGCGCTCCTCGGCCCGGCTTTCGCACGCCGCGCACACGCCGCGTCCACTCATTCGGCCCGCCACTCCCACGACCCAGAATCGGCGCCTCTTGTTCGTACGGGGCTCTGCTCGTACGTACGTGAGGTGACGGGAAGCAAGGGCCGGGATCTCCAACACCCGCTCGGGGCAAGGCTGTTGAGGCGCAATGGGGTACGCCGCCCGCTCGCGTCAGCGTGACGTACAGCCCGCCGGAAGCTGCCGGCCACACGGACTGTCACCCCCAGACCTTCAGTCCAAACTGGACAGTCTGGACTGAAGGTTTTAGCGTGAGCTCATGACCAGCATTTCCGGCGCGGACGGCGTCTCGGAGTCCGCGGACCGCGCCGCGCGTGAGCTGCGCGTGCTGTTCAGCCGTCTGCTGCGCCGCCTCCGGGAGGTCTCCGACGGCGACGACCTCACGCCGCCCCAGGTCTCCGCGCTGAACCGGCTCGGCAAGACGGAGGCCGCCACGGCCAGCGGGCTCGCCGCCGCCGAGGGCGTCCGGCCCCAGTCGATGGCCGCCACGCTCGCCGGGCTCGACCAGCACGGCCTGATCCGGCGCCGCCCGGACCCGGAGGACGGCCGCCGCCGGCTCGTCACCCTCACCGAGGCCGGCCGCGCACGCGCCGAGGGCACCCGGCAGGCCCGCGGCGAATGGCTGGCCCGCGAACTCCAGGACCGCTACACGGAGGACGAACGCCGGACCATCGTCTCCGCACTGACCTTGCTGGAGCGGCTCACCGAAGCCTGACAGCAACACCCCCCACCCGCCGGCCCTTCCGCGCCGGCACCTCGCCCCACCCCGAAAGGTCCCCCATGGCACTCACCACCCTCGACGCCCGCACCGCGCTCGTCGTCATCGACCTGCAGAAGGGCATCGTCGCCGCGCCGACCACCCCGTATCCCGGCCCCGAAGTGGTCGCCCGCACGGTCGAGTTGGCCGACTCCTTCCGCGCGCACGGCCTGCCGGTCGTCCTCGTACGCGTCACCTTCGCACCCGACGGGGCTGACGTCGCGCCGGGGCGCAACGAAGCCGTGGCGCGCACCGGCGCCCGGCCCGACGGCTGGGACACCGTCGTGGACGAACTGTCCGGTCACCCGGGCGACATCACCGTCACGAAGCGCAACTGGGGCGCCTTCTTCGGCACCGACCTGGACCTTCAGCTCCGCCGCCGCGGTGTCACGCAGATCGTGCTGACCGGCATCGCGACCAGCATCGGCGTCGAGTCCACGGCCCGCGCCGCCTATGAGCACGGCTACCACGTGACCCTGGCGACGGACGCGATGTCGGACCTGGACGCGGAGGCGCACCGCAACAGCCTGGAGCGGATCTTCCCGCGCCTCGGCGAGTCCGGCACGACCGCCGAGATCATCGAGCTCCTGGCGAAGACCCGCGCCTGACGACCGCTCCTCCTATTTCAGAGGTCGCGCTATTTCAGAGGTCGCGTGTCAGAGGTCGCGTGTCAGAGGTCGCGCTGCCACCTGACCTCGCCGTCGTGCGTCCGGTCCGTGGGCGTCAGCCCGCAGGCCGCGGCGACGGCGGCCGACGCGGCGTGGTCCGGGTGGATGTGCGCGACGAGCGTGCGTACGGGCCGCTGCCGCAGCCAGTCGACAAGGCCGCGCGCCGCCTCGGTCGCGAGGCCGCGCCCTTGCCACGGCACGCCGACGACCCAGGCGATCTCGGCGTCGAGCCCGTCGTCACCGGGCACGACCGTCGCCTGCACCGTGCCGGCCAGGCTTCCGTCACCCTTGAGCCGCAGAACCCAGTTGCACCACGAGACGGCAGGGTCGGGCGAACCGCCGGCCAGGCGCTGGTAGCGCTCGCGCAGCTCTCGGCGTGACATTGGCTCTCCGCCGATGAAGACGTGGAGCGCCGGGTCGCCGAGCACGACGGCCATCTCGTCGGCGAACTCGGGGTCCAGCGGCAGGAGTTCGAGCCGTTCGGTCGTCATGGCCGTCGCCATGACCCGCGCTCCTCCCGCCTGGCTCAAAAGACTCGCACGACTGTCTACCGCAACGGCTCGCCGCTCCAATTGGCCCTGCTTTCGCTCGAGTTGATCGACCTGGTGGCCCGGACGCGGCCCGCACCCAGCCGTGTTCACTCCGCCAGTGTGATGCGGATACCCACTGTCCCGCGCAGGCCCCGCCGCACGCGGCTGCCCGCCAGCGTCACTGCGCCGAGCACGCCGTATTTCCTGCGGATCAGGGTGCGGTAGCGGGCGGTGACCTCGGGAGTGCAGATCTCGGCCGTGGCGGGCGTCTGCTCACCGGTCGGGTTTCCGCGGGCGTCGCACGGCCCCACCAGCACATCGCCGCGCCGCCGGATCCGCTTCACCTTCCACGAGTCGGTGGGGGTCCACACGCCGAGCGAGGACCCGTCCCTGACCACCCAGACCGGGGTCGCTACCGGACTGCCGTTCTTCCGGAAGCTGGTGACCAGCAGATACTTCCCGGCGCCGAGCCGCGCGAGCCGCGTGACATCCATGAGTCAAAGTCTACGGCGCCTTGCCCCGCCCCGGCCGGGCCAGGCGGCAGCCACTCCGGGTAGGGGCGTCGCGACAAATTGTGAAGATGGTGAAAGCTTTCTCCGCATCTGGGTGAACCGTGCGCATCTCAGCCCCCGGGCCCGTCACGATGATCACGCCGCGCGCCCCTTCCATGGCATCCAGATCGGGGCGCGCATGGCCTGAAGGCTCCAGAAGCGCCGACGCCTTCGGCGCTTCTGGAGTCGTGGCTCGTCCGGGCGGCGACGCCCCGCCGGTCCTGGATGTCAGCGCAGGGCCATCGCCACTCGCGTCAGCGCAGGGCCATCGCCAAGAACGTACTGAGCGACAGCGCGAGCCCCACGACCGCCATCAGGAGCGTGCCGTACTCGCGCAGGGCCCGGGGTCTGCGCCCCGCCGGCGGCCGGTGGCCGCCGCGGTGCGGGCCTGCGGGGTCCATGGGAATCTGCTGTCCGTGCGACTGGGTCACTCAGGGTCAACTCCTCGGTGGGCCACCACGATGCGGCCGAGATCAGCCACGCACGGTGACTCCATGGCGGGTGCGCATCCTCCGCAGCTCCCAAAGGGAGACGGCCGTGACCGACAGCGGGCCGCCCAGCAGGGAGCAGAGCTGCGCGGCCATCGGGCCTTCCGGCATACCTTCCAGGATCAGGTTGAAGACCGCGACCACCCAGACCAGTACGGCGGTGAGCACGGCGGGCAGCATCGGATGCACGTGAGCGGTGTTGAAGGACGTCTTCGCCGAGTAGAGCGAGGCGAAGAAGAGGAACGGCAGGCCCCAGACGAAGAGGGCCACGACGACACAGGCGACCACGGCGGCCGCCCACTTGGGGAGCGTGTTCAGGTAGTCGCTGGTGCCCGCGTACACCAGCACCCCGGCGAAGATGCTCACCGCCAGCACATACCAGGCCACCGTCTTGAGCGGCACCTTGAGCCGGGAGCGAAGCGAGGGCCGCAGGTGCGGCGGTGCGTACAGGACGAAGCCCAGGACGACGAGCGGTCCTGTGACGATGAGCAGGACGGGCGTGATGATCAGGTTGCCCAGGCCGTCGCCCGCCGCACCGTGCCAGGCGTCGGTGCCCTTGCCGTAGTAGAAGGCGAGGGCGAGCGTGGCGAGGAGGCCGAGCACCGAGCGGAAGAGCTGGACGCGCATCACCACGGGGTCGTTGATCCGGACCCCGTCGTCCTGCACGAAGAGCCGGTCCGCCGCGCGGTGTGCCGAATGGATGATCCCGGAGATGATGTTGACGAACGGGACGCGGCGCAGCGGGTTTCGGCGGCGGGGCACCCGCGGCGGGCCGTAGGGGTACGGCCCGCCCTGGGGCGGGATGTGCGGCGCGGCTCCGGGCGGAGGCCCGGGTGCCGCTCCCGGCGGAGGCCCGTAGGGGCCGGTTCCCGGTGGCGGGCCCTGGGGACCGGTCGGGGGTGGACCGTACGGGTTGCCCCAGCCGGGGCCCGTCGGTGGGCCCGCCGGTGGCTGCCCTCCGTTGTTCCCGGGGCCGTTGGCCGGTCCCCATCCCCCCGTTGCCATGTGTCCTCCGTGCCCGGCCGGTTCACGGCCGTCGTTTCCTCCGGGTCTCACGCCGGACCCCGCACCGGCCGTGCATTCTAAGCCACGGATCTGGCCGGGCCGGGTACGTTCGCGGACTCTCCAACCGTGACCGCGCGGGTCGTTGCAGCGTCAGTCCAGGAGGTCCGCGACGAGTTCGGCGAACTCGTCCGGCGTGGCGAGCCGGATACCCAGGTCCTCGGCCTTGGTCCGCTTGGATCCGGCGCCCTCTCCCGCGACCACGAGCCCCGTGCGCTTGGAAACGCTGGAGGACGACTTGCCGCCGGCGCGCTCGATGAGTTCGTTCATCTGATTGCGGCTCAGCTTTTCCAGGGGGCCGGTCATGGATCCCGTGACGACGACGGTCAGGCCGTCGAGGGGTCCGGCGGTCGCCGCCTCGCCGCCCTCGTTCCCGTCCTCTGTCTCGCTTTCAGGGGCGGGCGGGGTGGCGCCGGGTTCCGTCATGTTCAGCCCCGCCGCCGCGAGCCGGTCGATGAGCGGGGCGAGTTCGGCGAGTTCGGCGACGATGACCGGGGCCTTCTCGGCGCCGATGCCCTCGACCCGCTGCATGGCCTCGGCGTCCGCCGCGCGGATGTGGTCCATCGTGGCGAAGTGGCGGGCTATCCGGCGGGACATGGAACGTCCGGTGCCCCGCACCCCGAGCGCGCACAGCACCCGGGAGAGCGGCTGGGCCTTGGCGGCCTCGATGGCGGCGAGGAGGTTGTCCGTACTGGTCTCCCCCATCCGGTCGAGGGCGAGCAGCCCCTCGCGGGTGAGGGCGAACAGGTCGGCGAGATCGGCGACGAGGCCGGCGTCGACGAGTTGCACGACGCGGGTGGCGCCGAGGCCTTCGATGTCGAGCTGGTCGCGCCCGGCGGCGTACGAGAGGGAGGCGACCACGTGGCAGTTCCGGCCGCGCTCGCAGCGCCAGCGCTGTTCGCTCATGTCGATGCCGGAGCCGCACTGCGGGCAGGTCTCGGGGAACACGATCGGCTTTTCGTCGCCGGTGCGCAGGTGGGCGACGGGCGCCTCGATGCGGGGGATGATGTCGCCCGCCTTGTAGACCATCACGTGGTCGCCGATCCGCAGGTCGCGCCGGGTGATGTCGGCCGGATTATGCAGCGTGGCGTACGCGACCGTGCTGCCGTCGATGTCTACGGGAGTGAGGACGGCACGCGGGGCGATGATGCCGGTGCGGCCGACGTTCCACTCGACGTCGAGCAGGCGGGTGATCTTCTCGACGGCGGGCAGCTTGAAGGCGATGGCCCAGCGCGGGGCGCGCGTGCCCGTACCGGCGGCTTCCTGGTCGGCCGCGAGATCCGCCTTGATGACGATCCCGTCGATTCCGAACGGCAGCTCGGCGCGCAGGCCCGCGATGTACTCGACGCGCGCGAGGACTTCCTCCACGGTGTCGACGGTGAGTCCCGAAACCGCCGTCGTGGAAGGGGTGTTGACACCGAGTACGGCGGCGCGGTCCATCAGCTCGCCGTGGGCGAGGGTGCGCAGCTCCTCGGTGTGCTCGGCCGGAGTGTCCGGCAGGGGCAGCAGCCCGTATCCGAAGAAGGTCATCGGCACCGTGTAGGAGCGCTCCTTGGCCCTGAGGGTGCCGGCCGCGGCGTTCCTCGGGTTGGCGAAGGGGGCGCCGCCGTGTGCCGTGCGGACCTCGTTCGCATGCTCGAACTGGCTGATGGTCATGAGGACTTCGCCCCGCACCTCGACGGTGTGCGGTTCGGTGAGCCGGTCGGGCAGGCCCTCGATAGTGCCGATGGCGTGCGAGACGTCCTCCCCCGCCGTCCCGTCGCCCCGGGTGATCAGGCGGGTGAGGCGGCCTTCGTGGTACCGCGCGGCGATGGCCAGGCCGTCCAGCTTGGGCTGGACGTTCCACCGGGTCACCTCGTGGCCGATCCGGCGGGCCACGGAGGCGGTCCAGGTGGTGAACTGCTCACCGTCGAAGACGTTGTCCAGGCTGAGCATCGGCACCGTGTGCGGCACGTCCCCCTCGACGGCGCCGCCCGCGACCTTGCCGGTCGGCGAGTGTGGCAGCACCTCGTCGGGGTGAGCTTCCTCGTAAGCGGCGACGGTGCGGACGAGCCGGTCGTACGCGTCGTCGTCGAGGGCGGACGTCCCGCCCTCGTAGTACGCCCCCGCCGCCATGGAGGCGTCGGCGACGGCCTGGGCGTAGGCAGCGGCGTCGGCCAGGACGAACTCACCAGAAGTCGTTGTCATGCTGCCATCGTGCCTGGTGGCACTGACAATCCACTTGAGCGGCGGCTGCGCCCGGACGAGGACGGAGGGCTGGGGAGCCCGGGCCCTCCGCCCGGCTGGGAAGCGCGGGCCCCCGTCCCGGCTGGGGGAGCGCCCCGGCCCGCACGCCCCGGCCAGGGACAGCGCCTCGTCAGATCTTCAGCCGGTCCTTCGCGTGCACGCCCTCCGCGAGGCTCGCGACTCCGTACGCCTTGGCCAGACCGTACTCAGGCATGTCGCCGTAGATCGTCTCGTACGAGCCCTCGGGCACGACGTACGTCTCGTGCCAGAGGCCGACGTGGCCCTTGCTGTTGCGGAGGTAGCGGTTGATCCGCCCCCACCAGGGGTGGTGCTTGCTCTCCGGCGCGGCGGCGTAGGCGAGGAGCTTTTCCTTCGACTCCCAGTACTGGACGACGACGTAGGTGCGCGGGGAGCCGCTGAGGAGTACGTGGTTGAGGAGGCCGAGGGAGCGGTCGCGGCTCAGCTCCTTGAGCATCATGGGCATCGCCAGGAACACCGGCAGCCAGCGGTGGACCGCCCAGAAGCGGTTGATGCGCATACCGATGAGGAAGACCACGACATCGCCCTGCTCACCCGCGGTCGTCCGTCCGATGTGTGTCTTCGTACGCATGGAGCCCCCGGTTCGACATCATTGGAGAGTGCCGCTATCCAGGCACCCATGTTTGGATAGTGGCACTTCCTAACTTGGAGTACAAGAGATGCGGCTCGCGGAACTCAGCGAACTGAGCGGGGTCCCGATCCCCACGATCAAGTACTACCTGCGGGAGCAACTCCTGCCCCCGGGGCGGCGGGTGACGGCGACACAGGCCGAGTACGACGACTCGCATCTGCGCCGGCTGCGGTTCGTGCGGGCGCTGATCCAGGTCGGCCGGGTGCCCGTGGCGACGGCGCGCGAGGTTCTCGCGGCGGTGGACGACGATTCGCTCGGCCGGACGTTCCGCCTGGGCGGGGCGCTGTGGGCACTGCCGCAGCCGCCCGAGGAACCCGCGGACGATCCGGACATCATCAAGGCGACGGCGATCGTCGACCAGCTCCTGGAGGAGCTCGGCTGGACCACCTCGCGCGACGTCGGCAGCCTCTCGCCGTCGTACCGCTCGCTCGTCGCGACGGTGGCCACTCTCAACCGTCTCGGCTACACCTGCGGGACGGCCGAACTCGCCCCGTACGCCCGGCACATGGAGCGGGTCGCGGAGCACGACATCGACCGCCTGGACACGTTCCCCGGAGAGGCTGAGAAGGTCGAGGCGGCGGTCGCGGGCGTGATCCTGGTCGAGCCGGTCCTTCTCATGCTGCGCAGGATCGCGCAGGAGGAGCATTCCACGCGCCGGTTCGGTCTGTGAGAGCCGGCGCGGGAACGCACCACCAGTTGGTCAGACCGCGGCGCGGTCGGCGATCGTGATGAGCGCGAGGACTCCGTCCACGGCGATGTCGTCGGCGTCCCCCGCGTCGAACAGCACCGCGTCGAGGCGGCCGAGGCGTACGGACTCCCGGCCGAGGGTGGCCGCCCCCTCCAGGACCACGGCGAGCGCGCGCGTCCCGGCTTCCGGCCGCACCTCGGCGCGGTCGCGCACGATGCGGATCTGGGCCGACGCCTCGGAGCGCCGCACCATGACGTTGAAGTCGACGATCGGGCCGCCCAGCAGCTCGCACGTCGTGTCGGAGTCACCGGAGAAGGCGAACGGCTCGTAAGGCGTGTCCAGCACCTGCGGGGCGCCGTCGACCGCAAGGGCCATCCCCGCACCGTCGACGACGGCGATGATCCGGTCCACGCCCTCGAAGACGGAGAACGGCCCGGCCTGCGCGACATCGGCGACGCTGACACGCCAGACGAAGTCGTCCGTCCCCGCTCCCTCGGGGTGGACGGCCACCTCGGAGGTGACACCTCCGCCGTTCTTCCACGGTGCGGGTGTCCTGTCCTGCGCCCGCAGAATCTGCAGTGCCATCGCGCTGTCCTTCCGGATCGTCCGGCCGCGGAGCCCGTTCCTCGTGGCTCGTCGGCCCGTACATGAAGCGAGGCCCCACCGCCGGGCCACGAGCCCGGACCTTGAGGCCCTCACCACGGCACTTTACGCGACGGCCCGGACCAGGGCTCTTACGGCAGTGGTCCGCTGATGGCCAGGTCGTGGTCGAGTTTCGCCACCAGGTCGTTGGCGAGGGACGGGACATGGCGGGCAGCCCACTGCTCGGTGAGGGACAGGAAGCCCAGCAGTCTCTCGCGTACGCCGTGCAGGATGCCTGGCAGGTCGTCCAGCGGGATATCGATGGGACGCCCGGCGGGAGCCTCGGACGCGTCTCCGCCGTCGGGCCAAAGGCGGACTATCGGACCGGCGTGCTCGACCCTCGGCGAGGGGTCGTGGCCGAACCATGGGGCGTCCCCGCTCGTCATGTCGAGCCAGTCGCGCCAGTTCTCCAGGCCGCAGCAGCATCCCGGGCTCACGGTGACGCGGCTCCCGGTGTGCCGGATACGCAGACCGCCCGGCGCGATGACGTCCTCCGTCTCCAGCAGGCGACGGATGTGCTCGTGCGCGTCGTCAGCCGAGTGGGGCCCGTCCGACGTGTCGGCGTTGTAGTCGACCAGGGTCGCCATCGCGGAGCCCACTTCGAGGGCGGACATACGGCCGGACAGGGGCAGGCGCTGATACGGGGGCAGGTCGGCCACCGGCCAGAGAGCGAAGTCGGCGGTGTCCACGGTTTCCGTTACGGCGTCCACGATCAGCACCGCCTCAGTATCGCCGTCCGTCATCGCTCCCCCGGGCGCGCGCTTCCCGAGTCCGGTCGCTACTCTGCCCGGATGCGTGATGGGGGAAGCGGCGGCGGGGACATGGGCGGCAGCGAACGCGGTGACGTCGAGGTGGTGGAGCCGGTGCGGGGGCTGGTCGGGCGGTTGCGGGCGCACTGGTTGTTGTTGTCCTCGGCCCTGGCGGTCGTCGTGATCGCCGCCGTGACCGTGCCACTGGTCCTCGTCGGGTCCGGCGGAGCCGACGCCGAACCCTGCACCTCCGTGTCCGCCAGGACGCGCGCCCTCGCCGATGAACCCGCCGCCGCGACAAAGGAGTTGGACCCCGGCGACGACCTGGGCCGGATCGGCGCGGCGAAGAAGCTCCTCGCGCACGACGCGTTCTGCGGGGACGGCGCACGTGCCCTCGGCCGGGTCGTCGACGCGGCCACCCGGGCGTCCGGGCACGGAAAACCGCACACCATGGCCCAGGCCCGTAGCGCCTACTCCGTGGTCGCCGCCCTCGACGACCGCGAGATCCCGGCGGAGCTGGCACCGTGGGTGGCCCGGATGGTCGCCGAGTACGAGGTGGACGCCCTGCGCGACGGCAACCACTCGGGGGACGACTTGTCCGGCCCCGCCGCGCCCGCGGCCGACGCCACACTCGACACTCACGGCTGGAACCACCTCGGCCGTTTTCTCGCCCCCGGCGAGGCCCACGCCACCTTCGAATACTCGGTCCCGTACACGAGCGTGGGAGCCAATGTCCCCGCCCTGGTGGCCGAACTCGCAAAGAATCCAGAGGCGTTCGCCGTCCTCTACGACGCGCACCGCGCCCAGCTCGCCCACTACCTGGAGCGGCTGACCCGTCAGGGCGGCGACCCGGACCACCGCCCCGACCCCGAGTACTCGACCCCCACGACCTGGACCGACAACGACCTCCAGGACCTGGCCGGCCACATCGGAACCCTCATGGCGCTGCGCTCCGACTACGCGAAGAACGGCACGATCCGCGACATCGCCGCGTTCGACGCGTCCGTGCGTCGGCACACCCGTGGCACGTTCCGGCCCGCCGCGCGACAACTCACGACGCGGCCCCCGATGGGCGACATCGCCGACCGGCCCACGTCCGGACCCCTCCGGGGCGACGTCATGAACGGCCGGCACCAGATGTTCACGGTGCTCGACCGGTGGGCGAAAGAGCGCCAGGTCCCGGCCCAACGCGCGGCGTCCATGCGGCAGTTGATGGGTGACTATTACGTGCGCGAGATGTGGATGGTCAGGGCCGACCGCCGCTGACACACCAACTGCGTCGCTCAGTACAGCCGAAGCCCCGAGCAGCCGCGGCGCCGCACCTGGTCCTCGGCGAACATCTTGAGCAGCCGCGGCCGGTCGGCCTCGGCCAGTCCGGGGGTGTTCTTCGCCGCGTCGATACGGAAGTTGGCCGCCTCGCCGTCGCAGCGGGCGACAGCGGTCAGGGGCAGGCGTTCACCGTTGCCGTCGTCGGCCGTGAGGCGGTTGCCCCAGTCTCCGTACCAGGCGGAGAACACCATCGCGGGCTCACGGCCGGACGCGGTTTCCTTCCCCCGCAGCTCACAGGAGTTCGCGGGAGCGGAGTCGTTCACCTCCGCCATGACGCGCCAGCCCGTCTCCCTGGCCAGGCCCGCCCGGGCCAGCCAGTCGCAGCCGGTGCCCGCGGCCCGCTCGACGGGTACGGCCGACCGCTGACGTTTCTTCCAGTCGAGCGACGCGGTCTTCTGCGGCGCGCTGAGCGGTCGCGCGCCGCAACCGAGCTTGCCCGAGGCCGAGTTGGCGAGGCTCACAGCAGTACGGTGCACCGCTTCGGACTCGCGCTTCCACGCCTCCCCGGGCTCGAAACGCACGAGCATCTTGCGGGGCCTGCCCTCGTCGTCCTTGCCCAGCGCGGGGCAGGGCATCACGATGCGGACGACCCCCAAGTCGTCGACGATTCCGGGCAGTCCGCCGGACAGGACCATGTGACTCGAGAGGTGCATGTCCGGGAAGGCGGTCATCAAATCCCGGTCCTGATCGTCGTGCCCGGTGTACGCCGCCAGGCCGATCAGTGGCACATCCCAGCGCTGCTCGCCCTGAAAGCTCAGACTGCAGCGGTAGAAGCCGAGTCCCGGAATCCGTTGGGACTCCCCGCCCGTGAACTGCGCGCTCTCGGGCCGCAGTTGTTCGACGGCGTCGCGTGGCAGCGCGCCGTCGCACGCGCTGCCGACGGCCATCCAGTCACGCGCGTACGGCTCGGCGATGTACCCGCCAAGTCCGAGCACGGCCGCGGCCGTCACCGCCACCTTGATCCAGCGCCGCATCCGTCCCCGCCCCCGTCACCGCCGTGCGGCCCCCGTGGCGTCACACGTACGGCCGGACCCTACCCGGAGCATCACCGCGCCCCACGTCCGGCCCGGACCAACTGCGCTCAGGCCGTGATCGTGCGGATCGGTGTGCCCGCGAGGTACGCCTCGATGTCCTCGACCGCGCCCTCGAAGTAACCCTCGTAGTTGCGGCGGGTGACATAGCCGAGGTGCGGCAGGCCGAGGAAGTTCGGGGCGCTGCGCAAAGGGTGGTCGGCCGGGAGCGGTTCCGCCTCGAAGACGTCGGCGCCGGCACCGGCGATCCAGCCCTCGTGCAGGGCGCGTACCAGCGCGTCCTGGTCGACGATCGCGGCGCGCGACGTGTTGACCAGGTAGGCGGTGCGGCGCATACGCCTGAGGTCGTCCGCGCCGATGAGGCCGCGCGTGCGGTCGCTGAGGACGAGGTGGACGGAGACGAAGTCACTGGTCTCCAGCAGCTCCTCCTTGGAGGACGCGAGAGACACACCGGCCTCCGCCGCGCGCTCCTCCGTGAGGTTCTCGCTCCACGCGATGACGTCCATTCCGAAGGCCTGCCCGACGCGGGCGACCTTCGTGCCGATCTTCCCGAGCCCGAGGACGCCCAGCCGCCGTCCGTGCAGGTCGGCGCCGAGCGTGCTCTGCCAGGGGCCTACGTCACGCAGGGCGTTGTTCTCGCGCACCACGTTCCGGGCGAGGCCCAGGAGGAGCGCCCAGGTCAGCTCGGCCGGCGGCTCGGTGTTGCTGACCGTGCCGCACACCGTGACGCCGTGCCGGGCCGCGGCTGCGAGGTCGATGGAGGCGTTGCGCATCCCAGAGGTGATGAGGAGGCGCAGCTCGGGAAGACGGGCGAAAAGGCTCTCGGTGAAGGGGGTGCGTTCCCGCATCGCGACCACGATCTCGCAGTCGGCTGTCGCAGCGGCGACGGCGTCCTCGGTCAGCAAGTGCCGCTGCAGGGAACGGACTTCGACGTCCGTCCCGACTCTGGTCCAGTCGGCCATCGACAAGGCCACGCCTTGGTAGTCGTCGAGCACGGCGCAGCGCAGTCTGGTCAACGCAACTCCCCTGGAAGGTCCGGTACCTGAACCCTAATGGCTCCCCTCGGCACCGCGCTGCGGCCGGGTCCCCGGATCACCGTCGACAGGCCCGCTCGACGCCGCCACCCCACGTAGGCGCTCACCAGTTCCGGCAACTGGTGCTACGTGAGTCACCCGTGTTGACGTGCGTACGCGTACGTGTCGGGCAGGACGTGCAGCACGGGTGGTGCGGGCTCGCGCAGGGCGACCGCGGCGGCGTGTGTGCCGCGATGCGGGCCGAGGTCGAGCGAGTGCAGGTGCCAGCCGGAGGGGTGGGCCGCGCCGTGGCGTGGGCGGTCTCCCACGTAGTCGGCGTCCAGGGCGCGGGTGAGTCCTACGCCGATGCCCTTGAGGTACGCCTCCTTGCGGGCCCACACCCGGCAGAACGCCTCGGCGCGCGCGCCGGCCGGGACCGCCGCCAGGTCCGCCCGCTCACCGGGGTGCAGCTCCTTCGCCAGGCTGTCCACGGCGTCGGGGTCCGGCACCCGTTCCACGTCTACGCCGACCGGTCCTGCCGCCGTACCGATCAGGACGAGGCCTTCGCAGTGCGAGAGGGAGAAGTGCAGCGGGGAGTGGAGGCCTGCCAGGACGGGGCGCCCGTGCGGGCCGCCGCACTCGGCGCATGGCTCACGAGTGAACCGGACCTCGCCGGGCGGCACATCCAGGTTCGCGCCGAGGAGCTTGCGTAGCGCGATGTGTGCGGTCAGGTACAGATTCCGGTCCGAGTCGCGTACGAAGGCGGCGGCGCGGGAGCGCTCGTCGGCGTCGAGACAGGAGACGTCCAGGTCCGCGTCGTCCAGGTCAGAGGCCTCCGGGTCAGAGGCCTCCGGTCGGGAGCCGTCCCGCGAGGCCCTTTCATCCGACGCCGACACCCTGAGCAGCCACAGCGACGGGGCGCCCGCCCACGGACCGGGCAGCGCCGGTTCCGGGCGGAACGGAACGTCCACCCCGCGGAACGGGACCGTCACCCCTCCGCACCCGCCCCCGTACGGCACTCCGGGTGGCCCCAGCCCTTGGGGTTCTTGGCGATCTGTTCCCCGGCCGCGTAGGAGCGGCCGCACACGCAGCGGCCGGGGAACTTGGCGTTCAGCGTGCGGGTCGAGCCCGCCTTCGTACGGGCGGCGGGGCGCTTCTTCGCCGGGCTGCGGGAGGGGACGGTGTCCGGTGACGGCGGGGGCTCCGGGGAGCCGTGCTCGGTGCCGGCCGGGGCCTGGACGACGGCGGCCTGGCTCGCGGCCCGGTCGGCGAAATCGTTGAGGGGGTCGCCGTCGACCTGGTGCGCGGGGACGTAACGGAACTCGACGGTGCGACCGTCGAGCAGCGCGTCGATACGGGTGACGAGTTCCTGGTTGGCGACCGGCTTGCCCGCGGCGGTCTTCCAGCCGTTCCGCTTCCAGCCGGGCAGCCACGTCGTGACCGCCTTCATCGCGTACTGGGAGTCCATCCGCACCTCAAGAGGCACGCTCGGATCCGTTGCCGCAAGGAGACGCTCCAGGGCGGTGAGCTCCGCGACGTTGTTCGTCGCCTTGCCCAGGGCTCCGGCCTCCCAGCGGACCGGGGTCTCCCCGGCGTCGGCGACGACCCAGGCCCAGCCGGCGGGCCCCGGGTTTCCCTTGGAGGCCCCGTCACATGCGGCGATCACTCGTTCTGCCATGACACCGATCATGCCAGTGCCCACTACCGGCGAACGCCACCCCCCGATGCGGCCCCCGCTCGTCAGGCCCGCGCCACCAGCCGCTGCGCCGCCGACCGTGCCGTGGCGAGCACCGCAGATGGCTCGGAACCTCGCTGCCCGAGCACGATGCGCGTGCTCAACCCGTCGAGCAGGGCGAGGAGTTGGGACGCGGACTCGGCGGCGTCGTCCAGGGGAGCGAAGCGTCCTTGCCGGACCCCCTTGTCGAGCAGGGCGACCAAGTCCTCCTGCCAGGCGCGGTCCAGCTCGTCCTGAGCCTGCCGCAGCTCGTCGTCGGTGGAGGTGCGGGCCCACAGTTCGATCCAGAGGGTCCAGCGTGGGTCGCGGGGGCCGCGCGGCAGGTACAGCTCCATGAACTGGTCGAGTTTGCGCTCGGCCGTGACGCGGCGGGATAGCAGCGCCCGGCGTTCCTCCGCGAGGCCGTTCTCGCTCCAGCGCAGGGCTTCGAGGAGGAGGCGGTCCTTGCTGCCGAAGTAGTACAGGATGTGGCCGCCGCTGGTGCCGAGGCGCTTGCCGAGCGCCGACATCGTGAGCGACGCCAGGCCGTCCTCGGCGATGGCCGTCATCGCCTCCTCCAGCATCCGCTCCTGTGCGATCCGCCCGTCACGCCGTCGCGCCGTAGCCGCCACAGCCGCGCCTCCCTGATCCCGTGGCCCGACCCGCTGATCCCGTTGATCCCGTGGTCCGACGCCCTGACCCTATCCGGCGAATTCCCGGCGGGGTCTTGACGTACGGGACTACGGCAGCGCATCTTGAATGCCATTCAAGAACTTAGAACGACATTCAAGGTGTCGTTCAGGTGCGCAACTCCGAGAAACACCAGCAAGGACGGTGGGATGACCCAGCAGCACACCGTGGACGCCGGTCCGGCGGCCGCCGGACCTCAGGCAGCCGTCGCCGCCACAGGTGACGAGGTTTTCCAGGTCGAGACCCACGGCATCGACCCCATCCCCGACGCGGAGCGGCACGGCGGCGCGAAGGATCTTTTCTGGCTCTGGTTCGGCTCGAACCTGACCTTCACGTACGTGATCAACGGCGCTCTCGCGGTGTCCTTCGGTCTCTCGTTCTGGCAGGCCACGGCGGCGGTCGTGCTCGGCGGGCTGTCGTTCTTCGTCATCAGCGCCGCCGGTCTGAGCGGCATCCGCACCGGCACGGCGACCCTGGTGATCTCGCGGGCACCCTTCGGCATCCGCGGGAACTGGCCGGCCGGTCTGCTGAACTGGATCGTCTCGATCGGCTACACCATCGTGAACACGGTGGTCGGGGCGCTCGCCCTCGAGGCGTTCTGCGCCGACCTCGGCTGGCACGGCCCGCTCACCCGCGCCTTCGCGCTGACCGTCACGATGGTCCTCACCTTCGCCGTCGCCCTGTGGGGCCACGCGACCGTGCAGTTCGCCGAGCGCTGGATGGCGTACATCCTGGCCGTGGGCTTCGCCGCGCTGCTCGTCTTCCTGCTGCCGGGCGCCGAGACCGGCGCGTCGACGGGCGGCTCCCCGGGTGCCTCAGGCTGGAGCCTCGCGTTCGTCGTGATGCTGGCGGGACCGTTCTCGTACGTCCCGATGCCCGCCGACTACACGCGTTACCTGCCGCGCACCACCTCGCTGAAGTCGATCACGTGGAGCGGGGCGCTCGGCGGGCTCGTGTCGTCGGTCGCGCTCGGCATCGCGGGCGTCGCGGCCGCCACGCAGGCCGACATGACGGACGCGGTGGCCGGTACGGAGGGGCTTCTGCCGGGCTGGTTCCAGCCGCTCTTCCTCGCCCTGGTGCTCGGCGGATCGGTCACCAACTCGATCATCACGCTGTACTCGTCCAGCCTGAACCTCCAGGTCCTGGGCATCCCGTGGAGCCGCGCCAAGGCCATCCTGATCAGCGCGGGCGTGACGGTGGCCGGTTCGCTGTACGCGCTGTTCTTCACCGACTTCACCGAGTCGCTGCTGTCGTTCCTCTCCCTGCTGATCATCGTGTTCGCGCCGTGGGGCGGTGTCTTCCTCGCCGACATGGTGATGCGCCGCTGCTGGTACGACGCACCGGCGCTGCACGCCGGGCGTGAGGGCGCCTACTGGTACCGGGGCGGCTACCACCCGGCCGGGATCGTCGCCCTGCTCGCCGGCATGGCCTTCGCCGCGCTGACCTGCGACTCCGAACTCTGGACCGGACCACTGGTGGCCCCGCTCGGCGGCGCCGACCTGACCCTGCTCGGCTCCGTCGTCTCCGCACTCGTGTACTGGGTGCTCGCCCGGCGGACCGTCAAGCCTGCCGCGTAACCCTTCTCCTTAACTCCCCTCATCTCTCTAGGAGTTGCCCCTCATGTCCCACTCCCCCGCACCCGCCGACCTCGTCCTGCGCGGCGCGCGTGTCCACACGGTCGACCCGGAGCTGCCCGAGGCGCAGGCGCTGGCCGTGCGCGACGGGAAGATCGTCTGGCTCGGCTCGGACGCGGACGCCGAGGCCTGGACGGGGCCCGGCACCGAGGTCGTCGACGCCGGCGGCAAGCTGGTCCTGCCCGGCTTCATCGACGCGCACAACCACGTACGCCTCGGCTCCGACGACGCGTGCGTGCAACTGGCCGGCGTGGACACCCTCGACGAGATCCACCACCGCATCAGCACGTGGCTGGCCGCGAACGCCGACGCCGCGTGGATCGAGGCGGAGGCGTTCGACTACTCGGCGATCCCCGACGGCCGTATGCCCACGGCCGCCGACCTGGACCCGGTGACCGGCGACACGCCCGCGTTCGTCCTCAGCTACGACGTGCACACCGCATGGCTGAACACGGCCGCGCTGCGCGCTCTCGGCATCGACAAGGACCACACGAGCCTGCCGTTCGGCGAGGCAGCGACCGACCCCGAGACCGGCGAACCGACCGGATTCGTCAAGGACTTCGCCGTCAAGGGCCTGTCGCGCGACGGACACCGCGCGCTCAAGGAGCTCGGCGTGCCGTGGGCCTCGGCCGACCGGCAGTACGGGCGCCTCGCCAAGTCCCTCGACGACGCGATCCGCTTCGGCATCACGACCGTCGTCGAACCGCAGAACTCGCTCGACGACCTCGCCCTGTACGAGCGCGCCCGCGCCGAGGGCCGGCTGCGCTCGCGGATCGTCGCGGCGCTGTTCCACCCGCGCGGCACGACCGACGCCGACCTCGACGACTTCGCGGCCGCCGCGGAGCGCCACGCCGACGACCGGCTGCGCGTCGGACCGCTGAAGCTCTACATCGACGACGTCGTCGAGCCGCGCACCGCCGCGCTCCTGGAGCCGTACGTGGGCTGCGGCCACCACCGCGGCGAGACGTTCTACCCGCCGGAGGAGTTCGCGGACCTCCTCGCCAAGCTCGACTCGCGCGGCTTCCAGTGCTTCGTCCACGCGACGGGCGACCGCGGCATCCGTACGGTCCTGGACTCCGTCGAGCACGCCCGTACGGTCAACGGTGAGCGTGACGCCCGGCACCAGGTCGTCCACGTCGAGTGCCTCGACCCGGCCGACACGGCGCGTTTCGCCGCGCTCGGTGTGGTGGCCTGTATGCAGCCGAGGCACTGCGCGCCCGATGTCGCCGGGCCGGGCAAGGACTGGGCGGAGAACGTCGGCACGGACCGCTGGCACAAGGCCTGGCCGATGCGCAGCCTGCACGAGTCGGGTGCCGTCCTCGCGTTCTCCAGCGACTGGAACGTAGCCGAGATGGACCCGATGGTCGGCATCTACACCGCCGTGACCCGGCGCCCGCTGGACGGCGGCGAGCCGTGGATGCCGGGCGAGACCGTGGACGTGGAGACCGCAGTGTACGGGTACACGATGGGTTCCGCGTACGCCAACTTCCTTGAGAACGAACGGGGTTCGCTGAGCGTGGGCAAGGCTGCGGACTTCGTCGTCCTGTCCCGCGACATCCTGCGCGCCGCGCCCGAGGACATCCCTGGCACGGTGGCCGAGACGGTCGTGGTGGGCGGCAAGGTCGAGCACCGGGCGTAGTCGGGCACGCGGACGGTCACGCGAGCGGTCGCGTACAAAACGGTCGATTAGGAGGGATAAAGTGGCGCGTCAACCTTCGTACGACCGTGACGCCTCAGGAGAACATACGTGACCGCAGCGATCTCCCCGACCGAAGCGACCGAATCCGCCGCGCCCGGCCTCACGTCCGAAGAGGCGCTGCCGGCTCAGGCCGGGGCAGCCGACGCCGGGGCCTCGGAGGCCGCGACCGAGGCTGAGGCGAACATCTGGATCCCGGGCGGGGCCACGGACGAGGCGCCGGACCCCGCCACGGAGGGCGTTTCGGACGAGGCACCGAACCTCACCACCGAGGACATTTCGGACGAGGCCCAGGACGACAGCGCGGACGACACCGCGGACGACACCGTCGAGGTCCCCGCGCAGATCGCCGAGGACGCGCGCGCCTTCGGTGTCTACGCGCGGACCGGCGGCTGGGCGTTCGCGCTCATGGTCGCCCGCAGTGTGCGTCCCGGCGGGCAGGCCGTGGGCGAGACGCCGAAGGTCTCGGCCCGGAAGTTCAGCGAGCTGGCCGGCTGCTCCGCCGAGCGCGTCATGCGGTTCTACAAGGCGTGGGACAGCGCGGCGGACGACGGTCTCGTGCCGCAGTTCGAAGCGCTCACCCCGGGCCAGGAGGTCGAACTCCCGGACGCCGACGCCTGGTTGTCGTACTACTCCTCCCGTTCCAGCGCCGGTTCGCCGCGCGGTCACGCGATCTCCGCCGCCGCCGAGGCCGAGGGCATCCGCCCGACGAAGGCCCTGGAGGTCGCCGAGAACCCGACCGCGCTGCGTGCCGCGATCCTCGCCGACCCCGGCACCGCCGAGGCCGCCAGGAAGGCCCTGATGGACCGCCTGGAGGAGGACCCCGCGCTCCGCACGGAGCTGGTCAGGGACATCGTGCGCGCCGACGACCTGAAGAAGGCCGTTGCCGAAGAGGCGAAGACCGGTGACCGGGTCGAGTACGTCCGCCAGATCGCGGAGGTCGGCCAGATCAAGACGCCGGCCGGGCAGAAGATCGAGGCGCCGCGCGAGCTGCGCGAGGAGGCCGAGCGCCACCTGTCGCTGCTCGACGAGCTGGACGGCGACGAGGAGGCCGGCGAGTGGGCGCGTGAGGCCTACGACAGCGTCCGCGAACTCGTCACCAAGACCGTCGAGAGCGACCCCGAACTCCGGGTGAAGGAGCGCAGGGCGAAGTTCTACAACAGCCTGCAGAAGGCGACGAAGGTGTTCGAGGAGCTGACGCTCGACGACGCGGAGGACGACGTCTTCGAGGACGACATGCTCAAGCGCCTCGAAGACCTCCAGCAGGCGATCGCCTCCTGCATCTCGGCGATCCAGGCCAAGGTCCAGTAGGCGTACGGGACTTGAGTCCGCAACGGCCCCGCGGTGGCGTCACCGCGGGGCCGTACCAATTCGCTCGCCTGCGCGCATCCGTCCTGACCCGGGTCTCGCCCGTGACTGCCGGGTCGACCTTGGGCCATCAACAAGGTCGAACGTGACCGGCATGGCCTCGTGCGGCGGCGCGACCAAGGCCGTCCACGACTCGACGCGGCGGCGACGCAGCACACGTAAAAAAACTGCCTCAGGCCGTGCCGGTGACCTTCGCCGTGAAGGCGTCCAGGTTGGTCATCGCGCGGGCGATCCGCTCGTCCAGCGACAGTGACTCCTCGTGGCGGCCCGCCCTCAGCTTGGGCTGGCGCCTGCCGCGCAGATAGAGGGAGCAGGCGAGGTCCGCGCACACGTAGATGCCGACGGTGTTGCCCTCCCGCCCCTTCGTCCCGGCGAGCGGCGCCGCGAGGAGGGCGACGCCGGAGGACGCGTGCCCGGTGAGGCAGACCTGGCACATGCTGGACTTCACGGCGCTGGTGCGGCTCACCGAGGGGACGCGCAGAGTGATGCCGAGCGGCCCGTCGGTGCCGGGGCGCACGAGGTGGGCGCGGAGCGGCGCTCCCGGGTCGACCCAGCCGAGGAAGTCCAGGTCGTCCCAGGGGAGCTCGGCGAAGTCGAGGGGGAGCTTCATCCGGGCGGCCTCGCCCTTCGTGCAGTTCACGAAGGATTCCCGGATCTGTTTCTCGTTCAGTGGTTCCACGTGCGGCGACGATACCCAGCGGTGCTCGCACAAGCATCCGGATATCCCCGGGGGCCCTGAGCGTGAGGCGTCTACGGGGCGTGAACCAGCCGCGCCACGCCCGATGACACCCCACCGGCTCCGGCCGCCCGACACGCACCGCACCCATGATCCCGAGCCTTCGGCATCCCCCGACCTGATAAGAAGCGCCTCCGGGCGCAGGGCAACAGCGACCTTCGGCCAGATGCCCCTCCCAGCTCGACTGGCCGGTCTTCGCGTGGACGAATAGATGCCTGAGGCATCTAATAAAGATCGCCAAGGAAGACACACCGGCTGCGAGGTCATCCATGACCGTGACACCCCCCACCCCGGAAACCGTCGCCTACCCCCAGAGCCGCACCTGCCCCTACCACCCGCCCGCCTCCTACGACCCGCTGCGCGCGGAGCGCCCACTCTCCCGTGTCTCGCTCTTCGACGGGCGGACGGTGTGGGTGGTGACCGGTCAGTCGGTCGCGCGCGATCTGCTCGTCGACCCCCGTCTGTCCACCGATCGGCGGAACCACGCGTTCCCGATGCCCACGGCACGCGTCGCGAGCCAGCGCGACCGCCGTATCGCCCTCCTCGGCGTCGACGACCCCGAGCACAACGCCCAGCGCCGGATGCTGATCCCGAGCTTCACCCTCAAGCGGATCACCGCTCTGCGGCCCCGCATCCAGGAGACCGTCGACCGGCTCCTCGACGCGATGGCCGAGCAGGGCCCGCCGGCCGAGCTGGTGAACGCGTTCGCGCTGCCCGTGCCGTCCATGGTGATCTGCGCCCTGCTCGGGGTGCCCT
This sequence comes from Streptomyces sp. NPDC046821, assembly GCF_040645335.1. NCBI lineage: Bacteria > Bacillati > Actinomycetota > Actinomycetes > Kitasatosporales > Streptomycetaceae > Streptomyces > Streptomyces sp. NPDC046821. Next base: position 373,350 of record NZ_JBEYYB010000003.1, on the reverse strand, counting down.
ACGCCGACCACGACTTCTTCGAGGAGCAGTCACGGCGGCTGCTGCGCGGTCCGACGCAGGCGGACACGGAGGAGGCGCGCGCCCAGCTGGACGCCTACCTCGGTTCGCTGATCGACCACAAGCGCCGCTCCCCGGGTGACGGGCTCCTCGACGAGCTCATCCAGCGCGGGCAGGGCGACGGCTCGGTGCGGGTGCCCGACCGCGAGGAGCTGATCAGCCTCGCCACGGTCCTGCTCGTCGCGGGGCACGAGACGACGGCCAACATGATCTCGCTCGGTACGTTCACGCTGCTCCGGCACCCGGAACAGCTGGCCGAACTGCGCTCGGAGGACGCCCTGCTGCCCGCCGCCATCGAGGAGCTGCTGCGTTTCCTGTCCATCGCCGACGGCATCCTGCGCGTCGCCACGGAGGACATCGAGGTCGCCGGCGAGACCATCCGGGCGGACGACGGGATCGTCTTCTCCACGTCGATCCTCAATCGCGACGGCGACACCTACGCGTCCCCCGACTCGCTCGACTGGCACCGTCCCTCCCGCCATCACCTCGCGTTCGGCTACGGGGTCCATCAGTGTCTGGGGCAGAACCTCGCCCGGGCCGAGATGGAGATCGCCCTGCGCTCGCTGTTCGCACGGTTCCCCGGGCTGCGGCTCGCGGCTCCGGCCGAGGAGATTCCGTTCAAGCCGGGGGACACCATCCAGGGAATGCTCGAACTCCCGGTCACCTGGTGAACGTTGGGCACCTACCAGTGAGAGAGGCGCGGACTGTGCGGATCCGGATCGACAAGGACAGCTGTGTGGGCGCGGGCATGTGCGCGCTGACGGCACCGGGCGTGTTCACCCAGGACGACGACGGCTTCAGCGAGGTCCTTGCGGGCCGCGAAGACGGCGGCGGCGACCCGCTGGTGCGGGAGGCGGCCCGCGCCTGTCCGGTGCGGGCCATCACGCTCGCCGACGGCTGACGGGCGACGCTCAGGCGGGCGGAACCACGGCCACCGGGCAGGGCGCGTGGTGCATCACCGCGTGCGCGACGGACCCGATCCGGGACCCGACCGTCGAGCGGCGTGCGCGGCGGCCCACGACCACGAGCTGGGCCGCCGCGGCCGACGCGAGCAGCACCTGGGCCGCGCTGCCGATCTCGACGTGCTCGACCACCGGCACCTCGGGGTACCGCTCGCGCAGCGGGGCGAGCGCCTCCCCGAGCGCCTTCCGCTCGTACGGTTCCATGCCGCCCGCGTCGTCGAGCAGTTGCAGGGAGGCGGGGCTGTAGGCGTAGAGGGGCGGCAGGGTCCAGGCGCGGACGACGCGCAGGGTCGCGCCTCGGGCGGCGGCCGTGGCGAAGGCGAATTCGAGGGCTGCCCGGCTGTCCTCGGGGTCGCCCTCCTGGCCCACGACGATCTCGCGGCCGCCCGCCTCCAGCTCGGGGCGGTCGTCCTCCCTGACCAGGGCGACGGGGTGCCGGGACTCGGCGATGACCTGCTGGCCGACCGACCCGACGAGGAAACCGACCAGCGGCCCGTGCCCCCGGGAGCCGAGCACGAGGAGGTCCGCGTCCGACGCGGCGGTGAGGAGCTCGGGCACGGCGTCGCCGGACGGGGAGTCTACGGTCACCGGGAGGCCGGGGTGGCCGCTCGTCACGGCGCGCCCGGCCTCCTCGGCGACGCTCCTGGCCCACTCTGCCTGCGCCTCCGCGTCGGGGGTGGCCACCGCCAGGTCCGGGAGCGGCGTCCATGCGTGCAGCAGGCGAAGCTCGGCACCGCGCCGGACGGCTTCGCGCGCCGCCCACGCCGCCGCGGCCGAGCTCTCCGGTGATCCGTCCACTCCCACGGCGATCCGACGGGTCATGCGCCTGCCTCTCAGTCACTGGCCGTGTCCGCCGCCCGGGTGCCCTGGCGGACGGACACCGATTGTGCCGGACGACTCAGGTGCGGGCGCCGGCCGTCGGTGACGGTGCCGCCCCCGACATGAAGCGTGCCCAGCCGCCGGTGGGCGCCTCGCCGACCTGCAGCGAGCGGAGCCGGTCGAGGACCATCGGGTCCTGCGCGTCCAGCCAGTCGACGAACTGCCGGAAGGAGACGAGCCGTACGTCCTTCTTGTCGGCGACCTGCTTGAGGGCGGACTCGACGGCGTCCATGTAGATGCCGCCGTTCCACTCCTCGAAGTGGTTGCCGATGAAGAACGGCGCACGGTTCGTCTCGTACGCCCTGTTGAACCCGGCCATGTACGACTCGCTCGCCTGCCGGCGCCAGCCGTCGTAGTTGTAGGACGGCGCACGGGTGGAGTTCTTAGACTGGTTGGCCAGGATGTTGTAGTCCATCGAGAGGACTTCGAAGCTGTGGCCGGGGAACGGGATGCCCTGGAGCGGCAGGTCCCACAGTCCCTGGCGCTTGCTCGGCCAGCGCTGGACACCGCCGGGCGAGGAGGCGTCGTAGCGCCAGCCCAGCTCGCGGGCGGCGGGCAGCAGGTTGTCCTGGCCCAGCAGACAGGGCGTGCGGCCGCCGACGAGTTCCTTGTCGTAGTCGAACGGCAGGGGGTCGTGCCCGTGCCAACCCGTGTTCGTACGCCAGGTCTTGATGAAGGAGCGGGCCTGTTCGATCTCGCTGCGCCACTGTGCGGGCGTCCAGTTGGCCACCGATCCCGTACCGGCACAGAAGTGGCCGTTGAAGTGGGTGCCGATCTCGTGGCCGTCGAGCCAGGCCTCGCGGGTGTACCGCAGCGTCTCCTTGAGGTGCGCGTCGGTGAGGTACCCGATGTCGGAGGCGCCGAGGGGGTTGTTCGGCGGGTCGTAGAGCCGCTTCTTCGACTCGGGCAGGAGGTACACGCCGGAGAGGAAGAAGGTCATGTGGGCGCCGTGGTTCTTGGCCAGTTCCAGGAAGCGCGGGAAGAGCCCGTTGCCGACCTCGCCCGCGCCGTCCCAGGAGAAGATCACGAACTGCGGTGGCTTCTGGCCGGGTTCGAGGCGGGTGGGCGCAGCGGGCTGGTTGGGCTGTCTGCCGGTGTACGCCGTCGAGCCGTCACCGATCAGCCGGGGCGCCGTCTTCGCGCCCTTGGGGGCGCCCCGGTCGGGCTGCCGGCCGGGGCCCGCGGGCGGGCGGGCGGGGTTCTCGTCGGCCCCGCATCCGGCGAGCCCCGCGGCTGCGGCGCCCAGGCCGACCCCGAGTCCCAGGCCCACGGCGCTTCTGCGGCTGATCTCACTCATCGGCATCCCAACCCGCGTCCACGAGGGACACGTTGCGCGACCCCCCTGGCAACACAGGCACGCTAAGTCCGATAAGTACATAAATGACTGATTTACGGCGGCGCGGCGAGCAATGTACCGCCATGCAGGGGGCGACCGGTCGGGTGGGTGACCCGGGGCTGGGGTGGTGGGGGTCCCTGGGCTGGGGTAGCGGGTGACCCCGGGCTGGGGCAGTGGGGGTCCCGGGGCTGGGGGCGGTGGGCCCCGGATCAGTCCGTCGCGGGGTGCCCGATCACAACGTGTCCGGGTCCCGGATCAAAACGTGCCCCGGGTCCCGGATCAGTCCGTCTCCGGGTCCCCGACGACCTTCCCCGGGTTGAACAGGTCCAGCGGGTCGAGGGTGCTCTTCACCGCGCGCTGGACGGCGCACACCTCCGGACCGAGTTCGTGGCGCATACCGCCCCGCTTGAGCAGGCCGACGCCGTGCTCCCCGGTGACGGTGCCGCCGGCGGCGACCGCTGCGGTCAGCAGTTCCTCGAACGCGGCCTGCGCCGCGCGCCGCGCGTCCGCGTCCCCGGGCGGCGTGATCAACAGCGGGTGCAGGTTCCCGTCCCCGGCGTGCGCGAGGGTGGCGATCCGCACACCGTGCCGCTGCCCGATCTCCTCGATGGTGGCGAGCATCGCGGGCACGGCGGAGCGCGGTACGCAGATGTCCTCGGTGAGTACGGGCCCAAGGCGCTCAAGGGCCGGGTACGCGAGCCTGCGCACGTCGAAGAGGGCCTCGGCCTCGACGGCGTCGGTGGACTGTTCCGCCCACAGCGCCCCCGCCTCCGTGAACGCCTCGGCGACCGCCGCGGCCTCGGCCGCGCCCGCCTCCCCAGGGGAGTCGATCCGCGCGAGGAGCATCGCCGCGGCGCCGGGTTCGATCCCGAGGTGCTTCCAGTCCTCGACGGCCTGCATACAGTGCCGGTCGAGGAGTTCCAGCGCGGCGGGCTGGAGGCCGCGCCGGGTGCACAGGGCGACGGCCGCGCCCGCCGCGACGAGTCCGTCGAACGCGCCGACGACGGTCCGGGGCTCGGCCACGGGCGCGGGACGCAGGCGGAGCGTGATCTCCGTGATCACGCCGAAGGTGCCTTCGGACCCGACGAACAGGCCCGTGAGGTCGTAGCCGCTGACGCCCTTGTTGGTGCGCCGGCCGAAGCGGACGCGGGTGCCGTACTCGCCGGCCGGGCCGCCCATCACGGCTTCGAGCCCGAGAACGTAGTCCCTGGTGACGCCGTATTTGAGGCAGCAGAGGCCGCCGGCGTTCGTCGACACGTTGCCGCCGATGGTGGACCAGGGGGCGCTCGCGGGGTCCGGCGGGTACCAGAGGCCGTGCTCGGCGACGGCCGCCTTGAGGTCGTTGTTCACGACGCCGGGCTGGACGACGGCGATCAGGTTCTCGGTGTCGATCTCCAGGATGCGGTTCATCTTCGACAGGTCGAGGACCAGGCATCCGTCGGTCGCGTTGGCGCCGCCCGAGAGTCCGGTGCCCGCGCCTCGGGTCACGACGGGTATGGAGCGCGCCGCGCAGGCGCGAACCACGCGCTGCACCTGGTCGGCGTCCGTGACCCGGACGGCCGCGAGTGCCTTGCCCACCGGCGCCCATTCCGCGTCGTCATGGCTGAGCCCGGAGAGGACGTCGGCGTCCTCGATCAGGGTGAGGCCGGGCAGCGCCTCGGCCAGGTCGTTCAGGAGCTCACGGTCGGATGCGGTGTCGATGGTGTCTTCTCCTCGCGCGAGAACCGTTCGGTTACGCGCGCAGTCTAAAGACGGCCTTGATCCACTTGCCGACGGGGATCCGCTCGACGATGACCTCGGTGGCGAGGGCGTGGACTATCTCGAGTCCGTGCCCGCCGATGCGCGAGGGATCCCTGACGAAGCGACGGGGTACGGCGGCGCTGCTGTCGTAGACGGTGACGGCCACCTCGTCCCGCGAACCTTCGAGGTCGAGGACGTACGGGCCGTGGCTGTGACGGTCCGCGTTGGTGACCAGCTCGCTGACCAGAAGCAGCAGGTCGACGCGTTGCCTGGCGTCGATGACGGCACACCACTCGGAGCGCAGCTGCTCCAGGAACGCCTCGGTGAAGGCGCGTGCGTCGGCGATGCAGCCCGGCTCTCCGGTGTACTGCGTCGCCCGGCGCAGCGGCTCGACGGGGGCGGCAGCACCGGTCGGCATCAAGGCTCCGTCCAGGTACTCGGTCATGCGGTTCTCTCATTTGGGTCGGTCGGTACGTTAACTCCCCTGCAGCCATCCTGATACCCAGTGGCGCGTGCGGCAGTCATAACCGGCGGAACGGACGGCGGGGGCCGCCGTCCGTTCCGCTTCGGTCATCCCGGGTGCGAGGTCAGCAGCTCATTTTCCATGTACGGGAGTCGCCGCTGTCGTTGCCCCAGCTGTCGGAGGCGATCTCCTGGACGGGAGCGAGGCACACCGTGCCGATGCCGACGAGGCCCGGGTTCTCGTAGACCTGCACGTGGTCCTTGATACCGGGGCCCGAATCATACGGGCCGGGGGGCCGGGAAAAGGCGCCGGTCAGGGGCGGGGAACCAGTGCGGGAACCGAGGCTCCGGTGCGGTGCATCCGCACGGCGTCGACCGACTCGGCTAGGAACTCGTATTCCGTGGTGTCGTCGCGGGTGATCAGGCGGACGAGCTTTCCGGTGGCGAGTTCCTCCGCCACTTGTTCCTGCCGCTCGGTATCCCCGCACCACGCGCGCAGCACGCCGGGCACGTCGGGGAAAGTGTCTGCGACCGGAGTAATGGCGTGCTCGGGTAAATAGGGAATTCCGGGGCGTGGATCGAGCCGTTCGGCTATCCAGGAAGCCCGGTCGCGAAGCCACCACATCGCGAGAGGCAGCGTGGGCGCGCGATACGTCCCGAGGGGTACGCCGACGCGCCGACCGCCGCAGATTCCGTAGGCGGTGACATGGCACAGGAATTCGTCGTGCATGTTCTCCCCCGTCGGGTGGTCCGCCGCTCCGCGCGCCTCGCATTCATCCGAAGTGATCCATCGACCACTGACCGCACTTCTCTCCCAGAAGACGAGTATCGCCACTTCCGACGCGCTGTCACCATGGCTTTCCGGCCAGGCTCCGGGCATATTCACGGGTCCGAATGGCCGGAAGGGAACGGGTGCCCGGGTGTGAAATCCCGAACGCCGAGGAAGCAGCACGTCATGCACTCCAAGGACGTTCTCATCGACGCGTTCGGCCGGATCCACGAATCGGTTCACGCCGCTGTGGAAGATCTCTCCGCCGAGGAACTCAACACCCGGCTCCACGACGACTCGAACTCCATCGCGTGGCTGATTTGGCATCTGTCACGGATCCAGGACGATCACGTCGCCGACGCATCCGGTTCCGATCAGGTCTGGCTCACCGACGGCTGGGCCGACCGCTTCGGCCTCGGCCTGCCGCCCTCGGACACGGGGTACGGCCACAGCGGCGCGCAGGTGGCCAAGGTGCGGGTGGAATCGGCCGGCCAGCTGCTCGGCTACTTCGACGCCGTGCACGAGCGCACCCTCGCCTACCTGGCAGGAGTCAGCGACAAGCGGCTGGATCAGGTGATCGACGACACCTGGTCGCCGCCGGTGACATTGGGCGTGCGCCTGGTGAGCGTGGTCGCCGACGATCTTCAGCACGCCGGGCAGGCGGCCTTCGTACGCGGGATGCTCGAACGCCGCTGAGGCCCGCGCCCGAAGCCCTCTCACACCCCGTGTGAACCAGACACACCTAGACACGCTGTTCGCACGCTTCCAGCCATCGGAACAGCGCAGTCCACTAACCAGTGGAACCCCGCACAGGAATGACGGCTCCTGCGTGGAGGGGCCGCCGGTCACTCCCAACCCACGCCCAGGCCGGCGGCCCCGGTCAGCACCATCCACCCCCGGCCCGCTCCCTTCCTCCTCCCGGAGCGGGCCGGCCTCACGCCCTGACCTCGTACGCCGGCCTCATAGCCCGGCTCACACGTTGGCCTCACCCGTCGAGCCGTTCCTCCAGCCGCACGGTCACCCGATCCCCCGCCTCCTTGCCGATCGCCTTGCGCACGTCGGCCTTGACGGGCAGCTTGTGCCGGCCGTCCCCCAGCGCCATGAACGAGCTCCGGAACGGATGGCCGTCGACCGTGCCCCTGACCTTGACCAGGCCGCGCGTACCGAAGAAGGCGGCCGAGTCGGGCCACACGACGTAGGTCCAGCCACCTTCGCTCGGGGACTTGTCCAGGACGGCGCTGAACTCCTTGTCCAGGGTGCGGGACGTGCTCATCTCTGCCTCCTCGGCATCTTCCGTCACCTTCTAGACCGTTCCCGTACGCGGAACTCATCGCAACCCGGCTCGAATTCGCGGTGACCGGAACCTTGACAACTCCATTGGTCTGGACCAGCTTTTAGCCCTACAGCGGTGGCCACCGTTCACTCCCGCCCCCTTCACTCCCCCACCGGAGGCAGCACGTGAACCGTGCACGCAGATGGATCGAGGGCGCGCTGGCCGTCTCCGCGGCCACCGCGCTCGGCGTCACCGCCCTGGCGACCACGGCGCAGGCCGCCGACGTCAACGTCGCCAAGAACGCCGGGTTCGAGTCGGACCTGAGCAACTGGACCTGCTCGGCCGGCACCGGCTCCATTGTCGGCTCCCCCGTGCACGGCGGCGCCAAGGCGCTCAAGGGCACACCGACCACGCAGGACACCGCGCAGTGTTCGCAGAGCGTGGCGGTCAAGCCCAACTCGACGTACAAGCTGAGCTCTTGGGTCCAGGGCAGTTACGTGTACCTGGGTGCGAGCGGCACCGGTACCACCGATGTGTCGACGTGGACACCGGGCGCCTCCGGCTGGCAGCAGCTGAGCACCACCTTCACGACCGGCGCCAACACGACGTCCGTGACGGTCTACACGCACGGCTGGTACGGGCAGGGCGCGTACTACGTCGACGACGTGAGCGTGCTCGGTCCCGACGGAGGAGGCGGGGGCGGTGGCGATCCCGTCGTCGTACCCCCCGTGCCGGCCGGGCTCGCGGCGGGCGCCACCACGTCCTCGACGGTCGACCTGTCGTGGACCGCGTCCTCCGGGGCCACCGGCTACAACGTGTACCGCGACGGCGCCAAGGTCGCGTCCGTGAGCGGCGCTTCGGCCACCGTCACCGGGCTCACCGCCGCCACGTCGTACAGCTTCCAGGTCACCGCCACCAACTCGGCCGGCGAGTCCGCCAAGTCGGCCGCCGTCACCGCGAAGACAGCCGCATCCGGAGGCGGCGGGGGTGGTGGCGGCACCGTGCCCAAGCACGCGGTGACCGGCTACTGGCAGAACTTCAACAACGGCGCGACCGTGCAGAAGCTGCGGGACGTCCCCGCGCAATACGACATCATCGCGGTGTCCTTCGCCGACGCGACGACCACACCCGGCCAGATCTCCTTCACCCTGGACCCGGCCGTCGGATACGCGTCGGACGCCGACTTCAAGGCCGACATCGCCGCGAAGCAGGCCTCGGGCAAGTCCGTGATCCTCTCGGTCGGCGGCGAGAAGGGCACGATCGTCGTGAACAGCGACGCGTCGGCCACCGCGTTCGCCGACAGTGCCTACGCGCTGATGCAGCAGTACGGGTTCGACGGCGTCGACATCGACCTGGAGAACGGCCTCAACTCCACATACATGGCAAAGGCGTTGCATCAGCTCGCCGCGAAGGCGGGATCGAAGTTCGTGCTCACGATGGCGCCGCAGACCATCGACATGCAGTCGACGTCCGGCGAGTACTTCAAGACGGCGCTGAACGTGAAGGACATCCTCACCGTCGTCAACACCCAGTACTACAACAGCGGTTCGATGCTGGGCTGTGACGGCAAGGTCTACAGCCAGGGCTCGGTCGACTTCCTCACCGCGCTCGCCTGCATCCAGTTGGAGGGCGGCCTCGATCCGTCCCAGGTCGGCCTCGGCGTTCCCGCGTCGACGCGCGGCGCGGGCAGCGGTTACGTGGAGCCGTCGGTGGTCAACAACGCGCTCGACTGCCTGACCCGTGGCACCGGTTGCGGCGCCTTCAAGCCCGCGAAGACCTACCCAGGTCTGCGGGGTGCGATGACCTGGTCGACGAACTGGGACGCCACGGCGGGCAACGCGTGGTCGAACACGGTCGGACCGAAGGTGCACACGCTGCCGTAACGGAACGCGCCCGCCGGCTGGACCCCTGGGAGTCCAACTGGCGGGCGCGCACGGCCAGTTCAGAGCACCCCGGAGGCCGCTCAGCCCCCCATGAAGACCAGCGTGCCGTCCGGGAGCCGCGCCTCGATGCGGGCGCCGTGCTCCACGGTCCGGCTGACGGTGCAGTACTTGTCGTGGGTCAGGCGGACCCCGCGCGCGAGCGCGTCGGCGGCGTGCTCGTCGCCCTCGGGCAGCTCGATCTCGTAACTGACGCGGATCGCGCCCACGCGGCCGTCGTCCTCCGGGCGCGACACGGACTCCACGACGATGCGCATCCCGTCCTGCACGACGGAGCGGGCCGTGCGGTCGGTGACGAGGCCGCCGCAGCCACCGATGGCCGCGAGCAGCAGCTCGACGGGGGTGAACGACGGCTGCGCCTCAGGGTCGTCGGCGGCGGCGATACGGACCTCCGCGCCGCGGTCGTTGCGTGCGGTCCAGTCGCGGTAGCCGTTACGGACGGTCTCGATGCGGTAGCCAGCCATGTCGGTGGTTCTCCCTCACTGCGTTCGCCTGATCCTGCTCGTGGGAACCGTACGGGCGTACGGGTGCCGGGCGCAGCAGGCCGTACCGTCCAGCCTGCACGAATGTCCGCCCGCCCGCCCAGGTCAGGGAGTGGGCAGGCGCCCGCCGCACCGGCCGCAGTAAGAAGCCGACGGATCCTCGGAGACCCGGTCGCAGGCGGGGCAGACACGGTTGATCAGGCAGGCGGGTTCGCCGCCCTCACGAGCCTCACGAGCGGGGGTCCGCTCCGTGGCCTCTCCTGCTTCGCGCACAGGGGCCCGTCCGATGCTGAGGCCGGGGCGCCTGCGGTGGGCGGTGAGGTAGGCGAGGCCGTCGGGCCCTGCGGTCACGGAGCGCCGCTCACCGCGGGGCAGGAAGACAAGCACCCCGGGTGCGAGCTCTTCCTCGTCGCCGCCGTGCCGGAGCGTCCCGCTTCCCTCGACCGTCACCAGCAGAACGTCCAGGTCGGGCTCGACATGCCCGGGGACGTCGGCGCCGGGCAGCAGCCTCACGAGGTTCGCGTCGAGCTGCCGGGCCGCGCCGTCGAGCTTCCAGAGGGCTCCCGTCCGGGACTCCTCCGCCTTCCGCAGGACGTCGTCGAGTGACACTCGGGCCGCCGGCATGACTCTCCCCATTCAGCGCTCGGTACATCACGAAGTACCTCGTGAACTCCTCAGCCTACGACGGGCGGGCGACCTCCCTCCGCCCCGGGATCGCGGCTCCGGCGCCCCCCTCAAGCACTGTCAACCGACAGTTGACACCCTTGGACTGTCAACCTAAGGTTGTCACATGACGGAATCCACGAAACCTGTCGAAGTCACCGTGCCCGTACGCCTCGACGACCTCATCGCAGGCATCAAGAAGGCCCACGACCAGCCTCTGGAGCAGTTGCAGGACGCCGTCATCGCGGCGGACCACCTCGGCGACATCGCCGACCATCTGATCGGCCACTTCGTCGACCAGGCCCGCCGCTCCGGCGCCTCCTGGACCGAGATCGGCTCGAGCATGGGGGTCACCCGCCAGGCCGCCCAGAAGCGGTTCGTCCCCAAGGCCACCGAGACCGAGATCGACCCGAGCCAGGGTTTCAGCCGCTACACACCCCGCGCCCGCAACGTGGTCGTGACCGCGCAGAACGAGGCCCGCGCCGCGAGCAGCGCGCAGATCGGCACCGCCCATCTGGTGCTCGGCCTGCTGCACGAAGCGGACGGCATCGGCGCCAAGGCGATCCTCGAGCAGGGCGTGTCGCTCGACTCCGTGCGGGAGGCCGCGACGGCTGCCCTGCCGCCCGCGGCCGAGGAGATGCCGGCCCTGGTCCCGTTCGACGCGGCGGCCAAGAAGGCCCTGGAGCTCACGTTCCGCGAGGCCCTGCGTCTCGGCCACAACTACATCGGTACCGAGCACATCCTCCTCGCGCTCCTGGAGCAGGAGAACGGGGCGGGGGTGCTGGCGGACCTCGGGATCTCCAAGGAGGCGGCCGAGGCGTACATCGCGGAGCTGCTGGCCGTGATCACCAAGAAGCAGGCGCAGAGCGAGTCCTGACGAAGCGTCGGCAGCCCAGGGTGCCTCGGAGCGCGGAACGTGTCCCCGGCGCCCCGAGGCACCCGCTCGGGGTGTCGGCCGAGTGCCGGTGCGCACCCGTGCGGTCACTCGGCCGACCCCTCGTGTACACCTGCGCGGTCCCTTGTCGTCCCGGTCCCGGATGGGACACTGCACCCATGACCGAGCGCGCAGGAACCCAGGCCAAGCCCGAGGATCTCGTCGACGTCGACGCACTGGTCGACGCGTATTTCACCAAGGTCCCTGACATGGACCGCGCGGAACAGCGCGTCGTCTTCGGCACGAGCGGGCACCGGGGCTCCAGCCTGGACGGGGCGTTCAACGAACGGCACATCGCGGCGATCACGCAGGCGATCGTCGAGTACCGCACGGCCGAGGGCATCACGGGCCCGCTGTTCATCGGGCCCGACACCCACGCGCTCTCGCGCCCCGCGCTGGAGACCGCCCTCAGCGTCCTCAGCGCGAACGGCGTCCGTGTCTTCGTCGACGAGCACGACGGTTTCGTGCCGACGCCCGCCCTCAGCCACGCCATCCTGCGCTGGAACAACACCGCGTCCGACGAGCAGGGGCAGGCCGACGGCATCGTCATCACGCCGAGCCACAACCCGCCGCGCGACGGCGGCTTCAAGTACAACCCCCCGCACGGCGGCCCCGCCGACTCCACGGCGACCTCCTGGATCGCGCGCCGCGCCAACGAGCTGCTCGCGGACGGGAATCAGGGCGTGCGCACGACGCCGGGGGCGTCCCCGGAGACGTACGACTTCCGGGAGCGGTACGTCGAGGATCTGGGCAGCGTCATCGACACGGACGCCATCCGGGCGTCGGGGCTGCGGATCGGGGCCGACCCGCTCGGCGGGGCGAGTGTGCACTACTGGGCGCGGATCGCCGAGATGTACGGGCTCGATCTGACCGTGGTGAACCCCGAGGTCGATCCGACCTGGCGGTTCATGACGCTCGACTGGGACGGCAAGATCCGGATGGATCCCTCGTCGGCCCCCGCGATGGCGTCCGTCCTCGCGAAGCGCCACGACTTCGACCTGCTCACCGGTAACGATGCGGACGCCGACCGGCACGGCATCGTCACCCCGGACGCGGGCCTCATGAACCCGAACCACTATCTGGCCGTCGCGATCCACTATCTCTGCACGCACCGCACCGGCTGGCGGTCCGACGCCGCGATCGGCAAGACCCTCGTGTCGAGCGCGGTCATCGACCGGATCGTGGCCTCGCTCGGCCGTGAACTGCTCGAAGTCCCCGTCGGATTCAAGTGGTTCGTGCCGGGGCTCGTCGACGGGTCGGTCGCCTTCGGCGGCGAGGAGAGCGCGGGCGCGAGCTTCGTCCGCAAGGACGGCGGTGTGTGGACGACCGACAAGGACGGCATCCTCCTCGCCCTGCTCGCGGCGGAGATCACCGCGGTGACGGGCAAGACCCCGTCGGTGTATTACGCCGAACTCGCCGCGGAGCACGGCTCGTCGTCGTACGCACGCGTGGACGCGAAGGCGACCAAGGCGCAGAAGGCGGCGCTCGCCGAGCTCAGCGGTGACGCGATCGGCGCTGACCGGCTCGCGGGTGAGGCGATCACCGGGCGGCTCAGCCACGCGCCGGGCAACGGGGCGGCGATCGGCGGGGTGAAGGTCACGACGGACGACGCCTGGTTCGCGGCGCGGCCGAGCGGTACGGAGGACGTGTACAAGATCTACGCGGAGTCGTTCCAAGGTCCCGAGCATCTGGCGCAGGTGCAGACGGAAGCGCAGTCGATCGTGGACGCGGCGCTGGCGGAGGAGTAGACGGGAGCATGAGTGAGCGGCGGTACGCGGGGTTCCGACCCCACGCACCGCCGCCGCTCCCGCAAAGGGAATTACTCGCCGTATAGGGAATTACTCGGCCGGCGTCGCCTCAGCGATGTCCGGCACCTCGGCGACGCTCTCCAACACGTAGGAGTGCGGCTCCTGTTCGAGCGCGGTGCGCGGAAGCTGGCCCGTGAGGACGCCGACCACGACACCGGCGCCCGCGTTGTGTCCGGCCTGGAGGTCGACGGCGGTGTCGCCCGCGACGAGCACCTTGCGCACGTCGACGACGCCGGTCTTCTCCATGGCCCGGTGGATCATGTACGGCGCCGGGCGGCCGCGGACCACCTCGTCGGAGGTGACGACCGCGTCGAGGTTGCCGCCCTCGCCCGTGGACCAGCCGAGCGACGCGAGCAGCGGCAGGGCGACGTCGTCGCTGAAGCCCGTGGTCAGGGCGACCTTGATGCCGCGGGCGCGCAGCGCCGCGAGGGCCTTGTCCGCCTGGGCAATGGGCTGAGGCGGGACCTCCTCGTAGCGCTTCTTCAGGAACGCGCGGAACTCGCCGTACTGCCGCTCGACCAGGTCCGCGTCGGGGGTGCCGCCGCCGAGGCGCACCAGGGCGTCGATGGCCTCGCGCTTGTCGGTGCCCATCCAGGTCTGGAGGTCCTGCGCGTCGACGGTCGCGCCGGTCGACTCGACGGCGTGGCGGAGCGCGTCGTACACGGCTCCGTGCTCCTCGATGGTGGTGCCGGCCATGTCGAAGACGGCGAGTTCAATCACTGGGGTTCTCCTCGTCAGTGCGGTACCGGCCGACGACGGTGCGTCCCTCGGCGGTGTTCTCGATGGTGAAGTTGGCGAGTGCCGGCAGATAGCGGTCGTCGGCGTACTCCAGCGGTACGTCGTCCCGCGAGGACGCCAACCGCCTTACGCGCAGCAGGGGTTCGCCGGGTTCGATGCCGAGCAGCGCCGCGTCCTGGTCGTCGGCCGCGATGGCGTCGATGGTGTGGCGGGCGTGGTGCAGGTCGACGTTCCGCGCGCACAGGGCCTCGTATATCGAGCCCGCGTCCGGGTCCATGTCGAACAGGTGGCGGCCGACGTAGAGGACGAAGGTGGAGCGCTCGACCATGACCGGCACGCCGTCCAGGTGGCGGAGGCGGATCAGGTCGATGACCGGTTCGCCCTCGTCCAGGCCGAGCCGGGCGGCGGCCTCCGGGGAGGCGCGGCGGCGGGCCACCTCTACGGTCAGCTGTCCCGGTTCACGGCCGATGGACCTGGCCCACTGCGTGAACGACATCAGTGACTCGAAGGGCTGGGAGGGGGCGGTCTTGCGGGCGACGGGCGGTTTGCCGCGGCCGCCCACGAGGTGCCCCTCCGTGCGCAGTATGGACAGGGCCTGCCGGACCGGGCCGCGGGACGTCCCGAACTCCTCGCAGAGCTGGGCCTCGCTCGGCACCGGTTCGTTCTCCGGCCACTCACCGGACTCGATGCGCCGCAGGAACTCGGCGCCCAGCTGCTCGTGCAGCGGCACACCCTTACTTGTCTTCACAAGATGACTATCGCAGCTCGTACGCGGACTTCTCAAGGCCCCGACAAGGCGTTTGCATGACGACTCGGGGTCGTACGGGCCGCCCCGGGGCACGGAAGGTAAACAGACGGAAAACTTGTACACACAAGTCTTGCCCCGCCGTCCGCGAGCTCGCACGCTGCAGGACATGAGCATCACTTCAGCGCCTTCCTCCGCCCCTTCGCCCGCCGCCGACCTTCCGGGCGGCCGCAGCGACCTGGTGATCGTCGGTGCCGGGATCGTCGGCCTCGCCCACGCCTTCGAGGCCGCCCGGCGCGGCCTGACCGTGACCGTCATCGAGCGGGACTGGCAGCCCGTGGGCGCCTCGGTACGCAACTTCGGACACTGCTGCATCACGGCACAGCGCGATGACCTGCTGGAACTTGCCTACCGTTCGCGTTCGGGCTGGCTGGAGGCCGCGAAGAGCTCCGGTCTTTGGGCCCGCGAGGCAGGCGCCCTCGTGGTGGCGAGGTCGACCACGGAACTTGCCGTCCTGGAGGAGTTGCGCGCGGAGCGCGGCGCGGACACCGTACGGCTGCGGACCGCCGAGGAGGTCGCGGACGAGCTCGGCCGTGGCGCCGAATCGGGCGACATCGTGGGCGGCGCCTTCCTCCCCGACGACCTGCGCGTCAACCCGCGCGAGGCCGCTCCGGACCTGGCCGCGTGGCTGTCCATACAACCCGGCGTCACCGTCGTCTGGGGCACCAATGTCACGGGCGTCGAAGAGGGCATCGTCCACACCAGCCGGGGCCCGGTCCACGGCGACCGGGTCCTCGTCTGCGTGGGCCACGACCTGGACCGCCTGTACCCGACGGCGGCGGAGGAACACGGCATCGAGCGCTGCCGGCTCACCATGGCCCGCGTCACCGCACCCGACGCCTTCCGCACCGACGCGGCCGTCCTGACGGCGACGTCCATGCTGCGTTACGACGCCTTCACGGCCACGCCGTCCTCGCCCCGGCTTCGCGAGGAAGTCCTGGGCCACAGCCCCGAGTTGCTCGACGTTGTCGCGAACATCATGTTCACGCGCCTGCCCGACGGCACGGTGCTGGTCGGCGACTCGCACGCGTACGGGCGGACCGCGATCCCCTTCGAGGACGAGGCGACGTCACGACTGCTGATCGACGCGGCGGCCGGCGTACTCGGCGCCGACGAGCTCCAGGTGACCGAACGCTGGCAGGGCGTGTACGCGAGCAGTGCCCGGGGTCCGCTCCTGGTCCGCGACATGGCACCCGGCGTCCGGGCGATCTCGGTGACGTCGGGCATCGGCATGACGCTCTCCTTCGGCCTCGCCGCCGCCACGTTCGACGAGTCCCTGGCGGCGACGGCCTGACCCTGCCCGCACCACCGGCCTTCTCCACCGGCCTTCTCCACCGGCCCGCACCACCGGCCTTCTCCGCCTTCTCCACCCCGGCACAGAGGGCCACGCGTCACCGGCACGTCCGGCGGCGCGTGGCCCGGCACAGCGAAGAACTGCGGCATCTCACCCCCCGCGCACATCGCTCACCAGGCACCGAGGACAAGGAGACCACCATGCCCGACGGCACGAGACCAGGGGTCGCGCCCGCCCCCCACCGGTCCCCCGCGGCAGACCCGGATTCCCGGCGGCGGTCGCTGCGCTGGCGCTGGCAGATCTTCGCCGTCACCTGGATCGCGTACGCGGGCTTCTACTTCGTGCGGCAGGCGTTCTCCGTCGCCAAGCTCGGCATCCTGGACGATCCCGCGATCAACCACACCTTCACGTCGCACACGCTGGGTGTGATCGACGCGATCTATCTCGCCGCCTACGCGGTGGGGCAGTTCGCGTGGGGTTCGTGGGCGGACCGGTTCGGCCCGCGCATCGTCGTGATCGGCGGCATGGTGGGCGCGGTGCTCGCGTCGGCGGTCATCGGTTTCAGCACCTCGCTCGCGGTGTTCGGCGTCGCGATGGCCGTGCAGGGGCTCGCGCAGTCGACGGGCTGGGCCCCACTGTGCAAGAACGTCACCAGCTTCATGCCGGTGCGGGAGCGCGGCCGGCTCCTCGGCCTGTGGTGCACGAACTACGCGTTCGGCGGCCTCGCGGCGCCGCCGTTCCTCGGCTGGGTGGCGTACTCGCTCTTCGACGACTGGCACGTCGCGTTCCTCACGGGATCGGCGACGCTGGCCGTCGTGCTCGTCCTGTTCGTGATCTTCCAGCGCAACGCGCCCCGGGACGTGGATCTCCCCGACCCCGACGCAGAGGAGACCACGGAGGCCACCGCCGACCCCGCCGCCGCACCCCCGCCGGCGAAGGTGGTCTACCGCGAGATCCTTCGCGACCGCATGGTGCTCACACTCAGCGCCGCGTACTTCCTGCTCAAGCCCGCGCGGTACGCGCTGCTGCTGTGGGGGCCGGTCATCGTCAGTGAACGGCTGCCCCACATCGGCAAGTTGGAGGCCACGCTGATCCCGGTGGCGTTCGGCGTGGCGGGTGTGCTGGCTCCGATGGTGGTCGGCTGGCTCTCCGACCGGCTGTTCGCCTCGCGGCGCGTCCCGCCGACCGTCCTCTCGCTCGGCCTGCTGATGGTGATGCTGGCGGCGTTCGTCCCCCTCACCGCCACGGGCAGCACCTGGACGATGGTCTGTGTCCTGGCCGTCATCGGCTTCGGCCTCTACGCCGCCGACGCGCTGATCGCGGGCGTCGCGGCCGTCGACTCGGGCGGGCTCTCCGGGGCGGGCACGGCCACCGGGCTCGTCAACGGCTGCGGCTCCGTCGGCGCCATCCTCGGCGGCCTCCTCCCGGGCTTCCTGTCGACGACCACGCTGTTCTACGGCTTCGCCGCCGCGGCGGCCCTCGCGGGAGTGATCATGCTGCCGCACTGGAACCGGACTCCGGTCACCGCCTGAGCGTGGGGTGGGGTCCGGACGCGACGACGTCGCGTCCGGACCCCACCCGTGTGTGCTCAGCCCGTCTCCGGACCCCACACGCCGGTGCACTCAGCCCGCGTACACGTCCTCCACGTAGCGCCCGTCCGCGATCAGGCCGGCGAGCCAGGCCTCCGCCTCCTGCTCGCCCGCACCCGGCGTACGGTCCCGGAACAGCGAGCGGAACGCCTCTCGGACGCCCGGCGCCATCCGCGCCCCGTCACCGCACACGTACACACGTGCCCCGGCCCCGAGCAGCGCCCACACCTCGTCGGCCTCGGCGGCCACCCGGTGCTGCACGAAGGCGTGTCCCGCCTCGGGTGCCTCGCTGAAAACAGGGCGCATCGAAACCGCGCCCGCACGCTCGGCGGCCCGCAGTTCGTCGGCGTGCAGGAAGTCGCCCTCGGGGTGGTCGCAGCCGAAGTAGCAGAGCGCAGGGGCGAGTTGCGCACCTTCAGCGAGCAGCGCGCTCCGGTCGGCGATGACGCCACGGAACGGCGCGAGGCCCGTGCCAGCGCCGATCATGACGACCGGGGTCTCCGCGTCGTTCGGTACGCGGAAGGCCTCGCGGCACGGCTGGACACGCGCGAGCACCGTGTCGCCGGGCCGCACGCCCGCGAGGTACGCCGATCCCGTGCCACGGAACCTGCCTCGCCCTGAGCGGGCCGGGGTGTCGAGGACGGACACCATGAGGTCGGCGTGCGCGGGGCTCCCGGCGGCGCTCGACGAGATCGAGTAGTGGCGGGTCCGCAGCGGCGGCAACAGCTCCAGGAGCTGGGGCCAGGTCAGGGCGCCGCGCAGGGCGGGGTGGTCCTCGGCGAGTTCGACGAGGGTGCGCGGGTCGTCGTCCGCGAGGTTGCGCAGCGCGGCCTGCTCGGGCGGGCAGGGGTTCGCGTCGGCGAGCAGGGCGACCTGTTCGCGGGTGGGCACATGCCCCAACTCCACGTGATGAGACAGGAGTTCACGTACCGTCAGCGGCCGGTCGACCGCGAGCCCGTCGCGCCGCGGACGCCGTGCCCTGATGTCGAGGACGGCATCGAGGTCGACGCCGAATGCCGCCGCTGCCCGCTCGACGAGCGCCGGGTCCTGCACGGGCAGGACGGTCACGTGGTCGCCGGTGCGATACGTGACGCCCTCGGGCAGCGCGAGGCGTACGAAGCGCTTGGTGCGGGGGTGTTCGGGTGCGGTGAGGGAGCGGGTCTCGGTGACGGTGAACGGGACGAGCCCGTGCCGGGCGGCCACCGCGTCCAGCGGCCCTCCGCCGATCTCCCGGATCTCGTACGCCTCCTCGTCCTCTGCCGCGTCGGCGCCGACGGCGTCGGGGTCCCCGTACATGTCGAGGAGCGCGGCGCTCAGGCGGGTGGTGAAGGTGAGGACGGTCGCGTTGAGGTCGCCGGAGGCGTCGGCGGCGGCGCGTTCGCACAGGCGGCTGCCGCCGAGGGCGTCGAGGCGTTCGTCGATGCGAGTTGGGACGTGCTGGTAGGTGGCGGCCCAGTTGCGGTCGCCGACACCGAGGACCGCGTACGTGACGTCGTCCGCTGCGCCGTCCGGGGCCTCGTCGAGCCAGGTGGCGAAGGCGGCCGCGTCGTCGGTGGGGCGGCCGTTGTAGGAAGCGGCGATCACGACGACGGGGCGGTCCGTGGGCAGGGCTCCGGCGTGGGCGTCGAGCGGGGCGACGGACGTGTCGCAGCCGAGCGCGGCGGCGTCGTCGGCGAGCTGCTCGGCGAGGCCGCGGCAGGTTCCGTAGTTGCTGCCGTGCAGGAACAGGACGCTCGTGCCGGGTCGCACCCGGGCGGGCAGCGTGTCAGGGGCGGTGGCCTTGTCCTGGGCGGGCGCGTGGCCTGGCAGCGCGGGGTGGTTCCGGTCTGCGGCGGTGCGCGGGACGAGGGTGAGGGTGAAGCCCTCGGGCTTGAGCGTCAGGGTCTCCTTGACGTTCAGCTGGTAGTCGGCGTGGTCGACAAGGCGGTAGCGGTGGGCCAGGAGGGCGAGCAGCATCGTGGCCTCGTGGAGCGCGAACTGCCGCCCGATGCAGGCGCGTTCACCGGTGCCGAACGGCTTGAAGGCGTGCGGCGAGCGCGCGGCCTCCGCCTCGGGAGTGAAGCGGGACGGGTCGAACAGCTCCGGGTTGTCGCCCCACACGGGCTGCCGGTGCAGCATCGGCGCGAGAACGGTGACGGCCTGCCCGGCGCGCAGCGGGATGCGTCCGCCGAGCACGGTGTCCTCGCGGGCCTCGCGGCTGAACGCGGCCGCGGTCGGCCACAGCCGCAGCGCCTCGTTCAGGACCTGCCGCGTGTACGTGAGCCGGCCGATGTCGTCGAACGTGGGCTCGGGGTCGGCCGCGTCCCCGAACAGGGCGTCGGCCTCGCGGCGGACGAGGTCGAGGACGGCCGGGTGCTTGGCCAGGTAGTACAGCGCGAAGGACATCGCGCCGGAGGTGGTCTCGTGGCCGGCGATGAGGAAGGTGATGACCTGGTTGCGGATGTTCGCGGTGTCGAGCGCGCTGCCGTCGGGGTGGCGGGCGGTGAGCATCAGGCCGAGCAGGTCGTCGCCGTCGGGCGCCTCGGCCCGCGCCGCGATGACCTCGTCGACGACCTGGGCGAGATAGTCCGCGTCGGTGCGGAACGCGGCGTCGGCGGCCGCGTAGTCGCCGCCGGGAACGCGGGCCACGCGCTTCATCGACCATTCCAGGCAGCGCACCATCGACTCGACGAAGGGGTGCGGCTCGGAACGCGCGAAGGACCCGAAGTCGTAACCGAATCCGGCGAGCCCGATGGTGTCGAGCGTCATCCGCGTCATGTCGCCGGGTACGTCCACGGGGCTGCCCGAGCGCGCGGCACGATCCCAGGCCTCGATGACGCGGCGGGACACCTCGTACATCACGGGGTGGTAGGTCCGCATGGAGCCGAGGGCGAAAGCGGGCATGAGGATGTCGTGGGCGCGGGCCCAGTTGGGTTCCTCGTTGTACGCCGTGAAGAGGCCGTCGGCGGCGAAGGCACGGACGTTCTCCAGGGCGGGTCCCACGTGCTTGGCGAACCGTGTCTCGTCGGCGAGTTCGGTGACGAGGTCGAGGTCGCTGACGAAGATGGCGTCGCGGCCGTGCAGCCGGCGCACGAGCGCGGGGCCATGGCGGCGGGACAGCTCCATCGCCTGCTGGAGGGGCGCGGGCCCGGGGCCCGTGTCGGAGATGTCGACGAGCGGAAGGCCGTCGGTGGGGGCCGGCGGGAGCAGCGCGGAGTCGGGCATGGTGCGGCAACTGCCTTTCGCGGTACGAGATTCGGTGCCTGACCAGCTTGATCCCGTGACCCCGGCCGCCCTGGCCCGCGCACTACATGATTGTGTAGCGGGGTGCGGCGCGCCGCTCTTGCGCCGGGGGCCCGTACGTGACACCCGGGGCGGGCTCGCCCGGAATGGCGTAACGGAAAGGGGCCCGCGGTGGACGGCGTGCTGTGGCGCAACCGCGCGATGATCCTCTTCGACAGGATCCCGATGCCGGTCGCGGTGTGCGGGCCACCCGGGACGATCATGCTGGCGAACGCGGCGATGGCGGCCGAGTGCGACACGACTCCGGGCCGCCTCAAGGGCCAGGATCTGCTCGGTCTGTTCCGGCCGCAGGACCAGGCCCAGCTGTACCGGATCGCCGAGGCGCTGCGCCTGCGACGGCGCTCCCGCTACCCCGTCTCGGTCACGTGGAACTCCCCCGACGGCAGCGCGCGCGAGGGCGAGCTGACGGTGGACACGGTCAGCGACACGGCCGGCGGGACGCCGGATCTGCTGGTGATGCTGCGGGTCATGGAGACACGGCCGCCGGCACCCGCCGGGGACGCGTCCGCAACGGCGAGCGCTACGGAGTCACGCATCCTGGCGCTGCTCGCCGCCGGGGCCACGACGGCGCAGGCCGCGCATGACACGGGGCTGACCACGGACGGCGTGAACTATCACCTGCGGCGGCTGTCACAGCGCTGGGGCGCGGCTAACCGGACGGAACTCGTGGCGCGGGCCTATGCGTCGGGGGTGCTGGCGCCGGGGGTGTGGCCGCCGCGGGTGGTGGGGGCGTAGGTGTGGTGGGGGCGTAGGTGGGATGACGGCGGTGGCCCCGCGTGCCCCTCGGCGTCACGGTCACCCGGCCTAGGGGGGACGGCGGGGCCCCGCGTGCTCCCTCTGCGTCACGGTCCCCCCGGCCGCCCACGCTGCCAGCCACGCACTCCCCCGCCCCCCGTTCCTGAGGCCGCGCTCCCCCAGTCGCTCGCCCCGCCCCACGCGCCTACTTCTCATCCAGCCCCGGAATCGGCGCCCCCGAAGGGAATCCCGCCTCGACATACGCGTCGTAGTACGCCTTCCAGTGCGCGGACGCCCCCAGGGGCGGGCCGCCGAGGCCTTCGCCCCGGTCGACGGCGTCCAGCGCGGCGAGGCAGATCTCCCAGCCCGCCGCGTTGCGTGCGGCGGCGTCGGCAGTCTCCAGGACATTGGTCAGAGTGAGGCGGGTGCGGCCCTCGTCGAGCGCTTCCAGGTCGAAGTGCAGCTCGTCGGCGCCCCAGCTGAAGGAGAGATGGCGCGGGGCGTCCGCCGTAAGGACCTGACCGGTCGACACCGGCATGTTCGGGTCGCCGTGGAAGCGGATCGCACCGCCGGAGCGCAGCTCGATCTCGACCTGGGACGGGAACCAGCGGGCGAGTTCGGCGGGGTCGGAGACGTACTGCCAGACGCGCTCGATCGGGTGGGCGAAGGCGCGCGGCAGGCGGACGGCGGGGCGGCCGTCGTCGAGCGGGGCGTAGCTGCCGGTGATTCCGTCGTGCGGGGTGGTCATGGCGTTCCGTCCTTCGCTGGTCCGTCGTCCGCGCGGGCGTGCGCGCATCGGGGGCGCCGGTCGTTCCCTCGGCACCGTGAGGGCCTCGCGCACGCGCCCCGCTACTGTTCAGAACCCAAACTGACACACCGAAGCCAAGAGCCGCCGCTCGCCCCGCCCCGTATCCGGAGCCGCCATGTCCCGCCCGTCCCGTCCCTACGTCCTCCTGTCGGCGGCGGTCTCGCTCGACGGCTGTCTCGACGACTCGGGACCCGAGCGGCTGCTCCTCTCCAACGCGGCGGATTTCGACCGGGTCGACGCGGTGCGCGCCTCGTGCGACGCGATCCTGGTGGGCGCGGGCACGCTGCGCGCCGACCGGCCGCGCCTGCTCGTGAGGTCGGAGCAGCGGCGCGCCGACCGGGTCGCCGCCGGGCTGCCCGCGGATCCGGTCAAGGTGACGGTGACCGCGTCGGGTGACCTGGACGCGAAGGACCTGTTCTGGACGACGGGCGGCGACAAGGTCGTCTACACGACCGACGCCGGGGCGGTCCTCGCCCGTGAGCGGCTGGGCGCGCTCGCCGAGGTGGTCGCGCTCGGGGCTACGGTCGACTGGCCGTCCGTCCTGCACGACCTCGCGTCGGCCCGCGGTGTGCGGCGCCTGATGGTGGAGGGAGGCGCCCGGGTGCACACCCAGCTGCTCCAGCAGGGACTCGCCGACGAGGTGCAGCTGGCGGTGGCGCCCCTCGTGGTGGGCGAACCCGACGCCCCCCGCCTCTTCGGCCCCGGCGCGTACCCCGGCGGCGCCCGGCACCGGATGCGGCTCCTGGAGACCCGCCCCGTCGACGACGTCGTCCTGATGCGGTACGCCCCCAGCGCACCCGGCACCGACTCCTCCCCCACCGCCGCCGACCGGCACTGGCTCGCCCTGGCCTGCGTACTGGCCGCCGACTGCCCGCCGTCCGACACGGCGTTCAGCGTCGGCGCGGTGATCGTCGCGAGCGACGGTACGGAGCTGGCCCGCGGTCACTCGCGCGAAGGCGGCGACCCCGTGGTGCACGCGGAGGAGGCCGCGCTCGCCAAGATCGACCCGGCGGATCCCTGGCTGCGGACGGCCACCGTGTACAGCAGCCTCGAACCGTGCGCCCGCCGCGCCTCGCGCCCGAAACCGTGCGCGCGGCTCATCCTCGACGCCGGCGCTCGGCGTGTGGTGACGGCCTGGCGCGAGCCCGACACGTTCGTGCCGGGCGCCGACGGCATCGGCCTCCTGGAGAGCGCGGGAGTGGTCGTCGCGGAGATCGGCGACCTCGCCGATGAGGCAATTCGCCCCAATCGGCACCTCATGCCCTCCACCACTACACATAAGGATTAAGTAAGCGCAGAATGAAGGTATGCGGCATACCGCCGCGAACGCGGTCAGACTTCGAAACCTAAGGAGTCGATTCTCATGGCCGACGTGTCACACCACAGGTCTGACCTCGCCAGTCACCCTGATGTCTCCGAAATGCGGGACCGGTACGCGCGCGTACTCGGTGGCCGCGATGTGGCGCTCATGGACGCCCCGGTCTTCCTGATCGGTCTGTACTGCGCCATCTCTCCCTGGGTGGTCCACTTCACGACCACGCAGGCCGATCTCGCGACGATGAACCTCATCGTGGGTATCGCGATCGGGGTCCTGGCCATCGGGTTCGCCGTCACGCCGACCCGTATGTACGGCCTGAGCTGGGCCATGTGCGCCATGGGTGCCTGGCTCATCATCGCGCCGTGGGTCGTGGGATCGAGTCCCGACAAGGGCGTCATCCTCAACAACGTGATCCTCGGTGGCCTCACCGTCCTGCTCGGGCTGCTGTGCGCGGGCATGGCGATGAAAAACGGCCGGGCGAACACGTAACGGACACCGCCGTCCCCACGGAGTCGGCACGCACGCCTCACGGAGTCGGCACCCAACGGAATCTGGAGTCTCGGCGGCCCGGGAGCACTCATACGCTCCCGGGCCGCCGACGTCTGCCCGGCGTGGACCACGCGCGCGACGCACGCCTCGCGGGGGCCACGCGCACGGCGTCCGCTTCGCAGTGGGCCACGCGCGCGTGTCGCGAGGCCGGCGCGCGTACGCGACGCTGGAGGGACCCGGCCCCGCGACGCAGGAGGTGGCGATGGATCCCGTGGAGGCGCTGGAGCGGGTCGCGTTCCTGCTGGAGCGCACACTCGCGCCGCCGTACCGAGCGGGCGCCTTCCGTACCGCCGCCCAGGTCGTCCGCGCGCTGCCCGAGTCGGAGGTGGCCGAGCGCGCCGCCGCCGGGACGCTCGAATCGCTCAAGGGCGTCGGGCCCAAGACGGCGCAGGTGGTGCGCGAGGCGCTGGCGGGCGAGGTGCCCGCGTACTTCGCACGCCTGGAGAGCGAGGGCGCGGCGGACCCGCTCGCCGAGGGCGGTGAGCAGCTGCGTGCGCTGTTGCGCGGTGACTGTCATCTGCACTCCGACTGGTCGGACGGCGGCAGCCCGATCGACGACATGGGCCGCGCGGCGATCGCCCTCGGCCATGAGTGGGCGGTGCTGACCGACCACTCGCCCCGGCTCACCGTGGCCAAGGGCCTGTCGCCGGAGCGGTTGCGCGAGCAGCTGGCGGTGGTGGCGGAGCTGAACGAGCAGTGGGCGCCGTTCCGGCTGCTCACCGGTATCGAGTGCGACATCCTCGCCGACGGCTCGCTCGACCAGGAGCCGGAACTCCTCGACGAGGTGGACCTGGTGGTCGTGTCGGTCCATTCCAAGCTGAGCATGGACGCGCCCGCGATGACGCGGCGGATGGTGGCCGCCGTCACCAACCCGCTTGCCGACGTGCTCGGGCACTGCACGGGACGGCTGCTGATGCCTCGGGGAGGGGGTTCGGGCCGGGGCCGGCCGGAGTCGCGGTTCGACGCGGAGGCCGTGTTCACGGCGTGCGCGGAGTCGGGCACCGCCGTCGAGATCAACAGCCGTCCGGAGCGCCGCGATCCGCCCCGCCGGCTGCTGCGCCAGGCCGTGGCGGCGGGCACGCTGTTCTCCGTGGACACGGACGCGCACGCGCCGGGCCAGCTCGACTGGCAGGACATCGGCTGCGCCCGCGCCGAGGAGTGCGGCGTACCGCCCGACCGCGTGGTGAACACCTGGCCGGCCGCCCAACTCCTCGACTGGACACGGAACCGGCGCGTGGCGGTCCCCGGGAGTTAGGTCCCTTCGCTGGGATCACGCCGGGCTCGCGGGGGGGGCCTGGCACCGCACCTCGCGGCGTTGTCGTCACTCGCCTCCCCCCCAGCTCTCGGCTGCGCTCCAGCCGGGGGCACCCCATCGCGTGGGCTCCCTCCTCCACCTTGCGATGCACGGCACCAGACCCCGCTCCCTGGCCCGGCCTGATCCAGACGAAAGGCCCTAGCGCCCCTTCGTACCGATGACGACCGTCGCGTACAGGTCGTCATCCGTCACGACCCGGGCCGCGAGGCCGCCGCCGATGACGGCCGCGACGGCTTCGGCGGCCTGGCGTTCGCTGGTCTCCACGAAGAGGTGGCCGCCGGGTGCGAGCCAGTCGGCAGCCTCCGCGGCGACGCGGCGCATGATGTCGAGCCCGTCGGCGCCCCCGTCGAGGGCCATGCGCCGCTCGTGGTCGCGGGCCTCGGGCGGGAGCAGGGCGACGTCGTCAGTGGGGACGTACGGGCCGTTGGCGGCGAGGATGTCGACGCGGCCCCTCAGTGCGGTGGGCAGGGGCGCGTAGAGATCGCCTTCGTGGACGTGGCCGCCGAGCGGGGACACGTTGCGGCGGGCGCAGCGCACGGCGACCGGGTCCAGATCGGCCGCGTGGAGTTCGGCGGGTTCGGCGTGACCGGCGAGGACCGCCGCGACCGCGCCGCTGCCGCAGCACAGGTCGAGGACGACGGCCCCTGGCGGCGCGAGTGCCACCGCCTGCCGGGCGAGGAATTCGGTACGGCGCCTCGGCACGAAGACGCCGGGTTCGAGTGTGATGCGCAGTCCGCAGAACTCGGCCCAGCCGACGACGTGTTCGAGGGGCTGCCCCTCGACACGGCGCGCGACCATCGCGGTGAGTTCGTCCGGGGTGCGGGCCGTCGAGACGAGGATGTCCGCCTCTTCCTCGGCGAAGACGCAGCCTGCCGTGCGCAGCGCGGAGACGACTGCGGGGTGTGACGCGGGAACCGACATATGTGAAGCGTGACCTTTCGGGATGCCGCTGGGGCTCCCGACGACCCGCGGCCGCCTACGCCGGGCGGACCGCCCGGGTCCGCGAGGGGAGCACCCGACCTGACACAGCGGTAATGGGGCTCACCTCCTCGGCCGAAGCGCTGCTGGGAGCGGTAACACTACCGCAGAGGTCGCCGCGCCCGGCGGGGAGTTGGGGCCGCGGAGCACACTGCCGGGGCCAGCCCGAACCACCCCTGTGTCATCGCTCGCTCACCCAGTGCGTCCGGGGCGCGGACGCTCTCTCGCCGCCACGGTCACATCGGGCATATCGTGGATTACGGAGTGGATTACGTACATCGAACCGGCTGACGCGCGTCGAGCCGGCTTCACGCATCGAGCCGGTTTTCCGCGCGCCGAGCTGGACGACTCGGACCTCAGGGGGTCGTCATGGTGGCGGAAGTTGTCACGGCCGTGGTCGCGGTCGTATCGGCCGGCGCCGTGTACGCCGCCGCGGCGGCCCGCGTCGTCAAGCAGTACGAACGCGGCGTGGTCTTCCGGCTCGGCCGGCTGTACGGGGACGTCCGCGGGCCGGGGTTCACCACCGTCATCCCGATGATCGACCGGCTGCACAAGGTCAACATGCAGATCGTGACGATGCCGGTGCCGGCTCAGGACGGGATCACGAGGGACAACGTCACGGTGCGGGTGGACGCCGTCATCTACTTCAAGGTCGTCGACGCGGCCAACGCGGTCGTGATGGTCGAGGACTACCGGTTCGCCGTCTCGCAGATGGCCCAGACATCGCTGCGGTCCATCATCGGCAAGAGCGACCTGGACGACCTGCTCTCGAACCGCGAGAAGCTCAACCAGGGCCTGGAGCTGATGATCGACAGCCCGGCGATCGGCTGGGGCGTGCAGATCGACCGGGTCGAGATCAAGGACGTGTCCCTGCCCGAGACCATGAAGCGCTCCATGGCGCGGCAGGCCGAGGCGGACCGTGAGCGGCGCGCCCGCGTCATCAACGCGGACGCCGAGCTCCAAGCCTCCAAGAAGCTCGCCGAGGCGGCCAAGCAGATGTCCGAGCAGCCCGCCGCGCTCCAACTCAGGCTGCTGCAGACCGTGGTGGCCGTCGCCGCCGAGAAGAACTCCACCCTGGTCCTGCCCTTCCCGGTGGAGCTGCTGCGTTTCCTGGAGCGGGCGGCCAACCAGGCCCCCGGAGCTCCGGCGCCCGGAACACCGGCCCAGGGCACGCCCGCCCCGGCCGAGGAGCCCACCCCGCCGCCCACCCCCGTGGACGACCTCCCCGCGCAGCCCGCCGCCGTGGACGACCTCCCCGCGACACCCCCCGGCATCGAGGAAGCCCCCGCACCTCCCCCTGCCGTGGACGACTTCTTCGCGACGCCCCCCGCTCTGGAGGACCCGCTCGACAGCACCGAGGAGCGGCGCGGCGACCCGGAGTAACTCCCCTGCCGCCGAGCCCCGTTCGCGTCAGGCGCGCCCGCGTAGCGCCCTGTCGCTGACCGTCAGCACGATCAGCAGCAGGCCGAGCACGACGGACACGCCCGCCATCACATGCAGCCCGCCGTCGTCGGCGCGCTGCCCGTACGCCAGGGCGATGAGGCTGGACGCGGTGATCGCGCCGATGTACTGGGTGGTGCGCTGCAGTCCGGCGGAGCCGAGGTCGTCGGCCGGGGCGTGCCGGGCGACAGCAGCGGCCTGGTTGCCTCAGGAACCACGCCCACCCGCCTCACCGCCACCCCCTTCCCGCCACTCCGACCAGTCGGTATGTTCCCCTTACGGATTTCACCGGACTCATCGCTTCGGCCCACGGAGATTCCATGACCCAGCACGCGCCCGGCATCCAAGGACACTGCGACGCGCGCTTCGACGCCGTCCGCGCGGCCTTCGAGGAGAACTTCGACGAGCGCGAGGAGCTGGGCGCCGCCGTCACCGTCCTGGTCGACGGCTCCCCTGTCGTCGACCTGTGGGGCGGCTGGGCCGACGCGGCCCGCACGCGCGCGTGGGAGCGCGACACCGTCGTCAACGTGTGGTCGACGACGAAGGGGCCGACCGCGCTCTGCGCCCACATCCTCGTCGACCGCGGCCTGCTCGACCCGGACGCACCGGTCGCCACGTACTGGCCCGAATTCGCCGCCGCAGGCAAAGAGCGCGTACTCGTACGGCATCTGCTGTCGCACCGGGCCGGGCTCGCCGGGCTGCGCGAGCCGCACACCCTGGCGCAGCTCTACGACTGGGAGCTCACCACGTCCCGGCTCGCGGCGCAGGAGCCGTGGTGGGAGCCGGGTTCGGTGTCCGGGTACCACGCGCTGACGTACGGGTTCCTGGTGGGTGAGGTCGTCCGGCGAGTCAGCGGGCTGTTGCCCGGCGCGTTCCTGGAGCGCGAGGTGACGGGGCCGCTCGGCATCGACTTCACGATCGGGCTGCCGGAGAAAGAGTCGGTACGGGCGGCGGAACTCGTGCATCCGCGCGCCAAGGCGACCAGTGAACAGGCCGCCGTTTTCGCCCAGTTGACGCCCGCCGCGCTGGCCTCGCTCACCAATCCGCTCGCGGGCGCGGCCGAGGCGAACACGGCGGCATGGCGCGCCGCCGAGATCCCGGCGGCCAACGGACACGGCACGGCGCGCGCCGTCGCCGCGCTGTACGGCATCGTCGCGGGCCGCGGCCGGTCCGGCGGCCGGCAGATCCTGTCCCCGGAGGGCGCCGAGCGGATCCGCGAGGGGCAGGGCAGCTGCCGCGACCTGGTGCTCGGCGCCGGGTTCGCGCACGACACGGAGCTGGGCCTCGGCCTGTGGCTGAGCGGCCCGAACGCCTCGTACGGGCCGAACCCCCGCGCGGTCGGCCACGACGGCTTCGGCGGCTCCTGCGGCCTGGCCGACCCCGAGGCGGGCGTCTCGCTGGGCTACGTGATGAACAGGATGGGCCCGCACATCGCCGACGATCCACGCAAGATGGCGCTGATCAGGGCGCTGTACGAGGCGCTGGGCTGAGATCGCGGGTGCCGCGCCTCATGACGTGATCGCTCCGAGCAGCGCCCGCGCGCACAAATCACGCACCTGCTCCCGTGACAGCCCCGGCTCGTCCAGCCATTCCAGGCACACCGCCACCAGGAAGGCCAGCCAGCCCCGGACGGCGAGCCGGAGTGCGGGGGCGTCGCCGTCGATGTGGGCGCTGTCGGGGTCGGCGGCGAGGGCCTCGACGATCTGGCGTTCCTGCGCCGCCATGCCCTGCCGGTAGACCTCGCGCACGGCCGGGTCGCCCGCGGCTTCGGCCCGGTGCAGGGCACGGAAGCCCTCCGCGTGCTCCTCCACATAGCCGAGGAACGCGTCCAGTCCCACGTCGAGCTGCTCGCGTACCGGCACCCCGGGAACGGCCGCCGTCAGGCGCAGCATCCGCTCGCTCTCGCGCCGGACGACGGCGGCGAAGAAGTCCCGTTTCGTCGGGAAGTAGTGGTACAGCAACCCGCGTGAGACACCGGCGATCTCGGCGACCCGCTCGATCCAGACGTCGTCGTACGCACTCTCCGCGAACAGCCGCGCACCTACGCAGAGCAGCTGTTCGCGGCGCTCCTCGGTGCTCAGCCGGCGGCGCGTGCGCTCCTGCTCCCCGGCAACCATGGCAGCACCTTACTCACCCCACCCGGCTTACTTGACGCGAATTCAATAGCGGGACCACACTGGGAACCGTATTGAACCCACGTCTAACAACGGTCCGGTACAGACAGCTTCTACGTCCAACAGGTGGGGATCATGGCTCAGTTGACGCGGCCGGCGGCGGACACGGCACCACCGAAGGGCTTTCGCAGCGCCGAACTCGGCTGGCCCGAACTCGAGAAGATCCCGCACCCGCCGCGACGCCTGCCGTTGGTCGGCGACGTCCTCGGGGTGAACGTGCGCACGCCGTTGCAGGACTCGATGCGGATCGGCAAGCAGCTCGGGCCCGTGTTCCGGCGCAAGGCCTTCAACAACGAGGTCGTGATCGTGTGGGGTGCCCGGTTCGCCGCCGACATGGCGGACGAGTCGCGCTTCGCCAAGCATGTCGGCCTCGGCGTGGCCAACCTGCGGCCGGTGGCCGGCGACGGGCTGTTCACCGCGTACAACCACGAGCCCAACTGGCAGCTGGCGCACGACGTGCTGGCCCCCGGCTTCGGGCGTGAGGCCATGGCGGGATACCACCCGCTGATGCTGGACGTGGCCGGGCGTCTGATGGCCAGGTGGGACACTCAGGAGGCGGCGGGCGAGGCCGTCGACGTGCCCGGCGACATGACGAAGCTGACCCTGGAGACGATCGCGCGGACCGGATTCGGCCATGACTTCGGGTCGTTCGAGCGCGAACAGCTGCACCCCTTCGTGACCGCCATGGTCGGGACCCTGTCGTTCGCGCAGCGCCGCAACACGGTGCCGCCCGGCCTCTCCCGGCTGCTCCTGCGGGGCGCGGAGCGGCGCAACGAGGCGGACATGGCCTACCTCAACCGGACCGTGGACGAGGTCGTCGCCGCACGCCGGGCCGGGGCCGGGCGGCCGACCGGCGCGCAGGGCGACCTGCTCGACCGGATGCTGGAGGTCGCCCACCCCGAGACCGGCGAGCGGCTCTCCCCCGAGAACATCCGGCGTCAGGTCATCACCTTCCTCGTCGCCGGGCACGAGACGACGTCGGGCGCACTGTCCTTCGCGCTGCACTACCTGGCCCAGAACCCGGACGTCCTCGCGCGGGCGCAGGAGGAGGTGGACCGGGTGTGGGGCGGCGTGGACGAGCCCGCGTACGAGCAAGTCGCCAAGCTCCGGTATCTGCGCCGCGTGCTCGACGAGGCGCTGCGGCTGTGGCCGACGGCTCCGGCGTTCGCCCGCGAGGCCCTGGCCGACACCACGCTCGGCGGGATCCATCCGATGCGCAGGGGTGCGTGGGCGCTGGTCCTGACGTCGCTCCTGCACCGCGACCCGGAGGCGTGGGGCGACGACCCGGAGGCCTTCGACCCCGATCGCTTCGATCCCGCGGCCGTCCGCTCGCGTGCGCCGCACGTCTTCAAGCCGTTCGGCACGGGCGCCCGCGCGTGCATCGGCCGCCAATTCGCCCTGCACGAGGCGACGTTGGTCCTCGGTCTGCTGCTGCGCCGCTACGACCTGCACGCCGAGCCCGGCTACCAACTGCGCGTCGCGGAACGCCTCACGCTGATGCCGGAGGGCCTGCGGCTCAACCTGGGCCGTCGTACGAAGGTTCGCACGGCAAACTGATCACGACCGGTCCCCGCGTCGCGGACGAATTGTCAGACCCGTGCGTAAGAGTGGAGGCAGTGGAGACACCTGTCTCCACGCGTCTCCACCTGTCTTCGCCATGAAGCCGAGCTGAGGGGTCCATCGACATGAACGCGACCAGGAATGCCGAAATCGCCGCGGCCCAGGCCTGCCATCGCCTGCTGCACACCGCCCGCGCCGCGCTGACCAGTTGTGAGCCGGCGACGGCCGCGTCACTGCTCGCCGTGCCGATCGCGGAGGCCGACGAGGCCCTGTCCCGCGCCGGGCTCGCGGGCAACGAGGCGTGGCTGCTGGAACGGCTCTACGACATGGGGACGGAGACGCGCGTTCATACGTGAGGCGGCGCGCTGCGGTGGCGGGGCGCTGCGCTGGAGAGGGCGTGCGGGGGGGCTTCTCCGCCGGGGGCGCGCGCGAGGGCTGCGCCGGGGGGGCGTGCGCGCGGCGGGGCTTGAGCGGCGGTGCGAGCTGGGGTGAGGTGGGCGTGGGCATCGCTCGGCCTGCGCCATCGGCGCACCGCCCGTCAGCCACCTGCCGGTTACCTACGCGTCGGCCGAGTGTGTGCGCACCGTGTGCTCGATCGCAGGGACCAGCCAGTCCAGAGTCAGGTCCCGTCGGCGTTCCGGCCAGTCGGGGTCGGCTGCGGCCTGCGCCGGGACGTTCCCGTACCGGCGGCGGGAGATGTCGGCCACGACGTCGGCGGGTGCGCCCAGTTCGGTGAGGACGGTCAGGGCCTCGGCCTTGCTGGGGAGGGTGCCCTCGCTGAGGGTGACCCTGGAACGGGCCAGTACCAGCAGGCCCAGGTCGACCCAGACGTCCTCCAGCCACAACTCCCGCCGCTCCGCCACGGGACGCCAGTACTCGGCCAGGTTGTCGACGATGTACCGCTTGAGGGTGCGGTCGTCGACCGGCGGCAGCGTGCCGTCGACCGGATCCCCGTGGAGCACGAGCCCGAAGGCGTGCAGCTCGCGCCGGGTGACCGGGGTGACCGGGCGGGTGTACGCCTCCCGGTGGGCCCAGGTGAAGTGGGGGCGGTCCGGATCGTCGGCCTCGCCGCGCGCGATGTACGAGCAGTGGAGGTGCGCGGCGAGCGGCAGCGCGGCGTCGAGCCCCTCGTGCAGCGCCGTGAGCCGTGCCTCGTCGTCCGGCGTCAGCGGGCGTGCCACGACGGCGATGAGGTCGAGGTCGCTGCGCCCTTCCTGGTAGTCCCCGCCGGCGAGCGAGCCGTGCGCCCAGAGCGAGAAAGGGGTGGGAAGCGCTTCGCGCAGTCCGGCCAGAAAGCCGGTCAGCAGGTCGGTCGTGTCCGCGGGATGTTTCGCCGCTGTGGTCATCCGGCCAGTGTGCCAGGGGTCAACTGCTCCTGTACGGACGGGCCGTAGCGTTCCACGACGTCTTCGACGGGCGCCGAGCGCACATGGGGGCCGCGTGCGATCCCGTACATGACGCCGAGGCCGAGGAGCAGGGAGACGGCCAGTTCGGCGCGCAGGCCGGCGTCGGGTCCGCTCAGGCGCCGGGCGAGCCGGTCGCTGACCTGGGCGCGGAAGTTGGCGCGCAGGATCTCGCCCTGTTCGCCGTGGAGGGGGGCGAAGACGATGCGCACGATGGGGTCGGTGCCGCGTTCGGCCTGGCCGGTGAGGAGGTGGCGGACCATGTGCCGGCCGAGGTCGTCGAGCGGGGCGTCGAGGAGGGTGTCCACGTCCGCCTCGAAGTTCATGACCTGGGAGAACAGGGCGTCCTTGTTGCCGAAGTACTTGAGGATGAGCGGGGCGCTGACCCCGGCGCGCTCGGCGACGTGTTTGAGGGTGATGTCGGTGTGCGCGTTCCGCGCGAGGAGGTAGCGGGCCGCGCGGATGATCGCCGCCTTGGTCGCTTCGGCGTCACGGCGGGCCGGGGACACGGTCCGGGCCGGGCTCGTCACGAGGTCACGCTCCTTCAAGTGCTTTGCCCAGGCTCCCGGTCCTGCCGGACAGGGACCTGCGCCCGTCGTTCTTCGCCACGTCGGCGGGGACGGTGAACGCCGCGGCGATCACCACGAGTGCGACCGTACCCGCCATGGCGAACGCGAGCTGATAGCCGCGCAGCGAGGGGAACCCGGCGCCGGTCGCGTGATGGACGAGGACCGCGGCGACGGCGGCGCTGCAGACGGCCTGGCCGATGGTCCGCATCAGGACGTTGACCCCGTTCGCGGACGCGGTCTGGCCGGCCGGCACGGCCCGCAGGATCAGCGTGGGCAGCGCCGAGTACGCGAACGTGGTGCCCGTCGACACGATGGCGGCGCCCAGGACGATCACCCACAGGTCACGGCTGTCCGCGATCCGCACGACATAGCCGAGGGCCATGGCGGCGCCGCCGATCGCGAGGCTCACGCGGGGGCCGCGCGCCGCCGAGATTCGGGCCGACACCGGGGAGAGCAGGAGCATGATCACGCCGTTGGGCAGCAGGCACAGGCCGGTCTGCACGATGCTCAGGCCGAGTCCGTAGCCGCTCGCCTTGGGAGCCTGGACGAGCTGCGCCGTGACGAGGGAATTGGCGTAGAAGGCGAATCCCGCGAGCAGGGCGGCGAGGTGGGGCAGGCCGACGCGGCGGCCCGAGGCGAGCCGGAGGTCCACCAGCGGACGGTCGGTCCGCAGCTGCTGCCGCGCCCACACGGCGCCGATCACGGCGGCACCGGCGAACAGGCCGATGACCCGCGCGCTCCCCCAGCCCCACTGCCCGCCCTGCGACACGGCGAGCAGCAGACAGACGAGGCCGCCGGCCAGTCCCACGGCACCGCGCGTGTCGAACCGGCCGGGCGCGCGCACGGGCGACTCGCGCACCGCCCACCACGCGAGCGCGAGGCCGACCGCGCCGAGGGCGCTGGTCGCCCAGAACATGACGTGCCAGTTCGCGTACTGGACGATCAGGGCCGCGAGCGGCAGGCCGAGCGCGGCACCGATCCCGACGGTCGAGCTCATGAGGGCGACCGCGGATCCCGTGCGGTGGGGCGGGAGTTCGTCACGCAGGATGCTGATGGAGAGCGGCACGACCGCGGCGGCTGCGCCCTGGAGCGCCCGGGCCGCGATCAGGACGCGGATGTCGGAAGTCAGCGCGCACAGCACCGATCCGCCGGTCATCAGGCCGAGCGCGAGCAGGAGGACGCGGCGCTTGCCGTACATGTCGCCCGCCCTGCCGAGCACGGGGGTGAGCACGGCGCCGGAGAGGAGCGTGGCGGTGACCGTCCACGAGACGGCGCCGGGCGAGGCCCCGGTCAGCCGGGGCAGGTCGGGCAGCAGCGGGACGACGACGGTCTGCATGACGGCCATGAGAATGCCGCCGAAGGCGAGAACCGGGATCGTCAGCCGGCCGCGCAGACCAGGCTGGGGACTGGCTTCGGGACGTATGTCGGGGTGTATCGCGGGCTCCATGAACACTCCGGTGGACGCCTCGCGGACGAGGTCGGGAGTCGGGGTGAATTTCCATTCACCTAGGTGGTGAATCAGTATTCACCACGGGTGGTATCGGTGACCAGAGCGCTATGAGATGTGACCGGCATATGGACAGGCGGGGCCGTGGCGGGCGGGGCTGTGGCGGGCGCGGGCAGTGGCAGGCGGGTGCGCGGCCTGTGCGGGTGCGGGGCTGCGCGGGTGCAGGGCTCCCACTCGCCCCATTCCCTCCCCGCCCCGCCACTCCCCCGGCCATACTGCCCACCATGACTCCTGCCACCAGCCCCCTCCGTGTCGGGCTCGTCGGGACCGGCGCATGGGCGTCCGACACTCATGCCGCCGCGCTCCGCGCTCACTCCGGGACCGACCTCGTCGGGGTCTGGGGGCGCAGGCCCGAGGCCGCTGCCGAGGTCGCCGCAGCGCACGGGGCGCGGGCGTACGAGGACGTGGACGACCTGTTCGCCGCGTGCGACGCCGTCGCGTTCGCGGTGCCGCCCGACGTGCAGGCGCCGCTCGCCGCGCGGGCCGCCGCCGCGGGCTGCCATCTGCTGCTCGAAAAGCCCCTGGCCACGACCGTCGCGGGGGCCCGCGAGGTCGCCGAGGCGGTACGGGACGCCGGGGTCGCGTCCGTCGTCTTCTTCACCCTGCGCTTCGCCACCGCCACCGCCGGATGGCTCGCCCGACAGGCCGCCGAGGGAGGCTGGTTCACGGGCCGGGCCGACTGGTACGGAGCGCTCTACTCCCCCTGCGACACCTCAGCCCAGGCCACGTCGGACTGGAGGGTCGGGCGCGGAGCCCTGTGGGACGTCGGCCCGCACGCGCTCTCCGTACTCATACCGGTACTCGGTGATGTCACTTCCGTGACGGCCGCGCGCGGACCGGCGGACACCGTGCACCTGGTCCTCACGCACACGTCGGGCGCGTCCGCCACGGCGACGCTGAGTCTGACCGCCCCGGCGCGGACTGCGGGCATCACCGTGGAACTGCGGGGCGAGTCGGGCATCGCCTCGATCCCGTCTGGCGGCGCGCCCGTCGACGCGTACGGCGAGGCGATCGGCGCGCTGCTGGAGTCGGTCCGGTCGGGCCGGCCGCATCCGTGTGACGCCCGGTTCGCGCTGCGGGTCACGGAGATACTCGCGTCGGCGGAGGCCGGCCTCGCCCCACCCACCGGCGAGTGAGACGAGCCCGGCCCCAGCCGTACGTACCCCTTACTTGTCCCGAGTCAGCATCGGCAGCAACAGCGCCGCCGACCAGCTGAAGTTGGGCGAGTTGAGCGGAGCGCCCGTCGTCGGGTCGTAGTTCTCCATGATCGGGCCATTGCCGCTGAGGCCCGACGCGTGGGTGAGGAGCTGGTCCGTGAGGGCGTTCGCCTCCTTGCCGTAGCCGTAGCGGCGCAGGCCGCCGAGGGCGAAGTAGGCCTGGTCGAACCAGACGGGCCCGCGCCAGTACCGCGTCGGCGCGAAGTACGGGGAGCTCTTCGACACGGTCGGGAAGGGGACCGTCGTCGCGAACTCCGCCGGGTCCGTCAGCTTGTCCCGCACGGCGCGGGCCTGCGCCTTCGAGGCCGTGCCGGTCCAGAGCGGGACCGCACCCTCGATGCCACGACCACGCGCCGTAAGCAGCGCCCCCGTCCCGAGCCCGGTGTCATGGAACCACCCGTCCGCCGGGTCGAACATCGTCCTACGCACGGCGGAGGCGGTGTCGGCGGACCGCTTCTTCCACTTATCAGCATCAGCACCGCGCCCGAGCGCGTCCGCAATCCGCGCCAAGTACCCCTGGTCAGCGGCGAGATACGCGTTCAGGTCGACGGACTCCTGGTTGAGGGAGTAGCCGAGAAGCGTCCCGTCGGCCGCGTGATTCGCTACCACCGACGTACCCAGCGACGCGTCAAAACGCGGCGCGTTGTCCATGCCGCTCTCCCACGCGGCGGCCTGGCGCTGCTCCTCGGGCGAGTCGTTGGCGGGGTCGACCGTGGCGCCGTACTCGGCGAGGCCGTTGTGATCGTGGTCCCGGTTCCGGTACCACCAGGCCTGGTACGCCGCGAGCTTCGGGTACATCTCGCGCAGGAACGCCTTGTCGCCCGACTTCTCGTACACCTCCCAGACGGCCCAACCGGCCAGCGGGGGCTTGGAGTTGCGCTCGTTCCAGTTGCCGCCGCCGCGTGCCGGGTCGTTGTAGAAGATGACGTCGGGGATCATTCCGGCGTCCTGCGGCCGGGTCGTGGAGTCGGGGCGTATCTGCCAGTCGAACATGGAGCGGATCTGCGACTCGGCCAGGTCGGGCGCGAAGCGGGCGGTGCCGACGGCCTGTTTCCAGGTGTCCCAGGCCCAGATGCCGCCGGTGAACCATTTGTAGGAGATCGACGGGGTGATGCCGTCGTGCTTGATCTGCCCTGCCGCGCCACGCCAGTTGGTGACCAGCGTCTCCAGGGACTTCACGGCGGTGCGGCGCCGGTCGGCGGGGACGCCCCGGGTCACCCCGGCTACGTAGCCGCGCCAGCGGTCGTCCCCGGCCGAGACGACATGCGCCGGGTGGTTAAGCACGTCACGGACCTGCGCCTGCTCTCGGGTCCGCTCGGCATCCGTGAACGTGTAGGACTCGGTCCAGTCGAAGCTGTGCGAGGCGCCCGGCGCGAGGGTCACCAGTGCGGTGGCCTCGGTGCGATAGCTGTCACCGTCCACCGTGGTGCGGACGGGGTCCTTGTGGGTGACCTCGAAGCGTTCCGTGCCGTCGGTGAGGTAGTCCCAGGTCTTGCGGACCTTGGCGAAGTCGACACCGACGCCCGAACCGGTCGCCGTCAGCGAGGGAGCGTCGTGCATCGGCTGCCCGGCGGGCCGCAGCAGACTGCCGGTCCAGTCGGCGCCGAGCGTGCGGCGCGCGGGGCCGGTGTTGCGGACCTCGGCGCGAACCAGGGCGCTGCGGTCGGTGGCGAAGCGCAGTTCGAGGGTCAGGCTCAGGCCGTGGCCGAGGTCGTACGACTGGAGGAGGCGGCCCGGGAGCGAGGTGAAGCGGGGTGTGCCGCCGGCCGCAAGGTCGAGGGTGCGGCCGTCTTCGGTGAGGCGGATGCGGCTGAAGGACTTGCTGAGCCACCAGGGGTATTCCTGCGCGATGTAGAGCGGCCCGGAGAAACCGCCGTACGCGTCCGTGTCACCGGCCTTCGGCAGGGCGTACGCGTGCCAGGCCCCTCGGTCGGCGAAGACCGTGATCGGGTTGTTGTCCTCGTCGTCCCCGGGCTCGGCGGCGGCCGGGGTGCCGTGCAGGTCGAGGACGTCGGCGTACGGGGACTGCGGCGCCGGGGGCTCGTGGGCCGACGCCGTCGGTGGTACGGCGAGGGCGCCGGCGGCGAGAAGGAGGGCGGTCAGCGCGCTCAGGCGCCGGTGTCTGGTCACTGCTGGTTCTCTCCCGGGGAGTCGGTGGCGATGCGCAGGACGGCGGCGCCCAAGGGGCCGAGCGCGACGTGGCCGTGGACGGTCGTGCCGGTGAGCAGATCGGTGCCGCCCGCGGCGAAGGCGCCGCTCAGGGGCGTGCGGGTGTCGTGGTCGTTGTGGTTGAGCACGAAGAGGTACGTGCCCTGCTCGCCGGTGCGGACGGTCACCTCGACCCCGTCGGGGACGTCGAGCAAGGGCCGTACGCCTGCGGCGCGCAGCGCGTCGTCGAGGACCTGGCCGATGCCTTCGCCGAGGTGGGCGCTCACGTACCACGCGGTGCCGGTGCCGCAGGGGTGGCGGGTGACGGCGGGGAGGCCGGTGAGCTCGCCGGACGCGTACGTGTCGACGACCTCGGTGGCCGGGCCGTTCGTCTCGATCCACTCGCTCCACAGGGTTGCCTCGGCGCCGGAGGTGAGACGTACGGTCTCGCCGTCCGGGACAGGCCAGAACTCGTCGACGCTCACACCGAGTACGTCCCGCAGCGGGCCCGGCGCGCCCCCGTCGTGGATGTGGTCGTGGCCGTCGACGACACCGCTGAAGGGGCCGCACACGAGGTGGCCGCCGTCATGGACGTACGCGGTGATGCGGGCGGCGTGTTCGGGGCGCAGGAGGTGGAGGTTGGGTGCCAACACCGCTCGGTAGCAAGCGAGTTCGGCGTCGGGGGGTACGAACTCGGTGGTGACGCCTCTGGCGTGGAGAGCCGCGTACCAGGGGTGCAGGAGGCCGCGCCAGCGCATCCGGGCCGAGGGGTGGTCGTCGGCTTCGAGGGCCCACCAGGAGTCCCAGTCGAGGACGATCGCGACGTCGGCCGGGGTGGTGGCGCCGGTGACCTCGGCGAGGCGGGAGAGTTCGGCGCCGAAGCGTACGGTCTCGCGCCAGCCTCGGGAGGCTGTGCCTCGGTGCGGGAGCAGCGCGCTGTGGTACTTCTCGGCGCCCGCGCGGGAGGCGCGCCACTGGAAGTACATGATGCCGTCGGCTCCGCGGGCGAGTGCCTGGAGGGACCAAAGACGTTGCAGGCCGGGCTTCTTGGGGACGTTGACCGGGCGCCAGCTCACGGCGGACGGGGCCTGTTCGAGGAGCAGCCAGGGCCGGCCGCCCTTGAGGGAGCGCATCAGGTCGTAGTTGAGGGCGGCGTTGACGTGGGCCTTGGGGTCGGCGGGGTCGGGGTAGGCGTCGTCGGAGACCAGGTCCTCGTGGGCGGCCCACTTCCAGTAGTCGAGGGCCTTGAACATCGACATGAAGTTGGTGGTGGCCGGGATGTGCGGGCTCAGTTCGCGCAGTGCGTCGCGTTCGGCGCGGTGGCACTCCAGGAGGGCGTCGGAGCAGAAGCGCCGCCAGTCGAGGAGCTGGGTCGGGTTGACGGGTCCTGGCGCGGTGCGGGGTGGTTCGATCTCGTCGAAGCGGCCGTAGCGCTGGGACCAAAAGGCTGTGCCCCAGGCGTGGTTGAGGCCGTCGATCGTTTCGTACCGGTCGGTGAGCCAGGTGCGGAAGTGGTCGGCGGAGCGGGCGCAGAAGCACTCGGTGACGTGGTCGCCGTACTCGTTGTGGATGTGCCACAGGGCGAGGGCGGGGTGGTGTGCGTAGCGTTCGGCGAGGGTGCGGGTCAGGCGCAGGGCGGCGGCACGGTACTCGGGCGAGGAGGGGCAGTAGTGCTGGCGCGAGCCGAATTCGAGGCGGACGCCGTCGGCGGTGACGGGGAGGATCCCGGGGTGGGCGCGTACGAGCCAGGCGGGGGGTGACGCGGTCGCGGTGGCGAGGTCGACGGCGATGCCGTGGGCGTGCAGGAGGTCGAGGAGCCGGTCGAACCAGTCGAACTCCCAGGTGTCCGGGCCGGGTTGGAGTCTGGCCCAGGAGAAGACGCCGACGGTCACCATGGTGACGCCTGCCTCGCGCATCAGTTTCGCGTCCTCGGCCCACACTTCCTCGGGCCACTGTTCGGGGTTGTAGTCACCGCCGTAGAGGACGCCCGGGACCCGCGTCAGACGACTGCCTACCTGCTCTGCCGGCGTCATCCCTTCACCGCCCCGCCGAGCAGTCCGGCGACGAACTGCCGCTGGAACAGCAGGAAGATGACCATGAGGGGCAGCGTCGCGAGCAGCGAGCCGAGCATCAGGCCGGAGTAGTCGATGTGGGAGAGCCCTGTGAGGGTGTTGAGCGCGACGGGCACGGTGTACTTGTCCTCCGAGTTCAGCATGAGCAGCGGCCAGATGAAGCTGTTCCACTGGGTCATGAACGTGAAGATGACGAGGGCGCCGAGCTGGGGGCGTACGCACGGCAGGACGACCTGGTAGAAGGTGCGCAGTTCGCCGGAGCCGTCGATGCGGGCCGATTCGAGGAGCTCGTCGGGGAAGTCGACGAAGCCCTGCCGCATGAGCAGGATGCCGAAGGAGTTGGCCAGAAAGGGCAGGATGACGGCCTGGTAGGAGTCGATCCAGCCGGCGCTCGCCATCATCTGGAACAGCGGGACGAGCAGCACCTGGAACGGGATCATCATCGTGGCGAGCACGACGCCGAGCAGCAGACCCCGGCCGCGGAAGCGGTACTTGGCGAGTCCGTAGCCGCACATGGCGGAGATGAGCGAGCTGAGCGCGGTGTGGACGACGGCGATGCCGAGGCTGTTGAGGAGGACGCGGCCGAAGCCGATGGTGTCCTGGAGCCGCGCCAGGTTGTCGAGCAGCCGGCCGCCGGGCAGGAACGGGGGCGGCGAGTGGAACAGGTCGGACGTGGAGTGCGTCGCGGCGATCGCCATCCAGAGGAAGGGTACGAGGCTGACGACGGCGCCGCACGCGAGGAACAGCCGCACCGCGAGCCGCGCGAGCCGCCGTCCCGGGTGGACGCGCGTGGGTGCCCGCTGTGTGAGGGCGGTCATCGGCGGCGCTCCCTTCCGAAGGCCACGTACTGGAGGGCGGAGATCGCGGCGATGAGGACCACCACGACCCAGGCGATGGCAGCTGCGTACCCGAAGTCGAGCTGCTGGAAGCCGACTTTGTAGAGGTAGACGACCGGGGTGAGGGTGGCGTCGTCGGGGCCGCCGCGGGTGAGGACGTAGTTCTCGTCGAAGAGCTGGAGCGTGCCGATGGTGGAGGTGACCACGCAGAACAGCACGACGGGGCGCAGCTGCGGCACTATGACGCGCGCGTACGTGGACAGGGTGCCGGAGCCGTCGATGGCGGCGGCCTCGTACTGCTCCTTGCCGATGGCCTGGAGTCCGGCGAGCAGGATGACGGCGTTGTAGCCGGTCCAGCGCCAGGTCAGCGAGGCGATGAGAGAGACGCGGGCCCAGGTGGGGCTGTTGAGCCAGTCGACCGGGCCGATGCCGACGGCGCCGAGGAGCTGGTTGACCAGGCCGCCGTCGGTCTTGAGGAGAACCTGGAAGACGACGGCGTAGGCGACGAGCGTGGTGACGGCGGGCAGGAAGTGGACGGCGCGCCAGGTGCCGCGCAGCCGCAGCCATGACTGGTTGAGGAGGACGGCGAGGACGAGGGCGAGGGCGATCATCACCGGGACCTGGACGACGAGGATGATCCCGGTGTTGACCAGGGACTCGACGAAGGCGGGATCGTGGATCAGGCGCTGGTACTGGCCGAGGCCGACCCAGCGGGAGGCGCCCGCGTCCTCGGTGGTGAAGCTCTGCAGGAGGCTCGCGCCGAGCGGATAGGCGAAGAAGACGACGAAGAGGACGGCGGCCGGTCCGGCGAAGACCCAGGCGACGCGGCGCGGGCCACGACGCCGTCGTCCGGGTGCGGCGGGTGCGCGGGCCGGTGCGGCCGGCCGGTCGTAGGCGGTGTCGACGGCCATCGAACTATTTCACCCTCTCGCGTCCGGTGGCCGAGGCGATCTGCCGTGCCGCAGAAGCGAGTTCGGCGCTCGGGTCCTTGCCGTGGAGCATCACGCCGTTGACAGCCGAGACCATGATGTCGGAGGCCTTCGCGTCGTCCTTCTCGTATTCGACGGGCGGGATGGTGCGGGCGAGGCGGGCGAACGTGTCGAGGGTGGCCTGTCCGCCGAAGTACTCCTGTTTCGCGCCGAGATACGGGTCGTCGAGCGCGGGCAGATAGGCGGGGAACAGGCCCTCGCGCTTGAGCATGGAGACCTGGTTCGTCTTGCTGGTGAGCAGGAACTCGATGAACGCCCAGGCCAGGCGCGGGTTCTTGCTCTGGGCCGGCACGGTGAGGGTGGAGCCGCCGACGTTCGACGTGCGGACGCCGTCGGCGGTGAAGGCGGGCAGGGGCGCGACGCCGAACTTCCCTTTCAGCTCGGGCATTTCCTCGGTGAGGGTGCCGGTCCACCAGGCGGCGGTGGGGGTGGTGGAGACCTTGCCTTCCTTGGTGCCGGTGACGAGCCCGTCCCAGCCCTTCTCGTAGTCGACGAGTCCTTTGTCGTGCAGGGTCTTCATCAGCGTCATGGCCCGTACGGCCTCGGGGGTGTCGACAGCGACGCGGCCGCCCTTGAAGTAGAACTGGCCCTGCTGCTGGAGCAGCATCGGCAGGATGCCTGTGTCGATGGTGTCCATGATGAGCATCTTGTGGCCGGTGGCCTTCTTGATCCGCACTCCGGCCGTGACGTAGTCGTCCCAGGTCAGCAGGGTCTTGGGGTCGACTCCGGCGGCGCGGAAGTGGTCCGTGCGGTAGTAGAGCGCGCAGGGGCCGATGTCCCAGGGCAGGGCGAGGACGGCGCCCTTCTTGCCGGTGACGGTGCCCCAGGCGGCGCGGTCGAAGTCGCCGCCGTAGCGGCCGCCGAGGTTGGTCAAGTCGTAGAAGCCGCTGGGGAATTCACCCGTGAAGCGGGGCATGTGGTCGCCCTCGACCGTGAGGACGTCGGCGAGGCCCGAGCCGCCGCGCAGGCCGACGGTGATCTTGTCGTAGGCGTTGTCGTAGCCGATGTCGACGACGTCGACGGTGGTGCCGGGGTGGCGCTGCTCGAAGGCGTGGGCGAGGCGCTTCATGGCCTTGGCGGCGACGTCCCACGACCAGACGGTGATCTTTCCACTGACCTTGCCTTTGCCCTTCTCCCGCTTGCCGCCGATGTCGCGGGCGCCGCCACCGCCCGTGCCTCCCATGGCGCATCCGCCGACCAGGGACGATGCGGCGGCCGCGAGACCTGTGGACAGAACAACCCGTCGGGTGGGTCTGGTTGACACTCTTGCCTCCTGGAGCGTGAATGCCTAATGCTGTATTCAGAACACTGAATGACGAAGGTTGCCGTCAAGAGGTGT
Source organism: Streptomyces sp. NPDC046821 (assembly GCF_040645335.1). Lineage (NCBI taxonomy): Bacteria > Bacillati > Actinomycetota > Actinomycetes > Kitasatosporales > Streptomycetaceae > Streptomyces > Streptomyces sp. NPDC046821. Next base: position 329,380 of record NZ_JBEYYB010000003.1, on the reverse strand, counting down.
ACACACAAAGACTTTTGCTGCTGTGGTCCATGACCCGCACGGCCGAGCCGACCGAGCCGGCCGGCATCGCGGGCATGACTGAGTCGGCCCACGCGAAAGGCGCTGGCATGACGTCACCCCAGGACTCCGCCCCCTCTTACGTCCACCCCTACATACCGAACGCGGTCCCCGCCGTCCGGCAGGCGATGCTCGAAGAGATCGGCGCGGCAAGCGTCGAGGACTTCTACGCCGACATTCCCGACGCCGTCCGGCTGCACCGGCCCCTGGACCTACCGGACCCGCTCCGTTCGGAAGCTGAACTCGTCCGGCACATGGAACAGCTGCTCAGCCGCAATACTTCGACACGGCAGGCGCTCAGCTTCCTCGGCTCCGGCTGCTACCAGCACCATGTGCCCGCCGTCGTCGACGAGGTGGTCAACCGCAGCGAGTTCCTGACCGCCTACGCGGGCGAGCCCTACGAGGACCACGGCCGCTTCCAGGCGCTGTGGGAGTACCAGTCGATGATGGCCGAGCTGCTCGACGTCGAGGTGGTCAACGTCCCGGTGTACGACGGCTTCCAGGCCGCGGGCACCGCCCTGCGCATGGCAGGCCGCATCACAGGGCGCCGCCGCCTGGTCGTCGCCACCGCGATCGACGCCGACAAACTCTCCCGGATCCGCGACTATGTACGGCCCGATCACGACGTGACGGTGGTCCCGGTCGACCCGGACACCGGATGCGCCGACCTCGACGCGGTGCGCGCGGCACTCGCCGCCGGTGACACGGCCGCCGTGTACGCCGACTCGCCCTCCGCCCTCGGCATCGTCGACGAAGCACTCCCCCGCCTCACCGAACTCGCCCACGAGGCAGGCGCGTTGTACGTAGTGGGCTGCAACCCGCTCACGCTCGGCGTGCTCGCGCCGCCCTCCGCGTACGGGGCGGACATCGCGTGCGGCGACATCCAGCCGCTCGGCCTGCACCAGAGCTTCGGCGGCGGCAACGCCGGCTTCATCGCCACACACGACGACGAGACGCTGGTAGCCGAGTACCCGTCGCGCCTGTTCGGCCTCGCGCCGACGAGTGTCGAGGGCGAGTACGGGTTCGGTGACGTCGCCTACGAGCGGACCTCGTTCGCCCTGCGCGAGGAAGGCAAGGAGTGGGTCGGCACCGCCGCCGCGCTGCACGGCATCGGCGCCGGGGTCTACCTCGCGCTCATGGGCCCGCAGGGCATGAAGGAGATCGGCGAGACGATCCTGAACCTCACCGCGTACGCCCGCAGTCGCCTCGCCCAAGTGCCCGGCATCGAGGTCCCGTTCGGGGACGCCCTGCACTTCGCCGACTTCACCGTCCGCTACACGGGCGGCAGGTCCGCCGCCGAGATCCGCGCCGACCTCAAGGAGCGCGGCATCTTCGGCGGCACTCCGACAGGCCCGGGCGAGGCCACGTACTGCGTCACCGAAGTGCACACCAAGGCCGACATCGACCGGCTCGCCGAGACCCTCCAGGAGATCGTCAAGTGAGTGCCCCGCACACGCCCGTGTCCGTCTCCCCCGAGGAGGCGCGCATCGCCGACAAGCCGCGCCTGCGCCGTTTCCACCAGGCGTCCTGGGACGAGCAGCTGATCTTCGAGCTGGGTTCGCCGGGCGAGCGCGGAGTCCTCGTACCGGCCGCCGACCCCTCGATCGACCGGGTCGAGATACCCGCCGCGCTGCGCCGCGAGGCGCCGCCCGCGCTGCCGGAGATGTCCCAACAGCAGGTCCTGCGGCACTACTTGAGGCTGTCGCAGGAGAATCTGGGCGCCGATCTCAACATCGACGTCGGCCAGGGCACCTGCACCATGAAGTACAGCCCCAAGGTCAACGACCAGTTCGTGCGCGACCCCCGGATCGCCGCGCTGCACCCGCTCCAGGACGAGGACACCGTGCAGGGCGTCCTCGGCATCATCCACAGCCTGGAGCAGCTGCTGAAGGAGATCTCCGGCATGGACCGGGTCTCGCTCCAGCCTGGCGCGGGTTCCGCCGCGATCTATACGAACGTCGCCATGATCCGCGCCTACTTCGCGGCGCGCGGCGAGCTTGAGCAGCGCGACGAGGTGATCACGACCATCTTCTCCCACCCGTCGAACGCGGCCTGCGCGAAGACGGCCGGCTTCAAGGTCATCACCCTCCACCCGGACGCCGACGGCTACCCCGACATCGACGCCCTCGAGGCGGCGGTCGGCCCGCGCACGGCCGCGCTCCTCATCACCAACCCCGAGGACACGGGCATCTACAACCCGCGTATCGAGGAGTTCGTGCGGATCGTGCACGAGGCGGGCGGCCTGTGCTCGTACGACCAGGCCAACGCGAACGGCATCCTCGGCATCACGCGCGCCCGCGACGCGGGCTTCGACCTGTGCCACTTCAACTTGCACAAGACGTTCTCGACGCCCCACGCGTGCGGCGGCCCGGCGGCCGGCGCGTGCGCGGTCACGGACGAGCTGGCCCCCTATCTCCCGCGCCCGACAGTCGAGTTGGACCTGGAGACGGGGCTGTACCGCCTCGACGACAACCGCCCCGAGTCGGTCGGCAAGATGCGACCGTTCTACGGGGTCGTGCCGAACCTCGTCCGCGCCTACGCGTGGATCATGTCGCTCGGCGCGGAGGGCCTGCGCGCCGCCGCCGAGACGGCAGTCCTCAACAACAACTACCTGCTCCACAAGGTCCGGCAGATCCCCGGCGTCTCCGTCCCCTACGCCGAGGGGCGTCCACGCGTCGAACAGGTCCGCTACAGCTGGGAGAAGCTCCACGACGACACGGGCCTGCACTCCGAGGACATCGGCCTGCGCGCCGCCGACTTCGGCACGCACTACTGGACCAGCCACCACCCGTACCTCGTGCCCGAACCCATGACACTGGAGCCGACCGAGTCCTACACACGCGCCGACCTCGACGAGTACGCGGCGATCCTCGCGGAGATCGCCCGCGAGGCGTACGAGGACCCGGAGACGGTACGGACGGCTCCGCACCGGTCGACGATCCACCGGGTACGTCCGGAGGCGCTTGACGACCCGGCCACGTGGGCGGTGTCGTGGCGCGCCTACCGTCGCAAGGTCCTGGGCCGGGCATCCCGTTGACCGGGCCATTCAGAATCGGTCTCGTGGTCAACCCGGTCGCCGGACTCGGCGGCCGGGTCGGCCTCGGCGGCACGGACGGGCCGGAGCGGGCCCGTCTGGCGGTCTCGCTCGGGGCGCGGCCGTTGGCGGGGGTACGGGCGGGGGCGGCGCTCGGGGAGTTGGGGGTTCGGGTGGGTGAAGTTGGGCTGGCTGGCGGTGAGTTGGCGGGTCCGGGCCTGGTTACGCGGGAGCGGCCCGGGGCGGGTGCGCGGTCCGGGGTGGTGGCTTCGGCGGCGGCCTCGGGTGCGGTGACGGCGGAAGCAGCCTTCGCACCCGCCAGCACCGGCGCACCCTCGTCCGCCGATGCCACGGCCACTGGTCCGGCCGTCGCGCAAGCCTTCGCCCCCGGCCTCCTCGTAATCACCGCCGCCGGTCCCCTAGGGGCCGACTCCGTCGCTGCCTCGGGGCTGCCCGCACGCATCGTGTACGCGGCCCGGGGCGCCCGGGACACCTCAGCCGCCGACACCGCCGCCGCCGTACGCGCCATCGTCGCCGAGGGCATCGACCTCCTGCTCTTCGCCGGAGGCGACGGCACCGCACGCGACGTGCTCACCGCTCTCGGGGACATGGCGTGCCCCGTGCTCGGCGTGCCGACCGGGGTGAAGATGCACTCCGCCGTGTTCGCCGTCAGTCCGCGTGCGGCGGGCGAGGTGGCCGCCGCGTGGCTGACCCGTAAGGGTGCCGTGCGCCTGCGGGACGCCGAAGTGATGGACCGCGACGAGGACGCCCTGAGCAAGGGCCGCGTCACGTCCCGGCTCTTCGGCTGGCTCCCCGTCCCCGACCTGCCGGTCCGCGTCCAGCAACGTAAGACCGGAAGCACCGCCACCGCGCCCGGGGCGGTCGGCGGGATCGCGGCCGAGGTCGCCGAACGGGTCGGAGACGACCTGCTCGTCCTCGGCCCCGGCAGCACCACCCGCGCCGTCGCCGCCGCACTCGGCGCGGACGTCTCCCTCACCGGAGTCGACGTTTTGCGCCTGCGCGCCGGCCACCCGCCGCGTGTCGTCGCCTGTGAGGCCACGGAGGACACGCTCCTCGCGCTCGGCCCGGCCTGGATCGCGCTCTCCCCCATCGGCGGTCAGGGCTTTCTCCTCGGCCGGGGCAACCAGCAGGTCTCGCCGCGGGTCCTGCGCGCCGCGGGCGGCCTCGAACGCCTGCTCGTTGTATGCACCGAACAGAAACTGGCCGCGCTCGGCGGCCGTCCCCTCCTCGTCGACTCCGGCGACGAAGCCCTCGACGCCGAACTCTGCGGCCACCTCCCGGTCATCACCGGCAGATGCCGCACGTCCCTGTACCGCCTGGCCATGTGACCCGACGTACCCCGAACACGCCGACGTACCCCGAACGCAACGAAGCACCCGACAGAAGGAGCCCAGGATGATCTCCCTCGACGGCAAGCGCGCCCTCGTCACCGGCGGCGGAGCCGGAATCGGCCGTGCCACCGCCCAGGTGCTCGCCGAACTCGGCGCCCGCGTGGTGATCGCCGACATCGACACGGAAGGCGGCGAGCAGACGGCGAAGGACACCGGCGGCACGTTCGTGCGGTGCGACGTGTCCCGGCGCGAGGACTGCGAGGCCGTGGTGAACACGGCGCAGGAGCGGTTCGGCGGCGTGGACGTCCTCTTCAACAACGCCGGCATCATCCGCCGTTCCACCGTCTGCGAGATCACGGAGGACGACTGGGACCTGGTGATGGCCGTGAACATCCGCTCGGTGATGCTGATGAGTCGCCTGGTCATCCCCGGGATGGCGGCGCGGGGCGGCGGCTCGATCGTCAACACCGGTTCCGGCTGGGGCATCCGGGGCGGCGGCCGGGCCGTCTCGTACTGCGCGTCGAAGGGTGCCGTCGTCAACATGACCCGGGCGATGGCCATCGACCACGGCCCCGACAACATCCGCGTGAACTGTGTCTGCCCCGGCGACACCGCGACCGGAATGCTCGCCGAGGAGGCGCGCCAGCTCGGCGAGAGCTCCGACGCGTTCTACGCCGACGCGGCGGACCGGCCGCTCGGGCGCATCGGGCAGCCCCGTGACATCGCCCAGACCGTGGCGTTCCTCGCGTCGGACGCGTCGGCGTTCCTGAGCGGGGCGATCATCCCGGTGGATGGCGCCGGTACCGCGTGACCCGCCGGTAGCGGATAATCGACCGGACGAAGGGGAGGCCGCCTCACATGCCAATCGAAAACCGCCCGCTGCGCGAACAGGTCAAGGAGGAACTGATCAAGCGCCTCGGGAGCGGCACGATCGCGACCAGCGAGCCGATCAACGAGGGGCAGCTCGCGACCGAGCTGGGCGTCAGCCGCACCCCTCTGCGGGAGGCCCTGATCACGCTGGAGCGCGAGGGCGTCATCACGAGCGAGCGCGGCAAGGGCTTCCGCTTCACCCCGCTCAGCGCGCAGGAGTTCCGCGACCTGTCCGCGATCGTCGCGACGCTGGAGGCGCTGGCCCTGGAGTCCAGCGACCCCGGGCATCTCGCGGCCACGGCTCCCCGTCTTCTCGAGGAGGCACGCGCGTTCTCGGCACCGCAGGCGCCGCACGACGTCATAGAGCGGTACGACGACGCGTGGCACGACCTGCTCCTGTCGGGCTGCACGAACGACCGGCTGATGAAGCTGATCACCTCCCTCAAGGTGACGATGCACCGCTACGAGCAGATGGCCCTCGGCGACGAGGACGTCCTGGAGCGTTCCGCCGTGGAGCACGAGCGGATCGCCGAGTGCCTGCTGCGCGGGGACATGGACGCGGCGGTCGTGGCGCTCAAGGAGAACTGGAACAGCGGGATGCACCGGATCCTGGAACATCTCAAGGACTGATCCCCCCGCGCTTCCCTTCAACTCGGCGCTTCCCTTCAACTCGGCGCTTCCCTTCAACTCGGCGCTTCCCTTCAACTCGGCTGCTGCGAAAGGCCTTTGACCACTCCCGCCAGCCCGCGCTCCGGCGAGGGCCGCCGGGCACGGAACCGGCCCTGTCAGTCCGTCGTGGTACCACCGAGCGAGCCACGACGAGGGGAGAAGGCCATGGCCACGAGCGTGCAGATCGAGCGGAACAGTCTGCTGCTGCCGGGCGGGGTGCGGGTGCGGTTCGTCCGCACCCTGCGCCTGCCGGAGACCGGAACGCATCCGTTGCCGCCCGGGCTCGGCGAGTTCCCGGTACGCCGGGTCGCCGACTACGCGGACTCGGTGCCGGCCCAGTGGCGGGCGCGTGGTGGCGTGATGCTGCCGATGTATCTGCGCGAGGCCATGTGGCTGAGCTTCGCCGGCTCGGCCGAACCGGCGGTGCTCCAGGTCGGCGTGGGCAAGGTGTGCGCGATCTCCGGACTGCCGTGGAGCGACCGGCTGTCCCGCGATCCGCAGAACTACGTGGTGATCCCACGCCAGCCCTGGCTGGACGGCGTCAAGTCCGGTAAGGGCAAGGTGCGGCAGTTCGTCGCGCTGCCCCTGGGGCTCGGGGCCACGGTCGAGGGCCAGGTCACCGGCGAGGAGACGTGGGGCGGGATCCAGCTCCAGTCCTTCACGCTGGGCGAGCGGGCGCGGCGGGAGTGGCGTGAGGCGGAGGCCCGTCGGCTGGCTGAGGCGCGGATCGGGGCGCCGCTCGCGCCCGGATCCGCGCCGGCCGGTGGGTACGGTGGGCCACCGCCACCCATGGCGGCCGCGGCTCCGCAGGCGCCGGGCGCTGCTCCGCGGGCCGGGGGTGCGCACGCGGCGCGTGCGATGGGGCTCGGTGCCGGCGGCACGATGCGGCAGCAGGTGTTCCGGGACGACCGGCCCGCGTCGGACTGGGCCGACACGCCTGCCGGCCGCGTGTTCGTGCACCTCGTGACGCCGCCGGACTGGCGGAGGATCACGGGCGAGGCGCCGCCGCCGTCTCCGGTCGACCGGGCCGCGTACACGCGGGCGGGCCTGCCGTGGTTCGACTACTACGACGAGAGCGCCGAGGATCTGGCGCCGACGGACACGCTCACGTCTGTGAAACCGGCCGGTGACTGGCTCGGCGAGGACCACCAGCCGTGGCAGGCGCCGGGCGCGCACCAGATCACTCCGCTCGGGGACGCGGGCAAGCCGGTGGCGGACGGCGACTGGTAGGGAGTCGTGGAGGCCGCTCGCGCGGGGCGGGTGAACGCGCGGGCGGCCGGCACCGTGGCCGCTACGTAATGGCGAGTGACGGCACCGGCCGCAGCCAGTGAGCCCTGGATCCGCACGGGGGAAGTGCCTGAAGCGGCGAGTAATGCACGTTCCGGTCACTTGGATCGGAATATGACAACTGGCCTTGCACCGTTCCCGTAACGCGCCCGAGGGTTCGACGGATACCCGACACCGGGAAATCAAGCCAATTTTGAGCATCCCGGCCCAGGTGTCCCATCGGCGTGGCCACACCCCTCCTGGCGGTCAAACCAGCAGGTCGGTAACCCCGCAGGCTCCATCATGGCGCAGTCCGTGATCGTTTTCTTCAGGCAATCTTTATTACTAAAGGCGATGGGACTATTTAGACTGCAGACGCTCAACTCGGCGTGCACATCAAGGGATTACCCACCATGAACAAGACGGCGCTTCGCGCCCTGCTCCGTGAACGGCGCGCCCTGATAACCCCCGAATCCCACGGCTTCACCCGCCCCACGGGCCAGGGCCGCCGCGCCCCCGGCCTCTCCCAGCACCAGGTGGACCAGCTCCTGCACCGCACCCTGGGGACGTATCACCGGCTGGAGTCGGGCAGTTATTCCAACCCACCGACCGATCTGCTGCACGACGTCGCGCAACTTTTCGGTTTCAACGAACAGGAATGGGTCCTGCTGTGCCGGTACGCGCTGCTCCAGGACCCCCCTGGGCCGCTGCACCATTCCTCCGGGAAAGAGGTGCCCGGGGTATGGCAGGAGGCGGTCGACAGCATCGGGCACATGGCGTACGTGACCGACGCGTCCTGGGATCTCCTCGCCTGGAACGCGGCCTTCGGCGCCCTCTTCCCCGGCAGTCGGGTACCGGACAACACGATGCACTGGATGCTCCTCGATCCCGCGGGCCGCAAGTCCCTGACCAACTGGCACACCGCCTGGGCCCCGTTGGTGATGCCACAGCTCCGTGCGGCCCTCGCCTCCAGACCGGAGGACGACACCTTGCGGCAGATCGAGAAGGGCATCCTCGCGGACCCCGAGGCCGCGCCCATCTACGAGGCGGGCGGCGCCTCCATCCACCCGGACGGCGACGAACGCCCCCTGATGCACTCGGTGCACGGTCCCGGCTGGGTGACCATGTGCGCCGCGCAGCCGATGACCGCCCCGGGCGCGCGGCTGATCATTCTCGTCTTCCACCCCGGCGCGCGCCGCACCCATCTGCGTACGCCGATGCTGCGCACCGGCTGACCTGAACCGATCCCCGCGCTCGCGGGACGCGTGAATCGCGTTGAAGTAGGTTGGCGGCACCCCCCACATCCCGCCCCCAGCCACGTGGGAGACACCGTGTCTGCTTTCGTCTCGATGCCGCGCACCATCCTCGGAGCGCACAAGATCAGCACTGAGGACATAACCGACGACATACGCAACCGCCACCCGGACCATCCCCGGCTGGCGGTGATCCTGCGCGTTCTCGCCAACTGCGGTGTGCGTACCCGGTACTTCACCCGCCCCCTGGACTCCCCCACCGTCTCGGGTTCGGCCGGCGTACGCGAGCGGGCCGAGACCGCCTTCGGCGATGCCCTCGCCATGGCGGAACGGGCCGCTCTGACAGCGCTCGACAGTACGAGTGTGCCGCCCGAAGACATCGATGCCATCGTCACCGCGCACTCGACCGGCTGGTCCGTTCCCAACCTGGACGTCCATCTCATAGCCCGCCTCGGGCTGCGCCCGAACGTACGGCGCACCGCCCTCACGACGCTGGCCTGTGCGGGCGGCACCCAAGCCCTCGTCCGGGCGGCCGACTTCATCGCGGTACGCCCCGGAAGCAAGGTCCTGGTCGTGGCGGCGGAGACGATCTCCAGCGTGTACAACCACAACGACACCAGCGTCGAGTCGATGATCTACAAGTCGCTGTTCGGGGACTCGGCCGCCGCGACGGTCGTCACCGGCGAGCCGCTCGGGCCCGGTCTCGTGATCGACGACAGCTTCGAGTACACATTGCCGGACAGCCTGGACCGGTACAGCGGCCGGATCGAGGCCGACGGACTCCACTTCGACTCCACCAAGAAAGCACTGTCGGCCACGGACGACGTCCTGCCCGCGCTCCTCGACTGGGTCGGCACGCGCACCCCGGGGTTCGCCGTGATTCACCCCGGCAGCCCCCGCATCATCACCGACACCGCCGCGGCCCTCGGCCTCACCCCCGCCGACGCCCGCCACTCCACCGACACCCTCTCCGAGGACGGCAATCTCGGCGGCGTCAGCATCCTCCGCGTGCTGGAGCGCACCCACGCCGCCCCGCCCCCGGCCGGAGCCAAGGGGGTCGCCGTGGCCTACGGGCCCGGTTTCACCACCGCCGCGCTGCACGGTCACTGGCACTCCTGACCCGGGTCTGTCATGTCTCACCGGGACACGTGTCCCGGTGAGACATGACGGGTGTATGGTCGAAGACATGAACGCGCAGGACCCCGCACCAGCACCCGCGGACCTCTCCGAGGACCGGCGGCGACGCAAGGCCCGGCAGACCCGGGAAGCGCTCGCCGCGGCGGCCGTCGGGCTCGTGCTTGAGCGGGGCCTGGGTGCCGTCACCGTGGAGGCCATCGCCGACCGCGCCGACGTCACCCGCCGCACGTTCAGCCGCCACTTCGGCGGCAAGGAGGACGCCGCCCTCGACTTCACCCGGGCCGGCGCCGACCGCATCAACGAGGCGCTGCGCGCCCGCCCGGCGACCGAGCCTCCGCTGCTCGCGTACCGCAGGGCCGTCGAGCAGTGGCTGACGGAGCCTTCCGCCCCGCACCGCAGGCCGCACATGCGCGCCCTGCTCGCGGCCCTCGACACGGAACCGGCGCTCTTCGCCGCGTACGAACGCCTCCGGGTGGACGCCCAGGAGGAGTCCGTCCGCATCATCGCCGACCGGCTCGGCACCGACCGCGACCGGGACATCCGCCCGGCCGTCGTCGTCGGCGCCGCGGCCGGCGTGCTCACCGCCGCCCTGCGCCACTGGGCACGCGGCGGCGACGGGCCCGGCACCGACCTCGCAGACCTGGTGGGGCAGGCCTACGACGCCCTGACCGGGGAGGCCGCGCTCCATGCGGCCCCCCACACCGCAACCAGAGAGTGAACAGCACCATGAGCACCAACACCCCCGCGACCGGCGCCGACTACGCGACCGAGTTCGCCGGAAAGACCGCACTCGTCACCGGCTCCGCCTCCGGCATCGGCCTGGCCACCGCCCGCCGCCTCGGCCGGGGCGGCGCGAACATCGTGATCGCCGACTACAACGCCGACGGAGCGGAGAAGGCAGCCGCCGAGCTGAAGGCCGAAGGCATCACGGCCGCCGCCGTCGCCGTGGACGTCACGAAGCCCGAATCGGTCGAAGCCGCCGTGAAGTTCGCCGTCGACACGTTTGGCGGCCTGGACCTGGCCGTCAACAACGCCGGTATCGGCGGCGACAGCGCGCCCACCGGCGAGTACGACATCGATGTCTGGAACCGGGTCGTCCGGACGAACCTCGACGGCGTCTTCTACTCGATGCGCCACGAGATCCCCGCCATGGAGGCGGCCGGCAAGGGCGGCGCGATCGTGAACGTCGCGTCGATCCTCGGCTCGGTCGGCTTCGCCGGCTCCCCCGCGTACGTCGCCGCCAAGCACGGAGTCGTCGGCCTGACCAAGACCGCCGCCACCGAGTACGCGGCGAAGGGCATCCGCGTGAACGCGGTCGGCCCCGGCTTCATCGACACGCCGCTGCTGCGCGAGATGGACAAGGAGGCGTACGACGCGCTCACCTCGCTGCACCCGGTGGGCCGCCTCGGTCACGCGGAGGAGGTCGCCGAGGTGATCGTCTTCCTGCTCTCCGACCGCGCCTCGTTCGTGCACGGCAGCTACCACCTCGTGGACGGCGCCTACACCGCGCGCTGATGCGGCCCCCGTCCGCCCGCCCCGACCAGGGGCGGGCCGCGGGTCCCTGAACCCTCTTACCCCTTTCACACCGTTGACCGCAGGGGTGTCTGTCATGGAACGGCGTCCATCGGGCAGGGCACCCAGGGTCAATGCACCGCGAAGGGCGCGAGGGGAACGATGGACAGCCGGCACGGACCGGGCGGGCGGGGCGCACGCGACCCGTACTTCGACAACGCCAAATACCTGACGATCGTGCTCGTGGCGTGCGGCCACGCGTGGGAGCCACTGACCTACGGGAGCCGCACCGTCACGGCGGTCTATCTCGGCGTGTACGCGTTCCACATGCCCGCGTTCGCCATCATCTCCGGCTATTTCTCGCGGAGTTTCGACATGGCGCCGGGCCGCCTGCGGCGACTCGTCGGCGGTGTCGTCGTGCCGTACGTCGTGTTCGAGATCGCGTACACGCTGTTCTACCGGTGGGCGCAGGACGATCCGGGGTATCCGATCAGCCTGCTCGATCCCTGGTATCTGATGTGGTTCCTGGTCGCGCTGTTCATCTGGCGGCTCACCACTCCGCTGTGGCTGCAGCTGCGTCATCCGGTTCCGGTCGCCCTGACGATCGCGGCGCTGATGTCGATGGCGCCGGAGGCCGGCGGGGATCTGGCGCTGCAACGGGTCGTGGGTTTTCTGCCGTTCTTCGTGCTCGGCCTGACGCTGCGGCCCGAGCACTTCGAGCGGCTACGGACGCGAAGGGCCCGGCTGTGGGCGCTGCCCGTGCTGGCCGTGACGCTGGCGGGCGCGTACTGGGTCGCGCCGTGGTTCGACGCGGGCTGGTTCTACCGCCGCAGCAGCGTCACGAGTCTGGGCGCTCCCGCATGGGCCGGACTGTTCACGACTCCAGCCCTGTTCGCGCTCGCGGTCGTCCTCAGCGCCTGCTTCCTGGCCTGGGTGCCGGGCCGCACGACGTGGTTCTCGGCACTCGGCTCGGGGACGCTGTACGCGTATCTGCTGCACGGCTTCCTGATCAAGTCGTCGCGTTTCTGGGGCTGGTACGACCACCCGTGGCTGCACACGCCGGCGGGTGAACTGGCCGTGACGCTCACGGCAGTTGGAGTCATCACGCTGCTGTGTACGTCTCCGGTGCGGCGCGTGTTCCGCTTCGTGGTGGAGCCGAACATCCCGTGGGCGTTCCGCCGTACGGAGCCGGGGCCGAAGGCTGAACCCGGCGCCGCTCGGTTTCCTGCGCGTCGGTGACCTCACCTGCGCCGGCGGCTGATCGCGTGCGCCGACGACAGCAGGGCGTGCATACGCTCGTTGAGCTGCGTCAGGTCGTCGGCGGGCGTGTGGAACGTGAGGCGTACGTCGGCCTGGCCACGGACGCGTTCGAGCCGGAGGGTGAGCCCGTGCCGGTCGACGGCCAGGGGCTGGACGCGTACGACGCCCTGGAGGCTGTCGGCGTCGACGAGGCGGGTGAGCTGTTCGACGGCCTCGGGGTGGGAGTCGGCGAGGTGGGTGAGCAGGCGGGACTCGGCCGCGGTGAGCGGATCGGGCGCGGCCAGGGCGAGTTCGTCGAGCGGGATGCCGGTGTGTCCGGTACGCGTCCACAGCACGGCGCGCTCCGGCCTGAGCACGAACTCGTCACCGTCGGGCACGAGGGTCCCGGAGATCCAGAGGCGTGCGCGGATCCGGTCCCTGACCGGGACGGGTGCAGCGTCCGCGAATTCGACGAGCGCGGTCGGCTCGCCGTGCGGCGCGCAGAGCACGGCGGCGGACAGGACGCCGTCGTCCGGGGGCAGGATCCGTATCTCGCCCTCGTCGGTGACGCGGTGGGATCCGACGAGGTCCTCCCGCCCGACGTCCGTCGTCACCTCGCACGACCAGGCGGTGGCCAGCACGGATCGCGCGCGTGCCGCCGTGGTGGGCAGGGCGGTACTGATCTGTCGGACACCCATCCGAACCTCCTTAGGTAAGCCTTGCCTAACTTATAGGAGATTGCCGGAGCGCACCAGTACCCGCAGGTCAGTGACGGTGAAGCGGCCCACTCCACGCGATCGGGCGGCGAATATGCCATACGCCCACGCGGGGCGGCCCGGAGCGGCATCATGCCGCCATGGACGGTACTGCCCCTCTGCGGGACCTCTTCACGCCCGACGAGTACGACGCGGTCCTCTCGCACGCGGACCACCTGGGAGTGACGGTGATCGAGTACGTACGACAGACGGCCGCTGAACGCGCCCTGGAACGACTGCACTTGGCCCAGGCCATCGAGATGCAGGACCTCCGGCTCGGCAAGCTGTCGATACCGCACGTCGAGCGCGGACGCTACGGCGAGGGGCCGCCCGCGCTGCGGCGGTTCCTGGAGACGTTGACGCATCCGGCAGAGAGCGAGAACTGACCCCGGACCACGCGGTTGCTTGGCGATCAAGCAGGCGGGGAATGGGGCTCGTTGCCGGGGCGCACCCCTCGCTCCCGGCAACGGAAGGAGTGATGGTCATGCGTGCGACACAGCGCGCCGACCGGCGGCCCGCACGCGTGGAGTACCTTCTGCCGCACGGCTCGGGCTCGGCTTTCTGGGCCCGTCGGCTCACCCGGGCGTTCCTCGCGGGACGCAGCGCCGACGCCACGTACGACGCGATGCTCGTCGTCTCCGAGCTGGTCGCCAACGCCGCCCGGATCAAGGACAGTCACTGCCGCTTCAGCCTGTGCCTGAACGCGGACGAACTGACGGTCTCGGTCCACGACGACAGCCCGCGCCTGCCGTCCCTCACTCCGCCGCCGGTCCCCCTGTACGCCGAGTCGGGCCGCGGCATCTCTCTGGTGCACGCCCTGTCCCGCGACCTGACGATCGTCGCAGGCCCGCACGGCGGCAAGACGGTACGGGCGGTACTGGCCCAGCCCTGACGCCAGGTCCATGTACGGATCGATGGGCCGGGCGGCAGAGCACAATGCCCGCCGCCCGGCCCGGCTCACGGCTCAGTGGCCGCGCGCGATCCACTCCTCGAGATGGGGCGCCTCGGCCCCGATGGTGGTGCTGTCACCGTGTCCCGTACGGACGACGGTCTCCGCCGGCAGCGTGAGCAGCCGTTCCCGGATCGACTCGACGATGGTCGGGAAGTCGCTGAACGTCCGCCCGGTCGCCCCGGGACCGCCCGCGAAGAGCGTGTCACCGGTGAAGACCGTGCCGAGCGCCGGAGCGTGCAGGCTGACCGCGCCGTGGCAGTGCCCCGGCGTGTGAAGCACCGTCAACTCGACGCCTGCCACGGTCAGTTGCTGCCCGTCGGCCAGTTCGCCGTCGGGCGCGCGGTCCGGGTGCCTGCGCTTCCACAGCTCCGTGTCGGCCGGGTGCAGCAGGATCGGCGCCCCGGTGCGCTCGGCGAGCGCGGGCGCCGCGTCGATGTGGTCGTCGTGCGCGTGGGTGCACACGATGGCGACGAGCCGCCGGTCCCCCAGCGCCTCCGCGATCGCGTCGGCGTCGTGCGCGGCGTCGATCACGACGGCCTCGCTGTCGTCCCCGACGATCCACACGTTGTTGTCGACGTCCCACGTGCCCCCGTCGAGGGAGAACGTGCCGGACGTGACGAGGTGTTCGATGCGCGCGCCCGCCATCAGAAGACCACCACCGAGCGCAGCACGTCGCCGGTGTGCATCCGGTCGAACGCCTTCTCCACGTCCTCCAGCGCGATCGTCTCGGTCACGAACGCGTCGAGGTCGAGGCGTCCCTGACGGTAGAGGTCGATCAGCATCGGGAAGTCACGTGCGGGCAGGCAGTCGCCGTACCAGGACGACTTGAGCGCGCCGCCGCGCCCGAACAGGTCGATCAGGGGCAGTTCGAGCTGCATCTCGGGCGTGGGCACGCCGACGAGGACGGCGGTGCCGGCGTGGTCGCGGGCGTAGAAGGCCTGCTTGAAGGTCTCCGGGCGGCCGACCGCGTCGATGACGACGTCGGCGCCGAAGCCGCCGGTCAGCTCGCGCACGGCCTCGACGGCGTCCGTGGCACGGGAGTTGACGGTGTGCGTGGCGCCGAGCTCCTTGGCCGTCGCCAGCTTCTTGTCGTCGATGTCGATCGCGATGATCTTGGCGGCACCGGCCAGGTGGGCACCGGTGACGGCAGCGGCGCCGACACCGCCGCAGCCGATGACGGCGACGGAGTCACCACGGCCGACGTTGCCGGTGTTGATCGCGGCACCGAGGCCGGCCATGACACCGCAGCCGAGCAGGCCCGCCGCGGCAGGCGACGCCTCCGGGTCGACCTTGGTGCACTGCCCGGCCGCGACAAGGGTCTTCTCCGCGAAGGCGCCGATACCGAGCGCCGGGGAGAGCTCAGTGCCGTCGAGCAGCGTCATCTTCTGCTTGGCGTTGTGCGTGTCGAAACAGTACTGGGGGCGCCCGCGCAGACAGGAGCGGCACTGGCCGCACACCGCACGCCAGTTGAGGATGACGAAGTCGCCCGGGGCGACCTCGGTGACCCCGTCGCCGACCGACTCGACAACACCGGCGGCCTCGTGCCCGAGCAGGAACGGGAACCCGTCGTTGATGCCGCCCTCCCGGTAGTGCAGGTCGGTGTGGCACACCCCGCACGCCTGGACCTTGACCACGGCCTCCCCGGGACCGGGGTCCGGCACGACGATCGTCTCGATCTGCACCGGCTCACCCTTGGCCCGCGCGATCACGCCTCTCACCTGCTGCGCCATGACGATCAGTCCTCCACTCACTCGTTACGTCGTTCGCGGCCATCTTCACAGATGAGTGCGCTTTCCGGGACCTAGGGTGACCAGGTGTGCGAACTCGCGGCCAAAGCGCTGCTTCCCGTCAATGCGGCGCTGGCCGTGGCCCTGTTCGTTCTGCTCGTGGTCGCCGCCGGGACGGCTGCCGTGTTCCGGCTCTCGCCGGACGAGTCGTTCGGGCGGGCGCGCGAGATCTGCGTGGCGGGTGTGCGGGCCGCCGTCCAGCTCGGGGTGGTGTCCCTGGTGATCGGCTGGGTGGTCCACTACACGACCGCCCTGCTGGGATTCCTGCTGGTCATGTTCTCGGTGGCCGTGCGGACCGCGGGGCGCCGCATCACGCAGAACGGGACGTGGGTGTGGGCGGCGCTGCCGGTGGCGGGCCCGGTCGTCCCGCTGGTGGCCGGTCTGGTCGCCACGGGGCTGCTGCCGTTCAAGGGGATCTCCCTGATCCCGGTGACCGGCATCCTGATCGGCGGCGCGCTGACGGCCACTGTCCTCGGCGGGCGCCGGGCCCTCGACGAACTGACCTCACGCAAGGGCGAGGTCGAGGCCGCCCTCGCGCTCGGCTTCCTGGACCGCGACGCCCGCCTCGAAGTGGCCCGGCCCGCCGCGTCCGACGCCCTGCTCCCCGGGCTCGACCAGACCCGCACGGTCGGCCTGGTCACGCTGCCCGGCGCGTTCGTCGGAATGCTCCTCGGCGGCGCGTCCCCGGTCATGGCGGGCGCGGTCCAGCTCTTCGTCCTGATCGCGCTCATGGCGGTGCAGGCGATCTCGGTGGCGATATCGGTCGAACTGATCGCCCGCGGCCGGTTGCACCGCGATCCCCGGCCCGCCTCGTCCCCTCGCCACGACAGGCCCTAGCATCCGAACATGTCTGTCTACGAGAACATCGAACTCTCCGCCCTCCAGGGCGGCCCCGCGAACCTCTCCCAGTACGAGGGCAAGGCCGTCCTCCTCGTCAACGTGGCCTCGAAGTGCGGGCTCACCCCGCAGTACGCGGCCCTGGAGAAGCTCCAGTCCGACTACGCCGACCGCGGCTTCACCGTCCTCGGCGTCCCCTGCAACCAGTTCATGGGCCAGGAGCCCGGCACCGCCGAGGAGATCGCCGAGTTCTGCTCCGCGACGTACGGCGTCACGTTCCCGATGACCGAGAAGATCGAGGTCAACGGCGAGGGCCGGCATCCGCTGTACGAGCGTCTCGTCGGCACGGCGGACGCCGAGGGCCACGACGGCGACATCCGCTGGAACTTCGAGAAGTTCGTCCTCTCCCCCAAGGGTGAGGTCGTCGCCCGCTTCTCGCCGCAGGTCGTGCCGGACGCTCCCGAGCTGGTCGCGGTGATCGAGGCGCAGCTCCCGCAGTAACAGTCACTTCCGGACGCGCGCGCCCGGCCGCGCTCTCGCGCCGGGCTCCCGCGTCCTCGACAATGGCTGCGATGACGCCCGAAACCGCCGAGTCCGTCCCAGGAATCCGGCTGTCCTCGAACAGGGGCCGCTGGATCCTCGCGTGTGTCGTCCTGGCCTCCGGGATGGCGATGCTCGACGGCACGGTGGTCAACGTCGCCCTGCCGAGAATCGGGCGGGACCTCGGCGCCTCGCTGTCGACCCTGCAGTGGGTCGTGAACGCCTACATGCTGACGCTGTCCGCGCTGCTCCTGTGGGGCGGCGCGCTCGGCGACCGGATCGGGCGGCGGCGCACCCTCGTCCTCGGCGTGGCCGGCTTCGCGGCGGCCTCGGCCCTCTGCGGCCTCGCCCCCAACCAAGGGGTTCTGATCGCCGCCCGCGCGCTGCAAGGTGTCGGCGGCGCGATGCTGACGCCCGGTTCCCTGGCCCTCGTACGGTCCTCGTTCCATCCGGACGACCAGTCGCGTGCCGTGGGCGCCTGGTCGGGGCTGACCGGTGTGGCGGGGGCTCTGGGGCCGTTCCTCGGCGGGTATCTGATCGACGGGCCCGGCTGGCGGTGGATCTTCCTGATCAATGTGCCGCTGGCGGTCGTCGTCGTGCTGATCGCGCTGCGGCACGTCCCGGAGAGCCGTGAGGCGGAGCTCGCGGGCACCCGCTTCGACATGGTGGGGGCCGTGCTCGCCGCCCTGTGTCTGGCGGGGGTGAGTTACGCGCTCATCGGGTCGTCCGGCGGCGCGTCCTTCGTGTCTACGGTGCTGCCCGCCGTCCTCGGGGTGGGGGCGGGCGTCGCGTTCGTCGCCGTGGAACAGCGGCGCGCCGAGCCGATGCTCCCGCTGTCCCTCTTCCGTTCACGCCTGTTCAGCGCGACCAACGCGATGACGCTGTGCCTGTACGCGGGGATCGGCGGCATCCTGTTCCTGCTGCCGGTGCAGCTCCAGATCGCGCTCGGCTTCAGCGCGTTCCAGGCGGGTGTGGCGACGCTGCCGATCACCGCCCTGATGCTGCTCCTGTCCCCGCGCGCGGGCGATCTCGCCCGCCGCGTGGGCCCGACGCCGCCCCTGGTGGCCGGACCTGTGATCGCGGCGGCGGGCGTGCTCCTGATGCTGCGGATCTCCCCCGGCTCGTCGTACGCGGCCGACGTGCTGCCCGCCGTGGCGGTGCTCGGCCTCGGCATGAGCGTGTTCGTCGCGCCGCTGACGGCCACGGTCCTGGCGTCGGTCGAACCGGGCCGCGCCGGGCTCGCCAGCGGCGTCAACAACACGGCGGCCCGTGTCGCGCAGCTCCTCGTGGTGGCGGCGCTGCCGCTGGCCGTCGGCCTGTCAGGCGACGCGTACCGGCACCCTAGTTCGGTCAACACCTCGTTCCACCGGGCGGCGCTCGGCTGTGCCCTGCTGTTCGCGCTGGGGGCGGCGACGGCCATCGTGTTCATCCGCCCGGCCGCCGTACGCCCGCGGCTGCACAAGGCGCCGAAGCCGCAGTGCCGCTCGCATCTGGGCGTGGCCGCCCCCGCGCTGGAGCCCGCCCCGGACGAACGGCAACGCGAGGACGACAGGCCCTAGACGGCCTTGAAGGGTCAGCCCACGGCGGCGAGCACGGGGGCCTCCGTGTGGCGGCCGAGGGCGGCGGAGAACT
The DNA here is from genome assembly GCF_040645335.1 of Streptomyces sp. NPDC046821. NCBI lineage: Bacteria > Bacillati > Actinomycetota > Actinomycetes > Kitasatosporales > Streptomycetaceae > Streptomyces > Streptomyces sp. NPDC046821. Next base: position 310,488 of record NZ_JBEYYB010000003.1, on the reverse strand, counting down.
GGTCGACGACGCGTTCCAGCGCCTCCGCCGAGCCAGGTGCGACCGTCACGCTGCCGTCGCGGCCGACGGTGATGTCCTTGTCGAGGGTGAACCAGCCCTGAACGATGTGGCCGGCGCCCATGGAGTTCAGGACGGGGCGCAGGGCGTAGTCGAGGGCGAGGACGTGTGCGGTGGAGCCGCCGGTGGCGAGCGGGAGCACGGTCTTCCCGTCGAGTCCGTACTGCGGCATCAGGTCGAGCAGCGCCTTGAGCAGCCCGGAGTACGCGGCCTTGTAGACGGGCGTCGCGACGATCACGCCGTCGGCCCGGGCCAGGAGCCGGGTGGCCTCGACGATCGCCGGGTGGGTGAAATCGGCGCCGAGGAGCGCGTCGGCGGGCAGCGTGCGGACGTCGAGGGCCAGGACGTGGTGGCCCTGCGCTTCGAGGCGCGCGTCGAGCGTGCGCAGGAGCCGTGCCGTACGGGAGGTGACGGACGGGCTTCCGGAAATGGACAGAACGGTGGCCATGGCGGACCCTTCAGGGCGGAATTCGGCACGCCGGAATGGAGAATTTCGGGCAGCGCGAATTCACGGAGTGGCGGTGCGGGAATCCGGGCGGGAGGAAATCCGTCCGGCGGAATGACGTCGGCAGCGTGGGCCGCGGCAAGGTAGGCGGCTCCGGCGCCGGGGCGCGAGGGGCACGTCAGCGCGTACGACGAACGTCAGAGTGCGCGACGAACGTCAGAGTGCGCGACGAACGTCAGCGTGCGCGACAACAGAACGCGCTGGAGACGCGTGCGAGGTCGACATGGCGTCGCCGCGTGAGGTCCAGTCCCGTGTTCATGCCAGCGATCCAAGCAGGGGCGGGGCGGGCCGGTCAAGAATTCCGTGGAAGGGTCTCGCATAGCGGAACAGAATTGCCGGGAAGTAGCGGCGCCTCGGACGGAAATCCCGGGGGACAGTGGCGCCTCGGGCGGAAATCCCGCGCCGCACACAGAAATTCCGGCGCGAATTCGCCACCTCGACCGGGCTGCGAATCGCGGCGCAACCGGCGCATTCGTGTGCGCCGCCCCAGGGCCCGGTGCACGATGGCTCCATGCTGTTCTCCCGGCTGGCGCAGGTGTCCCAGGAGGTCGCGGCGGCCTCGGCCAGGTCGCGTAAGACCGCGCTGCTCGCGGAACTCTTCCGGGCCGCGGAGCCGGACGACGTACCGATCGTCATCCCCTACCTGGCGGGGCGGCTGCCCCAGGGACGGCTCGGTGTCGGATGGCGGGCGCTGAGCGAGCGCGTCGCACCGGCCACGGAACCCCGGCTCACCGTCCAGGACGTCGACGCCTCGCTCACCGCTCTCGGCAAGGTCTCCGGAACGGGCTCGCAGGCCGAACGCGCCCGGCTCGTCGGGGAGTTGATGGGTGCGGCGACCGAGGACGAGCAGCGGTTCCTGTTCGGGCTGCTCACCGGCGAGGTCCGGCAGGGTGCGCTCGACGCGGTGGCGCTCGAAGGTCTCGCTCACGCGACCGGCGCCCCGGCGACGGACGTGCGGCGCGCGGTGATGCTGGCGGGTTCGCTCCAGGTGGTGGCGCAGGCCCTGCTGGCCGACGGTCCGGACGCGCTGGGCCGATTCCGGCTGACCGTCGGACGCCCGGTGTTCCCGATGCTGGCGCACACCGCGGCCTCCCCCGGCGAGGCGGTGGACAAGCTCGGGGCGTGCGCGGTGGAGGAGAAGCTGGACGGCATCCGGGTCCAGGTGCACCGCGACGGCGACACCGTACGGGTCTACACGCGCACGCTCGACGACATCACCGACCGGCTGCCCGAGGTCACGGCCGCGGCGGCCGGGTTCGACGCGGACCGGTTCATCCTCGACGGGGAGGTCATCGCGCTGGACGGGGAGGGACGGCCACGTCCGTTCCAGGAGATCGCGGGGCGCGTGGGGTCGCGGGTGGACGTGGTGGCGGCCGCCGGGGCCGTCCCGGTGACGCCCGTGTTCTTCGACGCCCTGTACGCGGACGGGGACGAGCTGCTCGACCTGCCGCTCGTCGAACGCCACGCGCGTCTGGCGCGGCTGGTGCCGGAGGCCCTGCGGGTGCGCCGGGTCGTCGTACCGGGCGGGGAGGGCGAGGCGGGCCGCGCGGGCGCCGACGCGTTCTTCGCCGAGACGCTGCGCCGGGGCCACGAGGGCGTCGTCGTGAAGGCGCTCGACGCTCCGTACAGCGCTGGACGGCGGGGTGCGTCCTGGCTGAAGGTGAAGCCCGTACACACGCTTGACCTGGTGGTTCTCGCGGCGGAGTGGGGGCATGGGCGGCGTACGGGGAAGCTGTCGAACCTGCATCTCGGGGCGCGGCGGGCGGACGGGTCGTTCGCGATGCTGGGCAAGACGTTCAAGGGGCTCACGGACGCGCTGCTGACGTGGCAGACCGAGCGGCTGCGGGAGCTGGCCGTCAGCGACGACGGGTATGTCGTCACGGTGCGGCCCGAGTTGGTGGTGGAGATCGCGTACGACGGTCTGCAGAGGTCGACCCGCTATCCGGCCGGCGTCACCCTCCGGTTCGCGCGGGTCGTGCGGTATCGCGAGGACAAGACGGCCGGGCAGGCGGACACGGTCGAGACGGTCCTCGCGGCGCACCCGACGGCCTGATCCCCGGCGATCGCACAGGGTCACACCGGCTAGACCATTTCTTTGCCAAATATTGATGCCTATAAGGTGGCAACCGGCGCCCGGAAGATGCAGGCGCCACGTATCACCCAGGATCAACCACGGACAAGGGGAGAGCTGTGGCCGCTTCACGTCTGAGCCGTACGCCACTGCCGGGGATCGGCTTCCGGTACGACCTGACCACCCGCGACCATCGTCAGGTGTCGGTGGTCGCGCACCGCGACGGCGGGCGCACCCTGAGCGCCTACCGGGCCGACGACCCGGACGCCTGCGACCTGTCGCTGAAGCTGACCTCCGGCGAGGCGGAGGCGTTGATCGACGCGCTGATGCCGTCCCACCACAGCCCGAACCTGCTGCACACCACCGACCTGGGCCTGGTCGCCGAGCGCGTCGAGATCCACGCGACCTCGTACTGGAACGGCCGGCTGCTCGGCGAGACGCAGCTGCGGACCGAGACCGGCGCCTCCATCGTGGCCGTCCTGCGGCGGGCCGAGGCGATACCGTCACCCACTCCCGACTTCCGCCTCGCCGGCGGGGACACCGTGATCGTCATCGGCACCCGCGAGGGTGTGGAAGCGGCCGCGACGATACTCGGTCGGGAGTGATCGGATGCACTCCGCTGTGTTCCTCATCGAGTTCGGGGCGATCATCCTGGCGCTCGGCCTGCTCGGCCGGCTGGCCGGACGGCTCCGGTTCTCGCCCATCCCCCTCTATCTGCTCGCGGGGCTCGCGTTCGGCGAAGGCGGGTTGCTCCCGCTGGGCGCGAGCGAGGAGTTCGTGGCCATCGGCGCCGAGATCGGCGTCATCCTCCTGCTGCTGATGCTGGGCCTGGAGTACACGGCCAGCGATCTCGTCAGCAACCTCAAGACCCAGTACCCGGCGGGCCTCGTCGACTGCGCGTTCAACGCGCTGCCCGGCGCCGCCGCCGCGCTCCTCATGGGCTGGGGCCCGGTGGCCGCCGTCGTCCTCGCGGGCGTCACCTGGATCTCGTCGTCGGGCGTGATCGCCAAGGTCCTCGGCGACCTCGGTCGCGTCGGCAACCGGGAGACCCCGGTGATCCTCAGCATCCTGGTCCTCGAAGACCTCGCGATGGCGGTGTACCTGCCGATCATCACGGCCCTGCTCGCCGGTGTCGGCTGGGCCGCGGGCGGTCTCACGCTGGCCATCGCGCTCGGGGCTGCGGGCCTCGTCCTGTTCCTCGCCGTGCGCTACGGGCGGCTCATCTCCCGGTTCGTATCCAACGACGACCCGGAGAAGCTGCTCCTGGTCGTGCTCGGCCTGACGATCCTGGTCGCCGGGATCGCACAGCAGCTCCAGGTGTCGGCCGCGGTCGGCGCGTTCCTGGTCGGCATCGCCCTGTCCGGCGAGGTCGCCGAGGGCGCGCACACGCTGCTGCTGCCGTTGCGCGACCTGTTCGCCGCCGTGTTCTTCGTCTTCTTCGGCCTGCACACCGACCCGGCGAGCATCCCCCCGGTCCTGCTGCCGGCGCTCGCCCTCGCGGTCGTCACGGCCTGCACGAAGATCGCGACCGGCTACTGGGCGGCTCGGCGCGCGAAGATCTCCGTCAAGGGACGGTGGCGCGCGGGCGGCGCCCTCGTGGCCCGCGGCGAGTTCTCGATCGTCATCGCGGGCCTCGCGGTGACGGCCGGCATCGAGCCGCGCCTCGGCCCGCTGGCCACGGCGTACGTCCTGATCCTCGTCGTCCTCGGCCCGCTGACGGCACGCTTCACCGAACCCACCGCGCTGTGGGTCTCCCGCTGGCTGCGTCGCGGCGACGCGCAGGCCGCGCCGACGGGCACGGTGCCCTCGCCGCGGGAGGCGCACGAGGTGGAGGCGTCCGGCACGTCCGAGCGGGCGTCGAACCCGGCGCCGTAGTCCTTCACCACCCCGCCCGGACACCGGCTTTGTGGTCACCGCCCCGCCCGGACACCGACCTTCGTGGTCACCACCCGGCCCGGACACCGACCTTCGTGATCGCCACCCGGCCCGGACACCGACCTTCGTGATCGCCACCCGGCCCGGACACCGACCTTCGTGATCGCCACCCGGCCCGGACACCGACCTTCGCGGTCGCCGTCCGGGCCGGGCACGTGCTCGGAGGGTCGCGCGCAGGGCGCCGTCTCCGTGCCCCGCGCCGACACTGGTCCCGTGACCTACAAGAAGCGCAGTGCGGGACTGCTCCTGTTCCGGCGCGCGCCCGAGGGCGTGGAGGTGCTGCTCGGGCACATGGGCGGCCCCTTCTGGACGCGCCGGGAGGCCGGCGCGTGGACCGTGCCGAAGGGTGAGTACGAGGACGGCGAGGGGCCGTGGGAGGCGGCGCGCCGGGAGTTCCGGGAGGAGCTGGGGCTCGCGCCGCCCGACGGAGTCCCGGTGCCGCTCGGCAGCGTCGTGCAGTCCGGTGGCAAGCACGTCACCGTGTGGGCCGTGGAGAGCGACCTCGATCCGGCGGACGTCGTGCCCGGCACGTTCACCATGGAGTGGCCACGCGGCTCGGGGCGTACGGCGGAGTTCCCCGAACTCGACCGGGTGGCGTGGCTCGGGCTCGACGCGGCGCGCTCCGTCATGGTCAAGGCCCAGACCGTCTTCCTCGACCGGCTCGCCGAGCACGTCTGACGTACGCGGCGTCGGTCACCCGGTCCACGCCGCGTTGCGGGGCGGCACGGGGCGCGGGAAGGTCGAAGCACCGCGCAGAGGAAAGGTCACCCCCCATGCCCATCGCGACGGTCAACCCGGCGAACGGCGAGACGATCAGGGTCTACGATGCCCTGCCCGACGACGAGATCGAGCGCAGGCTCGCCCTCGCCGCCGAGACGTTCCGCACGTACCGCACCACGACGTTCTTCGAACGGGCCCGGCTGCTCCAGGCCGCCGCCGACCTGCTCGACGCGGACCGTGACGACATCGCTCGCGTCATGACGACCGAGATGGGCAAGCCCCTCATGGCGGCCCGCGCCGAGGCCGCGAAGTGCGCGAAGGCGATGCGCTGGTACGCGGAGCACGCGGCGGAACTGCTCTCCGACGAGCACCCCGCCGCGCCGGACGTCGAGGACTCCGGCGCCGCGAGCGTCCACGTCCGCTACCGGCCGCTGGGCGTCGTCCTCGCCGTGATGCCGTGGAACTTCCCGCTCTGGCAGGTCGTACGGTTCGCCGCGCCGGCCCTGATGGCGGGCAACGTGGGCCTGCTCAAGCACGCGTCGAACGTGCCGCAGACCGCTCTCTACCTGGAGGACCTGTTCCGCCGGGCCGGGTTCCCGGAGGGCTGCTTCCAGACACTGCTCGTCGGTTCGCGGGCGGTCGAGGGCATCCTGCGGGACCGGCGGGTGGCGGCGGCGACGCTGACGGGCAGCGAGCCGGCGGGGCGTTCCGTCGGGGCGATCGCGAGCGACGAGGTCAAGAAGACCGTCCTCGAACTGGGCGGCAGCGACCCGTACGTCGTGATGCCGTCGGCCGACGTGGCGAAGGCCGCGCAGGTCGCGGTGACGGCGCGTACGCAGAACAACGGGCAGTCGTGTATCGCGGCGAAACGCTTCATCGTGCACACGGACGTCTACGACGAGTTCACCCGGCTGTTCGTCTCCGGGATGCGGGACCTGAAGGTCGGCGACCCGATGGACGAGAACACCCAGGTGGGACCGCTGGCGAGCGAGCAGGGCCGCACGGACCTGGAGGAACTCGTCGACGACGCGGTGGAGTCCGGGGCCACGGTCCTGTGCGGCGGCCGGCGACCCGAGGCGTACGCGAAGGCCGGCTGGTTCTACGAGCCGACCGTCATCACCGACATCACTCAGGACATGCGCATCCACCTGGAGGAGACCTTCGGCCCGGTCGCCACGCTGTACCGGGTGAGTGATCTGGACGAGGCCGTGGCGCTCGCCAACGACACACCGTTCGGGCTGAGTTCCAACGTATGGACGCACGACACGGCGGAGATCGACCGGTTCGCCCGCGACATCGAGGCGGGCGGCGTGTATGTGAACGGCATGACGGCCTCGCACCCGGCGTTCCCGTTCGGCGGAGCGAAGCGCTCCGGGTACGGGCGTGAGCTGGCGGCCCACGGAATCCGCGAGTTCTGCAACATCACGACGGTGTGGGTGGGGGCGTAACGCCTGGCGGCGGGCGCGTGTATTGGGCGGGCCCCCGCACGAGAGTTGACGAGGGCCGTAATCGGTCGCTACGCGCGCGTGGAGCACGTGTTCCTGTCAGCCGCGCGCAGCCAGCAGGTGATTCATCGCCAGCTGGTCAAGCCGCTCGAACCCCATCCCCCGCGCCGCGGCCCCTTCCACGTCGAACGTCTCGAAAGCCCCCTCGTCGGCCAGCAGCTCGGCCAGGCCGCCGGCGGCGGTCGGCTGGGCCAGCTCGTCAAGGCGGGACGCCCGCAGCGCCTCCCGCACCTCCGGGTCGGCCCGGAACGCGGCGGCCCGCTCGCGCAGGATCAGATAGTTACGCATACAGCCCTCCGCCGACGCCCACACCCCCGCATAATCCTCGGTACGCGGCGGCTTGAAGTCGAAGTGACGCGGCCCCTCGTAACCGGCGCTCTCCAGCAGATCCACGAGCCAGAACGCGGAGCGCAGATCGCCCGCGCCGAAGCGCAGATCCTGGTCGTACTTGACGCCGGTCTGGCCGTTGAGGTCGATGTGGAACAGCTTGCCGGCCCACAGCGCCTGCGCGATGCCGTGCGGGAAGTTCAGGCCGGCCATCTGTTCGTGCCCCACCTCGGGGTTCACCCCGTAGAGCTCGGGCCGCTCCAGACGCTCGATGAACGCGAGGGCGTGGCCCACGGTGGGCAGGAGGATGTCGCCGCGCGGCTCGTTCGGCTTCGGCTCGATCGCGAACCGCAGGTCGTAGCCCTGCCCGACCACGTACTCCCCGAGCAGGTCGAAGGCTTCCTTCATGCGGTCGAGCGCGGCGCGTACGTCCTTTGCGGCGCCCGACTCGGCGCCTTCGCGGCCGCCCCAGGCGACGTAGGTCCGCGCGCCGAGTTCGGCGGCGAGGTCGATGTTGCGGATGGTCTTGCGCAGCGCGTACCGGCGTACGTCACGGTCGTTCGCGGTGAACGCGCCGTCCTTGAAGACGGGATGTGTGAAGAGGTTCGTCGTGGCCATCGGGACGATGAGGCCGGTGTCGTCGAGGGCCCGCCGGAAGCGTTTGACGTGGGATGCGCGCTCGGCGTCGGAGGATCCGAACGGGATCAGGTCGTCGTCGTGGAACGTCACTCCGTAGGCGCCGAGGTCGGCGAGGCGTCGCACGGACTCGACGGGGTCGAGCGCGGCCCGGGTGGCGTCACCGAACGGGTCGCGCCCCTGCCAGCCGACGGTCCACAGGCCGAAGCTGAACTTGTCGTCAGGGGTGGGCCGGTACGTCATGTCGCGTCTCCCTCGCCGTTCACGTCGAGCACGTCGGCTATTTCGTCATGTCGATTGACAAATTAGTGGGCGGGCGTGCCACTGGGAAGGAACATCGCAGGAAGGCGTGTTTCGGGAACGTGCTTCGGGAACGGGAGAGCCGGATGTCATCAGCCGAGGGGCCACTCGTCGTCGGGGTGGACAGCTCGACGCAGTCGACCAAGGTCCTGGTCGTCGACGTCGCGACGGGCGCGGTGGTGGCGAGCGGGCAGGCGCCTCATACGGTCAGCACGGGCCAAGGCCGTGAGAGCGACCCCGAGCAGTGGTGGACGGCCCTGTGCGAGGCGCTGCGGCAGTGCGGTGACGCGGCCGGGCGTGCCTCGGCCGTGTCGGTCGGCGGTCAGCAGCACGGCCTGGTCACCCTGGACGCGCGGGGGCGCCCGGTGCGGCCCGCGCTGCTCTGGAACGACGTGCGTTCGGCGCCCCAGGCGCGGCGCCTCGTGGACGAGTTGGGCGGTGGGAAAGTGTGGGCCGACCGGATGGGCAGCGTGCCGGGAGCCTCGTTCACCGTGGCCAAGTGGGCGTGGCTGACCGAGCACGAACCGGACGCCGCCCGCGCCACCGCCGCCGTACGCCTGCCGCACGACTACCTCACGCAACGCCTGACCGGCGACGGCACGACGGACCGGGGCGACGCGTCCGGCACGGGGTGGTGGGCATCTGCCACAGAGGCGTACGACGAGGACGTCCTCGCGCGCGTGGGGCTCGATCCGGCGCTGCTCCCCCGGGTCGTTCGCCCGGGAGAGGTGGCGGGCACGGTTCAGGTTTCGGGTCAACTCCCTTTCATTGATGGCACATTGGTAGCTTCTGGTACCGGTGACAACGCGGCCGCCGCCCTCGGGCTCGGGCTCCGGCCCGGCACCCCGGTCCTCAGCCTCGGCACGTCCGGCACGGTGTACGCCGTGTCGCGGCGCCGCCCCGCCGACCCGACCGGCACCGTCGCCGGTTTCGCCGACGCGCGCGGCGACTGGCTCCCGCTCGCGTGCACCCTGAACTGCACCCAGGCCGTAGACCGGCTGGCCGCGCTGCTCCACCTCGACCGCGAGGCCGTGGAACCCGGCGGCGACGTCACGCTGCTGCCCTACCTGGACGGCGAGCGCACGCCCGACCTGCCGCACGCCTCAGGGGTGTTGCACGGGCTGCGGCACGACACCTCGGGAGGGCAGTTGTTGCAGGCCGCGTACGACGGGGCCGTGCACGCGCTGCTGGGCGCGCTGGACCTCGTACTCGATGCCGACGCCGATCCGTCGGTGCCGCTGTTGCTCATCGGGGGCGGGGCGCGGGGCGGGGCCTGGCAGGAGACGGTGCGGCGGCTCTCGGGGCGGGCCGTGCAGGTGCCCGAGGCGCGTGAGCTGGTCGCGCTGGGTGCGGCGGCTCAGGCGGCGGGGCTGCTGACCGGGGAGGATCCGGCGGCGGTCGCGCGCCGCTGGGGCACGGCTCGGGGAGCGGTCCTCGCTCCCGTTGAGCGGGACTCGGCGGCGCTGGCGCGGATCTCCGGGGTACTCTCCGACGCGGCCCCGCTCCTGAACAGGGGCCCGCGCTGACGACCCGGCCGGCCGAGCACTCCTGGACGGCCGAAGGCCCCGTACGTGGGCCCTAACCTCATGGGAGCGTCCGGAGGCATGACCGCACCGCTGTACGAGGCCCGGCCCGGCACACCCGACACCCAGCAATGTATGCGGAGGCGCAACCTCTCCCGGGTCATGCACTCCGTAGCCGCCGAGGGCCCCCTGTCACGAGCTGCCGTCGCGCGGCACATCGGCCTCACCCGAGCAGCGGTCTCGACGCTCGTCGACGAGCTGATCCGGTTGGGCCTGATCGAGGAACTCGGCCCGCAGCGGCCCGGCCGGGTGGGGCGCCCCGGCTCGGCGCTCGTCGCCAGCCGACGCGGCCCCGCGGGGGTCGGGGCCGAGGTGGGCGTCGACCATCTCGCGGCGTGCGTGGTCGACCTGAGCGGGGAGATACGCGCGCGTGCCGAGGTCCGTGTCGCCAATCGCGGCCGCGAGCCCGGCCCCGTACTCGGTGAACTCGCGGTCCTGATCCGGCAGGTGACCGACCAGGCCGAGCAAGAAGGCCTGCGCCCCTCGGGCCTCGCCGTCGCGGTGCCCGGCCTCGTGGCACGCGACACGCACACGGTGGTCCGAGCGTCCAACCTCGACTGGCACGACACCGACATCTCGGCCCTCCTGCCGACCGATCTCCCGCTGACCGTCGACAACGAGGCGAACTTCGGTGCCCTCGCCGAACTCTGGCTCGGCAACGACACCCCCGCGGACTTCCTGCACGTCTCCGCCGAGATCGGCATCGGAGCGGCGCTCGTCGTCGACGGGAGGCTGCTGCGGGGCACACGCGGTTTCGCGGGCGAGCTGGGCCACGTACCGGTACGTCCGGAGGGGCCCGTGTGCCCGTGCGGTGGCCGTGGTTGCGTGGAGCAGTACGCGGGCGAGGAGGCGGTGCTGCGCGCGGCGGGCATCGGCCCTGGGGAGGACCGGGTGGGGCTGCTCGCGGAGCGCGCGGCCGAGGGCGACAAGGACGTACGACGCGCGCTGCGGGGCGCCGGATCGGCATTGGGCGTCGCACTGACGGGGGCGGTGAATCTCCTCGATCCGCGGGCGGTCGTGCTCGGCGGCGCCCTTTCACGCCTCGCGCCGTGGCTTCTGCCCACGCTGGAACGGGAGTTGAAACGCCGGACGGCTACGCCGGCGGACGGGGTGATGGTGTCCCGACTGGGCCCGGACGGGCCGCTGTTGGGGGCGGCGCATTCTGCGGTGCGGGCGGTTCTGGATGATCCGGTGGGGGTGGGTGGGTAGGGGGTTCGGTGACCCCGTCGGCCGGGGGAAGCCTGACGCGTACACCACCCTCTGTGATGCTTCCGTGCCGATAGGTGTCGGCACGCTTGTCCGGTCGCGGCGCGGGGGTCACGATGTCCCCACAGCGATGCGCCGCCGCATCGCCCGCCGGGGAGGCCGAATTGACCGATCCATGGGTGGCCCTGGAGCCGGGCACCGATCCGTCCGAGCGGGTACGGATCCTGCGCCGCGCCCACGAGACGTTCACCGCCGGGGGGACCGTGTCCCGGCCGGTGCGTTCCGTGGTGGCCGACTCCTGGCGGCGCTCCGCCGGAGCGCGCGTCAGCCCGGACGCGTCGGCGTCGGTCGAGCTCAGTGACGGCGACCTGGGAACGTACCGCTCGGAGCATCCGCTCGCCCGGGTGATGCCGCTGTTCCGTGAGCTCATGGGCACGTTCGCGCAGGACGGCCAGCATCTTCTCGCGGTGTGCGACGCGCACGGCAGGCTGCTGTGGGTCGAGGGCGACGCGACGACGCGGCGGCTGGCCGACCGGATGAACTTCGTACCGGGCGCCCGCTGGTCGGAAACGGCGATGGGGACGAACGCGCCGGGCACAGCCGTGGCCGTCGACCGTCCCGTCCAGGTGTTCGCCGCCGAGCACTTCATCCGCGAGGTCCAGCCATGGACGTGCGCGGCGGCCCCCGTGCACGACCCGCGTTCGGGACGGCTCCTCGGCGCCGTCGACATCACGGGCGGCGACGGACTCGCCCACCCGCACAGCCTGGCGTTCGTGCAGGCGGTGGCCCGCGCGGCGGAGTCACAGCTCGCGCTCCTCGCACCGCCCCCGTCCGAGACGGACAGCCTCCGGCTCACGGCCCTCGGCCGCGACGAGGCACTCCTCGTCACCTGCGCCGGACGCAAGATCCGCCTCAGCCGCCGCCACAGCGAGATCCTCGTCCTCCTGGCCCGCCACCCCGAGGGCCTGACCGGCGACGAGTTGCTGTGCGCGCTGTACGAGGACGAGTCGGTGACCCCGGTGACGCTGCGGGCCGAACTGGCGCGCCTGCGCCGGGTGTTGGGCCCGGACGTCCTCAGCTCACGCCCGTACCGCCTGACCGCGCCCGTCGAGACGGACTTCGGCACGGTCGAGCGGCGCCTGGGGTCGGGCGCGGTGACGGCGGCGGCGTCGGCGTTCGGCGGGCCGCTGCTGCCGGGCTCGCAGGCCCCGGCCGTCGTACGGGTGCGGCGCAGGCTCAGCGACGAGATGCGGGCCGCGCTCATCGCGCGGGGCGACCCGGACCTGCTCGCGGACTGGGCGCACGCGCCGTGGGGCGAGGAGGATCTGGACGTGTGGCGGACCCTGGCCACGCTGCGTCCGACGCCGCCCGTGCTGGCGCGCCTGCGCGAGCTCGACGCGGAGCAGGCCGCGCCGGGCACCCCGTCGGCGTACGCAACGTACCTGCAACGTCCCCGCCCATAGCCTCCGAGCGAAAGCCGCCCGAGGACGGGCGGCCCACATCGGGAGGCCAGCCAAGATGACCCTTTACGCAGCGCCCGGCACCAACGGCTCCGTCGTCTCCTACCAGGCCCGCTACGACCACTTCATCGGTGGTGAGTACGTGCCGCCGGCGCTCGGCCAGTACTTCGAGAACCCGAGCCCGGTGAACGGGCGGCCGTTCACGGAGATCGCCCGGGGCACCGAAGCGGACGTGGAGCGCGCCCTCGACGCGGCCCACGCCGCGGCACCGGCCTGGGGCCGTACGTCGCCCACCGCGCGCGCCGACATCCTCCTGAAGATCGCCGACCGGATGGAGGCCAACCTCGAGAAGCTGGCCGTCGCCGAGACCTGGGAGAACGGCAAGCCGGTCCGCGAGACGCTCGCCGCCGACATCCCGCTCGCCATCGACCACTTCCGCTACTTCGCGGGCGCGCTGCGCGCCCAAGAAGGCTCGCTCAGCGAGATCGACGACGACACGATCGCGTACCACTTCCACGAGCCGCTCGGTGTGGTGGCGCAGATCATCCCGTGGAACTTCCCGATCCTGATGGCGACTTGGAAGCTCGCGCCGGCGCTCGCGGCGGGCAACGCGGTCGTCCTCAAGCCGGCCGAGCAGACCCCGGCGTCGATCCACTACTGGCTGAGCCTGGTCGCCGACCTGATCCCGGCGGGCGTCGTCAACATCGTCAACGGCTTCGGCGTCGAGGCAGGCAAGCCGCTCGCGTCCAGCGCGCGCGTCGCGAAGGTGGCGTTCACCGGCGAGACGACGACGGGCCGGCTGATCATGCAGTACGCGTCCGAGAACATCAAGCCGGTCACGCTCGAACTGGGCGGCAAGTCGCCCAACATCTTCTTCGACGACGTGTGGGCGAAGGACGACGACTTCCGCGACAAGGCGCTCGAAGGCTTCACGATGTTCGCGCTGAACCAGGGCGAGGTGTGTACCTGCCCGTCCCGCGCGCTCATCCAGCAGGGCCACTACAGCGAGTTCCTCGAAGCGGCCGTCGCCCGCACGGAGGCCATCAAGGCGGGCAACCCGCTCGACACGGACACGATGATCGGCGCGCAGGCGTCCAACGACCAGCTCCAGAAGATCCTCTCCTACCTGGACATCGGCCAGCAGGAGGGCGCGAAGGTCCTGACCGGCGGCCAGCGCATCGAGTACGACGGTGAACTCGCGGGCGGCTACTACGTCCAGCCCACGATCTTCGAGGGCAACAACCGGATGCGCATCTTCCAGGAGGAGATCTTCGGCCCGGTCGTCTCGGTCGCGTCCTTCGACGACTACGACGACGCCATCAAGATCGCCAACGACACCCTGTACGGCCTCGGCGCGGGCGTCTGGACCCGCGACATCAACACGGCCTACCGAGCGGGCCGCTCGATCCAGGCCGGCCGAGTCTGGACCAACTGCTACCACGCCTACCCCGCCCACGCGGCCTTCGGCGGCTACAAGCAGTCGGGCATCGGCCGCGAGAACCACAAGATGATGCTGGAGCACTACCAGCAGACGAAGAACCTTCTGGTTTCCTACAGCCCGAAGAAGCTTGGGTTCTTCTAGAGCCTCAAGTTGGGTGCCTGGAGGGACCTTTACCCGTCCAGGCACCCACAGGGCGCAGCCACTATCCGTGACCGCTCAGCAACTTTCCGGACCCGTTCACTATGAAGCTGCGCCCGTCCCGGACCAGCCACGGACCAGGTGGGGCGCTGCGGTGACCTACTCGGCGCCGAAGATCGAGTTCTTCCAGGGCCCGGAGTCGGGTTGCCCGGAGCCAGGCCAGCCGCCACCCGCCCCAGGTCCGCACACGCGCCCACCGAACACGGCTCAAGTCCCGGTAGCTGCGGAGCTAACCTGAGACTTGCCGGATCGAACGAAGACGCGCGGGTCAGACCATCTCCTGCAGACGCCTCCTCATCTCGCGGACCTGCAGGAAGCCACCCGTGGCCGCGTCACATCATCCTCGGTGGCCGCGAGGCGGTCGCCCTGACCTTGGAGGAACACGAGCAACTCATCGCGAGCCGACGCCAGTTCGGCGGCCAGAGCGCAAAGGTGCGCGCGCTGGCCCGGCAGGCCAAGCGGACCGAGCGCCTGCTGCGATCACGTGTCCGCTGCCCTCCGCTGTCAGGTCGAGCCACCGGGCCACACGGGCACACACAGGCCGGGGCGCGGCAGCGCCCAGGCCCGAAGCTGCGCGCCACACCTGTGCGCGTTGCTGCCCGGACATGGGCATGTCGACCTCCCCCTCGGTCGCTACCGGTGCAGGAAACGAGCCTGTCATGCCCCAGTATGCTCAACTGTCTGCATTAAGGCGGCTGATTCGCCTGTTCTCCAGGTCTGGTCTGCATTCTCCGTACGGACGGAAGAACAGCCGGGGCGAGGGACGGCTGCGGTCGTGAACAGTCGGTGGTGGCAGCAGGACATCGAGTTAGAGTTCGACCGAGGGAAGTCCGCTCGGTCCGTGCGACCTGCGGTAAGGACCGAACAGCGCAGTTGCCGCGAGGAGGATCCGGATGCTGCAGGCGCTGGGACTGGGGCCGACCGAGGAGGCCGTCTACACGGCACTGATGGCCCGGCCGACGGCCTCCGCGCAGGAACTCGCCCGGGAGGCCGGACTCGTGGCGGCCGAGACCGTCCATGTCCTGGCGGGCCTGGAGACACGAGGGTTGGTGTCGGTCGCCACCGAAGCCGACAGGGGGGCACCTGACTCAGCCGACGGCAGGGCTGCCCTTCAGTCCGTCCGCTACCGGCTCACACCACCCTCAGTGGCCCTGGCCCCGTTCCTGGTCGAGCAGCGCAATGCGCTGCACCAGGCCGAGAGCGCGTTCTCGATTCTCATCGAGCAGTACCGCAGCAGCGCCGTACAGTCCGCAGGCGGTGTCGTGGAGGTGGTGGTCGGCGTGGAGCAAGTCGCTCACCGATTCCATCAGTTGGAGCGCGGAGCCCAGCGGGAGCTGCTCCTCTTCCTCGTCGGCGAGCCCGTCGCGGTGGCGCGCGAGGACGCGGACATGTCGGAGAGTGTCGCACTGGATCGCGGAGTCGACTTCCGGGTGGTGGCGGCCAAGGACTACCTCGACGGTCCCGATGTGGCGAGGGATGTACGCGCGGCCATCACGGCAGGACTCGAGCTCCGCCTGGTCGACTCTCTGCCGCTGAAGATGGTCATCTCGGACCGGGAACGCGCCATGGTGCCACTGGACATGGCGGACTCGGATGGCGAGCCGAGCGCGATCGTGGTGCACCGCAGTGGTCTGCTGACGGCCCTGGTCCATCTCTTCGAGAAGGAATGGGCCCAGGCCCGGCCGCTGCACACCACCGCTACGGGTGTGTCTGCGGAGCCGACAGCCGACGAGCAGCCGACCACGGGGGAACTGGAAGTCCTGGCCCTGCTGCTGGCGGGCTTCTCCGACCGGCGGGCGGCGTCTCAACTCGGCGTCTCCATACGCACGGTGGAGCGCAGGACACGTCGTCTGATGGACCTCGCCGGAGCGGACTCGCGTCTGCAACTCGGATGGCACGCCTCACGTGCGGGCTGGCTCTGACCTCCTCGGTCCGAGGGACGAGGAATCCGCGTCCGTCGGTGGCCGTCCCGCGAGAGACGCTGCCGATGGTCTTCCAGTCCTCAACGAGCCCGTCTGTCAAGTGATGTGACTGCATGACGGAGATCCGTCATGCAGGAAATCCGCCACGCCTGACATCCCCACGTCGTCCGCATGTCTGACAGGCTGCAGCCCCAACACGGCATGTTCACTGCGGCAACTAGGAGATTCATGCGCCCCATAACCCGCATAGCCTTGGGCGCGGCGACCGCCACCGTCCTGGCTGTCACCGCGGTCACGCCTTCAGGGGCGGCGGACGCGCCACCTGACGGGGCCTCGGGGAAGAGACCCATCGTCGGGAGCCGGACCGCGGCAGCGGGCGGTAAGCAGACGACGGTCACGCTCGTCACCGGCGACAAGGTAGTGGTGACCACGGACGCCTCCGGCCGCAGCTCGGCGGCCCTGCTGCCACGCGAGGACGGCACGCAGCCGATGGCCCAGACCTATCAGATGGGCAAGGACCTCTACGTCTACCCGGGGGACGCCGCCCAGGCGATCGCCGAGGGCAAGGTCGACGAGCAGCTGTTCAACGTCACCGGGCTCATCCGCCAGGGTTACGACGACGCGCACACCGACATGCTGCCGCTGATCGCCACCTACCAGAAGAGTGTGAGCGTCGCCGACAGTGCGCCGGCGGCTCCTCGCGGGGCCGAGCGTGGCTTGAGCCTCCCGGCCGTGGACGGCGTCGCGCTCCAGGCGGGCAAGGACACCGCCGCCACCTTCTGGCAGGACGTCACCAACCCCCGCTCACGTTCCGGCTCCACGGTGAAGAAGCTGTGGCTGGACGGCAAGGTCAAGACCACGCTGGACCGGTCCACCGCGCAGGTGCACGCCCCGGAGGCGTGGGCGGAGGGCTACGACGGCAAGGGCACCAAGGTCGCCGTGCTGGACACCGGCGTGGACGCCGAGCACCCGGACCTGGTGGGCCGGGTCGGCGAGGCCAAGAACTTCACGGACTCCAGCACCACCGACGACAGGCAGGGGCACGGCACCCACACCGCCTCCACGGTCGGCGGTTCCGGAGCGGCCAGTGACGGCCGCAAGAAGGGCGTCGCCCCCGGTACCTCCCTGCTCATCGGCAAGGTCCTCAACGACCAGGGCTACGGCCAGGACTCCTGGATCATCGCGGGCATGCAATGGGCCGTCGACCAGAAGGCCGATGTCGTCTCCATGAGCCTGGGCAACCCCAGCATCGGCGACTGCAGCGACCCGATGGCCCAGGCCACGAAGCAGCTCTCGCAGAACACACACACCTTGTTCGTCGTCGCCGCCGGCAACGCCGGCCCGAACACCGAGACCGTCTCCTCGCCCGGCTGCGTGCCCGGCGTGCTGACCGTCGGCGCCGTCGACCGCGACGACACCACCGCCGGATTCTCCAGCCGCGGTCCCGTGGCCGTCACCCACACCCTCAAGCCCGAGATCTCCGCCCCCGGCGTCGGCATATCGGCGGCCAACGCCGGCGGCCGCGGTGTCTACGCCTACCAGACGATGTCCGGCACCTCCATGGCCACCCCGCATGTCGCGGGCGCCGCGGCCGTCGTCCGTCAGGCCCACCCCGACTGGACCGCACAGCAGATCAAGGCCGACCTGGTCTCCTCCGCCCGCACCGGCGGCCAGGTCGCCGGTGCCGACCAGACCGGCGGCGGCGTCCTCGACGTGTTCGCCGCAGTGCACCAGAAGGTGCTCTCCGCGCCCGCCGTCCAGGCCGGCAGCTACAACTGGCCGCAGAGCGCCGCGGACCGCAACACCGTTCAGGTGCCCTTCACCAACACCAGCGGCACCGACCTCAAGCTGAGCCTGCGGGTCGGCGATGTGCACGGCAACGACGGCAGCGATGTCCACTCCGGCATCGTCAAGCTGGACGAGGGCAAGGTGACCGTCCCCGCCGGGGCCACCATCCAGGTCCCGTTGCGGATCGACCCCACCGTCCAGCTCAAGGCCGCCCAGTACGGTGCGGTCACCGGCCGGATCCTGGCCACGGGCGACGACGTCCACGTCTCCGTGCCGGTCACGCTCTACGTCCAGCCGGAAACGGTCACCCTCCGGGTCAAGGTCATCGACCGCAACGGCAAGCCCGCAACCGGGCCCACCTCCCTGGACCTGGTCAGTCTCGACACCAACAAGGGCGAGCGCCGCAACAACTCGGGCGCGACCGAGCAGACGTACAACGTGCGCCCCGGCGACTTCGTCCTCAGCAGCTTCGTGGGCACGTACGACGCGAACAACCAGCCCGAATCCGTCAGTTACCTGGCGCGCCCGCAGCTGCGGATCACGCATGACACCACCGTCGTCCTCGACGCCCGCAAGGCCCACCAGCTGAGCCTGCACACCGACCGCCCCTCGAAGGTGAACAACACCACCTTCAGCTACGCCCGCACATGGGACGACACCTGGCAGGTGAGCGGATCGCTCACGGCCACCGGTGGCGTCCAGAAGTTCTACGCGGACGTCGACGGACGCGCCAAGGACGGCACCTTCGAGTTCCGGCCCACCTGGCGCGCGACCGGCTCGGAGAACGGTTCGCCCTACGTCTACAACCTGTCGTTCCCGACCCAGGGTCCGCTGCAGTCCGACCAGGTCTACAAGCCCAAGGACTCCGAGCTGGCCCGGGTCGACGAGACGTGGAAGGGCATGGGCAAGGAGGCGGACTACATCGACGCGATGTTCATCCGCCCCTCCTGGAGCGGCAACGCCTACGTCCCCGTGAGCCCGTTCGGCGCGGTCCATGTGCCCGGTACCCGGACCGCCTTCTACACGACCGGTGACGACGCCTGGTTCCACGGCGCGATGACCAGCTTCCCCTTCGCCGCGTTCATGAGCGACCACGAGCGCGTCTACCGGGCCGGACAGCGCAGTGCCGAGGAGTGGTACGGCGGCCCCCTGCGGCCGGCCGCGCCGCGCGACGCCGACGGCAACCTGATGCTGACCGCCGAGCGGCAGGACAACCTGATCGGCATCCAGACCGCACTGTGGCTCGACAGTTCCGGTGACCACTGGTCCTCCGGCGGGTCGTTCGGCGACCTCGGCAACCTGGTGCTGAAGCGCAACGGCGAGAAGATCGCCACCAGCGCCTGGCCGGACGGCGTGTTCAAGGTGCCGGCCGAGGACTCCGCGTACGAACTCACGCAGAACCTGGAGAAGATCCCGACCTCGGACCGGAACTGGCTGCGCTCCACCGCCGTCACCACCACCTGGAGCTTCCGCTCCCACCGGGAGCCGGACGTCTACTCGCGCGGCCTGCCGATCCTCTTCCCGGCGTACGACCTGCCGGTGGACGGCCTGAACACCCTGCCCGCGCAGAGCGGCATCAAGGTCGGCCTGTCGGTCGAGGGCCACGCCGGGTACACCCCCGGCGCGATCAAGTCGGCCTCGCTGTCCTACTCCTACGACGACGGCGCCACCTGGACCGAGGCACCGACCGAACAGCAGGACGGCAAGTGGACGGCCGTCCTCGACCACACCGGCGCCTCCGGCAAGCAGGTCACGATGAAGGCAACCTTCACCGACACCAACGGCAACGCGGTCACCCAGACCGTCAAGCGCGCCTACGACGTGCGCTAACCACATCGTCCGGCCGGGTGGGCCGCCCACAACAGGCGGCCCACCCGGCCGGTCAGCTTGCCCCTTGCCTCACCAGGAACCTCAGGGCGTACGACTGCGCCGAGGTAAGCCTATGAACGGTGAACGAGCCCAAGGGCACAGGCGGAGGAGCACCATACTGTCGGACGCGCTGGGTCCGACTCCCGCAGAGGTGGCCTGAGCACGAAAGTCCACCTTGCCAGCGACAGTCATGCACCCCCCTGGCCCTTCGCGTCACCGCAGGCCAGGCGGCCGACGCCCCGGCCTTCGAGACCGTCATGGCGACCATCCGTGTTCCGCGAAACGGTCCCGGAAGACCGAGGACTCGGCCGGAGGCCGTCCTGGCGGACCGCGCGTATTCATCCCGCGCGATCCGGAATCACCTCCGCCGACGCGGAATCCGCGCTGTCATCCCCCAGCCGTCCGACCAGGTTGGCCACCGGCTGCGGCGGGGCCGCGCCGGCGGTCGTCCACCGGCTTTCAACGCCGAGGCGTACAAGCAGCGCTACGCCGTCGAGCGGTGCATCAACCGGCTCAAACAGTGGCGCGGCCTGGCCAGGCGAACGGACAAGCTCGCCATCGTTTACCAGGCCGCACTCCACCTCGCAGCCATCCTCATCTGGGCAAGGCGATGACGGTGAAGAGATGGCCTTTCAGTCGTAGAAAAAGATCTCAAGGTCCTCGATGGACCCAGGCCCAGTGAAGAAGCCCTCAGCCTTCGCAATCTCGTCTTCTGGCGGCAGTTCACCCTTCATAAGCTGCTGCATCCAGTTCTCCTTGCTCACCGACGGCGTAGATGCCAGACAGCAGCTCGGCCATACCGGCAGGTCTCGGAGGGTGGGGTCCGGCGACCGGCTGGAGTGCCCAGCCGCCTGACCGGGCCGCGAGTCGCAGCACCCCGGCCCAGTTCGCGATCCTCCCGATGCGCACGTGCCACGAGTCCTCGGTGAACGGGGACATCCGCCCACCATGGAGAGGGTTTGTGGCGGCGGCGATGTCCTCGATCACGAGCCGTTCCACGGCGCTACGGACCCAGCGTCCCTCCTGCGCTTCTTCGATGGCGGCCTCCCACCACTTCCAGCCACCGTCGAGTCGGTCCTCGAATGTGTCCATGCGGCCAGGCTTCCATGCACGATGCCGCAAGAACTCAGAGGGCGCCGATCAGCGGATCGACTCATCAAGGAGACAGGCTCTGGGTCCTCTGCGGAATCCAGCTCGTCACCGGGATCAAGAACCGCGGCGTCAACGACGCCCTCATGGCGATCATGTCGCTCGACCCCACCGGGAAGGGGCGGGCCCTCTGGACCATGCGCTGGAGGACCTCTTTGAATGCCTTCGACATCACCTTCGACGACCGACTCCGGGCAGCCCGTCAGTAACCCCAACACCCCAGTTGCACCGCTGGATTGACAGACCCGCACTTGACAGAAGGCGCCCGTCGTGAAGGTGGCTCACCTCACATCGCAATCTCGCGTACGCTTCCCCCCATCGCCCGGCCCCGCCCTGACATGGACATGAGTGTGAAACGAGAAGCCCAGAGCGCACGCGAGTACGACCTCTTCACCAACGTCAACCACCTGCTGCGCCGTGCGCACCAGCGGGCCGAGGCGATCTTCGCCGAGACCATGGAGGGGCTCGACATCACGCCGCGGCAGGCGACGCTGCTCTACGTCGTGCTCCACAACCCCGGCGCCAGCCTCACCGACGTCGTCCAGCTCGGCGGCATGGACCGCGGTACGACGTCCGAGATGGTGCCCCGGATGGTCCGCCGCGGCCTCCTCGTCGAGAGCCGCGCCGCCGCCGACGGTCGCGCGAAGGCGCTCACCATCACCGACGAGGGCGCCGAGCTGATCCGCGCCGTGATCGAGCGGACGGACGACGTCCGCGATGCGGTGTTCTCCACCCTCCCGCCGGAGTACCACGCGCTCTTCGTGAAGATGCTGTCCCTCATGACCGGGATGGAGACCGAGGTCCGGACCGTCAGCGACCGCGCCTAGATCGTCGCGCCACCGAGTTGCCGAGGACGCCGCGCCCGAAGAGCCGCTCGAGGCGCAGCTGGAGCACGGTCAACGCCGAGACCAGCAGCACGTACCAGAAGCACGCCACCGTGAGCAACGGGATCTGGAAGAAGTTCCGCGAGTAGATGAGCTGGACCGAGGTCATCAGGTCCGGCAGGCCGATGATCAGCACCACCGCGGTCATCTTCGTCATATTGATCACCGCATTGCCCACCGGCGGGATGATCACTCGCATCGCCTGCGGCAGGATCACCCAGCGCATCATCCGCATCCGGGACATGCCCAGGCTCTGCGACGCCTCGGTCTGGCCACGGTCGACCGACGCGATGCCCGCCCGGACGATCTCCGCGACGTACGCGCTCTCGCTGATGCCGAGGCCGAGCATGCCGGCGACGAACTGCCCGATGAGCGTGTTGGTGTCGAGCTCGAAGAGCGTCGGGCCGAACGGCACACCAATGCTGATCGTCGGGAACACTGCCGCCAGGAAGAACCAGAACAGCAGCTGGACGACGACCGGCGTGGCCCGCACGAACCAGACGTAACCGGCGCCGAAGGTCGACAGCACCGGGTTGGGCGAGAGCCGCATCAGCGCGATCGTGATGCCGACCGCGATCGCCAGCCCCATCGCCGCGACGGTCAGCTCGACCGTCAGCAGCAGACCGTGCAGGACGGCGGGCGCGAAGAGGTAGTGGCCGACGACGTTCCAGTGCATGTTGTCGTTGACCGCGAAGGCAAGGACGACGCGCACGGCGACGTAGGTCAGGACGACGACGGCGACCCACCGCCACGGATGCCGCAGCCGGACCGGGCTGGGCAGCTCGTCGGGCCCTTCGCCCGCGTCCCCCGGAGCCGCCGGCACCGAATCGGCCGCCAGTGTGTGATCACCCATCCTCGCCGCTCCCTTCACTCAGCCGATCTTATGACTAGTACGACATAGTCACCAGGGAGCGTCAAGAGTTCTTCCTTTGTTTGCAGGAGGAAGACCTCGAGAGGGTCTACGAAATGCGCTGACTACGTCGCAATACCGTCAGTCGAGAACGGCGACGCCCTCGATCTCGACCAGTGCGCCGGGGATGCCGACCGCGGCGACGCCGATCAGGATGCCCGCCGTGGGGCCGATGCGGCTCTCGACCGCCGCCTCCGCCATGCCGGCGAGGACGTCGTCTTCCCGCTCGGGGGTGTGGTCGACGATGTAGATGCTCAGCCGGGCCAGCTGGTCAGGCCGCCCGCCGGCCGCCTGCAGTGCGAGCCAGAGGTTCCGCGCCGCGACCCGCCCCTGGGTCCGGTAGTCACCGGCGCCGACCAGCGCACCGTCGGCATCGACCGCGATCTTGCCCGCGATGAACGCCAGCGACCGTCCGGTCGCGACGGTGACATGGCTGTAGCCCTTGGGCGGCGCGAGCGACGCCGGGTTGAGGTGCTCGACGGTCATGGCTGCTCCTGGATACTCGGGGTCAATGGGTGTCGAAGATGTCCTGGAAGTCCCGCAGCCGCGCCCTGATCGCCGTGCACTCGGCGTCGGTCGGCGCGAGCGGGTCACGCGCGGGCGGCAGCGCGCCGAGCCGGAGCAGCGCCGCTGTCAGCAGCATCCGCGCCTTGTTGGCGGTCAGGTTGTCGCCGGCGATCGCCCATGGGTCACGGCGGAACACCATGCCGCCGGGGTGGCCGCGGCCGACCCGAATCACCGGGATGCCCGCGCACGTGGCGATCCGGAGTGCGCGGTCCACGGCAGGATCGGTCGATCCGTAAGGCACCATCCCCTCCACGACGAGGCCGGCCAGTCCCCCGCGCGCGAGCGCCCGCTCGACCTGTCCGATCACTCCCGCGTCCGCCGCCGCCTGCTCGTCGGGGCCGAGCTCGGTCTCGGCGAAGTGGCCGAACGGCACGAGGGAGACCCGCGGCATCGCCGGGCCGACGAGCCGGCCGTCGGCGTCCTTGGTGGCCAGACGCGTGCGTCGTACGCCGGTCGCGAGGTCGCCCTCGACCGCGTCCACCTCGCTCGGCAGCAGCGGCAGTCTCAGCTCGGACGTCGCAGTGTGCCGTCGCTCGGAGACATAGGTCAGCCTCGGACCCCAGTGCGCGCCGAGGTCGGCGACCACGCCGCCGTGCCCGCCGACAGCGACGTACCCGCCCGGCCGGGCGTCGATCTTCGCGACCTCGCGGCTGGCCAGGACCATCTCGTCGACGATCAGGACGGCGCCCAGCCGGTCACGACCGCCGTCGTCCGCCCAGACGCCGGAGAGGATGAATCGGACACCATCGAGGATGTTCTTCGCACCGTCGTCACCTATGGCGCGGTGGCTGCGCTGCGCGGCGTGCCCGACGATCGGCAACGTGGTGTCAATGACCAGGTTGAGCCAGTAGAGCGTCTCCTCGACGGTCGCGCTGCTCTCCAGCCACTGCAGCCCGGCGTAGCGCCCTGTGGCGGCGGCCGCCTGCACCTGGTCGGTGATCCGGGCGAGCGCCGCGAGGTCGGGCTCGCGCACCAGATGCGGGGGCTCGTAGGGGAAGTAGTCGACGCCGAGCCGCTCGCCGTCCCGTGGGTATCCGCCGCCGGGCGCGGCCCGGAGGAAGTCGAAGTCGGCGAGCGCCGAGAGCGCCACCGGTCGGCCGTCGCCGCCGACCTCGAAGCGCTCGATCTCCTCATAGAGGCGGCGCGCGTCGGGCAGGAAGGTCTGCCGGGTGTCCGCTGCGGCAGCGAGGTCCGCGGACGACTCCCACGGCCGGCCGTCGGCCCGGCGGGCGACATACGGCAGCAGGAAGAGGCCGTCGTCGGGGTTGAGTTCGACCTCGTAGACCGGCGTGCCCCCCGCGGCCGGCTCCTCGGCGACCAGCCGGCCGTCGGCGTCCAGCCAGCCATCGGGCGGGCCGTAGAGATGCGCCGCCTGCGCCTCGAGCGGATGCGCGGAGAATGCCTCCACGAGCACCTTCGCCGGTGCGGCCAGCCGCTGCGGGCGGAGCGACAGCGCGCCCGTCACGAGGGGCGTCGTGTTGGCGATCGTCGGCATCGGGCCGGTGAAGACGGCGATGCGGGGCTTGTTCATACGAACTCCTCGTCGCGGCAACTTGCGCAGTGTACGATGCATTTGTGGACGGCGTACACGATCTCGGAGGCGTTGCCGGCTTCGGCCCGGTGCGCACCGCGGGCTCCGACGAGGTCGCCTCGGAGGACTGGGAGCTGCGCGCCCACGCCCTTGCGCTGCAGGCCGCGGGCGAGTCGCTGCGGCCGTGGATCGAGGGCCTGCCACCGGAGACCTACCTGGCCGCGCCGTACTTCGCGCGCTGGCTGCTCGCCATCGAGGAGCTGCTGCTTCGGCGCGGCGCCATCCACCCCGACGAGCTGGTCCGCTACCGCGACGAGATCGCGCGCGGCGTGCGCGTCGTACCGCGTGCGGAGTCGGCCGAGCTCACCGCGCTGATGAGCGAGCTCATGTCCGCGGAGCAGCGGCTCCCGCCCCTGGCGGAGGCACGATTCGCCGTCGGGGACAGGGTTTTCGTTCGGAGGGAACACAGCTCGGAGGGCGTCAACCGGTGCCCGCGCTACGTGCGCGGCGCGCTCGGCCTGGTGGTGCGCATCTGCGGCCCGGAGCTCCCTCTCGACCGGCCGAAGGGTGCGTCCGCAGAGACGGTCTACACCGTCTCCTTCCGCTCCAAGGAGCTGTGGGCCACGGGCGAGGAGCCCGCCTTCACCGTGCACGTCGATCTCACCGAGCACTACCTGACAGGAGCCGACCATGGCTGACGAGCACGGACACGAGCACTACGCCAGCCCCCGCTCCCGGCGGGCGCGATCCGAGTTCGAGCTGCGCACCATGGCGCTCGAGGCACTGCTCGTGGAGCGCGGCCTGGCGTCGACCGACGCGATCGACAAATATGTCGAGTACGTCGAAAAGCGCCTCGGTCCGCATCACGGAGCACGAGTCGTGGCGCGAGCCTGGGTCGACCCGGAATTCCGGTCCCGGCTGCTCGCCGACGGCACCGCCGCGGCGGCGGAGCTCGGCATCGGCGGCATCGAGGGCGCCCGGGTGCGCGTCGTCGCGAACGGACGCGACGTCCACCACCTCGTGGTCTGCACGCTGTGCTCCTGCTACCCGTGGTCGCTCCTGGGGGCGCCCCCGCTCTGGTACAAGAGCTTCGCCTACCGGTCCCGCGCGGTCGCCGAGCCGCGAGCCGTGCTGCGCGAGTTCGGCGTCGAGCTCGGCCCCGAGGTCGAGGTCAAGGTGTGGGACTCCACGTCCGAGACCCGCTACCTGGTGCTGCCGGAGCGCCCGGCCGGCACCGAGGACTGGACCGAGGAGGCACTCGCCGGCCTGGTCTCGCGCGACGCGATGATCGGCGCCGGCCGGGCGGGCTCAGTCTCCTGAGCCGGTGTCGTCGAGCAGCGGCGGGAAGAGCACGTCGGAGAGCAGCCGCTGCAGCTTCTCCCGATCGACCGGGACGTCGGTGAGCAGCCGCTCTTGGCGGCCGAACGCGCGGATCCCTGCGACCGGCGACGCGGGATCGCCGGCCCAGTAGGCCTCCAGGTGCCGCACTCGGCGCCAGTCGACCAGCCCGAACAGCGGCACCGCCCAGACCCGGTTGCCGTCGTCGGCCTGGAGCGAGAGGACGTCGATGGCGCCGTGCTCCGGATCGGTGACGGCGTACGTCGCCGCGGTGAGCCGCGCCCGGTCCAGCTGGTCGGCCGCGACCCGCCCGCTGCCGAGCGCTGCCGCCTCCAAGGCGCCGACCACCGACTCGAAGTAGCGCGCGGTCGGGTCCTCCGACAGTGTCGCCGTCAAGCCGGACCGGAACGCCCCGTCCTCGGCCCGCTCGACCCACGCTCGGGCGAGCGCCGCGGCCCGGCCCTGCCAGGGCTCGGCGAACACGAGTTCCTCGTCGTTCCACGAACATGCGTTACCGCCAGCCACGGCAGCGCTCCTTCCGTCGTCCCCGAAAGACGCGTCCGCCCGGCCCCGCCGCGCTCCGGTCGGGAGGCGGCGAGACCCGGGCAGCCGACCTGGTCGTCGGTCAGGCGGTGGCCTTCACGACCTCGGACCGGGTGATCGCAGCCTCGTCGACCTTCCACTTGGACAGGATCTTGTCGTACGAGCCGTCCTTGATGATGGCGTTCAGCGCGGCATTGACGGCCTCGGCGAGCTGCAGGTCGTGCTTGCCGACGGCGATGCCGTAGGGACTCGTCTTCACGATGCCGCCGACGACCTTGAACTGACCGTTGGATTTCTGCGCGATGTAGGCGTTGGCGGTGAAGTCGCGGTAGCAGACGTCCGCGCGTCCGGTGGCCACGGCCTGGTTGGGCGCGGCCGCGTCGGAGAAGTTGACGACCTTGATCGGCGGCTTGCCCTGGGCGACGCAGTTGGTCTTGCTGTACTCCTCGAGGTAGGCGCCGTGCAGGGACCCGGTGGTGTTGGCCGCCGTCTTGCCGCAGAGGTCCCGCATGCCCGAGATCTGATTGTTGGCGCCCTTGACGAGCAGCGAGCCGCCCGCGTCCATGTACTTGACGAAGTTGACCTGCTGCGAGCGCTCCGGCGTGATGCTCATCGAGGAGATCGCGATGTCGAACCGCTTGGCCTCGATGCCCGGGAGGATCGCGTCGAAGCTGACGTTCTCGAACTTGAAGTCGACGCCCAGCTGCTCGCCGAGCGCGTGACCGAGCTCGACCGAGAAGCCGGTCGGGGTCTTGCCGTCCTCCTCGTAGAACTGCTCGGGCGGGTAGCCGAAGGTCGAGGCGACGCGGACCACGCCGGCGTCGGCGATGGCCTTGGGAAGCAGCTTGGCAGCCTCGGCGTTCTTCGCCGCATGGCTGCCGGTCGAGCCCTTCGCATCACCGGAGGCGCACCCCGTCAGCGAAGTGGCCACCAGGACGGCGACGGCGCCGGCCAGGGCCGCGCGCAGTCGAACACGGCCAGCGAGTTGCTTGTTCACGCGGGTCTCCATTCCACCTGTTCGTCAGGAAAGTCCGGTCTCTCCGATTCATGCACAGTATGATACAATTACTTCCGAGAATTCCGGGTTTTTCGGGAATGCGGAGTCGTCAGGTAAAGCGTGTACGTCGCATTTCAACCGCCCGAATGGTGGCACCGAACCCCGGTCCTCCAGCGCGCGGCGGAACACGACCGCAGCCTCGACGATGTCGAACGGGCAGGCCTGCGAGCTGCCGGCCGTCCGCACCTTCTCGGGCTCGGTGTCGGCGACGACGAAGTGCGGACCGGGTGTCGTGGCCGCCCGCCTCAGCTGGGCCTCCACCTCGGCGACATCCCTCGCCCGAACCGCCTCGGCGATGCCGGACGCACCGGCGATCGCGACCAGGTCGGCTGCGTCGGCCTCGGCCATCGGCTGGGCGCTGGTGCTCGCGAACGAGCGATTGTTGATGACCAGGACGACGAGGTCGGGTGGGGCGCAGCGGGCGACCGTGGTCAGCGTCGCCATGCCGGCGATCATCGAACCGTCGCCCTCGACGGCGTGCACCGGCTGCTCCGGTAGCGCCAGCGCGAGGCACAGAGCCGTCGGGTAGGCGAAGCTCCATGTGCCAGATCGTGGCCGGCTCGGGCCGGCTCGTGGAGCACCCGACGGCCGAAGCTCGGTCCGGTCAGCGCAGGTGCGTCACCGCGGTGGCGGGAAGCCCCGCCACCGGACGACGGTCGCCGCGCACGGCGGCTGGGCCTCGCGCGGCACCGTCGGGATCTCGTACTTGTCGCGGACCACGACGCACGGGATGTCAAGCCCGCGCAGCACCGGCTCGCTCACCCGCCGCACCGCAGCGGTGTAATCGTGCCGCTCGCCGAGCGC
Organism: Streptomyces sp. NPDC046821; assembly: GCF_040645335.1. NCBI lineage: Bacteria > Bacillati > Actinomycetota > Actinomycetes > Kitasatosporales > Streptomycetaceae > Streptomyces > Streptomyces sp. NPDC046821. The sequence goes on along the minus strand of NZ_JBEYYB010000003.1, from coordinate 282,182 downwards.
CTCGTTGTGGCCGGCCAGGATCAGCACCGGCGTGCGCCGGACGATCGCGCGGGCCAGGATCAGCCCGCTCAGGCCCAGTCCGGACGCCTCGGTCAGCAGCACCGGCCGGCGTCCGCCGAGGAAGACGCCGGCCACGCAGCGTCGGCGAGTAGCGGGTGCGGTGGTCGACCGCAGCGGCACGGTGCGCGGCCTCGATCACGTGGTCGGGGTTCGCGAAGCCCGGCTCCCCCACCTCCAGGTGGATGACGTCCTCGCGTCCCCACGCCAGCCCCGTCATCTTCCGCACCCCGACCGGGGGTGATTGAGGGCGGCATCGGCGAGCTTCATCAGGTTCTCCTTCGCGTGACGGTGGGGAGGTGGACGATGCGGGTCTCGGTCTCGAGGCCGACCATCTGGGAGAGCATCTTCACGAAGAGGTCGTGGTACTCCACCGGCATCGCGGCCAGCACCCGCTCGCGCAGGCCGGCCGTGCGTTGCCGCGCCAGCCGGAGCAGCGCGACGCCCTCCGGCGTGAGGTAGAGCGACTTGGCCCTCCGGTCGCCGGGTGCGGGACGACGGTTGAGCAGGCCGCGTTTGACCAGCCGCGGCGCCATCTCCGAGAGCGTGCCGCGGTCCATCCCGGTGACGACGGTGAGGACGCTGATGTTGCCGCCCTCGCACCGGTCGACCGCGTGCAGCAGCGCGGCCTGGCGCGGGGTCAGGTCGAGATCGCCCATCGCCTCGTTGAACAGCAGGTCGCCGCGCGCGTGCGCGAGCCGGAGCAGGAAGTTGACGTTGTGGCTGAGGTCGAAGCGATCGGGCAGCTCGGTGTCCGCCGGCTCGGTGGCGGTCATCAGGAGACTCCCCGCCGGGAACGCGGCGACCGCGACGACTCCGGGTCGCGGAGCACGCTGGCGAGGAAGCGCTGGGTGCGGACCTGCTCGGGGTGCTCCAGGACCTGCTCGGGCGCGCCGTGCTCGACGACCACACCTCCGTCCATGAACACGACCTGGTCGGCGACGTCGCGGGCGAAGCCGATCTCGTGGGTGACGATCACCATCGTCACGCCGTCGTCGGCGAGGTTCCGGATCACCTCCAGCACCTCCCCCACCAGCTCCGGGTCGAGGGCCGAGGTGGGCTCGTCGAAGAGCATCAGCTTGGGCCGCATGCACAGCGCCCGCGCGATCGCGACCCGCTGCTGCTGGCCGCCGGAGAGGCTGTTCGGGTAGGCGTCCGCCTTGTCGGCGAGGCCGACCTGCGCAAGCAGCGCCCGCGCCTCGGCGTCGACCTCCTTGCGGTTGCGGCCGAGCACGCCGACCGGTCCCTTCACAATGTTCTCGAGGGCGGTCATGTGCGGGAAGAGGTTGAAACGCTGGAACACCATGCCGATCGACGAGCGCTGCTTGCAGATCGCCGACTCGGCGACCTCCTGCAGCCGGCCGTCGTCCCTCATCCGGTAGCCGACGTAGTCGCCGTCGACGCAGATCCGGCCGCTGTCGAACTTCTCCAGCCGGTTCATGCACCGCAGCAGGGTCGTCTTCCCCGAGCCGGACGGGCCGAGCAGGCAGACCACCTCCCGCGGCTGCACGATCAGGTGAATGCCCTTGAGCACCTCGTGGCTGCCGAACGCCTTGCGGACGCTCTCGGCGTGCACCATGGGGCGGGGCACGGTCAGGGTGTTGCTCTCACTGGACATCCGTTGGCTCCTGCTTCTGATTCGGGGCGCAGCGCTGCAGCGCCCGGACGATGCCGACGTAACCGGTGCACCGACACACGTTCCCTGCGAGGGCGGCGCGCACTGCGGCGCCCTCACCGAGCTCCTCGGCCAAGCTCTCGGCGAGCAGCGCGAGCGCCCGCATGATCTGGCCGGGCGTGCAGAAGCCACACTGGAAGCCGCCCTCATCGGCGAAGGCGCGGCGCATCGGCTCGGCCTCCTCGACCACGCCCTCCACCGTCGTCACCGCACCCGTACGACGACCGCGGGCGTCACGCACGCCGGCACCGGCCGCCGGTCGACGAGCACCGTGCAGGAGCCGCATTCGCCCTGCCGGCAGGCGGCCTTCGCGCCAGTCAGGCCGAGCCGGTCGCCGAGCCCGTCGAGCAGCCGCTCGGCTCCGCGCAGGTCGAGTTCGTGCCGCTCGCCGTTGACGTCCAACACCGCCTTCATCGGGCACCTCCGAACAGCTCGTCGATCGCCGCACGCACCAGCCCGGAGGTGGCGAACACCTTCCAGTGGTTGCCCGGGAGCGGGTGGGTGCCGTGCTCCCGCGCACGCGCGCTCGGCCGTGCGGCCGTCGTACCGATGGCCTTCGAGTGTCCGCTCGATCACGGGGATCCGGCGCGGGGTGGGAGCGACGCCGCCGAGCGGACTCGGCAAGGCCAGGCTCTGCAGCGCGTCGTCCTCCGAGGTGGGCAGGGCGATCTCGCGGATCGTGGTCGGCGGCACCGACGGCGCCAGCCGTGGTCCCCACCGGCGCAGGGTGCCGTGCAGTCCCCGCGAGTAGAGCCGGCGCATCCGTGGATCCACCAGCGCTTCGGCGAGCGCCCGACCGAGCCGGTACGACGCGGCAGCCCGTCCCGCTCGCGGATCGCCGCCAGTACCTGGTCCGGCGTGTGCGGCGCGGCGTCGAGCCGGACGCCGATCGCGTGGCTGACGGCATGGGTGACGGCCGGGCCGATCGCGAGCAGCGGGATCTCGCCGAGCCCCTTCGCGCCGAACGGGCCGACCGGGTCGCCGTCGCTGTCGCTGTCGCTGTCGCCGTCGCCGAGGAAGTGGTGCTGATCTCGGGTGACTCGGCAGCCCGGGGCACGTCGTAGTCGACATAGCCGGCGTTGACGACCCGGCCGCCATCGAAGACCAGCGACCCGCTGAGCAGGGCCCCCATCCCCATCACCACGCCGCCCTCGACCTGGCCGCAGGCGGACAGCGGGTTGAGCACGGTGGCGGAGTCATGCGCGTCGCCGACCAGCAGCTTGACCGGTCGCCCGTTCGCGATGCTCGGCGCGCAGACCAGCGCCTCGGTGCTGGAGATCTCGGTGCGACCGCCGAAGTCGCCGTCGACGGTGAGCTCGTGCAGTCGCACCGTCGCGACGTCGAGCCCGAACAGCTGGGCGAGGTCTCGCTGGATCAGCCAGGGGTTCTGCGAGGGCGCCCAGACATGCAGCCGCTGCTCGTCGGCGCGCCAGTGGGCGACGACCGTGTGCAGCTCCATCGTCACGTGGCTCTGGTATGACGACCGGTACCGCCGCCGTACCCGGATGCCGCCGGGGGCGGCCTGCGCCGGGTCGGTCCCGAGCGAGCGGGTGACGGTCGACGCTACTTTGGTCTCTCCCCGGCCGGGGTGCAGGACCGCCGCCCGGGGAGAGCGAGCGGCCTCGACCGTGGTCGGCGCCGGCAGCGGCGCATAGCGCACGTCGACGGCGGTGAGCGCCGTGTCGAGCGCCTCGGCCGACTCCGCGGCCCCCAGGACCACCGCCTCGCCTACGTGGCGCACCACCTCGTCGGCGAGGATCCGGCGGTCCTGGTCGGGCACACGGTGGTCGACGTAGGCGTGGTCGGGGACGTCGGCCGCGGTGAGGACGGCCTGCATGCCGGGCACCGCACGCGCCCGGTCAGTCCGGATCGAGACGATGCGGGCATGCGGGTGCGGGCTGCGCGGCACCCCGGCGACGAGCACACCTGGGTGCGCCTCGTCGTCGGCGTAGGAGGCTGCTCCGCTCGTGACGGCACGCCAGTCGACGTGCCGCACCCGCTGCCCGATGACCCGCATCGTCCCGACGGCCTCAGTCCGCCGCGACGACGGAGTTGGTGAGCCGTCCGAGGCCCTCGATCTCGGTCACCAGGGTGTCGCCGGGCTTGAGGAAGGCGCCGCCGCCCGCGTACATGTTCGGGAACAGGTCCTTGATGCCGTCCCAGCCCACGTCGATGCCCTTGGCCATGCCGCAGCCCGCGCAGGTGCCGGTGGCGACGATGTCGCCGGGCTCGAGCCGGGTGATCTCGGAGGCGTAGGACACCATCTCCGCGGCGGTCCAGATCATCTCCTTGGTGTTGGAGTCCTGCTGAACCTCCCCGTTGACGATCGACTTGATCGAGAGGTTCTGGGGGGTCGGAACGAACTGGGCGGGCACAATCCATGGCCCGAGCGGTGCGAACGTGTCGTTGCACTTGTTGGCGTACCAGTCCCACGAGAACGGGCCGGTCTCGCGGATCATCTTGTCGCGCCCGGAGATGTCCTGGTAGATCGTGTAGCCGGCGATGTAGTCGATCGCCTCCTCGGGCGACACGTCCTCGGCGGTGCGGCCGATGACGACGGCCAGCTCAGCCTCCCAGTCGATGTACTGGGCTACGTCCCAGTTGCGCTTGCGCGGCAGCACAATCGAGTCGCCGTCGCCGATCAGCGCGTTGTTCGGCGTCTTCGGGAAGATGTAGGGGATATCGGTCTCCGGAGACATCTCCGGGGTGCCCATCTCCCTGATGTGGTCGTAGTAGTTGGCGCCGGCGTTGAGGATCTTGCCCGGGTTGGTGATCGGCGGGGCGTAGCGGACGGCGTCGGCGGAGTGGACGAAGTCGGCGTCCGCCGGCAGCGTCCCGGCCACGTCGGCGAGCTGGGCCAGCCGGGGCAGGAAATAGTCCCAGTTGGTGAGCACCTGGAGCATCTCCAGGCGGGTCGGCCAGACGACGAAGTCGCCGCGGCCGGTGCTGTGCAGGTGCCGGAAGCCGCGCTCGACGTCGATGACGCGGGTCGGCTCGTCACCGACACCCAGGCCAACCGATGCGAACCCGCCCGTCACGTAGGTGCAGAGCCGGAAGCTGTTCGAAGACACACTCACTCCTGTCACCGAGGCCGTAATTCTCAGACATTTATGCAGCATACGTCTTTTATGGAAATCGTGCGCCCCGCGTCAGAGCATTAGCGCAGTATCGATCTTCCATATTTATACAGTATACGTCTCATATCTCGCCGAATGTCAACGGTCTTCCCGGGAGTTCCGGAGCCCTTCCCGGTGGCCTTCGCGACGATCGCCTTCAGGGCGGGCAGGACGCCGCCCTGCCGGACGATCCGGTCAAGACAACCCGATGGCCGCGCTCGCGGTCGCCGCGCCAACTGCCCAAGGCGCGGGTGCCCGGGCTGGTCCGCGACCCGCTCCGGACCCGGGCCGCGATCACCGCCGAGTACTTCGCCCGCTGAGTCCCTCCGACGCCCGGTCCTCAAAGGGCCGGGCGTCGTCCGATCCACGGCGCCGTCGCCTCGAACGCTGCGGACGCGCGCAGCACCACGTCGTCCTCGAGCCGGCGGCCGCTGATCATCAGGCCGACCGGCAGCCCCTCGTCGGTGAAGCCGGCGGGGATGGACGCCGAGGGCTGCCCGGTGAGGTTCATCGGCAGCACGAACGGCGAGGAGTCCTTGGGCGTCGCGGGCGCATGGTCCTCGGCCGGCCAGGGCAGCACCGCGATCGTCGGGGTGAGCAGCAGGTCGTAACTCTCCATCAGGTCGGCCATCCCGTTGACCACCCGCTTGCGCATCATCCCCGACCGGGTCACCTGGTCGACGGTCCACGGCGCCTCGAGCATGCCGACGATGTGCGGCGAGATCTGGCCCGGGTGCTCGGCGACCATCCTCCGCATGCCCTCCATGTCGGTCTCAGCGACGAGCATCGCCCAGAAGTCGTCGTACGGGTCCTGCCACGGCGCGACCACTTCGTCGACGGTGCAGCCGAGGTCGAGCTCGAACACCTCCACCGCCCGCCGTACGACGGCCGCCACCCGCGGGTCGACCTCGGCGTACCCGAGGTCCGGCGAGAAGGCCACCCGCAACCCGCGGATGTCGCCCTGCGTCGCGGTGAGCCAGTCGAAGTCGGCCGCCGGCAGCGAGTGCCGGTCGCGCCCATGCGGCCCGCTGACGGCGGCCATCAGCAGCGCACTGTCCTGCACGGTCCGGCTGAGCGGGCCGATGTGCTCGACCGACTCGAAGCTCGACAGTCCGGGATAGGTGTCGACCCGGCAGCCCGGGTAGAGCGGGATCCGGCCCATGCTGGCCTTGAGGCCGTAGACGCCGCAGAAGGACGCCGGCGCGCGCACCGACCCGGCCGCGTCGCTGCCCAGCGCCAGCGGCGACATCCGCGCCGCGACCGCGACCGCCGAGCCCGCGCTCGACCCGCCCGAGGTGAGCGTCGTGTCCCACGGGTTGCGGGTGGCGCCGAAGACCGGGTTGATCCCGTTGCCGGCGAAGCCCAGCTCGGGCGTGTTGGTCTTGCCGACGATCAGCGCGTCCGCCGCCCGCGCCCGCTCGACGACGACGTCGTCCTCGTCCGGCTGAAAGTCCCGGAAGGCGTGGCTGCCCGCGACCATCGGCAGGTTTTTGACGAAGATCAGGTCCTTCACCGCAAGGGGTACGCCGGCCAGCAGGCCGAGCTCCTCCCCTGCGGCCTGGCGGCGCGCGAGGTCGCGGGCCGCGGTGCGGAGCCGCTCGTGGTCGAGGATGCAGAACGCGTTGAGCGTCGGATTGAGCGCGTCGACGGCCTCGATCACCGCCTCGGCCACCTCGACGGGCGAGAGCTCGCCGGCGCGGACGGCGGCGGCGATCTCGGTGGCGGTCAGGTCGGTCAACGTCGTGGCGGTGGTCATCGGGCCTCCGTAAGTTGTCAGGCGGCCCGGTGGGGCCGGGTGTGGCTGATCGGTTCTTGCGCTTGATCGCTTCCGAGAGTGGCCGCCCGGTTCCACGGGGCGCCCTGGCTTTTGATCGGGATGCGCGTTCTGCTCGGTGCCCGTTCCGTCGCCAGGAGTGGCGGAACGGTCCTCGGACGACGCGACGTCGTGGCGGACGGGGCCCGCTCCCGCGCCGAGCGGCAAGCATGCGCCCCCGCGCCGGTGCGCGACGATCTCCGCCGCGATCGCGACCACCGTCTCCTCAGGTGTACGGGCTCCGAGATCCGACCCGATGGGCGAGCACAGCCTGGCGAGACGCTGCTCGGTGAGGCCGGCCTCCCGCAGTCGCGCCGGCCGGTCGCGGTGAGTCCGCCGCGAGCCCATGGAGCCGACGTATGCCGGCCGCATCCGCAGCGCCCGCTCCAGCAGCGGCACATCGCATTTGGCATCGTGGGTGAGCACACACACCACGGTGCGGCCGTCCAGCGCTCCGCCGACGGCCTGGCGCTCCAGGTACCGGTGCGGCCAGTCGGCCACGACTTCGTCGGCCGCGGGGAAGCGGCGGACGGTTGCGAAGACGGGCCGGGCGTCGCAGACGGTGACCTGGTGGCCGAGAAAGCGCCCGATCCGCGCCACCGCGGCGGCGAAGTCGACGGCGCCGAAGATCAGCATGCGTGGTGCCGCCGCGTAGGACTCGATGAAGAACACCGCCGAGCCTGCTCCTGCGGGTTGCACGGGCGGCCGTCCAGACCCAGCGTCAGCAGTCCCGTGCGGCCGGCGTCGAGCATCACGCGGCTGCGCGACCACCGCCTGTTCCAGCGGCCCGGCTGCCGCGTCCGGTCCCCTGCCCGCAGCGGCGAGCGTGCCCTGGTGCCCGGCGCCGTCCACCGCCAGGCAGACACCGAGCAGCGCCTCGGGCCCGGCGATCACCCCGGCGAGGGCAACGGGCGTGCCGGCGGCGAGGGCGCCGATCCCCGCGTCCAGGCCCAGGTCGTCGCCGGGCCGCACCGGCTGGACGAAGACGTCGACGATTCCGCCACAGGTGAGCTCGATGGCGAAGGCATCCTCGTCGCCGTACCCGAAGCGCTGCGCGACCGGGCGCCCACTGTGCAGTTCCTCCTGGCACAGCTCGTGGACGGCGCTCTCCACGCAGCCGCCGGTGCTGCCGCCGATTGCCTCGCCGTCAGCGTCCACCGCCAGGGCTGCGCCCGGGTCTCGCGGGGCGCTGCCGGAGACCTGGGCCACACCGGCCACGGGAAAGGCACGCCGTGCGGAGTGCCTGGCGGCCGGCTGCTCGGCGGTGTCGTGCACCCTTCGGGGCTCCTGTCGTGTCGGCGGCCGAGGGACAGCGGTCGGCCGCCCGGGGCGTCGCGCCCCTGGCATGGCAGCGGATCGGCCGGCGGGCCCCGTCCCACGGTCACAGCCGCGTGGTCTAGGCCGAACCCGGTCAGCCGCGGTTCATGACCTGCGGATCTTGATCACACCGCCCAGATGGTCGGCACCAGCCCACGGTTCTCCAGTGAGCGGCGGAAGGTGATCGCAGCTTCGACGATGTCGAAGGGATATGCCTTCGACTGTCCCGCCGACTGCACGTCCTCGTACTCGACATCTGCCACGATCAGGTGCGGGCCGTCGGCCTCGACTGCCTGTCCGAGCGCCGCCTCCGCAGCCGCCAGGTCAGCCACGCATGTCGAGCTCGCCAGCCCGGCCGCCTTGCCTACTGCTGCGATGTCGGTCACCGACGCCGACGCGGTCGGCTGAGCCCCGGTGGTGGCGAACGACCGATTGTTGATCACCAGGATGATCAGGTTCCGCGGCGCGTAGCGAGCGACGGTGGTCAACGTGCCGAGGGCGGCGATCAGCGATCCGTCGCCCTCGATCGCGAAGACCCGCTCCTGCGGCAGCGCCAGGGCGAGCCCGAGACATACTGCGGCCGGATAGCCGAACTCCATGTTGTAAATCGTGGCGGGCTGGTGGTCGATCTCATGCAGGATCCGGCCGCCGAACCCGGGCCCCACCACCGCGGGTGACTCGCCGCGGTACCGAGCAAGGATCTCCAGCACGTCACGGCGCTTCACCGGCTGTCCTCGTTGACGTGCAGGCTGTGCCGCGGGAAGAGCACCGCGACCGGGCGTCGATCGCCCTGGACGGTCATCTGCGCCTCTCTGATCAGGCGTGGTGCCTCCGCCCCGTCGCGGGTCACGACGTAGGGAATTCCGAGCGCGCGCAGCAGCGGCTCGCCGACCCGGCGGGCCGCGGCGGTGTAGTCGTGCCGCTCACCGAGTGCTTCGTTGTGGCTGGCCAGGATGAGCAGCGGGGTGCGCTGCACGAGGGCCCGGGCCAGGATCAGTCCGGACAGTCCGAGCCCCGAGGCCTCGGTGATCAGCACCGGCCATCGGCCGCCGAGGAAAGCCCCGACCGCCATCGCGACGCCTTCGTCCTCTCGTGCGACGCAGGCGCTGATGACATCGGGGTCCTCCTCGAGTGCGGCCATCACCGGGTACAGGATGGTCTCCGGCAAGTAGGTCGCGAAGGTGATGCCAGCCTCGCGGAGGGCGCGGTGTACACCCGCGACGACCTGTTTGTCGTGGATGTAGCGGGCCCGGCCCGGGGGCTTCGTCTGTTGCGGCATGGGTACGCTCCTTCGTCTTCTCCGCCCGGCCGACACTGTCCCGGCCGGGCGGCGCAGTTCGCTTGGTCTGGGCGGTCGTGCCGTCGTTCAGGCGAGCAAGCGGTCGATCCCCTCGGCCAGCCGGTCGTGGGACGTGGCGAGCGAGAGTCGCACGTACCCCTCGCCCAGGGCCCCGAACGCCGACCCGGGGGTGAGGGCGACCCCCCGGTCGGCGAGGAGCTTCACCGCGAACTCCTCGCTGGTCAGTGCGGAGTCACCGGTGCTCAGCCAGACGTAGAAGCCCCCGTCCGGGGCGTGCGCGGTGAACGGCGACCCGGAGATCTTGTTCAGGACCAGGTCGCGGTTCTCCCGGTACTGTTCGCGCCACTCGTCGAGGTAGTCCTGGGGCCCGGTGATCGCGGCGAGCGCCCCGAACTGGGCCGGCGTGTTCACACACATCACGCTCGGCTGCAGCAAGGTGAGAACCGGGTCGACGACCTCGGGCGGCAGGACGCAGTACCCCACGCGCCAGCCGGTCATCGCGTAGACCTTCGAGAAGCTGAACACCGAGATGACCCGTCGGGGCTCCTTCTCCAGGCTGCCGATGCTGACGAACTCACCGGAGAAGTCGATGCCGTCATAGCACTCGTCGGAGATGATCCAGACGTCCTTCTCCGCGCACACCTCGAACAGCCGCTCGGCCAGCTCCCTCGGTATCACGCTGCCCAGTGGGTTGGAGGGCGAGTTGAGCACGACGGCCTTGGTGGAGTCGTCGATGAGCGCGGCGATCTGTTCGGGGTCAGGGAGGTATCCGCCGTCGGCGGTGAGCCGGTAGTACTTCGGGCGCGCGCCGAACGCGTTGGCCATCATCGTGAAGTTGGACCAGCCCGGGTCGGGGATCAGAATGGAGTCGCCCGGATCCAGCACCGAGCCGAAGACGGCGAACAGGGCGTTCGCCCCGCCGTTGCTCACCACGACCTGGTGCGAGCCAGGCACCTGAATCTGATTGACGGTACGCAGCTTGTGGGTGAGCGCTTCCTTCAGTTCGGGCAGGCCCGGCGTGGGAGCGTATCGGGTGTGGCCCGCTTCGGCGGCGCGCTGGGCCGCCGCACAGACATGGGCCGGTGTCGGGAAGCCAGGCTCCCCCACCTCCAGGTGGACCACGTCGTCGCGGCCCCAGGCGAGCTCCATCATCTTGCGCACGCCCGACTTCGGCCGGTTCGCTGCGGCGCGGGAAAGCTTCATGGGCCTACTCCTCCGGTTTCTTCCTGACGCTTCGTTTCGCGGTGTACGGCGCGGAGGATGCCCAGGTAGCCCGTGCACCGGCAGATGTTTCCGGATATTGCCTGCCGGAGGGACTCCTCGGTTGCCGGTGTTGCGGACACAGCGCGGTCCCGCGCCAGTGCAAAGGCGTTCACCACCTGTCCAGGGGTGCAGAAGCCGCACTGGAATCCGCCTTCCTCGGCGAATTCGCGGCGAAGGTCGGCCACGGCGTCGGCCAGTCCTTCGACCGTGGTGACCTCGGAATCCGTCGTCGCCGTAAGGGTGATGCACGAGAGCCGGGGCCGGCCCGCGACGAGGACGGTGCAGGTGCCGCACTCTCCAACGCCGCATCCCTGCTTGGTGCCGGTGAGACGAAGGCGCTCCCGGAGCGTGTCGAGCAACCGCTCGGCCGGAGCGATGTCAACCGTGTGTTCCGCACCGTTCACTACGATCAGCTTCTTCATGGCGCCACCACAGGAAACAGTTCTCGCAGCGCGCTCGCCAGGACATTGCTGCCGGCGAACGCCTTCCAGTGATTGCCCGGCAGCGGGTGTGTACCGGAAAGCCACGTCCTGGTGCACTCCTCGATCAACACGGCGGTGACCGGCCTGCCTTCGAGGATGCGTTCGAGCGCGCGGGCGCGGTACGGCCGGGGTGCCAGGCCGCCGAGAACGATCCGGACGTGGTCCGCCCGCCCCGATTCCGGCTCGGCGGCGGACACGCAGACCGTGGCCACGGCGAACGCGCCGTGCCACAGTGCGAGCTTGCGGTACCGGGTGGTGCGCCGGCGCGCCGGGGCCGGCACGTCGATGGCTGTGATGACCTCGCCGTCGGCCAGCGTTACCTCCCCCGGCCCCGAGTAGAGCGACTCCAGCGGCAGGGTGCGGGGGCCGTCCGGGCTGTCGATCCGGGCCAGACCGTCGAGCGCGATGAGCGTGGTCGCCAGGTCCGAGGGTGTCACCGCCTGGCACCGGTGTCCGCCCTCCACCGCGTGGTAGAAGCGGTGGTCCCCCATCACCGCGTAGCACGGCCTGGTGACGCCGCCGCGTTTGTAGCAGTCGAAGCCGTTGCGGTAGAACCAACAGCGTTTGGCCTGGCAGAGGTTGCCGGCGACGGTCGCGGCCTGCCGGATCTGCGGGGTGGCGATCTGCGCCGCGGTCTGCCGCAGGGCGGGGCCGACCGCGGGATCGGCTGCCAGTGCGGCCAGGGTGACCGCGCCGCCGATCCGCAGGGATCCGTCGGCAGCGGTGCCCACGCTGGTCAATTCGGGGCAGCGGGAGAGATCCACCAGCACAGGCGCGACTGGAAGCTGCTGACGCTCTCTCACCAGGAGGTCGGTGCCACCACCGAGCGGGGCTGCGGACTGGTGCCGCTCGAGCAGCGACAGCGCTTCGCCCAGCGACGCCGGTCGCACGACATCGCTGATCCTCCCGGCCGGACGCGTGGGCGCGATCCGCGGGCCGATGCGCGCCAGGGCGGCATGCACCCCGTACGGATACGCCCGCCGCATGCCCTCCGTCCACCACTGCTTCGGGTCGCGCCCGACCGAGCCCGCCCGAGCCGGGAGTCCGTCTCTGGCCCGTATCGCCCGCAACACCTTGTCCGGGGTGAGTGGCGCCTCACGGAGCCGCACGCCCACCGCGTGGGCAATTGCGTTGGTCAGCGCCGCTCCGGTCGGAAGCAGGACGATCTCACCGAGGCCCTTGGCGCCGAACGGACCGGCCGGGTCTTCGGTCTCGATGAAGTGCACGTCGATCTGCGGCATCTCCGTGGCCCGGGGCACAAGGTAGTCGACATAGCTCGGGTTGACCGTCCGGCCGGCCTCGTAGATCAGTTCCTCACCGAGCGCCGCTCCCAGGCCCATCACCACCCCGCCCTCGACCTGTCCGCGTGCCGTGACGGGGTTGAGGATCGTGCCGGAGTCGTGGGCCGCGACGACCTTGACCACCCGGACCACCCCGGTGTCCTGGTCCACCTCCACCTCCACAGCCTGGGCGGCGAAGGAATAGGTGGGCGCGATGTCCTCGTACCCGTACCCAGTGGGGGTGGGATCCGTCCATTCCCCGGTGAACTCGGACTCGATGTGCAGCGCCTCACCCTGCGGTGCGCACAGTGCCCCCAGGTCGCCCAGGCTCAACCGGTCGTCGCCGCGCACGGCGTGTCCGTCCTGCCAGGCGATCTCGGAGGGGTCCGCGGCGAGCTTCTCCGCGGCGGCCCGCACCAAGGTGGCCTTGACGTCCTCGGCCAGCCGCCGGGCGGCGCTGACGGCTACGAAGCTGCCGCGCGACGCGCCGGCGCCGGCATCGTGCGGGGTCCGGGCGGAGTCGGTGGTGACGATCGCGATGTCATCGGGGTCGATGTCGAGGACCTCGGCGACCGCCTGGCAGATCAGGGTCTTCTGCCCGGTGCCGGCATCCCCGCAGCCGGACAGCAGCGTGATGCGTCCGTCGGCGGAGAGGTCCATGGCGGCGCTCGAACGCAGCATGTACTCGCGGCGCAGGCCGGTGACGTGCATGCTGCACGCCACCCCGACTCCTCGTCCGGTACCGCCCCGGGCCCGCTTCGCGTCCCAGTCGATCTCCCGACGTACGGTCTCCAGGCACGCCTTGAGAGCGCTTGACTTGATTTCCCAGCCTGTGATCGATCGTTCCCCGACCTCGCTGAGTGCGTTGCGCAGGCGGAAGTCGATCGGGTCGCTGCCCGCCTTCTCCGCCAGTTCGTCAATGGCGCACTCGAGCGTCCAGTTGACGGCGAAGCCGCCGGCGCCTCGGAACGAGGAGGGAGGCTGCTTGGTGGTGTACACGCAGCGGCCGTCACCGTCATAGCTGGAGAACCGGTAGGAGGAGGCGATGGCGACCGAGCCGTAGTCCATTTCGCCGGGTCCGGCCATGTTGTAGGCGCCGTTGTCGACGTCGAAGTCGGCTCCCAGGTACGTCAGGTTCCCCGAGCTGTCGCAGCCGATCCTGATCCGCGTGTCCCAGCTCAACCGTGACTTGGTGAAGGCGAACTCCTCAGCCCTCGACTGACGTAGTTTCACCGGACGGCTGGTGGCCAAGCTCAGCGCGCACACCAGTGCCTCGGTGCTGGAGATCTGGGTGCGGCCACCGAAGTCGCCGCCCACGGCGACCTCGTGCATCCGGACCTGGTCCGGGTCCAGGGCGAAGAGCTGGGCCAGATCCCGGCGCAGCATCCGCGGGTTCTGCGAGGGTGCCCAGACGTGCAGCATCTCGTCGCGCGGCGACCAGTGCGCCATGACCGTGTGCGGCTCCATCGTGGCGTGAGCCTGACGACTCGACAGATAGCGGGCGGCGACGCTGTGCGTAGTCGCTCGTTCGGCCTCCTGTCGAGAGCCGAACTGCTGGTGCACCCGCTTGGCGATGTTGTCCGGGCTTCCCTCGTGGATCGCGGCAGCGCCCGGCCGCAGCGCCTTGGCCACGGCGTCCAGGGCGGGAAGCCGCCGGTAGCGCACCTTGATCGCCGCGAGCGCCCGGTCGGCCGCCTCGGGGCTCTCAGCGGCCAGCACAGCGACGGGTTCGCCGACATGGCGGACCACCTCGCGGGCCAGCGGAAGCCGGTCGGAGTCGGCGGCCCGGTAGTCGAGGTAGGTCCGGGCCGGCAGGTCGGCCGCGGTGAGCACCGCTCGCACGCCGGGGACCGCCTTGGCGTCGCGGGTGTCGATGTCGAGGATCCGGGCGTGCGGGTGCGGGCTGCGCAGCACCGCGGCGACGAGTTCCCCGGGCAGGTCGATGTCCGCGGTGTACCTGGCGGTGCCGCTGGTGATCGCCGCCCAGTCGACCGGTTTGCGGTGCTCCCCGATGGAAGCCAATGTGGGCTCCTAGGTTCTGGACTGTGGGCTGCTTGGTCGCCGGAGGCCGTCGCGGCACGGGGGGCAGGGATACCGGAAGTGCTCGTCCCACGTCCCGCGCCGATGGTCAGCGGGCCGGGTTGGTGAGGGTGCCGGTGGCGATGACGTCGCCGGGTTCCAGACGGGTGACCTCCGAGGCGTAGGACACCATCTGCTGCACGTTCCAGATCATGTGTTTGGTGGAGGAGTCCTGCTGGACCTCGCCGTTGACCACCGACCGGATCCGCAGGTCGGAGACGTCCGGCAGGAACTCCTGCGGCACGATCCAGGGCCCCATCGGGGCGAAGGTGTCGTTGCACTTGTTGGCGTACCAGTCCCACGGGAACGGACCGGTCTCACGAATCATGCGGTCCCGGCCGGAGATGTCCTGGTACATGGTGTAGCCGGCGATGTAGTCGTTCGCCTCCTGCGGCGAGACGTCCTCGGCGGTGCGGCCGATGACCACCGCGAGCTCGGCCTCCCAGTCCACGTACTGGGCGACGCCCCAGTTGCGCTTCTTCGGCAGCCGGATGGCCTCACCGTCGCCGATGATGCAGTTGTTCGGCGTCTTCGGGAAGATGTAGGGCACGTCCGTCTCCGGAGAGATCTCGACCGTGCCCATCTCCTTGATGTGGTCGTAGTAGTTGGCGCCGGCGTTGAGGATCTTCCCCGGGTTCGCAAGCGGCGCGGCGAACTCTACGTCCTCAAGTTGGTGCACGAATCCGCTCTCACCCGGCGCGGGCAGCTCGCCCGCCGCGGCCCGGCGGGCCACTTCCCCCAGGCGCTCGGTGAAGTAGTCCCAGTCCGTCAGCACGGCCGGCATGTCCAGCCGGGTCGGCCACTCGACGAACTGCCCCTGGTTACGCTCGCGGTGCAGGTGGGGGAAGCATCGCTCGACGTCGATGACGGTGTCCGGATTCTCGCCGAGTCCGAGACCGACCGATTCGAGCCGCCGTAGCGGTAGGTGCACAGGCGGTAGGCGTGGGTCGCCATTTCTCGATCTCCTTTTCTGCGCCCGTCACCGGTCGGGGACGGGAGAGGTTTCACACCGGGGCCGCGATCAGGTGGTGCGGCGGCGGCCGCTGTGCTCACGTGGCTTCGGCCGCAGGTTCGCTGCGGTCGCGGTCGGCGACCGCGCCCCGGCGGGAGCGGACCGTCTCGGGCAGGCCGGCGATCGCGATAACGCTGATGAGCGCTGTCACCGCGAGGTAGACCGCGACCGGCCAGACCGACCTGCCGCCGGCCGCGTACAGCGCGGTCGCCAGGAAGGGGGCGAGGCCTCCGCCGAGCACGTGTCCGGTCTGGACGCCAAGGGACACTCCGCTGAATCGGATTCTCGGCTCGTACAGTTCGCTGAAGTGCGCGGCCATCGGCCCGTAGATGGGGGCGGGTGAGTTGTTGGCCAGGATGAGCGCCAGCAGGACGACCGCGTGGTTCCTGGTGTCCAGCATCGGAAAGAACGCGAAGGCGAAGAGGACCAGGAAGACGGCTCCGCCGAGCATGACCGGTTTCCGGCCGACGCGATCGGACAGTGCCGCGAAGAAGGGAACAGTCACCACATTGAAGGCCAGGGCGATCATGGTGAAGTTCAGGAAGGTGGTCTGCGCGAAGCCGAGTTCTTCGATGCCGTACGACAGCACGAACGTGAAAGCGATGTACACCATGGTGGAGAACGCGATGACCGACCCGATCGAACGGATCAGGACACCGGGGTGTGTGCGGATGACGTCGAGAGCGGGTGTGCGCGCGATCTGGCCGCCCGACTTCATCCTGGTGAAGTCCCCGGTCTCGGTGAGGCCGAGCCGGATGTAGAGGCCCACGGCGAGGAGTGCGGCGCTGGCGAGGAAGGGAAGACGCCATCCCCAGGAGGCGAACGCGTGCGCGTCGAGGCCTCCCACCAAGGTGAAGGCCGCGATTCCCAGCATGGGTCCGATGGACGTGCCGAGGATCGTCCAGCTCCCGTAGAGTCCGCGCCGGCCCGGCGGTGCGTGCTCCACGGCCGTCACCGTTCCGCCGCCCCATTCGCCGCCTGCGGAGAATCCCTGGACCAGCCGGGCGAGCACCAGGAGGGCGGGCGCCCACACGCCGATGGCCGCGTAGTTGGGAAGCAGTCCGATGCAGAACGTGGAAACCGCCATCGTCACCATGGTGACGACGAGCATGAACTTCCTGCCGAGACGGTCACCGAAATGGCCTGCGACGGCGCCGCCGAATGGTCGGGCGATGAATCCCACACCGAAGGTGGCGAACGCGAGCAGCGTGCCGACCATGGGATCGCTCACGGGAAAGAACTGTTTTCCGAACACGACACTGCCGGCGATCGCATAGATCACGAAGTCGTAGTACTCGATCGCCGTGCCTACGCCGGTGGCGAAGGCGATGCGGGCGTGGCTGGGTCTGTGGGGCAGAGCGCCGGATTCGGCGGACTCCATGGTCCCTCCTTTTTCCTACGGCAGTTGCGGCTGGACTTTCCCGGGCCACCGGGTCGCCTGGTCATAGGCGTGGCCCAGGCGCAGGACCGCGAGGTCCGCGTGGCTGCGTCCGATGACCTGGACGCCCATCGGCAGGCCGCGCTCGTCGAAGCCGGCCGGGAGGTTGAGCACCGGCAGGCCGGTCAGGGACCAGGGGGCGACGGTCTCCATCCAGCGGTGGTAGGTGTCCATCGGCCGCCCGTTGATCTCACGCGGCCAGGGCAGGTCCGCGTCGAAGGGGAAGACCTGGGCCGACGGGGCGAGGATGAAGTCGTACCGCCGCAGCAGCTCCTGCACCGAGGCGTACCACTGGAGCCGCATCTCCTCTGCGCGGTAGACGTCGTGCGCACTCAGTCGCAGACCTCCCTCGATCTCCCAGACCGCCTCGGGTTTGAGCTGGGAACGGGAGGCCGGATCGGCGTAGAGCGGGTACAGCGCGCCGGCGGTGAGCCAGTGCCTCCACAGCAGGAAGGTCTCCCACACCTGGGCGGGCGGCATCGTCGGCAGTGCTTCCTCGACGGTGCAGCCGATCTGTTCGAAGGCGTCGAACGAGCTGCGGCACAGGTCGAGCAGGCCGGGTTCGGTGGCGAGGTAGCCGTCGAAGTCGCCGACCCAGGCGATGCAGGTGCCCTGATGGTCGTGGTCCAGCGCCTGGGCGAACCTGGCCGGATCCTGCTCGATCGCCAGCGGCGCACTGTCGTCGGGCCCGGCCATGACCGACAGGAGCATGGCGGCGTCGGCCACGGACCGGGCCATCGGGCCGGCGACCGCCGGAACGGCGACGAAACCAGGCTCCGGAACCCTCCCGTAGGAGGGACGGAAACCGATGACGTTGTTGAAGGCGGCCGGATTGCGCAGCGAGCCCATGAAGTCGGTGCCGTCGGCGACAGGAAGCATCCGCAGGGCCAGCGCCGCCGCCGCGCCGCCGCTGCTGCCGCCGGCACACCGGGCCGGATCGTACGGATTGCGGGTGGTCCCGAACACCCGGTTGTAGGTCTGCGAGCCGAGACCGAACTCCGGAGTGTTGGTCTTGCCGATGATGACGGCTCCGGCGTCGCGAATCCGCCGGACGTGCAGGGAGTCGGTGGCGGGGACGTTCTCCGTCAGCAGGGGCGAACCCTTGGTGGTCGCCATCCCTGCCACGTCGCAGAGGTCCTTCACCGCGTGCGGTAGCCCGTGCAACCGGCCCAGGCACTCGCCCCGGCGCAGCATCCGGTCGCGTTCTGCGGCCTCGGCAAGCAGTTCGTCCTCGTCGCGCAGGGCGATGATGGCGTTCACGTGCGGATTGAGCCGGTCGATGCGGGCGAGGAACTCCTGCATCACCTCGCGGCAGGAGACCGCACCGTCCCGGATGGCGGCCGACAGCGCCAGTGCGTCCAGCGCGGTGAGATCGCCCTGTGCCGGCGGGGGCGCTGTCGTGCCGGCGGTAGTCGCAGTCATGAGGCCTCTCCGTCGTGATGGTCCGGCGGATACCAAGCGGCGTCGGGCGTCCGCCCTCAGCGGCACGTCCGAGGGTCAGTCGCCTGTGCAGCGGTACCCGGTCGCCGGGTCGGGGCCGAGGTCGACGATCGCGGCCACCGGTCCGCCGCCGGCGGGACCCTGGTGCACGGCGGACACCGATACGAAGACGGCCGGATCGCCGGTCACGGCCGCGGCGACGCCGCCCACGCAGGACTTGATCTGCCGGTGCCAGTGGACGTCGGAGTCGTCGAGCATCGCGTTGCGCCGGCCGCGCACTATTCCTCCCGGGGAGACCTCGCACTTGAGGAACGCGTTGACCAGCCTGCCGTGCAGGTCGGTGTGGCGCGGACGCTCGGGCAGCTTCAGGCCGGCGTTCTCGATCGCCGCCCAGATGCCGTCCTGGTCGAGCGCGTCGCGCATGACCGCGTGCCCGATGCGGTAACGGCCGCCCACACCACGGACGTTGCCGACCACCACGATCTGCGCCCGGTCGAGTTCCACCCCCGAGGAGCAGGAGGCGACGGAGGAGTACAGGTCGCGGTTGTGCATCACGTCCGCGTCCGAGGGCATGTCGATCTCGCCGAGCGCCACGGCGACCCCGAGGCCGGTGGTCGCGTTGGACAGGTCCATGGACTCGTGGGTCTGCTCGGTCCACACCTGCTGACCGCGCGCCGTGGCGTCCCGGATGGTGTGCACGGTGAGCAGCGGGGTCTTGGTCTGTACGTAGTGCACGTCGCCGGGATCGGTGATGCCTGCCGCGGCCATGGCCGCACGGACGCCTGCCGCCACCTTCTCGATCATCGCGGACCTGCCGATCTCCTCGGGCAGGATCGGCTCGCTCATGGCGAACCCGACGGTGAGCCTGGGTTCGTCGGTCGGCTCGGCCCGCTCCCGTGGCAGGGTGGCGAAGACCGTCGCATGGGGACTGAGCACGCCGTCGGTGCCGCCGGACCAGACGATCGGAACCAGCTTCACCTGCTCCATGCTGCGGGTTCCCTTGTCCACCAGGAGTTCCCGGAAGGCTCGGTCGGCGATGATCCGGGTGTAGTCGTTGACTCCGCCGTTGCCTTCGGTCTTGCCGATGACGGCGATGACCCGGTCGGCTTCGAGCACCCCGGTGTCGATGAGCTGGGCGAGTCCGGAGGTGTCGCTGACGCTCTGGATGGGGACCTTGCGGACTTCGATGGGCTCAGGCACGTGCTTCCTCTCCCTCTCCTGGTTCCGATGGCCGGCCGCCTTGCGCGTCGGCGCGGCGGTCCGGTGGTGCGTCGGTGACGGCTTCCCGGCACGTTCTGGAGCGATGGGTGGGACCCGTACGGACGGTCAGGCGGCTGTGCCCGCGCGGTGGAGAAGGCCGGGTCGTCCGGGCCGGGAGGCGCTGACGACCCGGCGGATGTTCACCGGCTCTGCTCTGGTTCGGAAAGCCGGCGAGTCGTCAGCTGGAGGGACCGTTCGGGTCGGCTCCAGTTGCCAGGAACACTAGGCCTTATCCCGCCGTGGCGGAAGATTCCGTCAAAAAATCCCTCTATACGGAAACTACGCCCCGTCAGCTCCTCTGCGCCGGCCAGCTGCCGGCCTCCGCGGCAGTCGCCACCGTCAGGTCGCCGCACTCCTGGCCGGCTTGGTCCGGTGGTCGGCGCACGCGAGACAACACGCCTTCGTGCCGTCTTCGACGAAGTCCATCTCCAGGGCCACGTAGGAGCGGTGGCACGTGTCGCAGCGCACGCGCGCCGCCCACACGTCGTCCACCTCGTCCCGGAGGTCGGGGGCCCCGTCCCCCTTCCGGCCCGAGGGAAGCAGCGTGAACACCAGCGCGTAGGAAACCATGCTGGTGGCCAGCGTCACGAGCGGCGCGAGAGGCGAAAGGACCGGGAACGCCTCCGGTTCGGCGACCAGCGCGATTCCCACCACGGCCGACAGCAGCCAGGCACCGAACCCTGGGGTGAGCGCCCCGACCCGGGTCGCCCGGAACTCGGGTTCGGCCTTGCGGTCGGCTCCGCTGAGCGCGAAATGCGTGATCACGACTCCCACCCAGCCGACCAGGAAGACCCCTTGGAAGAGGAGGGCTCGCTGGAGGTAGCTGAAGACATCGGTCAGCATGAGGAGGTAGACGCCGGCCGCGACGATGCCGACCCAGGCCACGCGGGGAAGTCTGAGCGCGAGGGCACCGGAGAAGAACCGGTGCCAGTTGCCGGAAGCCAGGTAGTAGTTGGTCGTGTTGATCCTCGTCTGCGTCGCGACCAGGAGGATCACGCCGAACCCTCCCAGAGTTCCCAGGAGGGCCTGCACGACTCCCGTCTCCGCGGCCGGCCGGCCCGGGAGCACGGTGTGCACCAGGAAGATTCCCGCGCTCCCGTTCAGGAGGAAGAGCCACGTGTAGAACACCCAGCCGAAGGTCACGTTCTGATGGAACTTCAGGTCCTTGGCCCGGCCCAGCGTCGCGAAGTCGACGGTGACCGGCATGAGCAGCCACACCCCCATGTAGAGGCAGAACACCTCCAGCCATCCCGGGATGGGGTGTGGAGCGCCGGGATCGAGGCCCGCGAAGCCCAGCCATTGCGTGCCGGAGTGGTTTCGGACGGCCGCGACGACGACGGCGGCGGCGATCCCAAGGACGTAGACGGGCAGCAGGACCGCGTTCACCTTCGCCAGCCAGGTCTGCACACTGCCCAGCGTCAGCGGCAGGATCGCGGCGATGACGATCAGGTACCACCACCTGATGTCCAGCACCCCGAAGTAGCTTTTGAAGGCCACCGCGAGGACGCTGCTCTCGAAGACCGCGAAGTACGTCGTGCCCGTGGCGATGAGCAGCGGTGTGAGCCAGGCGCCGCGGATGCCGAACATGCGCCGGGACAGCAGGAAACTGCCGAGCCCGAACCTCGTTCCGTAACCGGCCATGAAGGCGTTGATGCCCGAATACACGACGACCGACACGATGATCCCGGCGATCGCCTGGGCGGTGCCGACGAGAGCGGCCGCCAGTGCGCCGTAGAACACCCAGTTCAGCGCGCTCAGCAGCGACCACGCGGCCATGGTCAGCTTTCCTCGCGGGACCCGGGCGCTCGGCGGGACGACATGGGTCGCGTAGTCCTCGCTGCGCTGCTCCCGCGCCACGCGCGGGTCGTCGGTGTACGTGATCCTCAAAGCGCCCCGCGAGGAGTCGGGGGCGTCGGAGAGCTGAGCGGCCGCCGTGTGCGACGGAGTGGGATCCGGTTCGGTTTCGGCGGATGAGTTCCATGGTCGAAACAGCTTCATGGTGGACCTCGGATCCTGGACGGGGGATCGGACTTGAGGCTCGGAGAAGGGGTGCGCACTTCCCGGGGTGCTGCGGAGCTGCGGTCGATATGCGGGGAACAGGAGGTCGACTTCGGTCCCGCCGGCGGCTCTGCTGCTCGTGGAGCGGGCAAGGGCGACATCGCGCCGCCCGGACTGCGGCCCCGGCGCGGCCTCTTTGGCGTGTGCCCGACACTAGGGGACTTCGCCGCGCCGACGGGAGGATCTCGCACAGACATCCCGCAGTGCGGAAACCGTGCGCCGGCTGCTGTGGTCCGGCGGGGAATGAGGGTCACACTCCCCGGGGCTCCGCGCTCACCCCTTGAACTGCGAAGAATTCCGCGGTGATCGCGCTGCTGGCCCGGCGCAGCTGCGGAACGATGGTCCGCACCCGGGCCGCGGGGAGCCGTGTCGCGGGGGATGCGACCGACAGTGCCGCCATCGGGCGCTGCCTGGTGTCCATGATGGCGACCGCGACCGCGTACACGCCCTCCTCCCCCTCCTCGATGTTGGTCGCGTAGCCGCGGTTGCGTACGGCCTCGAGTTCCTGCTGGAAGGCGTCGGGGTCGGCGATGGTGTGTGCGGTCAGAGCGGGCAGGCCTTCCCGGAAGCGGGCGCGTACCTCGCCGGGGTCCAGTACGGACAGCAGGAGCTTGCCCGCGGCCGAGGCGTTCGCCGGGGTGCGCTGGCCGGCGATGTGCTTGACGTGCAGGGTGTGGCTGGTCTCCGCGATGGCATCGACGCACAGCACTTCGGCCCCCAGAAGGATCTGCAGGTTCACCGTCTCGTTCAGATCGCGGCAGAGCGCTTGGAGATGGTGGTGCGCGGCGTGCTCCAGCGTGTGCTGGGTGGCGAAGTGCCGGGCGATCCGGAGCGTCTCAGGGCCCACCGTGTAGCGCCGGGACCCGTTCGCCTGCTGCAGGAAGCCTTCGTCCCGCAGACAGCTGAGCAGCCGGTGAGCGGTCGACAGGGCGATGCCGAGGAAGTCCGCGGCATCCACCACGCGGATGGAGGGGTGTTCGGTGAGCAGCGACAGGAGCCGCAGCGCATTGGTCACGGAGCCGAGGCCGCTGCCTCCTACGGGCGAGTCTTTTCCCATAGAGGAATGTTAGGGCTATTTCTTTCCTTTCTCCGGTAGTTGCTCCTAACGTCGCACATCTGGCCCGGCAGCCCGTCCGGACGATTCCGGTGACAGGAGGACCCGTGGGCGAAGGAGCGACAGGTGACCGTGGACCACTTGGCCCCGGTAGCGGCGCCGCACTGGTGGCGTACGGCACCGCCGAGGTGCGGGCGGATCGCCGCCAGGCCCTCGCCGGCGGGGCCCCGACTCGCATGCTGCGCTGGCCCGGGCTCGGGGACAGCGGTGTGCTCGCGCCTCGCAACCGCCGGGCCGGCCCGGCACTGCCCCGGCTCGGGATCGAGGACCTCATCTCCCTGTGCGAGCGCATCGACCTGCGCGGCCGGGGCGGGGCGGGCTTCCCGCTCGCCCGCAAGCTGCGCGCCGTCCAGGAGAGCGCGCGCGCCCGCGGCCGGGCACCCCACGTCGTCGCCAACGGCGAAGAGGGCGAACCGGCGAGCGTGAAGGACCGCGTCCTGCTGTCCCTGTGCCCCGACCTCGTCCTGGACGGGGCCGCGGTGGTCGGCCGCGCACTGGCCGCCGAGCGGATCCACCTCTACGTCAGCGAACCCGGCTGCCGACGGATCGTCACCGAACGGGTCGCGCTGCGGGGCGAGTTGCCGGCCACGGAGGTCTTCGCCGCACCGGCCGGCTACGTGTGCGGGGAGGAGACCGCGGTGGTGCGGGCACTGTCCGGTGGGCCGGCCAAACCCACCGCCAAGCCTCCGCGCCCGTTCGAGCACGGCGTCCGGGACGCTCCCACACTGGTGTCCAACGTGGAGACACTGGCCCAACTCGCGGACGCGGTGCGCCGAGAGACACAGGCCCCGCCACGCTCGGGCCCCGGGCCCGGCTCGACGGTCCTGCTCACGGTCGTCACCGACCACGGCGAGCGGACCCTGGTCGAAGTCCCCGACGACGTCGACCTGCGCTCGGTGCTCCGGCGGCTCGCGCTGTGGCCGGCCGCCGGGGAACCGCAGGTGATCCTCGGCGGATTCTTCGGCGGGTTCGCCACCTCCGGCTGCTTCACGGTGCCCTTGAGGCATCAGGCCATGCGAGCGGTCGGCTCATCCCTGGGCTGCGGCATCGTCATGGTGCTCACCGACACCTGCCCGGTCACCGCTGTCGCCGAGATCCTGCACTACCTGGACCGGGAGAACGCCCACCAGTGCGGCCCGTGCTTCAGAGGCATAGCCGCCATGCTCGGCGGGGTCGAGGCACTGGCAGGGGGGTCGGCCACCGCACAGGGGGTGGAGCGGTTGCGGTCGTGGAGCGTCTCGCTGCGCGGAAGGGGGGCCTGCGGAACCCTCGACGCGGCCGCGGGCCTGCTGAACAGCCTGTTCCACGAGCACCGCGCGCTGGTCGCCGCCCATCTGGACTCGTCCTGCGGACGCTGCGCGGCAACCACCGACCGGCTCCCGGCGACCTGCTGGGCGGCCGGCTGGCCGATAGAACTGGAGGAACGCCGATGAAGGTCCGTGTCGACATGAGCAGGTGTCAGGCCTACGGCACCTGTGCCGACGAGGCGCCGGATGTCTTCACCCTCGACGAGTGGGGCTACGCGCAGGCGGTCGAGGACGAGCTGCCCCCGGAGCAGGAAGCGGCGGTCCGGCGTGCCGCGGCGGCCTGCCCCGCTCACGCGATCGCGCTCCAGGAGTAGGCCGCGCGCGGCGGCCTCCCCTATCCCAAGAGACCTTGCGACGAAGGTGAGAACAGACGTCATGGCCAAGTTCGAAGCGGGCAGCGCCCGTTCCTGGGCGATGGAGAGACTCCGGGGTGTCAGTGGCTGCGTCATGCCCTCGTTCACCCCGGACCAGCAGGACCTCAACGAGAAGGCGATCCGACACGACATCCGACGCGAACGCGAGCTGGGTTTCACCGGCTTCCTGATCGTCGGCGAATGCGGCACCACGGCCGATGAGTTCGAGCGCTTCGTCGAGGTCGCCGTGGACGAGGCCGGCGACGACATGGTGACCATCGTCCAGGCCGCGGCAGGCACCCTCGCGCAGAACGTGGCACTGACAACGATGGCTGCCGGCAAGGGAGTCGACCTGGTCATGCCCTCCTACCCGATCGGCTTCTACCCGCAGGACCCGGCCGAGATCGTGGAGTACACCCGCGCCGTCGCCCGGGCGAGCGGCATGGGCGTGATCGTCTTCGCGATGAATCTGTGGAACTTCACCCGGCTCCACCCCAGTGGTTTCGCGCCTGCGTGGCTGGAGGAGATCGTCGACACCATCCCCAACGTGGTGGCCATCAAGAACGAGATCGGCGACCCCGGCGTCGCCGGCCTCGCCGAGGTCTTCCGGCGCTTCAGCGACCGGGTGCTGGTCTCCGACCCGTTGGAGATGAACGCCCCGGCCTGGGCAAGCACCTTCGGTATGCCGTGGATGGGAACGTCCAACTACGAGTACTTCGGCGATGTGGTACCCCGCATCCACACTCTGGCGCAGGACAAGGGCAGAGCCGACGAGGCCATGGAGCTGTACTGGTCGGTGCATCCGGCGCGCGCCGCCGCCGGCGGCCTGATGAAGGAGTCCAACGCCGGTACTTCCTTCGTGCACCGACTGCTGTGGAAGTACCAGGGCTGGCTGCGGGGATTCAACGGCGGACCGGTCCGTAGCCCGCACAGCCGGCTGCACGACCGGCAGATGCAGCTCCTGCGCTCCGCCGCGCTCGCCTCGGGTATGGCCGTCACCGACGCCCCCGACGCCCACTTCTTCACCGGCCGGGTGACGCCATGACCCTGGGCCCCGCAGATCCCGATCCCCTGCACGTCGACTCCGTGGCCGTCGCACAGCACATCACCTGGGACATCGCGCGTACCGCCGCACGGGAGGCGGCCCTGGCCCGGGCGAGCGGGCAGGTGACCTCCCAGCGGCTCACCCTGCCTTACGCCGGCGGCTGGATGCGTCTGATGGCGGCAGAGGTCTCCGCCCTGGGCATCTTCGGCTACAAGGAGTTCCACCTCGCGCCGGACAACTCGGTCCGCTACTGCGTGCACGTTTTCGACACCGCGAGCGGCCGCCCCCTGGGCACGGTCGACGCGGCCCTGGTCACCACCCTGCGTACAGCGGCGACCGCCGCCGTCGCGGTCGGGCACCTCATGGACACAGGCGCACCGACCCGGCTCGCCGTCGTCGGGTCCGGCGCCGAAGCCCTGGCCGGCGTGGCGGCCCTGAACGGGGTGCTCACCCTCGACGACGTCCGGGTGACCAGCAGGAGGGAGGCCAACCGGACGGCGTTCGTCCGCGAGGTCGCGCAGCGCACCGGCCTCACCGCGACCGCGCACGCGGAGCCGGCCGCGGCGCTCGAGGGCGCCGACCTCGTTTACGCGGCCACCAATTCCGGCGGCCGGGTCGTCCTGCACGGCGCGGACGTCATGGACATCCCGGTGATCGCCTCGATCGGCTCGACGCTGCCCGGCCAGCGGGAGCTCGGCGGCGAGATCCTCGCCGGCGCAGCCCGTGTCGTGGTGGACACCCCCGACGTCCTGCACGAGTCCGGGGACGCTCTGGAAGCCCACGACCGGGGCCTGGACCCCGACCGGGTCGAGCTCCTCGGCACGGCGCTGCGACAGGGACAAGGAAAGGCCGAGGCCATGACCGTGTACAAATCGATCGGGTCCCCGGAACAGGACCTCGTGCTCGCCGCGGCGATTCTGGACTCCGCGGCCGCCCGCGGTTTCGGCCGCCGGATCGCGCCGCTGTCGGTGCCGAAGGTGAACCTGTGACGCCCGCGCGGACCACGGGCGCCAAGCGGCCGGGCGCCGCGCTGGTGCCCGTCGACGCCTACATCGACGGCACCTGGGTGCGCGGCGCGGGCGGCCGGCGCGAAGTGGTGAACCCGGCCGACGGCAGCGTGCTCGCCGAGGTGTCGCTCTCGAGCGTCGACCAGTGTCTGGCCGCGGTCGACGCGGCGTTCCGGGCGCAGGACGCCTGGGCCGCGTCCGCGCCACGGCTGCGGTCGCAGATCCTGCTGCGCGCCTTCGACCTGATGAACCGTGACGCCGAGGAACTCGCCCGGATCATCACACTGGAGAACGGCAAGGTGAGCGCCGACGCGCGCGCGGAGGTCGCGTACGCGGCCGAGTTCTTCCGCTGGTTCGCCGAGGAATCCGTCCGAGTCCCGGGCGACCTGCGCCGCTCCCCCGCCGGACACAACTGGATCATGGTGTCGCACGAACCGGTCGGCGTGGCCCTGCTCGTCACGCCCTGGAACTTCCCGGCCGCGATGGCCACCCGCAAGATCGCCCCGGCGCTCGCCGCAGGCTGCGGCGTCGTACTCAAACCCGCGATGCAGACACCGCTGGCCGCACTGTTCATCGCCAGGCTCCTGGAAGAGGCGGGTGTGCCGGCCGGGGTCGTCAACGTGATCCTGCCCGACCCACCGGGACCGGCGGTGAACGCCATGCTCGCCGACCCCCGGGTGCGGGCCCTGTCGTTCACCGGCTCCACCGAGGTCGGCCGGGTACTGCTGCGTCGATCGGCGGACACCATCGCCAGGAACTCGATGGAACTCGGCGGAAACGCCCCGTTCATCGTGTTCGACGACGCCGACCTGGACGACGCGGTCGAGGGATTCCTGCTGGCCAAGCTGCGCAACGGCGGGGCCGCGTGCACCGCCGCCAACCGCATCTTCGTGCAGCGCGGGATCCACCAGGAGTTCCTGGCCAGGATCACCGGGCGCATGGCGGGCCTGAGGATGGGGCCCGGCAGTGAACCGGGCAGTGAGATCGGTGCCATGGTTTCGCAGGCGGAACGGGACCGGGTCGCGGCACTGGTCGACCGCGCGGTGCAGAGCGGTGCCCGGCTCGTACTCGGAGGCTCCGCCCCCGAGCGCAGCGGCTTCTTCTTCCCGCCCACCGTCCTGGACGGCGTCTCGCCCACCAGCGAGATCATGCGGACCGAGATCTTCGGACCGGTGGCCCCGATCGCCCCCTTCGACCACGCGGACGAGGCGATCGCCTGGGCGAACGCCTCCGACGCCGGGCTCGTGTCCTACGTGTACACCCGGGACCTGGAGCGCGGCCTTTCCGTGAGCAGGCGGCTGGCCTGCGGCATGGTCGGGCTCAACCGCGGGCTCGTCTCCGATCCGGCCGCACCGTTCGGCGGGAGCAAACACAGCGGTCTGGGCCGGGAGGGCGCCCACGACGGAATGCTCGAGTTCATGGAGACCAAGTACGTCGCCACCCCCTACGTCTGAGGAGGCACCATGACGATCACCCACGTCCGCAGTGTCGGACTCGGCGTACCGGACCTGGCGCGCGCCAGGGAGTTCTACGCACGCTACTGGGCCCTGGAGGAGGTCGAGCAAGACGATGACCGGCTGTATCTGGGCGCGGGCTGCCCGGACGCTCACGTGCTGCGGCTGCGCCGATCCGACGCTCCGCAGGTCGACCTGGTGAGCCTGGCGGTCGCGACCCCGGCCCAGGCGGACTCCTACGCCGAACGGGTCGCCGCCCATCCCCAGTCGAAGATGATCTCCGAACCGGGGGTGCGCCAGGATCTGGGCGGCGGGTACGGCTTCCGGTTCTTCGACTGCGACGGACGCGTCGTCGAGGTCGCCGCACAGGTCGCCCCGCGTCCGTTCCGCGAGGTGGAGGCCGGCGAGCGGCGCCCCCGCGGTATCAGCCACGTCGTGTTCAACACCCCCGACCTGACCAGGACTCGGCTGTTCTACGAGCAGGCGCTGGGATTCAGGGTGTCCGACTGGGTCGAGGACTTCTTCTGTTTCCTGCGCGCCGGCCGCACGCACCACCTGCTCGCGTTCGCCAGGTCCACCCGCACCTCGCTCAACCACGTCTCGTTCGAGGTGCGCGGCCTGGACGAGTTCATGCGGGCGACGGGGGCGATGATGCGGCTGGGACACGCGCCGCTGTGGGGTCCGGGGCGGCACGGCGCCGGCGACAACACGTTCTCCTACTTCCAGGACCCGGGCACCGGTTTCGTCATGGAGTACACCACCGCCCTGCGGGAGATCGACGACGAGCACGGCTGGGTTCCCAAGGTCTACTCCACCAGTCCCGAGGACACCGACCAGTGGGGCACGTCCAACCCCTTCGACGAGGTGATCCTCACCGAGATGCACCGGCCCACCGACCCGGGCCTGTGGACCGCCTGCCCGGTCTAGAAATCGCGAGAACAGCCGCGAACAACGCGCGAGAGGCGGTGAAGGGCTCATGCGTTCCACGGCACGCAGCCGCGGTGTACTGGTGACGGGAGGATGCTCGGGGATCGGCCGCGCGGTGGTGGAGGCCCACTGTGCGGCCGGGGACCAGGTGGTGGTCCTCGACCGGAACCCGCCCACGACGGCACTGCCGTCCGGCGCGGAGCTCGTCCTGGGCGACGTCACCTCCGCCGAGGACAACGCCACCGCCGCGCGGGCGCTCCTCGCCGCGGCGGGCCGCATCGACCACTTCGTCGGCAACGCCGGTATCCACGACGGCGGTTTCACCTTCGCCGACACCGCGCCCGAAGATCTGGGGCGCATCATGCGGCGGGTGCTCGACGTCGACGTCGTGGGCTACGCGCTCGGTGCCCGCGCCTGCGTGAAGCAGCTCGCGGAGACCGGCGGCTGCATGACCTTCACCCTGTCCGACGCGTCCTTCATGGTCGCCGGCAACGGCGCCGGACTCGCCTATTCGACGGCCAAGCACGCGGCCCTCGGGCTGGTGCGGCACCTCGCCGCCGAGCTGGCCCCACGGGTGCGGGTCAACGGCGTCGCCCCCGGCGGTGTCCTCACCGCGCTGCGGGCCGGCACGGCCGACGGCGGCGAACAGCCGTTGTTCGACGACCCCGACGCGCTCCGGACCGCCGTCCGCGACCTCAACCCGCTGCGCATCGTGCTGTCCGCCGAGCAACTCGCCCCGCTGTACCTGTTCCTCGCCTCGCCCGAGGCCGCCGGGATGACCGGCGAGGTCCTGCGACCCGACGGCGGACTCTCGGTGCTCGCGGGCACGCGATGACCCCGTTCCCCGCTCACCGCACTCCCGTACCCACTCCAGCAGAGAGGAGAGACCGGATGACGACCATCGACGGCCCCACCGAGATCCCCCGCACGTACTACCGCGACGGGCGGGTGCTCGACGAGGAGCTGCACCGCGTCTTCGGGGCGAACTGGATCTT
This sequence comes from Streptomyces sp. NPDC046821, assembly GCF_040645335.1. Classification (NCBI taxonomy): domain Bacteria; kingdom Bacillati; phylum Actinomycetota; class Actinomycetes; order Kitasatosporales; family Streptomycetaceae; genus Streptomyces; species Streptomyces sp. NPDC046821. Next base: position 252,390 of record NZ_JBEYYB010000003.1, on the reverse strand, counting down.
CGTCGGCCACGAGTCCGAAGTACCGGCACCCGGTGACTACGTGACCCGGCGCCTGGGCGGCGACCCCGTGATCCTCGCCCGCGCCGAGGAGGGCGTCCAGGTGATGCTGAACTCCTGCACCCACCGGGGAACCCAGGTGTGCAAGGCGTCCTACGGCAACACCACGACCTTCCGCTGCGGCTACCACGGCTGGGTCTTCGGCAACGACGGCACGCTCAGAGGCGTGCCGGGCCGCCGAGCCCTGTACGGCCCCGACTTCGACCTCGCCGGACGCGGACTGCGCCGCGCGCGCGTCCAGACGCTGCACGGCTTCGTCTTCGCCACCTGGCGCGACGACGGACCCTCACTGGAGGATTATCTCGGTGACTTCCGGTGGTACCTCGACGCGCTGTTCGACTTCTTCCCCGGCGGCATGGAGGTCCACGCCGGCGTTCACCGGGTCGACGTCCGCGGCAACTGGAAGATCCACGCCGAGAACTTCTCGGGCGACGGGTACCACCTGCGGGTCGCGCACCGCACCATGTTCGAACTCGGCGTGATGGGCACGCAGGCGGGCGCTGTCGAAGGGTTCGCGGTGAACGAGCCGCACGGCCATGCGCTGCGCAGCCAGTACCTGATCGACGCCCAGGTCCCGGATTCCGTCTTCGGCTACGAGGAGGATCTGCTGGAGGCGGCGCTCAAGCGGGCCGACCCGCAACACCGCAAGTTCCGTGAGCGCGCCACGGTCATCCACGGCCTGGTCTTCCCCAACCTGCTGTTCATCACCACGGCACCGGTCTCCTACGGCGACGACGCTCAGGGCCAGACCGCGTTCACCCAGATCCGGGCGCTCACACCGATCGACCAGCACACCCACGAGGTCGCGTACTGGAACCTCGTGCCCCGCGACGCCTCGGACACATGGAAGTCACGCTCGTACCTGTTCGCGACCAGGCAGCACGGCGCCTCGTCCTTCTTCGAGGCCGACGACCTGGAGAACTTCCGCCGGATCGACGCGGCCCTCGGCACCGTCGCCGGAGCGCAGGCGCCCTACACGTACGAACTCGGCGCCGGGGTGAGCACGCGGTACACACCCCCCTGGCAGGGACCGGGCCGGCTCGTGCCCCAGGACTTCACCGAAGCGAACCAGCGGAACTTCGTGAGCCGGTACCTGGACCTGATGGAGGGAACACGATGAGCGGCACGACGGCCGAACAGCTCCCGGACCTCGAACAGCACCGGCAGATCGAGCACTTCCTCATCGAGGAGGCCGCCCACCTCGACGCGGGCCGCTACGACGACTGGCTGGCCCTGCTGCACGAGGACTTCCTCTACCGGGTTCCCGTGCCGCTGTCGCGGGAGGACCCCGCGCTCGACCGGTACGACTCAGGGTCGGAGTTCGCCAACGAGTCCAAGAGCTTCCTGGCCATGCGGTTCAGCCGCATCGCCTCGGACCACGCCTGGGCCGAACACCCCGCCGCCTCCATCCGCCACTTCGTGACCAACTTCCGCATCCAGGCCGGCGATCCGGCCCCTGGACCAGGCGCCCCACGATGGACGGTGCGCACGAACGTCCTCGTCGTCCGCGCACGGCTCCCCGAACCGCCGGTGCTGGCCTCGGCGGAGCGACACGACATCATCGAGCTGAGCCACGGTTCACTCCGGCTGCTCAGCAGAGACGTCTACCTCGACGCCGAAGTGCCCACCGACAGTCAACTCGCGGTCATCTTCTGATGGCCGGCACACCGGAGTCCGCACCGGGCCCTTTCCACGTCCGCAACGAGTTCGCCGCAGTGGAACTGCACATCGTTCCTTACGGCCGGGGATCCCGACTGCACATCGCGGCAGGACGTACCAAGAGCACCGGCGCCATCGACGCGACCGTACTCGAGGCACTCACGCTTCTCACGGAGAGTGAACTGATGCAGATCGTCGCCTACGCCACCGACCCCGAAACCGGTGGCGCCCGACTGTTCGGCCCGCCGGCCGCGGGTCATGTCGAAACCGGCGACCGAGTCGGAGCCGCGGATGCGGCCGGGAGGCGGAACTGACCGTGTACCGGCGGCGGTACGGCGCTCCCCCAGTGGACCGACGCCCTCAAGCGTCACGGCTTCACCGACATCCGGGCCGAGGTGCTACCCCACACGGACGCCGGCGCCTTGGGCACGCTGCTGGTCAGGGCATGCGCTCCTCGGTGACCGGGCCAGCAGCGTACCCAAGGGCGGCAGGTGAGCGGTGGCGCCGGGTTACGAGAAGTTGCGGGCAGGTCTCGGTCCAGCTGCCGGCCGCCGGCGTGGCTGTCGGGTGCCACTAGCGGCGGGGGAGGCCGAAGACCCAGAAGTCGGAGACGTCGCCGTTGACGACGCAGTCCTCGCGGAGGGAGCCCTCGCGGACGAAGCCGAGCTTCTCCAGGATCCCGGGCGGACGCCACGTTACTGGTGTCGGTCTCGGCCTGGACTCGGTTCAGGTCCAGGGTGTCGAACGCCCACCGCAGGACGGCGTGCGCGGTCTCCGCGGCGTAGCCGTGGCCCCACGCGGCGGCGTCGAAGACGTAGCCCGGGGACGCGCTGCGGAAGCCCGGTTTCCAGGACTGGCCGACCGCCGGCTGAGGCAGGTGACCTGGCCAAGATCGACAAACACCGCGACTACATCAAGAGCCTACTGGGGACGGTGACGGTCCCCACCATCCACCAAGGCCTGCGGGACGAAGGGAAGTTGGACGTCTCTACATCCAGTTTCCGCCGGTGGGTGCCTGCCACCTCGCCGGACGAGGTCACGCGGTCGCACGTCACGATGCTGTGGGACGAAGTCGCGCCGGTGAGGAAGCCCAGATGGACTACGGGTTCCTGGGGCAGTGGACCAATCCGCGGACGGGCCGACGCCACTGAGTCCGGGCTTTTGTGATGGCGCTGCCGTGTTCTCGGCACATCCAGGGAAGTTCCTCCCGGACCAGTTGCGGACCAAACGGCGTCGATGGACATCGCCCCACAACCGCCCGCTCAAGAGCGCAGCGGCCTGCCGAATACTCATAAGCAGCGCCCGAACCGTCAGCGGCACTGCCACGAGCGCAGAAAGGACCGGGGGAGAAGGCTGCCGCGAGGAAGCCCGTCCCCAAGCTTCCGAGACCTGGACCGGCGGGGCGGCCAGGCCACTCGCCCCCCCTTCGAACAACGGTGATCGAGCGTGCACGAGGTCGTCACAGTCGAGGACGAACTGGGCGTCCTTGTCCGGCGTCATCAGCTTCAGCAGTTCGTGCCGCACAGCTGCGAGGCCTGCGCCGGCACGACGCCTCCCTCTGCCAGCGCCGGCAGGTAGGACAGCGTGTTGTTCTACTCGCCATACGTGAACATCTTCGGCGTGGGGAGTGCGAGGAAGCGGTCGAGGAGTTTGCCGTGGTCGGAGAGGTCGACCATGGACTCGGAGATCGCTCTGACCGCTCCGGCACGGACCTTGCGCGGGAGGCTCGACGCATACAGGGCGCTCGCGGAGAAGCGTGACCGCGCGCTGTGCGCGACATCGACCCCACCTCGTACGCCTGCGCCGCGCTGTTCGGCGCGCTGATTACGGCGCTGGCCGCCCTCACCATCAAGATGCGCTCGCCCGCAAAGATCTGACTCACGCGGAGAGGAAGAGACCCTCGCCGAGGAGATGTCTGCGAGACGCCGCTCAGGCCTCGGGGATGTCCCGGTGGAACGACTCGAGGGTGATGATGTCCGGGTCCGGACCGCCGCGCACGCCCGTGTCCAGAGCGTCGATGGCGGCGAGTTCGGCATCACTGAGCTCGAAGTCGAACACGTCGAAGTTCGCGGCGATCCGTTCAGGCTTGACCGACTTCGGGATCGCGGAACGGCCCTCCTGCAGGTGCCAGCGCAGCATCACCTGCGCCGTCGTCTTGCCGTGTGCGGTCGCAATCTCGCCGATGACGGGGTCGTTGAACGTCGACCGGCCGGCGTCGCCGCGGTAGCTGGTGATCCCGCCCATCGGCGACCAGGCCTGGGTGAGGATGCCGTGCTCGGCGTCGGCCTTCTGCACGTCGGGCTGGGAGAAGTACGGATGCCCCTCCACCTGATTCACGGCGGGGACCACGCTGGTCTCGGCCAGCAGACGCTCCAGCACCTCGGGCATGAAGTTGCTGACGCCGATCGCGCGGACCTTCCCGTCGGCGTGGAGAGTCTCCAGCGCCTTGTACGCGCCGATGGTCTTCTCGAAATCGGCGGTCAGCGGCTGGTGCAGCAAGAGCAGGTCGATCTGCTCAACGCCGAGCTTGCCGGCGGACTTGTCGAAGGAGTGCAGGGCCTCGTCATAGCCGTAGTCGCTGATCCACAGCTTGGTCTCGATGAAGACCTCGGACCGGTCGATCCCAGAGGTACGAATGCCTTCGCCGACCTCACGTTCATTGAAGTAGGAGGCGGCGGTGTCGATCAGCCGGTAACCCACACGCAGTGCCTCAGCGACGGTGGCGACGGTTTCCTCGGGTGGGGTCTGGAAGACGCCGAAGCCCAGGGCGGGCATTTCGACGCCGTTGTTCAGGGTGATGTTCATGCCTTCTCCTTGCGTTCGGTCGGTGAAGTCTCAGCGGCGAGGCTGCCCAGCAGTCTCAGGCGTTCCTCGCTCGGGGATCCGGGTTCGGCGGTGTAGCCGAACATGAACCATTCGGGGTTCGCGGGGAAGTCCATGGCCTCGTACACCAACTCGAGGTCGCCGACCTCGGGGTGGTGGATGCGTTTGATCCCGGTGCGGTGGTGCCGGACGTCGTGCGCGGCCCAGCGGACACGGAAATCGTCGCTACGGGTGACGAGCTCACCGATCAGGTCGGTCAGGCGCTTGTCCCGCGGGTTCTGACCGGCGTAGGTGTGCAGGGAGGCGACGATGTCGGACGCGCCCTGCTCCCAGTCGGGGAAGAACACCCGGGCCGCCGGGCTGAAGAAGGTGAACCGGGCAGTGTTGCCCTGGCTTGCCGGGTCCTCCAGCAGGGGCGAGTACAGCGCGCGGCCGACGGCGTTGGCTGCCACGAAGTCCATCCGGCGGTCTCGCACCCACACGGGCATCGCGACCGAGTCGATGAAACGCTGCAGGCTCGGCCGGAACGGCTGCTCGGCCTTCGTCCCGCGCCGGCGGGCCGGCTGCGGACCGGCAGCCTCGGCCAGGGCGTGCAGGTGATCGATCTCGGCTTCGTCCATGCGCAAGGTCCTGGCGACGCTTTCGAGCACCTCGGCGGAGACGCCGCGGAGGTCTCCGCGTTCCATCCGGGCGTAGTACTCGACGCTGACACCGGCAAGCATCGCCACTTCTTCACGCCTGAGGCCAGGGACCCTACGGCGGGTGCCGCCGAGGATCCCGGCCTGCTCCGGAGTGATCCGGTCTCGCCGGGTGCGCAGGAACTCTCCCACCGCATTTCGTTGGTCCATGCCTTCAACGCTACGGCCGGTTTCTACTGCGTGGGAGGAACCGTCAGTGCACCGATAACCGGTCCCTTCTTCGCCGGCATCCGAATTGCTTGCATTGAAGAAAACCCAGATCTCGCACCCGAAAGCCGAGCATGTCCGAGACCACTTCCCCTGTCCGTACGACCGATACCGCCAAGCCGCGCATGTCGCTGGCCGTGGCAATGCTCGGCTTCTTCGTCGTCGCACTCGACGCCCAGATCGTGAACGTCGCACTCCCCCACATCCGGGACGAGCTCGGCGGAGGCCTCTCCGGCCTTCAATGGATCGTCACCGGCTACACGCTGATGTTCTCCGCCCTGCAACTGTTCGGCGGAACCATCTCAGACCGGATCGGTGCCCGCCGGGCCTATGGGATCGGCATGGCCGTGTTCGTCCTCGGCTCGGCGGCCTGCGGCGCAGCCCCCAGCCTGGGCATCCTGATCGCCGGCCGCGTCGTGCAGGGCATCGGGGCTGCGATGATCACCCCCACTTCCCTGGCACTGATCCGCGAAGCATTCCACGACGCGGTGCAGCGCGGACGAGCGATCACCTACTGGGCGCTCGGCGGTTCCGTCGCCGCAGCAGCCGGCCCGGTCTTGGGCTGCGTCCTTACCCAGTTCGGCTGGCGGTGGATCTTCTTCGTCAACCTCCCGGTCGGCGTGATCGCGCTCATAGCGCTCGCCCGAGTCGCCCCCTCCGCACGCCGGATCGCTCCGTTCGACTGGACCGGGCAGATCGCCGCGATCGCCGCACTCGGAGGCCTCACCTACGGCATCATCGAAGGCGGCTCACTCGGCTACGGTTCCCCTGAAGTGCTGGGCGCATTCGCCCTGGCCGTGATCGGCGCTGTCGTCTTCCTATTCGCTCAGGCGCGAGGACGTCACCCGATGATGCCCCTGGACCTGTTCCGCTCCAGCACGGTCTCCGCCGGCCTGGGCATCGCCTTCATCACCATGGCCGCCTTCTACGGGGTCGTCTTCGTCCAGAGCCTCCACTTCCAGGAACAGCGCAGCGTGAACTCGCTGGTCACCGGCCTGCTGTTCCTGCCGATGACCGGGCTCGTGGCACTGCTCAACCCGTTCGTGGGACGCGCCATGGAACGCCTCGGCAAGATCGTCACCACCATCGGCGGCATGGTGCTGATGGCTGCCGGTCTCATCGTTCTGGCGCTTCTGCCCGCGGATGTTCCGATCCTGGCCAGCGCCCTGCTCATGGTCCCGGTCGGCCTGGGAGGCTCCTTCACTGTTCCCCCGCTGACCGCGCTCATCCTGGACCACATCCCCGCCGAAAGGGCCGGCACTGCCAGCGGCGTACTCAACACCGCCCGCCAGATGGGCGGTTCACTCGGCATCGCGATCTTCGGCGCAGTCCTCGCTGTCCAGCCGGCCTTCCAGACCGGGCTCCGCACCGACTACCTCGTCACCGGCGTGCTGCTCATCGTCCTGGCAGCGGGAACGCTCCGCCTCCGGAAAACCGCTTGAGGAGGTGGAGGGCCGACAGATGACCGACCAGACCCGCAGAGCCGTCCTCAGCACGGCCGGAGCGATAACCCATGCGGCAATGACCAGTTGCGCGCCACAGGTCCGACCGGCCACGAGTCCAGACACGACTCCGGCACCGGAAGAAACGCCCGGCATGATTCCCAGCTCGGAGCCCTCCAGCGGGGCGAAGACTCTGCTCGTGTATTTCTCCCGCTCCGGCGAGAACTACTGGGAGGGCGGGCGGCGTGAGCTGGAGGTCGGCAACACCAAAAGGCCGGCACAGCTGATCGCCGCGCGCATCTCCTGCGACGTCTACGAGATCACCGCGGCGGATCCCTACTCGCGAGCGTACGACCCCACCTTCCAGCGCAACGTCCGCGAGCGGAACGCAAACGCCCGCCCGGCCATCCGTGGCGAACTCCCGGGCCTCTCCGGCTACAGCACCGTGCTGCTGGGCAGCCCCGTCTGGAACGTGCGCGCACCAATGATCATGTCCACCTTCATCGAGCGGGTCGGCCTGGCCGGCAAGCGCGTCCTGCCGTTCGTCACCTACGCCGTGTCCGGCATGGCCGGCGTCGACCAGTCGTATCGCGACGCGCTCCGCGCCAGCGATGTGCGAAACGGGCTCGCAGTCCGCGGCGAAGACGTCGACGCACCACGGGCAGCAGGCGACGTCGAGGCATGGCTCCGCGCCAACGCCCTGATGTAGCCCGACCAGCCGCTGAAGGTGGAACTCGTAGTTCCTTTCCTCGTGTGCGCCACTGGTCCGATGGACAAAGCAAATCGCATCAAACCGAAGGAGTCCCCCGTGACTGACACACAGAACAACACCCGCGTCGCAGTGATTACTGGCGCATCCTCCGGCATCGGCGCGGCCACTGCCCGGGCCCTCGCCGCCGACGGCTACAAGGTCGCACTGCTCGCACGCCGACTCGACCGCATCGAAGCCCTCGCCGCCGAACTGGCCAACGGATCGATCGCCATCCAGGCCGACGTCACCGACCGCACCTCCCTTGTCTCGGCCGCGCAACGGGTCCAGGACGAGGTCGGCGGAGCCGAGCAGCGCGCCGAGCATCATCGAGCCCTGGATGGCGGCGACGAGGATCCCGCCGGCGGCCTCGGCCTGGTCGGGGTAGGCCTTCGCGAGCCAGGAGGCCCAGCCCACGCCGACCGATCCCGCGGCGAAGCCCCAGATGGCGACCGATGCCACGGCGGCGACCACCTTGTCGACGTGCCCTCGCCCGTGCCAGGCACTGCTGGGGACTCCCAGGCTTCCAGCCGCCGCGATTACCGTTGAAGCATGGACAATCGAGCCGAGATCCGGGAGTTCCTGGTGACTCGCCGGGCGAAGCTGCGCCCGGAGGACACCGGTCTGCCGGACTTCGGCGGGATGCGCCGCGTGCCCGGCCTGCGCCGCGAGGAAGTCGCCCTGCTGGCCGGAGTCAGCGTCGAGTACTACACGCGCCTCGAGCGCGGCGGTCTGGGCGGTGTCTCCGACAGCGTTCTGGAGGCATTGGTCCGCGCCCTGCACTTGAACGAGGCCGAGCGCGAGCACCTGTTCGACCTCTCCCGCGCCGCTGGCCCTGCGCCGAAGTCTGCGAGGAAGAGGCGCGGTCAGGTCTCCCCCAGCCTGCGGCGGCTGCTGGACGGCATGACGGGCACGCCCGCGTTCATCCGCAACGGCCGCCTGGACATCCTGGCGATCAACGCCCTGGGCCAGATGCTCTACTCCGAAGCGTTCGTCGGCTCCGAGCGGCCGGTCAATCTGGCCCGCTTCTGCTTCCTCGATGACGGCGCGCACCGCCTCTACCCGGACTGGCAGAAGGCGGCCTCGACCTCGGTGGCGCTGCTCCACACGGAAGCGGGACGCGATCCCTCCAACGAACAGCTGACCGAGCTGGTGGGAGAGCTGTCCACCCGGTCCGAGGAGTTCCGGACGCTCTGGGCGCGGCACGACGTGCGGCTGCACCAGAACGGCTACAAGGAGTTCCACCACCCCGCCGTCGGAGACCTTCGCCTCAGCTTCGACGCGCTGAGCCTCCCCGCCGAGCACGGACTCACGCTGACCGCCTACAGCGCCGAGCCGAACACGCCGTCGGAGCCGCGCATGCGCCGCCTCGCCGAACTGACATTCGGCGCGAACGGTCGCGCCGCGGAGGCGCCAGCCGCGACGACCTGAGCCTGGAGCTGGTCGCCGCGCCCGGCCCTCGATCCGATGAAGCGATCGGCGTTCGTCAGTCGAACCGGAGCACGAACTTGCCGACGGCCCGGCCCGATCGCAGGCGGTCTGCTGCCTCCTGGAAGTCCGCAACGTCCACGGCGGAGTCGATGACGGGCCGGATCTCGCCGCGGGCGACGGCGGGCAGCACTTCAGCGCTCAGGCTCTCGAGGATCGGCACGGTCTCCCAGTCGCGGGAGAACCCGAATGAGACGCCGTGGACGGTCAGGTGGCGGTAGGACAGCGCGTCCAGGTCAATCGCGGACGCGGGACCGGCGAGCCGGCCAATGTTGACGACGTGGCCGTCCTCGGCTGTCGCCGGCAGACACTTGGCGAACGTCTCCCCCGCGACGTGGTCGAGGACGACGTCCGCGCCCTTCCCGTCTGTTGCCACGAGGACTGCCTCAGTCAGGTCGTCCTCGCCGACGACGATCACGGCGTCCGCGCCGAGCCCGGTCAACAGGTCAGCCTTGGCGGCGTCTCGCGTGGTCGCGAGGACCCGTGACGCCCCGATGGCCTTGGCGATCTGGATCCCGATCATGCCGATGCCGGTGGTCGCCCCGGTGATGAGCACGCTCTGTCCGGGCCCGAACCCGGCGACCCGCAGCGCGCCGATCTCGGTGAGCAGCGCTGTCGGCAGCGCGCACGCCACCTCTGGGGACAGGTGCTCGGGGCGGGACAGCACGAAACGGTGGTCGACGATCAGGTAGTCGGCGAACGAGGACAGGAAGGTCCCCATCACGAGGTCGCCGACCTTCCAGTCGCCTGCACCGGGGCCGACGGCGGCGATCTCACCCGCGTACTCGTACCCGGCGACGAACTCGTGTCCGTGGCCGCCGCTGCCGGGGTCCGCCTCGGCGAGCATCGGCAGGTCGGCGTTGTTGGTCGCGGCCGCCCGGTTCCGGATCAGCACCTGGCCGGGGCCAGGCTCGGGGATCCGCGCGTCAGCCAGGACCCATTCGGGTCCGCGGCCGGAGATCAGGGCGCGCATGGTCTCGGTCAATGGATCTCCCTTCGTCGTTCGCTGGTCGATGGCGTGCCCCTCACTTGCCGCTGTAGACGGGGAACGCGCTGGAGTCGCCGTAGTCCTGGGCATACAGGTCCTTCAGCGTCGCCATGTCCGCTTCGGAGATCCCGAAGTCGACCTCGGCGTTGGAGCGCATGTGTTGGGGGTTCGCCGTCTTCGGCAGCGAGACTGTGCCCAGCTGGATCGTGTAGCGGATGCACAGCTGCGGGACGGTCACGCCGTACCGCTCGGCCATCGCCGAGACGTCGGCGTTCTTCAGGATCTCGCCGTGCGCGATCGGCGAGTACGCCTCGACGAGGATCTGCCTGCTCTCGCAGTAGGCGATCAGCTCGCTCGGGGTGTTGCCCGCGTGCACCAGCAGCTGGTTCACGTGCGGCGCGACCGTCACGCTCGACAGGATGTTCTCCAGGTCGTGCTGCTGGAAGTTGGAGACGCCGATCGAACGGAGCTTGCCCGCCCTGTGCGCTTCCTCGAGAGCCCTCCATGCCTTCCGGTTGCCCTCGGCGTAGTCGCCGCCGCGGAAGTCGTCCCACGGCTGCGGGCTGTGGATGAGCATCAGGTCGACGTAGTCCAGGCCCATCGTCTCAAGCGACCCGTCGATCGCGGCGACCGCCTGGTCGTAGTCCTTGATCTCGGCGGCCAGCTTGGTCGACACGAACAGCTCGTCCCGTGCGATGCCGGCGGTACGCACGCCTTCGCCGACGCCGCGCTCGTTGCCGTAGGCCTGAGCGGTGTCGATGTTGCGGTAGCCGATCTCGATCGCCGAGCGGACGGCCCCGGCGGCCTTGTCGTCGTCGATGAACCAGGTGCCCAGCCCCAGCTTGGGGATCAGGACGCCGTTGGACAGGGTGTAGGTCTCGTTCAGGATGGTCATGCGGTCTCTCCGTTCTTCGGCAGCGCCCCGTACACCTCGTCGGTGACCGGCTCGAGCCATTCGTTGCTGACGCCCTCGCCGGGCGTGATGAAGGCCACGTGGGAGAACCACGCGTCCGCCTTCGCGCCGTGCCAGTGCTTCGTCCCAGCGGGGACGCGGATCACGGTGCCCGGCTCCATGCTCACGGGCTGCTCGCCCTCGGCCTGGTACCAGCCGGACCCCGCAGTGCACATCAGGATCTGGTCACCGCCGCCGTTCTCGCCGTGGTGGATGTGCCAGTTGTTCCGGCAGCCCGGCTCGAAGCTCACGTTGCTCACCGGGACGCTCCCCGGCGCGAGCGGAGCCAGGTAGCTCTGCCCGATGAAGTACTGCGCGTAGGCGTCGTTGGGCTCCCCGAGCGGGAAGATCTGGTCGAACTCGTTGTCTGTCACTCTTCGTTCTCTCTCGTGTCGTGCACCCTTCTGGGTGCTGTGTTCTGCTGAGCCGCGGGCTCATGCGTCCAGCTGGCGAGGATGCTCAGCCGTTCGGCGGTCGCCGACCCCGGCTCGGCCGTGCAGACCCGTAGCGTGAGCGCGCCGTCCGCGGTCGGGGCCAGGTCCTCGCGGATCAGCTCCAGCTCCCCGACCAGCGGGTGGTCGACGAGCAGCCGCGGCGGATGGCACGCGCACATCCGCTTGGCCGACCAGCGGGACCGGAACGGCGCGCTGGTCGTCGAGAGCTCGCCGACAAGCCGGTGCAGCGCGCGGTCATGCGGGTTCTGCTCGGCCGCTTCGCGCAGCCGGTGGACCTGCTCGTCGGCGACCCGGTCCCACTCGGGGAAGAACGCCGTCGACGCCTCCTCGTCCAGGAAGAGGAACCGCGCCAGGTTGGCCCGGCCGTCCTGGAGCACGGGTGACAGCAGCGCCCGGCCGATCGGGTTCGTCGCCACGACGTCCAGCCGCTCGGTCAGGACCTGCGCCGGCGCGTCGATCGCGTCCAGCGCAGCGCGCAGCCCGGCGCGCAGCCGGACGGGCCGCGCCCGACCGGCGGCGCTGCTGGTTCCGCGATCACTCATGGCATCGAGTCAAGGCGCTTCCCGGCCACGGTGCCAGACCCTGCCGGTACCCCCTCACGACCGGGACTCCCACACGCGAGCGATCAGCAGTTGCATGGAAACCACGACGGGAACTGCCGCCACGGATGGATATGGAGCGATCATGAGCGTCAACGAGAAGAGCACCGGTTGGACCGGCGGGAAGAACGCTTTCGGCGACTTCGCCCCCGGCATGGTCCACTACACCGACCAGGTCCTCTTCGACGAGGTCTGGCAGCGCGACGACCTGTCCAAGCGCGACCGCAGCCTCATCACCGTCGCAGCACTCACCGCGATGGGCAAGACGGACCAGCTGAAGTTCCACCTCGCCCACGCCCGCCACAACGGCGTCACCGACGAGGAGCTGCAGGAGGCCCTGCTGCACCTGGCGTTCTACACCGGCTGGCCCAACGGCATGGGGGCGATGACCGTGCTCAAGGGCATCGTCGAGGGCGGGGAGTGAGCCTTCCCCGCGTGAGAGGCGCAACGGGCCCGGCTGATCGATCGGGCGCGGCAGGCCGTGCGACGCCGGGACGGGCGACCACAACCCTGGTGGCCTGCACCCTGGTGTTCTTCGTGATCACCCTGGACGCGGTGATCGTCAACGTCGCTCTGCCCAGTATCCGCGCCGAGCTGGGCGGCGGCATCGGCGATCTGCAATGGATCGTCGACGGCTACACCCTCATGTTCGCCGCGCTGCTGCTGTCCTGCGGGTCGCTGTCGGACCGGATCGGCGCGAAGCGGATGCTGCTGGCGGGGATGGCGGTGTTCGTTCTGGCGTCGGTCGCCTGCGGCGTCGCGCCGAGCATGCCCGTGCTCATCGCGTCGCGGTTCGTGCAGGGCGCGGCAGCCGCCGCGATGATGCCGGCCTCGATGGCGCTGCTGAACCACGCCCACCCGGACCCGAGGCTGCGGACCCGTGCGGTGGCGATCTGGGCCATGGGCGGCGCGATCGCCTCCACCTCCGGCCCCGTGCTCGGCGGCCTGCTCACCATGGCCAGCTGGCGGCTGATCTTCTTCGTCAACGCCCCCGTCGGGCTGATCGCCCTGTATCTGATCGCGCGGGCGATCTCAGCCCCAAGGCACACATCGCCGGTCGACTGGGCCGGGCAGATCACCGGGGTCCTGGCGATGGCAGGGCTCACGTTCGGCGTGATCGACGCCGGCGAGGCCGGTTTCGCCGCTCCTCAGGTCGTGATCGCCCTGGCGGTCGCGGTCGTCGCTGCCGCCGCATTCGCGGTGATCCAGCGCCGGGCGCGGCACCCCATGGTGCCGTCGGACCTGTTCCGCGACCGCAACGCCGGGATCAGCGTGCTGATCGGGTTCGCGTTCATGGTTGGCTACTACGGCCTGCCGTTCGTGATGAGCCTGACGCTGCAGCAACACCACGGCCTGACCGCGTTGGGGACCGGGCTGGTGTTCCTACCGATGATGGTCGCCGGGCTCTGCCTCACCCCCTTCACGCCACGCATCGCCGAATACATCGGCCAGAAGGCCCTCATCGTCGCCGGCCTGGCCTCGATGGCTGCCGGGCTGGTGCTGCTCGCGGCGCTCCCCTCAGCGCCTCTGTGGCTGATCGCGGCCCTGATGGTGCTGGCCGGGCTCGCCGGTCCCTTCGTCATGCCGCCCACCACCACGATCCTGCTGAACAGCGTCCCCGCCCGCCGCAGCGGCATCGCCTCCGGCGTCTTCAACACCAGCCGCCAGGTCGGCGGAGCGCTGGCCGTCGCGGTCTTCGGTCTCATGCTCAGCAGCCTGGCCTACCCGGCCGGCGAGACGGCAGCCCTGCTCACCGCGGCAGGCGTCTCCATCATCACCGCCGGAGCGGCACTGCTGCTGCGGCCCCGGACGCACACGACGTGACCAGACGACCAGCGGTCAGGCGGGCTCATCGAACCGTCCACGCCGAAAGGAACCCATGGACATCCGGATCATCACCGCCACCACGGCACTGGCCGGGACCCTGAACGACAGCGCCGCGGCGCGCGACCTCGCCTCGGCGCTGCCTCTCCCCCTGCCCCTGTCCGATTTCCACGGCACCGAGAAGATCGCCGACCTGCCTGGACGACTGACCACCGAGGGCTCAGCCAGCGCGGCCGCGGCGGAGGCCGGCGACATCGCCTACTACGCCCCCTGGGGCAACCTCGCGATCTTCTACCGCGACTTCCAGCGCTCCGCCGGGCTCGTCATCCTCGGGCGCATCAACGCATCGCACAAGAGACATCGCACTGAGCCGGCTCCGCCCGATGACTTCGATCGCCTCGCGATTCCATCTGCGGCACCTGCCCTCCGGGGGGGAAGAACAGGTGCTGCGCAGCGCGACCGCCGACCTGGCCTCTCTCATTGAGAAGGGCAAGCCCATCAACCGCGGCCAGGTGGCGCAGATCCTCAAGACCGCGTCCGGCGGCGGCGCCCCGTTCCCCGGCCACATCGAGGCCCTCTCATGGGCGCTGAGCGAGCACGGGGACGGGGCCGCGGAGCTGCTGCGCGGCCTTCTCGACGGCCTCGACACCGCGATCCGGGAGCACGACGCCGCCAAACAGATGGGAGTAGAGCGCTCGGCGGCCACCAGCCGTCGAATCCCCAGCGAACTCCGGCGCCTGGTCCTGGCCGCCGCCGACGGCGATCACGGCGTCCTCGCCGAGCAGACCAGCCCGCGAGGAACAGTAACGCCGCGCCCTCCCCGACCTCTTGGCCGCGGAGGGCAGGGCCGCGACGTCATCAGTCACAGCCAGATCCTCGACCACGCCGGACCGCTTGTCGATGGGCCTGGTCCCGGCACAGCGGCTTCCTCAACGGCAACGGAAAACTGCCCCGGGTAGCTCTAGGCATCCACGTCGGGGCAGATGCCGTCAGTCATGGCGGAACCAGGGCTGTGAGCGGGCCTGGTCACCTGATCTGTGCGCTGCCGCAGGTGAATGTTGTGTCCTGCAGGAGTCGGTCGGCCAATGAACGTCTCGGGTTGGCACCACCCGGCGCACATACCAGTCCGACAGGGTCTGGCGACGGTGGCCAGGACGGCCGCCGTCGCCACGGATGTCCTGGCCCGGTCAGTCCTTTCCGGCGGTGGCTATCCGGCCGGCGTAGCGCTGCGTCCAGATGGTGTCGGTGTTGACGGTGACGACTACATCGTAGTAGCCCTCCTGGGTCGGCCACATGACGACGTGCGTCTCGCCTCCGTCCACCGTGACGTTCTGGGTACGGCCGGCGTAGTCGTTAGCGGTGAGCGTGTAGCGCACCGGTTTGGTGCCGTCGTTGTGCAGCTTGAGCTTCACCCGACCCTCGTGCGTGGTGCCGCCCTTCAGCAGGTCGACCTCGACGTGCGGGAGGCCGCCGTCCGTCTGTCCGGCGGGCGCGACCTGGCCGGCGAAGGAGCGCACAAAGCCGTCGTTGGAGTAGATCGAGAAGGCGTACTTGCCGTCGGTGGCCTTGGTGTCCCAGATGTACTCGCGCGGCTTGCGCTCGGTGACGGTCAACGGCGTGTTGGAGAACGCCTGGTACTTGTCGGGGAAGACCTGGAAGCACACAGCCTTGTCCTTCGGGCCGCCGGTCAGGGTCATTCTGGCGGTGACCGTCCCCGACGCGGGGTCCTCCGAGATCGTGGCGTGCGGATGGAAGCTCAGCGGGCGCGGTTTCATGTGGTCGGCGGCGATCGACACCGGCTGCTCGCCGAGCGGGTCCGGGAAGGTGGCCGACCCCGGTTGCGGATGGGCGAAGTCGAGCGCGCTGGTCAGGTCGCCCGCGATCGAGCGCCGCCAGTCGGTGATGTTGGGGCAACGGAACGGCTTGCCGAGGTGGGCCGCCCAGGTCTCGAGGAACGTGATCGTCGAGGTGTGGTCGAAGACTTCCGAGGCGACGTACCCGCCGCGGGTCCACGGAGACACCAGCAGCATCGGCACCCGCGGACCGAAGCCGAGCGGGTAGGCGCCGACGTACTCGCCTGCTGTGCCCGGCTCAGGCCACGGCGGCAGCACGTGGTCGAACTTCCCGTCGTTCTCGTCGTAGTTGAGGATGAAGAGGGTGTGGTTCCAGATATCGAGGTTGCTCTGCAGGATGTCGAGCACCTTCTTGACGTAGCGCTCGCCGTGCAGGGTGTCCGCGCCCGGGTGCTCGGACCAGCCGTAGGGCGCCACGATCCAGGAGACTGCCGGCAGCGGGTGTTCCGCGCCCGGTTGGCAGGCGTCACGGAGGTTTTTGAGGACCGCGTCGAGGTTCGCGTCGGAGTCGTTGTTCGGCGAGGTCATGCCGGAGTAGTACGTGGCGTTGCCGCGCCAGATCAGCCCGGTGCCGGGCCGCAGCTTCGGGTCGTCGGCGCTCAGCCCCTGCGGGTCGAACCCCTTGAAGTACTTCAGCTCGTTGTCGCCGTAGTCGCCGACCCAGGTGCTGATGTAACCCTGTCGCCCGTTGCCGCTGTTGTCGGAGTAGAGCCGCCAGTCGATGCCGACCTGCTGGAGCTGCTCGGCCACCGTGATCCAGGGACGAGAGTAGTTGGACTCATCGGTGTTGCCCGTCTCGCTGTTGGCGGTACCGCTCCAGAGGTACTTTCGGTTGGGGTCGGTCGGCCCGAACTCGGAGCAGAAGTTCTGGTCGGCGATGGTGTACTGGGCGGCGAGCGAGTGGTAGAAGCCCATGTAGGCATCGCTGTGGTAGTTCATGCAGCTCGCGCCGTTGTGCTGCACCCACAGATCCCACTTGCGATGGTCGACGTCGCCCCAGGCTCCGTGGTCGTTGCCCCAGGTTCCGTCGTCGGCCTGCGGGGTTACGACGTTGCCGTTGCGGTCCTTCTGCTGGAAGACGGTGGTGCCGTCCTGGAACCGCAGCGCCTGCTTGTCGTTGAAGCCGCGTACGCCGGGGAACGTGCCGAAGTAGTGGTCCGTGGAGCGGTTCTCCTGCATCAGGATCACGACATGCTTCAGGTCGGACATGTTGCCGTTGAAGCCCTTTGGCAAGACGTATTTGGGCTTCGGAGCGGCGGCGTACGCGCCGCCCGCGCCGGCGGTCCCGCCGAGCACCAGCGTCCCGGCGGCGATCCCCGCGCCCTGGAGGAACCGACGGCGGGTGGCGCCGACCGTGGCTGCGGTGCTGCCGCCGAGCTCAGACTCGGGCGTTGGGGTGGTCGGATCAGGGGTCATGGAAGCTCCTCACATGGGCATGGACAGTCGGGGATGGGAGCTGCGCTCGCTCATCGAAGGGAGTGGACGCGAACTCTGTGTGGACTCCGGCCGAGGGATGATCAGCAGGACATCGGGGTTGTCGGCCTGCGCCCCCGGGGGCTGGGGCGCAGTGAAGTTGGAGCCTTAGTTCGCGAAGAGGTTCTCCAGCGAGCCGGACGTCCGGGGCGAGCAGGTGTTCTCCACGCAGCCGAGGTGCCACAACCGCTCGATCGTTGCGAGCACCGTGTAGTGGTCGGCCGGCTTGTCGGAGATCTTGTGCGGACCGGCCTGGGAGTTGATGACGAGCAGGGGGGCGTCCCCGCCGCCGAGCACCTTGCCGCCCTCTCCCACCGGGCTGCCCGGCCCGCCGGAGTAGCCGGAGTAGTCGTTCTCGTCCCAGGCGATGACGATGCTGGAGTTGGACGTCTGCCATGTCCTGGACTTCATGATCTTGGAGACCGTGTCCTTGAGGAACTGGTCGCCCAGCTTGATCGCGCCGTGGTCCGGGCCTGAAGCGGGGTAGCCGCAGGCAGGCAGGCCGATCAGGCTTGCGCTGCTCGGCGATACGCCGTGCATGTCGTGGCACTGGTCGGGGCTGATCCAGTTGAAGGCGGGAACGGTGCCCGCGGCCAGGTCCGCGTCGAAGTTCTTCTCGAACGGGACGACCCGCTGGAGCCTGGGGTTGCCCGGCGAGTTGACGTCCGAGAAGTACATGAACGGGTTGTGCTTCTGCGCGTACAGGTTCACCGTGGTGCCGTTGACTGTCGGCGCGTACTCGCCCTCGTAGCCGGCCTCCGGCATGGACTGCATATATGCCTTCCAGGAGAGGTGCTTCGCCTCCAACTGGTCGACGAGATTCTTGCCGGAAAACATGTGCGGCGTCTTGCTCGCGCTGGCCACTTGCGCCGGCGTCAGCGACGCGGAGTCGGTTGAGTCACCCGAACCCGGCACGAACTCCTCCGGCGCACAGGTGACGTTCGCCCCCGCCTTGCAGTCGTCCCAGATGCCCTGGGACGAACCGGAGAACATGGACAGGTAGTTGGGCAGGCTCGGGTGGGTGACCCCGTGGAAGTTGGTCGCCACGTTGTAGCGGGAGGTCAACTGGTTGATGTAGGGAGCATCGGCCTTGTTGCCGATGATCTGGGAGGACCCGTGGTTCTCCATCATGATGTAGAAGATGTGCTTCGGGGCGCCCTCGGAAGTCCCCGCTTGTGCGGGTGCCGCGGAGGCCGATCCAGCGACGACGCTACTCGCCGCGGCCACGGCTGCGGCGGCTCCCAGAGCGATCTTCCGGCTTACGGCTGCTTTTGTGCCCATGTCTGTTTCTCCTGTGTGTCAAGGCCGGGTGGCGGATTGGCAAGGCTTGCCCGACCAGGGTGAGGCGCCGTGAGAGAACGGGGAGTGAGTCTCGCGGCAAGATCGACTAATTGCAGAAGCTCGTCAGTTCTGGGTTCTGCGGTTGTCCAGGTAGGTGCCTCGCCGCGACCAACACCTTCGCCCTCCTGCGCCTGCTACCGATGAGCAGTGACTCTGCTGTGCAATCCGAGTACGCAGGCAGCGAGTTGGTGGCTGAGTCGGGTGAGTCTCTGGTGCCCCTGTGGGCCCTGTCCGGGTTGCTGTCGGGCCCACAGGGAAACGTTCAGTTCAGCCGCTGATGCCAGATGGCGTCAGTCCCCGGGACGGTCCCAGATGTCGTTGATGGGCTGGGCGTACAGGTCGTTCTTGGTGAGGCTGGGCAGGTGCAGGGCTGCTTCGATGGTGCGCAGCATGTTGTAGTGCGTGTAGCGGGCGGCGGTGGTGCTGCCTGCCTTGACGCCCTGCGAGCCGAGAACGAGGGTGGGGACGCTCTGGAGGTGCTGCTGGCCGTCGGCGGCGTCCTCGTCCCAGGTGAGGATGAGCAGCGAGCGCTGGTTCTTCCATGCCGGGGAGTTGAAGATGGTCGGCAGCGTCTGGGAGAGCCAGGTGTCGCCGGCGGTGGTGCCGCAGCCTTCCATGTCGTAGCAGTCGTCGGCGCTGAGCCAGGAGAACGTCGGAGTGGTTTGCGTCTTCTGCAGGTCGGTGCTCATCTGCGTGAGCGGCAGCAAGTGCGTCTTGCAGTTGGCGGGGTTGTCCTTGATGTCCTTGAAGAAATACCAGGGCTGGTCGTCGATGCTGTAGGCGCCGTGGCTGGCGGTGTCGCACGGCCCGTTGGCGTTCTGCATGTAGCCGCGCCAGTCGCCGCCGTGTTTGGTGACCAGGTCACCGATGTGCGGGGCGTCGACAGTGCTGGAGAACGGGGTGTTGCCGTTGACGTCGAACAGGCTGCCCCCGGCAGCGGCGACGTAGTTGGGGTCGCTGGGGTGTACCTCGCCCATGGCGCCGGTGAGATTGGCGGCCTTGGGAACCAGGCTGTTGATGTAGGGGGCGGCCTTGTTGCCGATGATGCCGCTGTAGTCCCGGTTCTCCATCATGACGTAGAAGACGTGGTCGTAGCCGGGCACCTGGGCCTTGGGCGGAGTGGCCGGGTGGGGGGCCGGTACTGGTGCGGAGATCTTCAGCGAGAGGTTGTCGACATAGCCCTGGCCGTGGCCGAGGCGGTCGTACGGCTGCGGTCCGGTGATGGTCATCACCGTGCGGACCTTACGGGTGCCGGCCGGGAGCTTGCCCAGGGCCTGTTCGGGGAGAAGCTCGGTGGTGTACTTGCGTGTCTCGGGGGTGACCGGCCCCAGCGTCGCTGATCCGAGTGCGGTGCCATGGGCGTCCAGGAAGGTGCTGGTGACGGTGGCGTTGTCGGTGATTGCTCCGGTGCCGCCGAGCCAGCCGGTGAGGTTGTAGGTGACGTTTCCGCGGTCAATGCGCTCTGCGGCGTCCGAGACGTCGGCAGTCTGGGTGCCGGTGCTGACGCCGCCGCCACCGCCGGAGAAGAAGTTCTTGCCCCGGTTCTTCGGGCCGGGGCCGGCCAGGGTCGGGTAGTCGTGGATGCCCTCGCCGCCCTTCGCGCCGTAGGCGGTGGCGTTGAGCAAGCCGGAGGCCTTCCAGCCGGGGACGGTGTTGGTGTCCACGCCGACCTGGCTTCCTCCACCCTGTTCGGCGTCACCGTTGACGATCAGGTTCGGCCCGGTGCCCGTGTCGGGTTCGGGTAGGGGGCCGGTCGGAGGCTGCGGCGCCGGAGCGGGCTTGACGGTGAGCTCGACGGGGCCGGCCAGGTGGGTGTAGCCGTTGGCGTGGAAGAGGTAGACGTCGTAGGCGCCCGGGGCCAGCGTGTAGGTGTCGAAGGTGACCGAACCGTTGGTGTCCGGCGTGTATCGCCAGACCGCGTAGCTGTTCGAGCCCTTCGGGTAGATCCCGACCCAGTTCGAGGGGCTGAGATCGGTTGCGGACGCCGAGTAGTTGACCGTGAACGTTCCGCCCTGGACGACCGTGGAAGTCTCCAGAGACAAGGACGTCGTACTCGACTGGGCAGACGAACTCTGCGCTGACGCTGAGGGGAGCGGTGCGGACATCGCCTGGGAGGCTCCGGTCACCAGGAGCGAAATCGCCGCCCCGAGGACCAGGCTGGACCGGACACGACGAGCCACCCACATCGAAGTGGGCACAACTTGTCTGAACATGTTGGGGAATTTAGCCGCGTCTCAAGGCTTCGGAAGCGTGGCCGCACAACATACGAATGAATGATCGGTCAAGCCCGTGCAAGGTCGCCCAAGGTTGTGTCAAGTGATGTCATCCAGCGCCTGCGCCGAGTTGGTGTTCAGCACATCGCAGAACGGTGTATGGACGAGAGCTGGCGGAGAGGTACCGGACGTCCTGGACGGCGCGTTGGGCGACCGCTAGGTCCCACAGTGCCGGCACGTGTTCGCCGCGCTGCGGCTGCGATGGACCCAGGCCCAGTGAAGAAGCCCTCAGCCTTCGCAATCTCGTCTTCTGGCGGCAGTTCACCCTTCATAAGCTGCTGCATCCAGTTCTCCTTGCCGATGCGGCGCAGAAGCTCATCTTCGCAGCTGCGGACTTTCGCAACGGAGCAGATGCGCGAGTTCGAGCGGCACGTGCAGGCGAGCACCCGACTCAACCACTGGTTCCGGGCTGGACCGCGACGGCCGAGAGGATGAACGACAAATTGCATGAATTTATTGAGATAGCCCGAGCGGTGACCGCTGTGGACTAGATGAAGTACCAAGTCACTAATGTGACTGAGTTTTCTAGGGGCGGGATCGCCAACTGGTCGGACTCCGTGATGTCCACCTCGCCGAGCAGCGCGCGGGCCTGCGGCACTATTCGTTGCCACGCTTCGAGGAGCTGGGCGGGGATCGGTTCGCTGTCGTCGGCCGCGGCTTCGGCGGCTTCTAGTACTCCAGCTGTAGATCGTGATCTTGCTGGTGGGGCTGTTCCGAGAGATTGAGTGGGTCCACCGTTGATCACCGTGAGGTACGTGGTCTGACGAGATGGTGGCCGCTGGCCACAGCGCAGATCCCGAATGTCGCTGACAAGGGGTCCGGACCTGCCCTCGGACCGGACCCCTCAGTGCGTGCTACTCCTCGCTAGGCCGCTTGGCCCGCCGGGTGGAAGTTGATGCGTTCACGGGTGACGGGGAAGCCGGCCTTGGCAAAGTTCGCGGCCATGGGGAAGTTGCCCTGGTCCGTTGCTCCGCTGACGAACTCCGCGCCCTGCTCGACGAGGAGGTGGGTGCACTCCGCGAGCAGGTCGTAGGCATAGCCGCGACCGCGCTGTTCCGGGACGACTCCGATGAAGCCGATGGTCGGGCCGGAAGGGTTGTGGGCCGGGATGTGGATGCCGGCCAGGTCGCCCTCTGGCGTGTACGCCATCTGCCACCACTCCCGTGGGGAGGGGCACCAGTGGAAGAAGTCGAGTTCCTCCTGGGCGGCCTGGCCGAGGTCGCCCTCCTCGATGGCTTTGAGCGCGTGGGCGTCCAGGGTGGCGGAGTGGATGCGGCGCAACGCGTCGAAGAACACGGTGTCGTCGGGTTCGGCGCTGAAGCGCAGGCGTCCGGGGCGCTCGGGCAGACCTTGCTCCGGGGTCCAGCGGTACAGGAAGCGTTCCACCAGGAGTTCGTACCCTGCGGCTCGTGCGGCGGCGAAGCGCGCTCCGGCGGCGGCGCGCAGGTCGGTCTTTTCCCGCCAGCCGCCGGGCAGGTTGATCTCGAGTTCGACCTGCCATGGAGCGGAGCGCAGGAGTTCGGCCCCGGCCTCCTCCTCGCCTTCGGCCACGTCGAACCAGTTGATGTTGGCGGGCTCCGAGTCGTCGGGGCCGCCCCACCATGCACCGCGTGCGACGACCTCGCCGTCGCGCAGGGCGACGCGCTTCCAGTCGGGGCGGAACCGGGTACGCCGATGGCCTTCACCGGCGCCCAGGGGGTCGGGGAGTGCGTCGAAGAGATGAGCGTCGCTCGCGGAGAGCGCGCGGATGACCAGATCGGTCATGGATTCCTCCGGGATACAGGCTGCTTGGAGCGCTCCCGGTCAGAACTCACGTGCCACGCCGGGACAGCGGAAGAGGGAGCGCTGGAAAGGTGTGAACTGCACGGCACTCGCCTCCTTCCGTTCGTCTCAGGGCGTGAAGCCACACAGTATGTGATCTTCAGTGGGGCTGGCCACAGATTTCCTTACGCCCTGACCCGCGATTGATGTGGTCAAGCGTTCCCGTGTCGGTGGAGTTCGAGCGCCAGGCCATGCACCGGATTCCCCGGACCATGCACGACCCAGCGGGGCTTCGCCAGCGTTCACCAGCCAGCAGATCAATGGACTTCCGGCCGAGTCAGTCCGCGAACGACACGGCTCGGCGGTCCAGGTTCAGTGGCAGGACCTGGTTTGCAGGTGGCCCGGGCGTCGAACCTCGTGCCCCGGTGCGAGCCAGTGATAATGAGGCCACCGGTGATCATCGGTGTGTGAAGACAGAAGATCAGTCGGTGGTCGCAGGTCACAGCATAGATCCTGCCCGCTGGCAGGAAGCGTTCGAGGTCCTGATGGGCCGTATAGCGGGCCGGTTCGCGCGGGTGGAACCACGGCGCCGGGCACGGCCGTTCGTGCTCGGGTTGTTGTCGGATCTGCCGCGCAAGAACTGCTGGACGCTCGCCGAGAATGCCGGGGACGCGACCCCGCACGGTCTGCAGCACCTGCTGTCGCGGGCCAGGTGGGACGCGGACGCGGTACGTGAAGACATCCGCAGCTTCGTCGTCGAGCACCTGCACCACGAGGATGCGGTGCTGGTCGTGGATGAGACCGGCGACCTGAAGTAGGGCACGCACACGGTGGGCGTGCAGCGCCAGTACACCGGCACCGCCGGACGCATCGAGAACAGCCAGGTCGCCGTCTACCTCGCGTACTCCACCCCGCTCGGACACGCGGCCATCGACCGGGAGCTGTATCTCCCGCGCTCCTGGACCGAGGACACCGCCCGCTGCCGGGCCGCCGGAATCCCCGACAGCGTCGCCTTCGCCACGAAACCGCCCTCGCCGCCCGCATGATCGGCCGCGCACTGGACGCCGGCGTCTGCGCGTCCTGGGTAGCCGGTGATGAGGTCTACGGAGGCAACCCGCACTTGCGGACCGCGCTGGAACAACGGCAGGTCGGCTATGTACTCGCCGTCGCCTGTGACCACCAGATCACCACCCTGGCAGGCACGTTCCGCGCCGATGCCCTGGCCAAGAAGCTGCCGAAGAGGGCCTGGCAGAAACTCTCCGCCGGAGCCGGAGCCAAGGGGCACCGCTTCTACGACTGGGCCCTGGCCGACCTCGCCGACGACCGCCCCGGCCACCACCAGCTGCTCGTACGCCGCAACCGGCGAACTCGCCTTCTACCGCTGCTACTCAGCCACCCAGGTGCCGCTGTCCACCCTGGCGCGGGTCGCCGGACGCCGATGGACTGTCGAGGAGACCTTCCAGTCCGGCAAGGGCCTGGCCGGACTGGATGAACACCAGGTCCGGCGCTGGGCGTCCTGGCACCGCTGGGTCACCCTCGCGATGCTCGCTCATGCCTTGCTCGCCGTCGTCCGCGCCGACGAACACGCGCGTCACCCGAAGCCGGAGGGGCTGATACCGCTCGCCTGCAACGAGATCCAGCGCCTGTTCATCGCGCTCGACGTCCGGCTCGTCCACGACGCGGCTCACCGGCTCGACTGGTCCCACTGGCGACGCCGCCACCAGGCCCGATCCCGGGCCAGCCACTACCAGCGACAAGCCGCCCAGACATGAAGATCACGATCTACAGCTGGAGTACTAGGACGTTGTCCCAGGACTGCCCCTCGTCGCGGCTCACGAAGCAGATGTCGTAGCTCATCGCGGGATCGTTGAGCCAGTGGCTTTCGCTGTGAGCGACAGAGCCCCGGGCTCACCTGCCGGGGGAACGGAAGGTGACTTGCCGACGGGCGGCCTCGTCGATCTCGTCGAGGGTGAGGAGAGGGGTGGCCCGGGTGTGGAGGGCTCCGCTGGCCTTGACGGTGAGGCTGACGGCGGCCATGGAGGCCGGGTCGGGGAAGTCGACGATAAGCACGATGTCGTCCTCCCCGAAGGCGAAGTACATGGCCTCGACCTGCCCGCCGAGGTTGGTGACGACCTGGTCAACGGCGGCGCGACGGCCACTCGCGCCTTCCTTGAGCAGCCCCTTGGTGCCCTCGGGCGTGTAGGTGGCCTGGATGAGGAACTTCGGCATACGGATGCTTCCTGCCCATCGTTTGTCCGGTGTCGAATGAATTTCCCGCTGCCACATCGGCCAATACGCGCGGAACGGCTGCGTTCACTCGTTAGAACCTAAACTTTCCGCTGACCGCGGCATCATGAATCGCAGTGGTGGCTCTGTCTGCTGATGGCGGGGTGACAACCGGCCCCGCCCGGGCCGCCGGCACGGGCTCGATGGCAGCGGAGGGCCCGGCGGCCAGCACGGCCGGCCCCTTCCGGCCGTGTTCATCCGTGCCCTCGGACATCCACCCACCACTATGGAAGGAGTCATCCGATTCGCCTGGAGGCTTTGCATGCGCCGTGATGGTTTTCCTGCCCCAGATTCCGGGCTCCTCCTGACTCACTTTCTGACGGTGGCCGACGTAGCCCGATCTCGCGCCTTCTACACCGACGTTCTCGGCGGTGAGGTGGTGCTCGAAGAGAACCCCTGCACCATCAAGCTCGGCAACGGATGGATCATCATGAACCCGGGCGGCGGCCCCACCCCGGACAAGCCAGACGTCACCCTGCGCCCGCCCACCGACCCGAGCACGGTCAGCAGCTTCCTCAACCTCCGTGTCGCCGACATCGAGGCATGTCACCGGGAGTGGACTGCGAAGGGCGCCGAATTCCTCACGCCACCTATCGATCGCAAGGCCGAGCTGCGGTGCTATTTGCGGGACCCGGACGGCTATCTCATCGAAGTCGGGCAGGCCACCGGCATGTTGAAGGGCGTCTACGCCGACCCGCCCGCCGGTACGAGCTAGTGCTGTGACCGCATAGGTTCGCCAGGTTCGTGGGACCGGCGGTTGGATGTGCGGTGACGTCCGATCCGACCGCTGGAGGCGCGGTGGCCGAGCCTGTCCGGGTGTGCAGACTGACCGACCAGGAGGGGCAGAAGCTGCAGCAGATCGTGTGCCGGGGCAGCACCAGTTCGGTGCGCAACGGCGGGCGATGATGCTGCTCTCTCCGCCGGCAGGAACCGGGTGCCGTTGATCGTGAAGCTGGTGCAGGCCGACGAGGACACCGTCCGGGATGTGATCCACCGATTCAACGAGATCGGACTGGCCTGTCTGGACCCTCGGTGAGCGGGAGGCCGTCCCCGCCTGCTCAACCGTGACGACGAGGGCTTCGTCGTGGCGACGGCCGCCGCAGCCGGGGCTACGCGGTGGCTCACCGACCAGGTGGCAGCCAGCGACCGTCCCCTGCACCCCGGTGCGGCCGAGCTGGTTGTGCGCGGCCGCGACGGCCGCGTAGGCGCGGGCAAGGTGATGTTCGCGGGTGTGCCAGTTGGTGGAAGCGAGGGCCGCGGTGAGGACCGGGATGAGGGCGGGCGCCTGTGAGGTGCGGCCGAAGGCGCTGCCGATCCATTTGCTGTAGGGCGGGTAGCGGCGGTCCATGAGCAGGCAGAGCCTCATCAGATCGCGGACCAGGCGGGCGGCGACGATGGCGGAGCCGAGTTCGTCGCCATCCTCGGGTGCGCGCGGTGTCCAGCAGCCGGGCGAAGCTGGCTCGTTCGGGGGCAACACGCCTCTCGCCCTGCGGGAAGTCACGTCGCAGGCTGGGATCTCTGTGCGTGAGGACGTCGAGGAGGCGAGCTTCGGCGCAGCTGCCGATGCCGATTAGCGCCATGCCGTATGCACCGTGCTGCTCACAGATCTGCGTCCCAGTGACCCTTTTGTAGCCCTGGGCGCCGATACGGATGATCGCGGCCTCGTCCTCGATCAAGGCGAGCACGGCGGCGATGGCCCGCTCATGACGCTCGCGGTCGACTTCGGCGAGCTGCCCACCGGCACTCACGACGCCGGCACGACGGCGCTGCCTACGCCCCCACCCGTACCCGTCACGCCTCGCGGCCTCCACCAACTCACCTACCTCGATGGATAGTTAACGTGACCGCCGAGGTCTTGAGCCCCTGCTGAAGGAGGAATAGCATCCGGCGCGATCGATCTTGGAAGGGGTCGAAGTGCCGCACACAAAACGCGTAAGACCGGCGCTGATCACAGCGCTGATACCGATAGTGGTGCTCGGCATCGCCGCGCAGCCGGCGATGGGGCAGGTGCCCGTGCCACCGCCGATCAAGACCTACGAGGGGGATCCCGGCCGGCTCGGCGACGCGGCGAGCTGGCGTACCCCTGAGTTCGACCGGGACGCCGGCCTGGCGTCGATGGGAGCCGAATTCGCCTACGCCGCAGGCTACTCCGGCACCGGGATGAACATCGGCGTCGTCGACTCGGGCGTCTTCGCCGGGCACGTGAGGGAGCACGGAAGCCTGGACACGAACTACACGGTCGGGGACCGCTACTTCTCGGTGGAGGCCCAGGGCGGCCGGACTGGCCCCACGCCGGGGTTCTACGACCCGGCGTTCAACGACAGTCACGGCACCCACGTCACCGGGACCATCGGTGCGAGCCGCGACGGCGTCGGCGAGACGCAACCGGCCGGGCCGGATGCCAACATGCACGGCGTCGCGTTCAACAGCAACGTGTACATGGGCAACACCGGCAGGACGGACGGCGTGCTCTACGGTCTCCTGCCGCCGAACGCGACCGCCAAGCAGACGCCGGACGACGCCTACATCGGCAATGTCTACCGGGCCGTGAACTCCGCCAAGACAGCGAACGGCGAGCCCGTCAGGATCATCACCAGCAGTTGGGGCAGCCAGCCCAACACGGAAAACTACAACACGTATGACACGCCGTCCGGCAGCCCGGCGGGCTTCGGCCTGAACACGGCATGGCGCCTCTGGTCCACTCCGGACGGCGTCGTCGACGCGAACGGCAGCGGCGCCCGCTGGCTGAACGGTGCCATCGAGGCCGCGCGTACCGGCACGGTCATCCAGTTCACCGCCGGTAACAGCGGCTACGTGAACCCGTCGCCGCGAGGCGCGGCTCCGTACTTCATGCCCGAACTGGAGGGCAGCTGGTACACGACGTCGGGGATCAACCCCACCCTGGGGCGCACGTTCAACCCTGACGGCTCCGTTCTGGTCCCCGGCCAGCAGACGTTCAACCAGTGCGGCGTGGCGAAGTGGTCCTGCGTAACGG
This sequence comes from Streptomyces sp. NPDC046821, assembly GCF_040645335.1. NCBI lineage: Bacteria > Bacillati > Actinomycetota > Actinomycetes > Kitasatosporales > Streptomycetaceae > Streptomyces > Streptomyces sp. NPDC046821. Next base: position 224,468 of record NZ_JBEYYB010000003.1, on the reverse strand, counting down.
CGCCGGCCAACAGCATCAACAGCACGACCGTGTCGGTCGTCGACGGCGTGCCGGAGCCCCGTTACGGCAGTGCTTCGGGGACGTCGATGGCCGGCCCGCACTCGGCGGCCGCACTGTCGTTGATCATGCAGCGCTTCCCGTACATGACCAACGAGCAGGCGCTCTACACGATGTTCACCACCGGGCGGCAGAACAACACGATCAATGACGCGGCGGGCAACGCCGTACTGAACCCCGCCGGCGGCCGGATCGTGCAGGTGCCGGACAGCCGCAACGGCTGGGGCACGGTCAGCCTGCGGGAGGCCATGAACGGCCCGGGACAGTTCCTGGGGCCGTTCGTCGTCGACACGCAGGGGCGCGACGACGTGTGGTCGAACGACATCTCGGACGTCGCGATCCGGGCCCGCCGGCATGAGGACGCCACCGAGGCGGACGCCTGGGCGGCGACCAAGGCCGCCAAGGGCTGGAACAAGGGCCTGCCGGCCGGCGCGAGCGACGCCGACAAGTCGGACTACGCCATCGGGGTCCGCCGCGAGCAGGCCCGTGAGGCCCGCGCCTACGAGGGCAGCCTCACGAAGCGTGGCGCCGGCACCTTGTTCCTCACCGGCAGCGACACCTGGCACGGGACGAGCACCGTCCTCGACGGCACACTCTCGGTCGTCGGCTCGCACGCCAGCGGTGTCGACGTGCGCGGCGGAGCGCTCGGCGGCAGCGGCACCGTGCAGGGCAGCGTCGACGTCGGCGGCGGCGTGCTGCGGCCCGGTCTCACGGCCGACGAGGCCGCGCAGATCACCAGTGCTTCCGGCGCCGCGGGCAATGTCCTGAACGTCGGCGGGAACGCGACCATCGGCAAGCAGGGTCGCGTTGCCGTCACGATCTCCGGCGACCGGGACTACACGAGCGTCCGGGCGGCGGGAAACCTGGTGCTCGACGGTGAGCTGGCCCTGGACGTGCGGGGCAAGCTGACACCGGGCACCGCGTTCACGATCATGAGCGGTAGCTCGATCAAGGGCGCCTTCCACGCACTGCCGGAGAACCGGGTCCTGAACGTGGGCGGTTACCTGTTCCGGGTGTCCTACAAGAACAACAGCGTGACGCTGACCGTCATGGACGCGGTGCCGAACAACGGGCAGTAAGCCGTGAGCCGTCAACCCAACTCGGCTCTGACTACTGAGAAGAGTCCGCTTCGCCCGTTTTGATCACGGCGGGCCGGGAGAGGGAAACCCAGACGAGCACGGCACGTGTGGATCACGAAGGTGTCTACGCTTCAAGATCCGCAAGGTTGCCGTGCTCGTCTCCCTTTACCCTTCCAGGCACCCACAGCCCTGCACTCCAACGCTCTCTCAGCCGGTGTGGAGGATCCTCATGCGATCGGGCTGCGCCGGGTCACGGTCGACGACCTGGATCGGCGGCCAGGCCCACTGCCAGACGCTGATGCCCGCCGTGCGGGAGAACCGGATCGGCCCGCGGGTGCCTTCGACCTCCACGCGCGGCCATGCATCGGCGACGGCCGCCCGGTCCGTGCCGTGGGAACGCAGCGCTTCGGCAAGGACGGTGACGGTGTCCCAGCCCTCGAAGGCGACGAAGGAGGGTGCTTCGCCGAGGCGTTCGCGGAGTTCCTTCCCGACGCGTTCACCGAGCGGGCCGAGGCGCTCGGGCAGGTAGCGCAGGAACGGGATCCCGGCGCCGTCCTCGCCCAGCAGCGCGGCCCATTCGGCGAATTCCGGCTGTCCGGCCGGGGCTCCGATCAGGATCTCGGCGAGCCGGTGGTCGGCCCGGACGGCGCGGACGATCGGTACGGCCGGCTCCGGATGGCCGACCAGGAGGAGGAGCGCCGTCGCGCCGTGCTCGGCGAGGGCGTCGCACAGGGCCTCGGGCGTGAGCGCGTTCGCGTCGAGTTCGACGACGGTGCCGCCGTGGGGAGCGAGATGGTCGCGCAGGACTCGGGTCCCGGACGCCCAGTAGACGCTGGGCTGGGTCACCACGGCGATCCGTTGCCGGCCCGCGCCGATGAGGAAGTCCCCGTAGATCCGCCAGCCCTGGGACTGGGCCGGGGCCAGGCGCGCGACCCACTTCGTCGGCTCCTCGGTGAGCCCGTCGAGTACCGCGGACGAGCAGAGGAACGGCACACCGAGGGCATCGGCCCGAGCGGCGGCGGCGCGGGCGACGACGCTGTGGTACTCGCCCACCACGGCGGCCACGCCCAGTTCGGCCAGTTCGTCCACGGCCGTCGCGGCACGCTCCGGATCGGCCGCGGTGTCGCGCACCAGCAGCTCCAGTGGTCTGCCGTCGATCCCACCGGCGTCGTTGACCTCGCGAACGGACAGTTCGAGCCCTGCGAGCAGGTGTCGGCCCGCCCCGGCCCAGCCGGGCCGCGTCAGCGGGGCGAGAACGCCCAGGCGGACGGACGGCCCGTCTTCGTGCTCCGTTCCTGACGGCGATGGTGACGTGTTCATCGGGTGGCGTCTCCCCTAGGACGATGCGGCAGCGGTCCACCCGGATCGCGCGCCGGTCGCGGCCGGCTCGTCGCGCGCATCTCGTCTCGCCGCAGCGAGCGCGCCCGGGTGATCATGGCGGCCATTGGAACCACGCCGATCACCCATAGGCAACCGATTATTTGTTCGCCTCAACCCCGTCGCCCCCGCAGGCGCCCCAGTCCGAACCGGCCTCCCCCCTTTGTCCGAGCCTCCAGCGCCACACGTACAGCCGGCTCGCTCCTGGCCGCGGCGAGCAGCAGCCCCACCGCGTACAGGGCTGTGACGAAGGCGCTGCCGCCGTAGGAGAACAGCGGCAGGGGCACTCCGGCGATCGGGAACAGCCCGAGCACACCGCCGATGTTGATCGAGGCCTGTACCGCGATCCACGTGACGACACCTCCCGCCGCGAGCCGCACGAAGGGTTCCGAGGCGTGGGCCGCGATCCGCAGTCCGGCGGCGCACAGCGCGGCGAACAGGCCCACCACGGTCAGCGTGCCCACAAGGCCGAGTTCTTCCCCGGTGACGGCGAGGATGAAGTCGGTGTGCGGTTCGGGCAATTGACCCCACTTCTCGACGCTCGTGCCGATGCCGTTGCCGAAGAGGCCGCCCGTGGACAGCGCGTAGAGGCCGTGCACCACTTGCCAGCACTGGTCGTTCGGCCCGGGGTCGCTCGCCCCCAGGCAGGCGAACCGTGACACGCGGTGCGCGCTGGTGGTGATGAGTACGGCGGCCAGCACCCCAGTCCCTGCCAGCGCACCGCCGAACAGGCGCAGCGGCGCACCCGCCAGCCACAGCACACCGAACATCACCGCGCAGAGGATCACCGCGGTCCCCATGTCCCCGCCCAGCAGCACCAGCCCGACCAACAGCAGCGCCACCGGCACGAGCGGCACCAGCAGGTGCTTCCACTGCCCGAGCAGGCGGTGGTGCTGCTTACGGGCGAGCAGATCCGCGCCCCACACGACGAACGCGACCTTGCCGAACTCGCTGGGCTGCACCATGAACGGCCCGCCGAGTGACAGCCAGTTGGTACTGCCGTTGACCGTCCGCCCGAGCCCCGGCACCTGCACGAGGCCCAGCAGCAGCAACGCCCCCGCGAGCATCGGATAGGCCAGCCAGCGGTGCATCCGCACCGGGATGCGGGCGGCGCAGACGAGCAGGATGACTCCTATCGCCGCGGCCGCCGCCTGTTTGCGCAGGTAGAACGTGGGCGGCAGCCCGTAGCGCAGGGCCTGGATCTGGGAGGCGGAGTACACCATCACCAGCCCCAGCGCCGCGATCAGCAGCGCGCTCCCCGCCACCACGTAGTACGCGGTCAGCGGCCGGTCCCAGGCCTGCCGGACCTGGGACGCGACGCGCCGCGCGGTGTGCCCGAGCTCGGGCACACCTCCCCTGGGGCCTGCGCCGCTGCCGGTACGGGGCCCGGTGCCGGTGCCGCCGCCAGTGCCGCTGCCGCCGTCGGTGCCGGGCAGCTTGAATTCCGTCTCCCGCGTCCGCCCGGTCATACGGCGTCCAGGGGTTGTCGCGGCGCCTGGGCACCGATCGCTCGCCTCTCCATGGCCGCAGTTTAAGAGTTGCGCAGATAGGCAACCATCAAGACACTCGAAGCGGTCGACGATCACGGCCGGGCACCGCCTGGACCGATCAAGAACCCGGCTAGGGGCCTGATTAAGAACCTGGTTAAGAACCCGACAAGAAGTTGCATGGTTGCGCAAGCGTGAGCCAGGCACGGGTCTAAACTCTTAGAGGTTTGAAGAGGCACCTCGTTCGGTGAGGCGTCTTCACGGACACAGGCCACTGACCCCACGACGTCGAGAGACGCCCAGGGTCAGGACACCTCTCCCCGGCTTAAGGGGTGAGGCCAAGTGGCTGCCCGTTCGCGGGATTACGCCGTGGAGTGCCAAAGCTCTGACGAGTTGGGGTGTGCCGGTCACCTTCGCGTGGGCCGGTCCGCTCCTTGCCGAGTCGATGACGACGCCTTCGTGGGCGTCCCGGCCGGAAGGAGGCGAGAGACATGGACTGCAGTTGCAGTAGTCCGGGCCACAGTCGGCCCCACCCCCGCTTGTCCTCGCATTCTTCCGGCACGCGGTAACCACCTCCCCTGCGCGGATTCCCGTCCGCGTCACACCCCGCGCGGCCTTGCGCCGTGACGGGACGCCGTCCTGCGCCCTCGCGCAGGGGGATGGCCACCGTATGCCCCAATACCCGCCCCGCCATGGGGATTTGGGAGGGACGTCATGACCGACACGACCATCACCACCACCGCCGCACCGCGTGCCGCGGTACTCGACGACGCGCACCTCGGCGACATCCGCGGCGCACTCGGCACCATCAAGCTCGACGACACCGCACCCCGCACCGGGCTCTCGGCGAAGCTGAAGACTCTGCTGGCGATCATCGGCCCCGGGCTGATCGTGATGGTCGGCGACAACGACGCCGGCGCGTTCGCCACGTACGGGCAGGCCGGCCAGAACTACGGCACCCACCTGCTGTGGACACTTCTGCTGCTGGTCCCCGTGCTGTACGTGAATCAGGAGATGGTGCTGCGTCTCGGCGCCGTCACCGGGGTCGGCCACGCACGTCTCATCCTGGAGCGGTTCGGGAAGTTCTGGGGCGCGTTCTCCGTCATCGACCTGTTCCTGCTCAACGCGCTCACGCTGGTGACGGAGTTCATCGGCATCACCCTGGCCGCCGGATATCTGGGGCTGCCGAAGGTCGCGGCGGTGGTCCTGGCCGCCGTCGTCATCGTCGCGTCGGCGTTCACCGGCTCCTTCCGCCGGTTCGAGCGCGTGGCGATGACGCTGTGCGCGGGCTCCCTGCTGCTGGTGCCGGTCTACTTCATGATCCACCCCGCGGCGGGGCAGATGGCCCGCGACTTCGTCGTGCCGAACATGCCTGGCGGGGCTGGTCAGTTGTCCACCGTCATGCTGCTGATCATCGGCATCGTCGGCACCACGGTGGCGCCCTGGCAGTTGTTCTTCCAGCAGTCCTACGTCATCGACAAGCGGATCACTCCCCGGTTCATGCGGTACGAGAAGGCCGACCTGTGGATCGGCATCGTCGTGGTCGTCATCGGCGCGGCCGCCATGACGGGCTTCACCGCCGCCGCGTTCGCCGGCACCCACGGGTTCGGGAACTTCACGGACACGGCCGGCATCGCACACGGCCTCGAGGCGAAGGCGGGCAGGCTCGCCGGAGTGCTGTTCGCCATCGCGCTGCTCGACGCCTCGATCATCGGCGCCTTCGCCGTCTCCCTGTCCACCGCGTACGCCATCGGCGACGTCCTGGGCATGAAGCACTCCCTGCACCGCGGCGTCGGCGGCGCCAAGGGCTTCTACGCCGTGTACGCGGGCGTGGTCGCGGCGGCCGCGGTCATCGTGCTGATCCCGGGTTCGCCGCTGGGGCTGCTCACCGAGGGCGTGCAGACCCTCGCGGGTGTCCTGCTGCCGTCCGCGTCGGTGTTCCTGCTTCTGCTGTGCAACGACCGCCAGGTTCTCGGCCCGTGGGTGAACGGTGCGAAGACCAACGCGTTCACCGCCGCGGTGGTCGGTGTACTGGTCGCCCTGTCGGTGATCCTGACCGCCGCCGTACTCTTCCCCAACCTGTCCGCGACCGCCATCCTCGACATCATGGCCGCGTGCGGCATCGTCGGAGTGCTCGCCGCCGGGTACGCGTTCGCCCGCCGCCGCAGCGGCATCAAGGAAGCGCCCATCGACCGCACCGGCCGCGACACGTGGCGGATGCCGCCGCTCCAGAGTCTGACGAAGCCCGCAATGTCCACGGCCCGCAAGATCGGCATGGGCGCCCTGCGCACGTACCTGCTCATCGCGATGATCCTCGTAGTGATCAAGATCGTGGAGGTGGCCCTGGGCCACCGCTGAACGCACCCGTCCCCTCGTAGACACCGCCGGCCCGTGAGCGGAACTGACAGCTCGCGGGTCGGACGGTGTTGACGGACGGTCAGGTGGTGGCGAGCAGGAAGTCCTCCCCGCTCGACGGGCGCAGGCCGTCGGGCCGGTCGGCGAAGTACCGTTCCGCGAGCGAGGCTCCCGGCACGTGCCGGGTGCCTCGGAAACCGGCTTCGTCCGCCAGTGCCAGCATCTCCTGCGGGGTGTAGAGGCTGATGAACGGCGTTCCGGATGCTTGCGCGCCTTCCTTGCTCGTCCGCAGGCCGCGGCGGTCGCCGTCATCGACCAGTTCGGCCGGCAACAGGAAGGTCAGGGCGAGCGTCGAACCGGGTGCAAGCCGCGCGATCTGCCGCAGTGTGGCAGCGGTGGTGTCCTTGGTGAGGTACATGGTGACGCCGGTGGATACGACGACGGCTGGGCGGGCGGGATCGAAGCCGGCGGTCGCCAACTGCTCGGGCCAGGACGCGCCTGCCTCGAAGTCGACCGGAACCAGGTGCAGCCAGTCGGGGATGCCGTAACCGAGCTCGACCAGCCGTTGGCGTTTCCATGCCTGGGTGCCGGGCTGGTCGATCTCGAAGATCCGCAGGCGGGAGGCGAGTTCCGGCCTGCGCTGGGCGAAGGTGTCCAGACCGGCTCCGAGGATGACGTACTGAGTCACGCCCTGTTCGGCCTGCTCGGTGATCAGGTCCTCGATGAAGCGGGCACGGGCGACGACTGCCGCCCGGAACCCGCTGGTGGCCCGGGGATCCATGTCCGGCCGGTCCTGCCAGTGGGTTCCGGGGGCCACCAGCCGCAGGCCGACCTCGTCCTCGATGACATGTGGGGGCGGGTCGACCCGGAGGTGCATCGCCCGCCAGAGCGCGGTCCGCACCGCGGTGTGATCGGGTGCCTCCGCCTCCGCCGCCTCCGCCTCCGCCTCCGCCTGCTCCTGCTCCTGCTCCTGCTCCATGGCGTTCCCCTTGTCGGGCTCAATTTCCGGCGGGAGCCGGGAGACTCCACAGACGTCCGGCTGCCGTCTACCCCAGATCTTGCGGACCATGGGGTGTTCGGCGGTGATGCGCTCGATCAGTAGGTCACACCTCGTGCGGCGGCACGATCTCTCCGGTCACCGCATCCTCCTCACCCCAGCGCGTGCAGCACCTTGTCCAGGGTGATCGGCAGGTCCCGTACGCGCACACCGCAGGCGTGCCACACCGCGTTCGCCACCGCGGCAGCCGTGCCGACGATGCCGATCTCGCCGATCCCTTTCGACCCCATGGCGTTGACGTGGGGGTCGTGTTCAGTGAGCCAGTGCGCCTGGATGTCGTCGACGTCCGCGTTGGCAGTGATGTGGTAGTCGGCGAAGTCGTGGTTCACGACATGGCCGGTGCGGGGATCGAGCACGCTGTTCTCGTGCAGCGCCATGGACAGCCCCATCGTCATCCCGCCGATGAACTGCGAACGCGCCGTGCGCGGGTTGATGATCCGGCCCGCGGCGAACATGCCGAGCAGGCGTGGCACCCGCACCTCGCCGGTGTCCGTGTGCACGTGCGCTTCGGCGAACTGCGCACCGAAGGCGTGCATCGCGTAGCGGTCGTCGGGCGGCCCTGCGGTGCCGGACGCCTCGGCCCCGTCCGGCGGCTCCGCCCCGTACTCGGAGCGGAAGGCGCGCGCGGCCTCGACCACGGCCGAGCCCCAGGTCGTCATGCCCGAGGAACCCCCGGCCACCGACGCCATCGGATATCGGGTATCGCCGATCCGTACGTCCACCTGAGAGACCGGCACCCCGAGGGCGTCCGCGGCGATCTGAGGCAGGGTGGTCCACGTGCCGGTGCCCAGATCGGCCGCGCCGATCTCGGCGACGTAGCGGTCACCCTCCCGCCTGATCACCGCCGTCGACCCCGGCAACCGGGCCACCGGATAGGTGGAGGCCGCGACACCCGTGCCGACCAGCCAGTCGCCGCGGCGGCGCAGGCCTGGGCGGAGGTCGCGCTCCGCCCAGCCGAAGCGTGCCGCTCCCTCTCGCAGGCAGCCGACCAGGTTCCGGCTGGAGAACGGCTTGCCCGAACCGGGTTCGACGTCGGGCTCGTTGCGGATCCGGAGTTCGACCGGGTCCATACCCAGGCGCTCCGCGAGTTCGTCCATGGCCACCTCCGGCCCGAACATGCCGGGGCACTCGCCGGGGGCGCGCATCCAGGACGGCGGCGGGACGTCGAGGGCGGCGAACCGGTGTGTGGTCCGCCGGTTCGGCGAGGCGTACATCATCCGGGCGGGTACGCCCGTCTGCTCGGCGAACTCCTTGAGCTTCGCCGTCTGTCCGACGGCGTCGATCGCGAGGGCGGTCAGATTGCCCTGGCGGTCGGCACCCAGGCGGCATCGCTGGATCGTCGGGGTGCGGTAGCCCGCGAGGGAGAACATCTGCCGGCGTGTGAGGGCGAGGCGCATGGGCCGGCCGGGGACCGCGCGTGCAGCGAGCGCGGCGAGCACCACGTTGACGTGCGGCTGCCCCTTCGACCCGAAACCGCCTCCGACGTACGGGCAGACGACCCGGACCTGGGCCTCGTCGAGACCGAACACGGAGGCCATGACGGCGCGGGTCGGGTGGACGCCCTGAGTGGATTCCCACAGGGTGAGGAAGCCGTCGCCCGACGGGTCCCACAGGGCTGTCGTGGCGTGTGGCTCCATGGGGTTGTTGTGGTACATCGCGGTGGAGTACGTCTGCTCGACGGTCACCTCCGCGGCCGCCATGGCTGCGTCGACGTCGCCTTCGGCGGTGTCGGTGGGAAGGCCCGGGTTCACCGTCTCAGGCGCGTACAAGTCGTCGCGGTCGGCCCGTAGTTCGCAGTCGTGCGCCTCCTGCGAGTACGTCACCCGGACCTGAGCGGCGGCGTGCCGCGCCACCTCGGAGCTGTCGGCGACGACCACCGCGATGACCTGTCCCCGGAAGGCGATCTCCTCGTCCTGCAGGGCCGCGAGTTCCCTGTCTTCGGTGGAGGCCAGGCGCTCCACGGTGGCGGGGGTGAGCACCTTGACGACACCCTCGAGCGCTTCGGCTGCGGTGGTGTCCAGTTTCACGACCCGCCCACGGGCGATCGTGGCCTGGACGGGATGCACGTAGGCGGCGTTCTCCAACGGGGTCTCGTAGGCGTAGGTTGCCGTGCCCCGCACTTTGGCCGGCCCGTCCCGGCGGGGCAGGTCGCGGCCGATGGCCCCCGGCTCGCTCTGGAAGGTCATCAGGCGTCCTCTCGGCCCAGATCGCGGAGGGTGGCGGTGAGGGTGCGGCGCAGCAGAGGGATCTTGAACGCGTTGCCGCCGTCCAGCCCCTCGGCAGGCCGTGCGTCGGCGAGTTCGGCGTCTGCGGCGGCGCGATAGTTGCGCTCCGACGCCGGGGATCCGCGCAGCGCCTCCTCGGCCCGGTACGCGCGCCACGGTGCGTGCGCCACGCCACCGAAGGCGACGCGCGCGTCCACGATCACGCCGTCCTCGATCTCGAGCGCGGCGGCCACACTGACCAGAGCGAACGCGTACGAGGCACGGTCACGCACCTTGCGGTAGGCCGAACGACGGGCGATGGGCTGCGCCGGCAGGTCGATCGCGGTGATCAGCTCACCGTGCTCGAGGACCGTGTCGCGCTCCGGGGTGTCGGCCGGCAGCCGGTGCAGGTCGACGAACGGGATCGTGCGCTCGCCGTCCGGACCGAGCACCCGCACCACCGCGTCGAGCGCGGCCAACGCCACGGACATGTCGGACGGGTGGACCGCGATGCAGTGCTCGGACGCGCCGAGGATCGCGTGGTTGCGGGTCCAGCCTCCTACGGCCGAACAGCCCGAGCCCGGCTCCCGCTTGTTGCACGGCGTCGTGATGTCCTGGAAGTAGACGCACCGCGTCCGTTGCAACGGGTTGCCGCCGACGGTGGCCATGTTGCGCAACTGCCCCGACGCGCCCGACAACAGCGCCTCCGACAGTACGGGGAACCACTCGCGCACTCGTGGGTCCGCGGCGAGTTCGCTGTTGCTGACGCCCGCGCCGATCCTGAGGGCGCCCGCACCGAGCTCCTCGATCTCGGCGGACAGCAGACCGGTGACGCCGACGACCAGGTCGGGTTCTACGATGCCCAGCTTGAGGTGGTCCACCAGGTTCGTACCGCCGCCGAGGAACACCGCGGTCGCGTCGTCGGCAACACTGCGCACGGCGGATGCCGCGTCGGTGGGGCTCACGTAGTCGAACGGTTTCACCCGGCCACCCCCGTACCGGTACCGGTGGACGGCCGGGCGGTGGACGCCGCTGCTGCCTGCTGAACGGCGGGCACGATGTTGACGTAGGCGGCGCAGCGGCACAGGTTGCCGCTCATGCGCTCGGCCACCTCGGCGCGGTCGAGTCGCGGTGCCCCCGTGCCGCGGGTGACGGCGCTGGGCCAGCCCCGCGCGAACTCGTCCAGCATTCCGACCGCGGATACGACCTGCCCAGGGGTGCAGTAGCCGCACTGCAACGCGTCGCAGTCGATGAAGGCCTGCTGCACCGGATGCAGGCTGCCGACGTGCTGTCCATCGGCGGTGGCCGCCTCGGCGGCGAGCCCTTCGGCGGTGACGACCTGAGCGCCGTCCTGGGTGACCGCGAGGGTCAGGCAGCTCAACACGCGCTGCCCGCCCGACAGCACCGTGCACGCACCGCACTGGCCGTGGTCGCAGCCCTTCTTGGGGCTCGTCACCCCCAGCCGTTCGCGTAGCGCGTCGAGCAGCGTCGTGCGCGTGTCGACGGTCAGCCGCCGCGAGGCCCCGTCGACGTGCACGGTGATTTCGGTATTCACCGCCCAAAGGTTCCCTGCGCCACCTCCGCTCACACGGCGCGTGGCGCCGACTCACGCAGGTGGCGGGCAGGCCGCGAGCGGCGCGCGGGCCACCGGCCCGGTGGCAGCCGGCCAGTGATCGGGACGGCGACCAAGGCTGCGCAGCGGACGGCCGCCGGGGGCAGCCGGGCTTCGGCCCCCACGGACGTATGAGGTAGGAAGGCATCCGTGACCGAACCGCCCCAGACCGCCACCCAGCACGCGTTCATCGCCCTCGCGCCGCCAGACCATGCGAAGGACGAGCTGGCACACGCGCTGCGCCCGGCCTACGCCGCCTGTCCCGACCTGCGCTGGAACCGCATCGAGGACTGGCACATCACCCTGGCCTTCCTGGGCGAGCTGCCCGTGCACACCGTCCAGCGGCTTCGTTCACCCCTCGCCGACCTGGCGGGTTCCCTCCCGCGTCTCGAACTGGCGCTGCTCGGTGGCGGACACTTCGACGAGCGAGTGCTGTGGAGCGGTATCGAGGGCGATCTCGACCAGCTGCACGAGCTGGCCGAAGCAGTACGAACGCGGGTCAGGGACTGCGACGTCGCCTTCGCCGAACGTCCACTTCGTCCCCACCTCACGCTGGCCCGCGCTCGCCGCTACGACAACACGTCCGTAACGGCGGCGGCCGCCAGCCTCGACGGCTTCACCGGACGCCCTTGGCACACCGAACGCCTCCACCTGGTCGGCAGCACGACAAGAGGCCACCCCGGCCCGCGGCGCTATCAGGACATCGACGCATGGACCCTCATCACTGGTCACAGGCGTTCCGACCCGAACCCGCCACACCAGGACGGTGCGGGGCCCGCGATGACGCCGGCTCGGCCCCACGCGCCATGAGGTGGGTCACCGGACCAGGCGCGGACCAAACCTTCCGGACCCGTTCACCGCGAATCCGCGAACGGTTACGTGACCCCGGCGCCGCGCACCAGAAGCAACCCCACGTCGACCGCCGCCACGACCACCGCCGCCGCGAAGGCCGTCCTTTCCCGGCGGCGCCCCAGTACCGCCCCCGTCACCGCGACCAGCACGGCCGCCGCGAGGGCCGTCAGTCCCCATCTGTCGAGTGGGCCGACGGGGCCCAGGGCCAGAACCGCCGTCGCGGTCACCAGCGGGACCGGTAGCAGCAGTCGCGCCCCGGCGGGGCCGAACCTGTGCGGCCAGCCTCGTACGCCCAGTGCCAGGTCCGAGCGGATGTCCGGCAGTGCGTCGGCCAGATGGGCTCCGACGCCCAGAAGGGCCCCGGCGGTGACGACCCACCAGGGCGGCCACGGTTGCCCGGGCAGCCCCAGCGCCACGAACGCCGGGAGCGTGGCGAAACCCACCGCGTACGGCACCCACGACCATGCTGTCGCCTTGAGCCGCAGGTCGTACACCCACGCAGCCGCCACGCCCACGAGATGAACCGTGCCCGCCAGCACACCACAGGCCAGCGACAGCGGTACGCACAGAGCCAGGGCGACGTATGCGGCCACCCACACCTGTCTCACACCGATCGCGCCGTCGACGACCGGTTTCCCGTGTCGCCCGGCGGCGATGTCCCGGCGTGCGTCGACCGCGTCGTTGCACCAGCCGATGGACAGCTGACCTGCCAGAACGGCGACCGTCGTGAGGACGCTACGAGCAGTGCCCTGGCCCGAGGTCACAGCCATCACGGCTGTCAGAGCGGTGACCACCGCGACAGGTCCGGGGTGGCACGAACCGGCCAGGCCGACCGTCCGGACCAGCCACGTCACCCTGGCGCCGTCGGCCGCCGCATCCCCGGGAGTGCCCACCTCGCCGATGGTAGCCACTCAAGCCCCGTCCGGCCGTGACACGCGCACGAGGGGACGAACGGCCGGACGGGCGAACCCTGGTGGCGAGCCGTGGACGTAGGGAACACGTGGAGAGCAAGCCACCCACGAGCCACCCACAGGCCACCCCACATGCCACCCCAGGAGTCATTGGGCGGGAAGGACTCGGATGACGCGGATCGCTGCCGTTCACGGCGACCTCGCACCGCATCGTCACGCCCAGCGCGAGATCACCGACATGGTGGCCCGCACGTGTCTTCCCCGGGGCGCCGACCGCACGGTCCTTGACCGGCTGCACCGCAGTGCCAAGGTCGACTCGCGCCACATGACGCTGCCGCTCGAACGGTACGAGGAGCTGGGCGGGTTCGGCGCCGCCAACGACGTCTTCATCGCCGCCGCCACCGAACTGGGTGGCCGGGCCGTACGGGAAGCGTTGCACAAAGCCGGGCTGTCGGCGGCGGACGTGGACCTGCTGATCTTCACTTCCGTCAGTGGCATCGCCACCCCGTCGATCGATGCCCGGATCGCCGCCCGCCTCGGACTGCGACGGGACGTCAAACGCCTGCCCATGTTCGGCCTGGGCTGTGCCGGTGGCGCCGGCGGGCTGGCGCGTATGCACGATTACCTCCTCGGTCGGCCCGACCACGTGGCCGTGCTCGTGTCCGTCGAACTGTGTTCGCTCACGTTCCAGCGCAATGACGCCTCCATGGCCAACCTCGTCGCCACCGGGCTGTTCGGCGACGGGGCCGCTGCGGTCGTCGGCTTTGGGGCACAGCGCCGGAGCGAGAGCGCCGGACCGACGATCGTGGACGCGCGCAGCCACCTCTATCCCGACACCGGACGCCTCTTGGGCCTGGACGTCAAGGACACCGGCTTCCGGGTCGTCCTCGACCCTCGGGTCCCCGATGTCATACGCCGTCACCTCACCGAAGACGTCGAGCGGTTCCTCGGGGAGCACGGCCTGAAGAAGAAGGACGTGACCGCGTGGGTGTGCCACCCCGGCGGCCCCAAGGTGCTGGAGGCCGTCACCGAGGCACTCGACCTACCCGCCAGCACCGTCGATGTGAGCTGGCGTCACCTGGCCTCGGTCGGCAACCTGTCCTCGTCGTCGGTGCTCCACATCCTGCGCGACACCTTGGCCGACACCCCTCCGCCGCCGGGCACACCTGGCGTGCTGCTCGCGATGGGACCTGGCTTTGCCTGCGAACTCGTGTTGCTGCGCTGGTAGTTGGTAGCTGGTGGTTCGAGCATCGAAGGATGTGGACGACATGCTGTGGTACGGACTGCTGGTAGCCGCCGTCGCGGGCGAGCGCGTCGCCGAACTCGTCGTCGCCCGTCGCAACGAACGGTGGAGCACGGCCCGCGGGGCGAGGTTCTACGGGCAGGGCCACTACCCGGCGATGGTCGCCCTCCACACCGCGTTGCTGGCCGGCTGCCTCTGCGAGGTGTGGCTGGCCGGCCGTCCCTTCCTGTCCGCGCTGGGCGGGCCGATGCTGGCGGTGTTCGCGACCGCCCAGGCGCTCAGATGGTGGTGCATCAGCACGCTCGGGCCCCGTTGGAACACCCAGGTGATCGTCGTACCCGGACTGCCGCTGGTGACAGCGGGCCCGTACCGCTGGATGCGGCATCCGAACTATGTAGCCGTCGCCGCGGAGGGCGTCGCCCTTCCGCTGATCCACACAGCCTGGGTCACGGCGACCCTGTTCACCCTGCTCAACGCCGCTCTGCTCACCGTCCGCATCCGCTGCGAGAACCAGGCCCTGACCGCCTCGGCCACGCCCACCGCCGCGTGATCGACGTATTGGTGGCGGGCGGCGGGCCGGCCGGTCTGGCCGCCGCCATCCACGCCGCGCTCGCCGGCCTGGAGGCAGTCGTCGTCGAACCCCGGACCGCACCCGTGGACAAGGCGTGCGGAGAGGGTGTCATGCCGAGCGGTGTCGACGCACTGCGACGGCTGGGTATCCAACCCGCCGGCCATGAGCTGCGCGGCATCCGCTACGTGGACGGCACGGCCCACGCGCAAGCGTGCTTCCGCGACGGCAGCGGGCTGGGAATCCGCCGCACGACACTCCACGCGTCGCTTCACCGGCGCGCTCACGACCTCGGCGTCAGGATGATGACGGGCAAGGTCGGAGACGTCCGTCAGAAAGCTGACTACGTCGCCGCCGCAGGCACGAAAGCCCGGTGGCTCATCGCCGCTGACGGCCTGCACTCCCCCGTGCGACGCGCATTGGGACTGGAGTTGCCCGGCATCGAAGACGGCCGCTACGGACTGCGCCGGCACTTCCGCGTCGAACCATGGACCGACTTCGTGGAGGTCCACTGGTCCAGGGAGGGCGAGGCCTACGTGACACCGGTCGCCGACGACCTGGTGGGCGTGGCGATCCTCAGCCGAAGGCGCCGCGGCTACGACGAGCACCTCGCCGGCTTCCCGGCCCTGACGTCGTTGCTCCACGGTTCGGCCGCCACCGCCGTACGGGGCGCCGGACCCATGCGGCAACGGACGCGACGCAGAGTCGCCGGCCGTGTCCTGCTCGTCGGCGACGCCGCGGGCTACCTGGACGCCCTCACCGGTGAAGGCATCACCCTCGGCCTGGCGACGGCCCGAGCAGCCGTCCGCTGCCTGACCGCCGGACGCGCACAGGACTACGAGCGCGCCTGGATCCGACTGACCCGCCGCCACCGCCTACTGACCGGCGCCCTCCTGACCGCAACCCGCCACCCCCACACCGCCCGCCTCATCGTCCCGACAGCATCCCGGATGCCCCCGGTATTCTCCGCGGCGATCCACGCCTTGGAGTGAGAGGGCGTGTCATGAATGAAGAGAGGGTGGAGGGGAAATGGAAGCGAAGTCTCGGGAGGCCATTCCGGGTCTGCTCGGTGATTTGGTACCGGAGTTGAAGGAGCGGGCGGAGGCGGAGGCGAACCTGGATCTTTACGACTTCCTCAAGGACGTCTTCACCGACGGGTTCCTCATTCCGCGACTCTGTTCTCCGCGGGCAGGCGGCGCGGACGGTGACGTACTCGAGAGGTGTTTTCGGTTCGTCGAGGTCTTGTTGGCGAGCCCTGACGCGTCGATTCGGGCCGCAGCGGCGTTCCAGGTGATCGAGCCGCTCTTCGATGACGAGCGACTGCTGACGGCCTCCTTCCCGGAGATGGGTGAGGCGGCGCTCGCCCTCGCCGTGGACACTCTCGACCCCGACCGGCTCTCCTCCGGCGCCAGGCAGGCCTTGCAGGCGTACTTGGGAGGGTCCACCGATCGGTAGCGTGACCGTCTGCGCATGGAATGTCCATGTGTTCGGCTGGTCCGTGCCAGGGCTTCCGGCGGAGAGTGATGAGGCTGCTATGAGTGAACCTACGAAGCCCGAGGTCAACGTTCCAGAGGGTGACGCTCCTACCGAGTTGACCATCCGGGATCTGGTCATCGGGGACGGGGCCGAGGTGAAGCCGGGGATGGTGGTCAGGGTCCACTATGTCGGGGTGACCTTCGAGTCCGGGAAGGAGTTCGACGCCTCCTGGGACCGGGGTGAGCCGTTCAAGTTCGCCCTGGGCAGCGGCAGGGTCATCAAGGGCTGGGACCGAGGGGTGAAGGGGATGAAGGTCGGCGGTCGGCGCGAGATCATCGTTCCCCCGCGTCTCGGCTACGGCAATCAGTCGCCCTCGCCGCTGATCCCGCCGGGCTCGACCCTGGTCTTCGTGGTGGACCTGGTGGACTTGTATTCCAGCACGACTGGGTGGAGCAACGCCTAGAGACTTCTGGTGGTGCCCGGCCCCGCGGGGCCGGGCACCACAGCGCAGGAGGGCAGCGGGGTCAGTCCGCCGAGGTCTCCCACCCATAGTCCGGCAGCTTGAAGAAGTCGTCGCCGTCGACCCGGTCGGCGCTGCCCGTGGCCAGGCCCGTCAGCAGGGACTCCACTCCGGTACGCACGGACTGGACGAACATGCCGCGCTGCTTCTGCCCCAAGTCGTCCTGCTGGCCGCGGACTTCGAAGAGGACCGTGCCGGTTCCGTTGAGGGCGAAGGCGGAGCGGCCCTGGCCGGCGTATTCGCGCGCGTCGGGATGGAGGTAGCGGCCGGTCGCGGCGAGCCTCGACTGCTCGCCGTACGCGTCGGCGATGCCGTTGGCCACGGTGAGCGCGTAGCGGCGGGACTTGTCCTGGTCCAGCTTCGGCCACTGCTTCTTGTACTTGGCCCCGTCGTTCACGCCGAGCGGCGGATAGTCCAGCGAGACCGTGATCAGCTTGCCGTCCTGCGGGCCGCCCGAGACGCGCTCGCAGGGACCCATGTGGTGCAGATCGATGAACGCGTCGACGGCTCCCTTCTCGTTGCGCATCTTCACGTACGTGTCGCGGATCGCGCGTGACTCGGGAGTGAGGAAGAAGCCGGCGCCGGTCTGCTCGCCGGGGAGGTCGGAGGCCTTCGGGACGTAGTTCAGATCCGGGTTGAAGTCCCGGTTGAGGTCATAGCCGGGCTGGTCGATGCCGTCGCCGCTGAGGCTGTGGTACCAGGCACGCGGCGCCCCGGCCAGCTGCGGGAACTGCGCGACGGTCTGGTCCCAGGAACGTACGTCGATACGACGGTTGAGCTCGCCGCCGTCCGGGTTCACCATCGGCATCGCGACCAGGGTGACTTTGCTGAGGAGTTCGGCGACCTGCGGATCTGAGCTCGAACCGAGCTGCTTGAGGATGCCGATGAGGGCCTCCGTGCCGGTGCGCTCGTTGCCGTGAATGGCGCTGGTGACCATCAGGACGCGGGGGCCGGTGCCCACGCGTGCGGTCCACAGTTCGCGGCCCTGGGTGGTGCGCCCGGCGACATCGACCCGCACCCGGCCCTTGCTGGTCTTCTCGATCTGCCGCAGTGTGGCGCCGAGTTCACCGTGGTCGGTCCAGCCGGACCAGGACGGATCGTCGGAGATCTTGCACTTGCCGGGTTCGCTCTCCGCGGCTGTGGCGGTGGCCGCGGCCGGCGAGGTGACCAGTACGGTCCCTAAGACGGCGGAGGCCGCGACGGTGGCGACGGCTGTGCACAGCGCTCGTGTACGGGTGTTCCGCGTGCGGGGGTGGGTGCGCATCAGGCGGGCTCCTCACGACGTTACGGGCGGGACGGGCGTGGGGGGGCGTTCCGGATGATGCTGACCCGAGGGTCAAGGAACGGTCAATGGGGCCTACGCGAATGCCCATGCCCGACCCGCACCCAGATCACGGTGAAGCCGGGCGCCGGCGGCAAGCCGGTCCGCGTCGCCGAGACCGTTGTCACGGTTTCTGAAACAGCGTCAATCATTGAGTTCGGCGCACGGGCGCAGGGTCCGCACACGCTCCCGCATTCCCGCGCAGCAATAAATCCCTTATTCGCACCCCAAGCCAGTGACGGCCAATCAGTAACTGACCGGAAACTATGCGTAGGCCCGACATCTGAGCTCACAGATTTCCTGAGCCGGCCGACCCACGGACAGGCAGTGCGACCGCGGGGTCCGCCACCCTCTCGGTCGATCAGCCGATCGACCGAGATGATTCATGGCTAGATGCCCGTTTTGTGACGCAAATCCACCCGCACCTTATGTCCATCTTGAGTGCAAACATTCCTCTTCGCGTAATTAGCGATACTCGCCACTTTACTGCCGCATTTACGCGTCGCTGGTGCGAAATATCCGGCTTAGATGCGCCGTTGAATGGCATTCCGATCTACGTCCCATTCAGTGAAACGGGTCACACGAATGACCGCCGGCAACTCGATCTTCCCCGGGCCCGCTTCCGTTGCAGGCAAAGAAAGTTGGGGTTTTCGATCAAAGAAGGCGGGGAGTTTTCGATCTCCCGGGACCGACCCCGCGTATTCCGCATCCGAATTCCTGCCTTGTTCCGTCCGCGCTTTCTCGCTTAACGTCTGCCTCACTCCGGATGGAACGCCGAATCCTGCCGCTGTCCGGAAACCCTCCACCCACTCAGAAACTTGCGGCAGGAGCGGGGGACCCAGGTAAGCCGCCGATCCGGATTCCGGAACGGCTCGGGGTGAAGTCGCACACGCAGTGCGACCGGACATCTCCCGTCCGAACCCGACAGCTCACCTCGCAGGCGACGGAGAGGAAATTTGTCATGCCCGCAAAGGGAACCCACCGCCGCCCCAACGCCAAGACGCTTGCCCGGACCATCGCCGCAGTGAGCGCGGGCGGAGCCGTTCTCGTTCTCCCGGTGCTCGGCGCGACCGTGGCCGACGCGGCGCCGGCCGCCCCGGCGGCAAAGACCGCCCCGGCTGCCAAGACCGCCGCCGCCCCCGAGTCCTACGTAGTCGTCCACGGCGACTCCCTCGCCAAGATCGCCCACGAGCACCACGTGGACGGCGGCTGGAAGAAGCTCTACGAGGACAACCGCAGCGTCATCGGCGACAAGCCGAACCTGATCCACCCGGGTCTCAAGCTCACGCTCGGCACGAAGAACGCGGCCGCGCCCACGGTCGCCAGGCCGACCGCCGACCGGGCCGACCGCTCCGCGCGCCCGGCGGCCGCGCCGGTCGTGGCCACGGCGCAGAAGACCTACACGAACGACCTTGACGGCTGGATCAAGGAGTCGCTCGACATCATGGCCAAGCACGGGATCCCCGGCTCCTACGAGGGCATCCACCGCAACATCATGCGCGAGTCCTCCGGCAACCCGCAGGCCATCAACAACTGGGACTCCAACGCCGTCGCGGGCACCCCCTCCAAGGGTCTCCTCCAGGTCATCGACCCCACGTTCGCCGCGTACCACGTGGCCGGCACGTCGATGGACAGCTACGACCCGGTCGCCAACATCACCGCCGCGTGCAACTACGCGGCCGCCACGTACGGCTCGATCGACAACGTGAACGGCCCGTACTGACAGACGGTTTCACCGCACAGCAGCAGTAGCAGTGGTGGGCGCCTGACTCTTCAGGCCGGCTCCAGCAGGCCCTGACGCGGACCTGCCCACCCCTACTAGTGTCAAGAAAAGGCGCCTGACCTGGCCAGTGGCCAAGTCAGGCGCCTTTTGCTCGCTCCGCCTATCCCACGCCCCTTCGCGCACCGTCGGCGACGGTCTTAGCGTGGAGGTGTGTACGAGGGTGTGGTCACGTTGTTCCTCGGCGGGGACGTGATGCTCGGCCGGGGGGTCGATCAGATTCTGCCGTGCCCGGGTGATCCGGCGCTGCGGGAGACGTACATCCGTGATGCCCGTGCCTACGTCGGGCTGGCGGAGGCGGCGAGCGGGACGATCCCCCGGCCCGTCGGCTTCCGCTGGCCGTGGGGCGAGGCGTTGTCGGTCCTGGACGACGTCGCGCCTGACGTGCGGCTGGTCAATCTTGAGACCTCCGTCACAGGCGACGGGGACTTCGCGCCCGGCAAGGAGGTCCACTACCGGATGAGTCCGGCCAACCTGCCGTGCCTGGCCGCGGTCCGGCCCGACGTCTGCTCGCTGGCGAACAACCACGTACTCGACTTCGGCCCGCGCGGCCTCCACGAAACGCTCGATGCCCTGGCGGGGGCGGGGCTGCGGACGGCTGGTGCGGGCCCGGACGACGTGCGGGCGCGACAGCCGGCGATCGTGCCCCTGGGAAGTGGCGGGCGGGTGCTGGTCTTCTCCTTCGGTATGCCGTCCAGCGGGATCCCGGAGAGCTGGGCCGCCACCGGGGAGCGGGCCGGTGTCGACGTCGTCCGGGAACCGTCGATGGCTGCCGCCTCCGCGTTCGCCGACCGTCTGCGGCATGTCCGCAGGCCGGGGGACATCGCGGTCGCCTCCGTCCACTGGGGTCCCAACTGGGGATACGCCGTCTCCCGCTCCGAGGTCAGCTACGCCCACGCTCTCGTCGACGCGGGCGTGGACCTCGTACACGGACATTCCTCGCACCATCCGCGTCCGCTGGAGGTGTACCGGGACAGGCTCGTCCTGTACGGCTGCGGCGACCTCGTCGACGACTACGAGGGCATCGGCGGCTACGAGCGGTACCGGGACGACCTGCGGTTGCTGTACCTGGTCTCCGTGGAGGCCGACACCGGACGGCTGGTCGACGTACGGATGGTGCCCCTGCGGGCGCGCAGGATGCGGCTGGAACATGCCTCGCCCGAGGACACCGAGTGGTTGCGTGCCGTCCTCGACCGGCGCAGCCGGGAGTTCGGCACCCGCGTCGACGGTGGGCCCGACGGCACGCTCACGCCGCGACCGCTGCGCGCCGGGCACCGCACGTGAGCTCCGCTATGCGCCGCCCGGTACCCCGTGAGGGGCCGTTCGGCCCACGCCTCGGGGAAGGGTGTGGACCATGATGTAGGGAGGAAGTAAGAGGTTTCCTCCCCTTCTTCCCCATGAGCATCGAACGCGGTTCGGAAGGACACGGGAGGTGTCTGACATGACCGAACGCACATTCCCGGGGATCGAGCAACACCCGGACATACTCGCGCTGCGTGCCAGCTCCGAGCGGGCGACCACGACTGGGACGGCGCAGATCATGGAGGGACTGGCCCTGCTGACCGGTCTGTACCTGGCGGCATCGCCGTGGATCGTGGGCTTTCACACGATCCTGACGACCCTGGCCATCACCAACCTGATCGCCGGCCTGGGGTACGCGTTCCTCATGGGCGGCGGCTTCGGCTCCGCCTACGAACGTACGCACGCCATGTGCTGGGCGGCGGCCGGGATCGGCGTGTGGACCGTCATCGCTCCGTTCGCGGTCTCCGGTGCCAGGGGCCTGCACCCCGCCTCGGTGGTCATCAACAACGCGGTGGTCGGCGGTCTGGCCATCTGCTTCGCCGTGGGCACGGGGCTGCTGGGGATGATGTCCAAGCGGCGGACGTGACGCTCCTCCCGGACAGATGTGACGCTCCTCCCGGACAGAACGGACAGAGGCGCCCGAGCGGGGTTCCACCCGCTCGGGCGCCTCTGTCCGTGGATCCCCGGGCGCCTCTGTCCGGTGGATCAGGGCGCGGCCATGGTTCCTCACCCCCGCTTGTTGAGGATGTCGTTGATCCGTGCCCCTTCGTCCGGGGTGATCCGCCCGTGCGGCAGGTCGATGCCGAGGGTGTCCGCGAGTGGCCGCTGATGGATGTCGACCGCGGCCTCCACGAGGTCGGCGAGCGCCGCCGCCGACGTGCGGCCCCGCACCTGTCCGGCGGCCATCGCGACCAGGCCGACCGGCACGGCCGGCCACCAGAAGGCGCCGAGGAGCAGGTAGAGAATCCCCCACGCGGTGACGTCCGCTGCCGCCCGGTAGCGGGTGGTCGCGTCGCGGATCGCGGCGGTCGCGGTGTCGGGGAGCAGCAGCCACAGCCGTGGCCAGGCGAGGGCCACCGCCAGGCCGTACTGCGCGTCGACGCGCTGGTCGACAAGCCGGAAGCGGTCGCCGATGGCGCCGGCACGCGCGGGCAGGTAGCGCGCCGGCACCGTGCGCCCGCCTCGGGCCAGCGCGCTCTCGGCCCTGCGCCGCCGCCTGGCTACCCACCGGGCGGGACCGCGGGCGACCCACAGCCCTCGTACACCCGCGGCGACCCCCTGTGCGGCCAGGCCGGCGCCCGTCGCGGCGAGCAGTGCCCCGGCCACCGCGAGCACCACGGCCGCGGGCCGGCCGGCGAAGTGGTGCCCGAGCCGGCGCACCATGTCCTCCAGGTGCCCCACATCCAGCGCGTGCGCATGGCCGAGCCACGCGGCGCACGTCACGGCGGCCACGAACAGCCCGCCGGGCAGCACCAGGACGCTCAGCCAGCGGTCGGCTAGCTTGCGGCCGACCTCGGTGAGGAGGGTGTTCACCGCGACCTGAAGATCATCGGCGCTTCGTCGATGACGCAGCGCGGTTCGCGGCCGTCCTCGTCCGCACCGGCGCGGCGCCCGCACCGGCCGCCGGGACAGCGGTAGGTGCCGCGCACGCGGACGGCGTCGAGCCCGAAGGCGCGCAGGGACTCGGGGGTGCCGTCCTCCGGGCGGCCGACGGACTTGTCGGGGTCGGGTGCCGGCTCGTATCCCAGGAGACGGCTGACCTCCGCCGCCGGGCGGCCGTCCCTGACGGCGGCGACGGCGCGGTCGAGCCGTGCGAGGGCGTGGTCGTCGCCGGCCGCCGCGTCCTGGAGCTCGGGCAGGGCGGCGCACAGCCAGGCGGCTGCGGCCCGGTCGTCCGGGGTCGGCGTCAACACGTTCCTCCTGGGTCGGTTTTTCTCGGCGGTGGGCTTCTCGGCTCGATTACCGTAGCGGTCAACGGAGATGCGGTGACCGGGGGTTGGGGGTGACGCCGTGCCGGACGAGGATCTTGCCGCGGCTGTGCGAGCCGTGACCGCGCTGGCCGAGTGTTTCGAGCGGTATCAGGACCGTGACGCGGTGCTCGGCCTCGGCGTGCTGCCGGCGGCCGCGCCCCTGTGGCGTGCGGCGATGACACCCCAGGGCACATCCTTCGAGGTCATGCACGCGCTGGCCCGGCTGCACTGGGCACGATGCCAGGCGGGGAGCCCGTCCGACGAGCTGGAGTCCCTGCTCCTCTACTACCGGATCTACAGCTTGGACCGTGGACTGGTGCCCGACGAAGTGATGCGCCGGCTGTCCATGACTCCGACCATCGACCACCAGTTCCTCGGACCCGAACATTGGGGGCGGCGCGCCATCGTGCTGCTCAAGAGACAGCAGTACGCGGACGACCCGGACGAACTCGACCGGGCCGTGGACCTGTTCACCGCGACCACCACGGCCTATCCGCCCGAGGACCGCCACTGGCCGGGGGACATGGCCAATCTCTCGCTGGCGCTGCGGATGCGGTTCGAGCGGCGGCGTGACGTCGCCGACCTGGAGCGTGCGGTGACGACGGCGCGCGCCGCACTGCGCGTGGGCCCGGTCGGCGACACCTTCGCCAACCTGCTCAACAACCTGAGCCTCGCGCTGGCGGACCGCGCCGCCGAGGCGGGAAACCCCGTGGACGCGACGGAGGCGGTCCAGTTCAGCACCCAGGCCCTGCGCGGCGCCCACTCCTCCGACCTGCGGCTCCTCTGCGAGAGCGGCCTGGTCTCCACGCTCCTGACCCGCTTCGACCTCACCGGCGACATCGCTGATGTGGACCGTGCGGTCCCGCACGCTCGGGCCGTGGCGGAGGCGGCACGCGACACCGACCCGGGCACCACGACGTACCGGGCGAATCTCGGCGAGGCGCTGCTCAGGCAGTTCGAAGCCACGGGACGGCCCGAGCTCCTTCGCGAGGCCGTCGCGTCGATGACCGTGGCGGTGAAGACGGCGGGGCCCAAGCACCTGAACAAGCCCGCGTCGCTGGCCGGCCTGAGCCGAGTGCTGTGGACCCGCTACCTGCACAGCGGCGATGTCCAGGACCTCGACGACGCGGTGACCTCGATCGAGGGCGCATTGCGGGTGGAGCGTGAACGGGACCGACTCCGACCGGAGACGTTCAACACCCGCGGGCTGATACTCCGCACCCTCGCGGACGCGACCGGGCAGCGCGCCCATCTCGACGCGGCCGTGGAGGCGCACCGCGAGGCGTTGCGCCTGACGACGCCGGAGCATCGCCGGCGTACGGCGTTCGCGACCAACCTGGGAAACGCTCTCCTGTACCGGCATCAGGGCGGCCCCCACCCGGTTTCCATCAGCTTCGGCACCGTCCGCTTCGACGCGACGCACGGGCCACGGCTGCCCCGGGACATCGCGGAGGGCTTGCACGCGCTGGTTCCCGAGGCCGGGGGCGAGGACTCGGCCGACCTGGCGGAGGCGGCGGAAGCGCACCGGCTGGCCGCGCAGGCCACCGGGCGGCATCAGCCGCAGCGGGCGAACCGCCTCAACAACTGGGGCAACAGCGCCCATGCCCGCTTCCGGGCCACCGGGCAACGCGCGGACGGAGAGCAGGCCGTCACCCTGTTCCGGCAAGCGCGCGAGGCCACACCGCCCCACGACCCCGTGCACACGCACGCCACCCAGAATCTCGCCGCCGCCTTGCTGGACCTCGGCGACGAGCACATGGAGGAGGTGCTGGCGCTGCTCCGGGAGGTGGCCGGTGAGCCGTCCGCTTCGCAGTCGTCCCGCATCGAGGCCGCCACGTCCTGGGGCAGAGTCGCGGCCGGGCGAGGGCAGTGGGACACCGCCCTCGACGGCTACGCGGCGGCGATCGAGCTGCTGCCGTCGCTCGCCTCGCCCGGGGTGGACCGCGAGGTGCGCGAGCAGCGGCTGGCGCGGTGGAGCGGTCTGGCCACCGAGGCCGCGAGCTGCGCGATCGCCGCGGGCGACGCCGAGCGCGCCCTCGAGCTGCTGGAGCAGGGCCGGGGCGTGCTGTGGTCCCAACTCCTCGACACGCGAGGGGACATGGACCTGTTGCGGGCGGCCGCCCCGGACATCGCCGACCGGCTCGCCGAGGTGGAGGCCTTGCTCGACTCCTCGGGCGGTCCGCAGGACGTCCACGAACCCGAGGCCGACAGCGAGGCGCGCTGGTGGGCGCGGGCCGCCGACGAGCGGCTCGCATGGGCCGACGAACAGGACGAACTCCTCGCACGGGCAAGGGAGTTGCCGGGCCTCGCGGACTTCCGCCGGCCCGCGTCGGCGGCCCGGCTGCGGCAGGCCGCCACCGAAGGGCCGGTCGTCCTGGTCGTCGTCAGCCGCTGGCGTGCCGACGCCCTGGTGGTCACGGAGGCGGCGACCAGGATCGTGTCGCTGCCGGACCTCGACCTCGCCGGCGCGGCGGGGCGCGTCGTGACCCACCTGGTGAGGCTGGAGCAGTACGACAGCGGGCCGCGCAGCGCCACCGCGCGGGTCTCGCTGAACCTCATGGTGACCAGCACCCTCGACTGGCTGTGGCGTACCGTCGCCGAGCCTGTGCTCAAGGCGCTCGGCCACACGGCCCCGCCCGCCCCCGGCGAGGCGTGGCCCCGGGTGTGGTGGTGCCCGACCGGACCGCTGGCCCTGCTGCCGCTGCACGGCGCGGCCCGTGCGCCGGCGGACGAGTTCGCCCGGGAGCCACAGACGCCGGGCGAGGCCGTGACCGACCGGGTGGTGTCGTCGTACACTCCGACCCTACGGGCGCTGATCGAGAGCCGGGCCGCCCGCTCCCCCGCCGGCCTGCCCGCGCGGCTCCTCGCCGTCGGTATGCCGGACACCCCGGGCCTCGAACCCCTGCCGCAGGTGGACGCCGAACTGGCCGCGCTGCGGCGGTTGTTCCCCGAAGTGACCGAGCTGCGCGGCCCGGCGGCGACCCGGCAGGCCGTGCGCGAGGCGCTGCGCTGTCACCGCTGGACCCACTTGAGCTGCCACGGCGGCCAGACTCTGGGCCGCCCCTCGCGCGGCGGGATCATGCTGTCCGACGGGATGCTGAGCATCGCCGACCTGCACGCCGACCGTTTCGGGCAGGGCGAGTTCGCGTTCCTGTCGGCCTGCCGTACGGCCATGGGCGGCATCACGGTTTCGGACGAGGCGATCACCATGGCGAGCGCGCTGCAGTACGCGGGCTGGCGGCACGTGATCGGCACGCTCTGGCCGGTCGGCGCGGACACGGCGGCCCGGCTGTGCACACGGCTGTACGGAGATCTCACGAGCGGAGGCGGCTTCGAACCCGGTTCGACGGCGTACGCCCTTCATGACGCCGTGCGGGAGCTGCGGGCCGATGACTCTCAACTGCCGTTGCGCTGGGCGGCGTTCACCCACTTCGGCGCGTGAGAGTGGCGGTGCGATGCGGCGAAACGTAATACGTTCCTGGACCAACTCAACGAGGAGGTCGCGCAAATGACCGAGTCTTCGCCCGAGCCCGAACTGCCCCCAGACGTCATGCGTCGCATGGAACGCGCCGTCGAGCTGAGCGACAGCGGCCTGCACGAGCTCCTGGAGCCCGAACTACGGGCGCTGCTGGCCGACTTCGAACGTCTCCTGGGCCCGACGCACGACGAGACCATCGACCTCTACGACGCCCTCGGCCACACGCTCTACCAGTTGGAGCGCCTCGCCGAGTCCGAGGCGATGCACCGCGAGGCGCTGTCCCGCAGCCACCGCGCGCACGGCCCCGACCACCCCGCCACGCTCGCGTACGCCCATAATCTCGGCGCCGCGTTGGGCGTGGCCAAACACACCGAGGAGAGCATCGAACTGCTCACCGACACGACCGAGCGCCTCGACCGGCTGCACGGGCCCGACCACCCGGACACGCTCAACACGGCCTCCACGCTCGGTTCGATCCTTTACGCGGCAGGCCGGCGCGAGGAAGGCCTGACCGTTCTGGAGGGCACCCACGTCAGGTGTCGGGCCGTTCTCGGTGACGACGACGATCTGACCATGAAGGTATGCAGCGACCTGGTCGCCGCCCTCCACACCTCCGGCCGCCGGCAAGAGGCCGGACTGATGCTGGTCGGCCTCCTGAGAACCTACGAGCGGCTGTTCGGTCCGAACGACGTCATGTCCCTGCGGACGCGGCAGCGGCTGTCGGTGATGGGCTGGGGGGTCTGAGCGGGGCCGACATCACGGCGGCCGCGGCAACGCCAAGACCCTGGCAGGGAGGCCTCCCTGCCAGGGTCTTGAGGTCGATCAGCCGGCTCAGCCGTTCGCGTACGCGTCCAGCTCAGCCAGGAAGCGGTCGCGGATCGCCGGGGCGGCCCAGGAGATGTCGATCGCGTTGCGCTGGAGGCGGACCAGGTCGGCGTCCGTGAGGGAGGCCGGCTCGGGGCGCAGGACGGCCAGGTTCTCGGCGACGTAGCCGGGGAAGTAGGCCGGGTCGTCGGAGTTGACCGTGACCTTGATGTCCTGGTCGAGCAGGGCGCGGATCTCGGCGGCCTTCAGGCCGTCCGTGACGTGCGAGTTGGAGATCGGGCAGACCGTGAGGCCGAGGCCCTTCTCGCGGATCGCGTCGAGCAGCGCGGGCTCCTCCAGGGCGTTGACGCCGTGGTCGATGCGGTCGACGCCGATCTCCTCGATGACCTGGCGGATGTGCTCGGTGGAGTTCTTCTGGTCCACGTCGCAGTGCATCGTCAGGCGGTAGCCCTCGGCGCGGGCGCGGGCGAACACCTCGCGGAACTTGACCGGCGGGTTGCCGGCCTCGTCCGAGTCGAGGCCGACGCCCACGATCCAGTCCTTGTACGGCAGGGACTGCACCAGGGTCGTCATCGCGAACTCGGCCTGGAAGTCGCGCAGGAAGCACATGACGAGGCGGCCGGTGAAGCCGGTCGCGCGCTCGGCGTCGTCCAGGGCGCGGGTCAGGCCGCGGATCACGGTGTCGAAGGCGACGCCGCGCGCGGTGTGCGCCTGCGGGTCGAAGAAGATCTCCGCGTAGCGCACGTTCTGGGAGTGCGCCTTGGCCGCGTAGGCCGCCGCGAGGTCGTAGAAGTCCTGCTCGGTACGGAGGACGGTCATGCCCTCGTAGTACACGGCGAGGAAGCCGGGCAGGTCGTCGAAGTCGTACGCGGCCTGCAGCGCGGCCTCGTCGGCGTACGGCAGCTCGACGCCGTTGCGCTCGGCGAGCGCGAACTTGAGGCCGGGCTCGAGGGTGCCCTCGATGTGCAGGTGCAGCTCGCACTTGGGCAGTCCGGCGATGAACGCGTCCACGTTCACGGTCATGATGCTCCTCAACTCCTCGGTTCTGTACGTCAGTTCGTCAGCCGGCGGCCGGAGCGACCGGGGCGGCGGCCGGGTCGAGGATGTCGACGACGTCCTGCGTGTGGTAGTTGACGACGCCGAGGTCGGTGACGGCGTACTCGGGGATCGCGGTGATCTCCAGGAAGATCAGGAAGCCGAAGGCGGAGGGCAGCTCGCAGCCGAGCGCGCGGGCGGCGGCCTCGAGGCGGTCCTCGGCCTCGGCCATCTCCTCGGGCGTGAGGTCGGCGACGATGCCGGCCACGGGGAGCGGCAGGAACGCCTTGATCTCGCCGTTCTCGACGACGATCTGGCCGCCGCCGTGCTCGGAGAGGTGGTTGATCGCGAGCGCGATGTCGTCGCGGTCGGCGCCGACGCAGATGATGTTGTTGTCGTCGGGCGCGGCGGAGGACGCGATGACGCCGGAGCGCAGGCCGAAGCCGTTGATCATCGCGGTGACGGTGGCGCCGTCGTTCTTGCCGTAGCGCTCGGAGACGGTGACGTAGAGGGCGTCGCGCTCCACGTCCGCGCGGACGGTGCCGTCGACGACGGGCAGCGTCATCGGCACGCCCTTGCGGACGAACGGAACGGTGCGGTCCATCTCGACGACGAGCACGTCCGCGCTGTCGCCCTCGGCGCGCACGCCGATGGTGTCGGCGGTGACGGGGGCGACCTGGAAGGCCGGGGACAGGGCGGCGGAGCGCTCGGGGGCGACCGGGGCGTTGAGCGTGCGGCCGTTCTCGGCGACGAGCTCGCCGCGCGCGAAGACCCGCTCGACCTGGAAGGACTCGGGAGAGTCGACGATGAGCACGTCGGCGAAGCGGCCGGGCGTGATCGAGCCGACGAGGTGGTCGATGCGGTACATCTCGGCGCAGTTGACGGTGGCCATCTGGATCGCCTCGACCGGCTTCACGCCCGCCTTGATCGCCATGCGGACCAGCTTGTCGAGGTGGCCCTCGCGGATGATGTCGGCGACGTGCATGTCGTCGGTGCAGAAGCCGACGCGGCGCGACTGGGCGCCGAACTCGGTGACGGTGCGCACGTTCTCGTTCATGAAGTGCGCGACCGACGACTCGCGGATCAGCAGCGACATGCCGGCCCGCAGCTTCAGCAGGGCCTCTTCGGCGGTGTAGCTCTCGTGGTCGAGGCGGACACCGGCGGCGGAGAGGGCGTTGATGGTGGTGGGGGCCGCCATCGGGGCGCAGCCGAAGATCGGCAGGCGGTTGCGGTGGGCCAGTTCGAGGGCCTTGAGGACCTTCTCGTCGCGGTTGAGGACGAACTCGGCGACGGTCTCCCACACGCCGAAGCACTCCGCGGTGTCCTGCACCTCGGCGTGCTCGTCGGGCCCGAAGCGGAAGCCGACGGTGGTCTCCGGCAGGGTGTACGGCGTCTTGAACGGCGCGCCCCAGAAGATCTTCATCGGGGAGGCGTCGGCCTCGCGCAGCGCCTCACGCACGCCGTCGAGCCCGGCGACGACGAGGAACTGGTCGAGCCCGGAGATCACCGAGGTGGTGCCGTAGCGGACGGCGGCGTCGGCGAACATCGTGACCGACAGCTTGGAGCACTCCAGGTGCAGGTGGCCGTCGATGAGGCCCGGGGTGAGGTACTTGCCGGTCGCGTCGACGATTTCTGTAGCCGGGCCCTCGTACGCGGCGACGTCACCGGTGGCGGCGATGCGGTCGCCGGTGATGGCGACGTCGGCCGGGTAGATCTCACCGGTGCAGACGTTGACGAGCTGTCCGCCGCGGATGATCCGGTCGGCCTTGACGACTCCCTCACCCGCGTCGATGAGCTGGCGGAGGCTGGGCTGGTTCATGGTGTTTCGGCTCCAGAAGAAGGCGTACGAGGGTGAGGGAGTTTTTTGGGGCGAGGTCAGAGCGTGGCGGTCAGCTCGGCCTCGGCGCGCACGGTGCGGCGGGCGAGCAGCCAGTAGGTGACACCCGCGACGATCGCGCCGGCGAAGACGGACAGGTCGAGGCCCCCGGCGGCATCGGCCAGCGGTCCGACGAAGACGGTCGAGTCGACCCAGAGCACGGCGGCCGCGAAGCCGAGCAGCACGGCGATGAGACCGGCGGGGCGGACGCCGCCCTTGTGCCAGTAGATGCCCTTGCTGCCGGTCTCCTTCGGGAAGAGCGACGGCACGTGGTAGCTGCCGCGGCGCAGCACCCAGTCGGTGAGGTAGACGGCGGCCCAGGGGCCGAGCCACAGCACGATGAGGCTGAGGAAGTTCGACAGCAGGGTGTAGAAGTCGGCGGAGAAGACGGCCCACAGGGTGATGGCCGTGCACAGCGTGAGGTCGACGAAGACGACCATCCAGCGCTTGATCGGGATGCCGACGGCGAGCAGGTTCAGGCCCGAGGAGTACATGTCCGTGGTGTTCACGGCGAGCAGCGAGACGATCGCGAGCAGCAGGTACGGGGTGGTGAACCAGCCGGGCAGGATCTCCGGGAGGCCCGAGATCGGGTCGGCGGCCTTCTCGGTCGCGGTGGCGACGGCGGCGCCGAGGACCTGGAGCAGGATGTTGGGCACCATGCCGCCGAGCGCGGCGCAGGCGAAGACCTTGCGGGGCGAGGAGTCGGCGGGCAGGTAGCGGGAGTAGTCGCTGCCCATGTCGGCCCAGGACAGGCCGCCGGACGCGGTGACCATGGCGAGGACCAGGGAGATCTCGACCACGGACGGCGTGGACGTGTAGGTCTCGAAGTTCACCTTGGGGGCCACGAGGATCGCCATGACGGCGAACATCGCGGCGAAGATCCAGGCGAAGTACTTCTGGACCTTCATGATCAGGTGGTAGCCGGACAGCGGCAGCAGCATCTGCAGGCCGGCGGCGGCCGCGATGACCAGGAGCTTCACCGGCGTGGTCGTGGTGACCCCGGCCTGGTCGAGCAGGGCGAGCCCGGCGAGGACGATCAGCACCATGCCGCCGGCCTCGAAGCCGACGAGCATGACCCAGCTGAGCAGCGCGGGCAGCTTGCCGCCGCGCGGGCCGAACGCGGCGCGCGAGACGGAGTGTGTGGAGGTGCCGGTGCGCGGGCCCTGGAGGCTGGTGAGGCCGGTGACGGCGAAGCCCAGCATGTTGCCGACGACGATGAGCAGGGCCGCGTACCAGAAGGACAGGCCGAAGGAGACGACGAGCGCTCCGTAGACCACGGTGAACACGGTGGTGTTGGTGCCGGCCCACAGCCCGAACAGGCGGCCGGGGCCGCCCTGGCGTTCGGCGTCGGGGACGGCGTCGATGCCGCGCTGCTCGACCGTGAAGACGGAGGCGGAGCCCTCCGGGGCCTTCGAGGGGTCGGCGGGCTCGGGGGATGCGGGCGGGGCGGAGCGGGTGGCCTCGGCCATGGTCGGCAGGCGTCCTTTGCGGGGTGAGCGGAGTGCCTAAACGTTTTGGCATCGAGATGTGTTCGAGCAGGGCGTCATTGCCCAAACGTTTTGGCGATGCTCCGGAAGGTACTGCCTAAACGTTTTGGCAGTCAATCTGTAAGCTCACAGTCATGTCAGACGTCACAGAGCCGCAGGGGTCACACGGGACGGCGCGCAACGCGGGCCGCAAGGGAACGGGTGGTGGCCTGCGCGAGGTCGCCCGCCGGGCCGGCGTCTCCGTCACCACCGCCTCGCACGCGCTCAACGGCGTCGGCCGGGTCGGCGCGGACACCCGCGAACGCGTCCTCTCCGTCGCCCGCGCGCTCGGCTACCGCGCCAACCCCAACGCGCGCGGCCTGCGCGGCGCCCGCACCGGACTGATCGGCCTCACGCACCGCACGTCCGTCGAGGGTGGCATCACCGACATCGAGTACTTCGTCAAGATCGTCAACGCGGCGACCTGGACGGCGATGGACCGCGACTACTCCCTCGTCCTCGTCCCGCCCTCTCTCGACGGCCGCCCCTTCGAGTCGCTCCCCCTCGACGGCACGATCGTCATCGACCCGCTCACCGACGACCCGCTGCTCACGCGCCTGTCCGCGATGGGCGTCCCCGTCGTCACCACCGGCCGCGACCTGTCCCGCAAGGACGCCTTCCCATGGGTCGACAACGAACTCTCGACCTGCGCCCAGGCCGCCCTCGACCACCTGGCGGCGACCGGCGCGCAACGGGTGGGGCTGTTGACCGGTTCCACCGGCCAGTCCTACGACGAGGACGCGGCCCGCGCCTACCGCGACTGGTGCGAGCGCACCGGTCGCCCGGTCCTGATGGACCACGCCGAGCCGGGCACCGACTCGGCGGCCGCCGCCCGCCGCATCCTCACCCGCCCCGACCGGCCCGACGCGCTCTACGTCGTGATGGAGAAGTTCGGCTTCGCTGCGCTCGCCGTCTGCCGCGAACTGGGCCTGTCCGTCCCGGAGGACGTCCAGATCGTGGTCGGCGCCGACGGCGAGTTCGCCCGCAGTGCCCGCCCCTCGCTGACCGCCCTGGACCTCGCCCCGGAATCCATCGGGCGCCAGGCCGCCGAACTTCTCATGAACGTCATCAGCGACCCGCCGGAGCCCGGCACGGCCCCCGAACACCGCCTGGTCCCCGCGAAGTTGCTGGAACGGGAGTCGACGCGGGGGCGGTCGGGGGCCGAGGCGTCGTAGCCTCGGGGTGCCCCCGGGCGGGTGGCGCTCAGGGTGCCATCCGGCAGGTGGCGCTCAGGGTGCCCGCGGCCATGTGGCCCCCAACGTCCCCACGGGCAGGTGGCCGTCAAGGTGCCTGCGGGCAGGTGACCCTCAAGGTGCCCGAGGGCAGGTAGCCCTCAGCGTGTCCGCGGGCTGGTGGCGCACCGCTCACCCGGCACCCGGCGCTCCGATCGCCGCGAGGGGCAGGGGAACCCGGCAGGGAGAGGTGGCTCGCTCGAACGCCGCGCTCGCCCGGAGCACCGTCGCGTCGGCGAGGTGGCGGCCGATGACGTGCAGGCCCACCGGCAGTCCGGACACCGTCAGGCCCGCCGGGACCGACGCGGCCGGCTGTCCGGTCAGGTTCGCCAGGTAGGTGAAGTAGTTCCACGCCCCGGTGTCGACGGCCCGGCCCTCGATGGTGTCCGGCCCGGCCAGGCCCACCGGGAAGGCGGGGGTGGCGGCTGCCGGGGTGAGCAGCAGGTCGTAGCGCCCCATGATGCGGGCCATCGTGTTGGCGATCTCCTTGCGCCGCGTGATGGCGTCGGTGAACTCGTGTGCGCGCCACTCCCGCGTGACCATTTCCACGACGTGCGGCGACATCTGTGAGCCGTACTCCCCGGCCAGCGCCCGCATACCGGTGAGGTCGGACTCCAGCGCCACCAACGCGTCGAAGGTCGCGGCCGGATCGCGCCACGGTGACTCCAACTGCTCCACCATGCAACCGAGTTGGGACTCGAACACGGCCACCGCGTCCCGGAAGACTCGGCGCACCTCCGGGTCGACGGCGGCATAGCCCCAGTCCTCGGTGTACGCCACCCGCAGCCCGCGGATGTCCCGGGTACCGGACGCGGCGGCCTGCCAGTCGACGTCGCACGTCGGGATCGAATGCCTGTCCCGCGCATCCGGTCCGGCGATCACCGAGAGGAGCAGGCCGCTGTCCGCGACGGTCCGGGTCAGCGGTCCGATGTGTTCCAGCGATTCCCAGCTCGACAGGCCCGGGTACCGCTCGTCCCGGCAGCCCGGATAGAGCGGCACCCGGCCCATCGACGCTTTCATGCCGAACACCCCGCAGAACGACGCCGGGATGCGGATCGAGCCGCCGCCGTCGCTGCCGAGGGCGAGCGCGCTCATCCCGGTGGCGACCGCGACCGCGGATCCGGCGCTCGAACCGCCCGACGTCATCCGGGTGTTCCACGGGTTGAGGGTGGTCGGGAACACCGGGTTGTGGCCCACTCCCCCGTACCCGAGTTCGGACACGTTGGTCTTGCCGACCAGCAGTGCGTCGGCCGCCTTCACCCGTTCCACCACGACGTCGTCCTCGTCCGGGACGAAGTCGCGGTAGGCCGGGCAGCCGCCGGCCGTGCGCACCCCGGCCGTCGAGATCAGGTCCTTGACCGCCAGCGGGACTCCGGCGAGCGGGCCGACCTCGTCTCCGGCCGCGAGCCGGGCCTCCAGGGCCTTGGCGTCGGCCCGGGCCGTGTCGAGCATCGGCGTGCAGAACGCGTGGAGGACCGGGTCGAGGTCTTCGATCCGGGCGGCCACCGTCTCCATGACCTCGACCGGCGACACCTCGCGGGCGCGGACCGCCGCGGCCAGATCGACCGCGGTCAGCTCCCACACTTCGGTCATGACGTTCCCGCGCACGAAGCGCGGACCGCGACGGTCACGCCGCCACCGCCGGCTGCCGGTCTACGATGTTCCGCAGATGCCGGGCTCCGCGCTGGATGAACTCGACGGCCTCGGCGTAGTAGTAGTCCGCGGCGGCGTAGTCCTCCAGGCTCGGGATGCCACCCTTCGCGATGTTCTCCTCTCCCTCGCGCGACAGCTGCAGGTACGCTGCGAATTCCTCGACGGTGAGGTCCGGGTGGCCGGCGAGCCAGTCCTCGTTGTAGACCTCGACGAGCGTGCCGGTTATGTTCGGCCGCTTCTTGACGTCGAAGGTCGGGTAGCTCTTGATGGCCTCGTCGTCGGGCTGCCGGCTCTCCATGGTCAGGTTCACCGCCGGGTTCTCGGCGAGGATCACCGGCACCAGTTGGGAGAAGTCCACTACGCCGTCGCCGATCGGCCGGGTCTGCAGGATCACACCACCGGGCGCGGGCACGATGACCGCGTCCTTGAGATGTGTCTGCCGCACGTACGGCGCCACCCGGTGGGCGGCGCGCACCGGATCCTCCGCGCGGTGCAGCACGTTGGACGTGTCGAAGACGATCCCGACCACGTCGGGACCCACCTCCTCGACGAGCCGCACCACCTCGAAGCTGGTGACCTCCTCATGTGTCTCGAGGTTGAGGTGGACCCCCGTCTCGCGCAGCACCGGGGCGAGCTTCTTCAAGAACCGTCCCGTCGCGGCGAGTTGCTCCTCCCAGGGCGCGTCCGACCGGAAGCGGTCGTAGCTGAACCGGCCCGGGTACGGCTGGCGGTTCGCCGTGCCGGCCCACAGTTCCGTACAGCCGATCTCCGCGCACGCCCTGATCATGCGGGTGAAGCCGAGCAGGGTGTCGCCGTCGCCGATCCGCCGCAGTTCCGGCGCCTCGCCGCTCGCGAACGGGTTCACCTTGCCGAGGCCGGACTCCAGGTAGAGGCCCAACTCGTCGGCGGTGTCCCGGATGTCCCGCAGCAGCCCTGGGTCGAGCGTCGGGCTCATGTCGAGCACGGTGCGGAAGAACACGCCCTCCATACCGAGTTCGTGTGCGTGGCGCACACTGTCGACCGGTCCTCGCTTGGCCGCGTCCGGGATCTTCCGTCCGTCGATGCCGATCCGTACCTGCATGTCCTCCCCATTCGTGCGTCGCCCGGGGCGACTTCGGTCAGTGGCCAACGGTTCCGTCACCCGGCCTTGGTCAGCCGCGCCTGTGCGCGCACCCGGGCCTGCGGCGGGTCGGGAACGGGCACGGCTTCGAGCAGTGCGCGGGTGTATTCGTGCGAGGGCTCGGACAGGACGCTCTCGGACGGTCCCTGCTCGACGATCACGCCGGACTTGATCACCGCGACCGTGGAGCACACCTGCCGGACGACCGCGAGGTCGTGCGCGACGAACAGGATGGTCAGGCCCATCTGTTCCTGCATGTCCTTCAGGACGTTGAGCACCTGTGCCTGCACGGAGACGTCGAGCGACGACACCGGCTCGTCGCACACGAGCAGCTTCGGCCGGACGGCGAGGGCGCGGGCGATCGCGATGCGCTGCCGCTGTCCTCCGGAGAAGGAGCGCGGATACCGGTCGAGGTCGCGTTCGCTCAGGCCGACCGCGGTGAGCAACTCGACCACGCGGTCCTTGCGTTCGGCCGAGTTCTTGGCCAGCTTGTGGACCAGGATGCCCTCGCCGACCAGGTCGAGCACGGTCATCCGCGGGTTGAGGCTCGACGTCGGGTCCTGGAAGACGAGCTGTACCTCGCGGTGCAGCCGGCGTTGCGCCTCCCGTTTCGCGGACGGGATGTCGATGCCGTCGTAGGTGACCGAACCGCTGTCCGGCTTCACGAGGCCCATGATGTTGCGGATGATGGTCGTCTTTCCGGAGCCCGACTCACCCACGAGGCCGGTGATCTGTCCCGCCTCTGCGTGCATCGTGACGCCGTCCAGCACCTTCACCGGCTCCCGGCCCAGCGCGCTGTACGTCTTGTGGACGTCCTTGAGTTCCAGCAGGCTCACGACGCCGCCTCCTCTCCCGCCTCGCCGTACCGGTGACAGGCCACAAGGCCACCGCTCGGCAGTACCGTCAACTCCGGCTTCTCGGCCTGGCACCGCGCCACGCTGTGCGAGCACCGCGGGTGGAACGCGCAGCCGTCGGGCCGGGCGCTCGGGTGGGGCGGCGATCCCACGATCGTGGGCAGCCGCCGCACGCTGACGTCGATGCGGGGCACCGCCTCCAGCAGTCCGGCGGTGTACGGGTGGGCCGGCTCCGCGTAGACCTCGTCGACGCCCCCCTCGTGGATCTTCCGACCGCTGTACATCACGGCCACGCGGTGGGCGAACCCGGCGACGGTCCCGAGGTCGTGGGTGATCAGCAGGACTGCCAGACCGCGGTCGCACGACACCTTGTCGAGCAGGGTCAGCACCTGTTCCTGCACCCGCACGTCCAGCGCGGTGGTCGGTTCGTCGGCGATCAGCAGCGCCGGTTCGCCGGCGAGCGCCATCGCGAGGACCACACGCTGGCGCATACCGCCGGAGAACTCGTGCGGATAGGCCTGCATACGCTGCGTGGCATTGGCGACGCCCAGCTCTTCGAGCACCGACCGCGCGCGCTCGTGGGCGACCTTCTTGGACAGTCCGGCCGCGCGGAGCGGCTCCATGACCTGGGCGCCGATCGTCATCAGCGGATTGAGCGCGCTCATCGGGTCCTGGAACACCATGCCGACCTTGTGGCCCCGGACCTCGGCCATGTCCTTCTCGCCGAGGGCGAGCAGGTCCTGGCCCTGGAGCTCGATGCTCCCGGAAAGGCGGAAGCCCGGGTCGAGCCGCATGATCGAGCGGGCGGTGACGGTCTTGCCGGAGCCGGATTCGCCCACCAGGGCGACCCGTTCACCGGCTTTCATCGTCAGGTTGAAGCCGTCGACCAGCCGCACCGGCCCGTTCGCCGTCGTGCATTCGACGACGAGATCGGAGACCGAGAGCAGGGGGCGGGCCGCGTCGGCCGTGTTCTCCTGCCCCGCCGCGACAGCACCGGAGGTTTTCGCTTTCGTTCTCATGACCACCTCGAAACCCTGAAATGAATCGATTGGGTAAGCCGCGCCGTGCACACCGGCGCATTGAAATCTTTGAGGCCCAACTCCCCTGTCACACAGAGGAGTTGGCGGAGCCCGGAATAACCTTCCGGAAGATCTCCTCGACCCGCGCGGGCTCCAGCCATCGCGGGTATTCCGGGATCTCGCGGACGGCTGCGTCGAGTGCGGCGTAGACCGTCTCGACCTGTTCGTCGGAGAGTCGGACCCCGAGGTTCTCGCCCAGCTGCCGGACCATCGCGCGGGTGCTGAGCGAGTCCCACACCCATCGCACCTCGGCGCCCACCACATCGGCTTGGACGCATCCGGAGATCGGCGGGAACGTGTCAGGTCCGTCGCGCAGGGCGGTCAGGACATCGCCTGGTGTGTGCTTGAGGAAGGCGTAGCCGCCGGTCACCGGCTTGAGCGCCGGGTTGGGGAGGCCCATTTCCCGGGCGACGAGGTCGGAGAGCGGCTGGAGCTGGTCCAGCTTGATCCCGGTGTCGACGCCGTAGAGGACTTCCAGGCTGGTGGCGACTTCTTCAAGGGGCGGGAATCCGCAGCGGTACGAGGCGCCGTTCACCGACACGTCCGGTCCGGCGCCGGCGGCGGCCGCCGCGATGGCGGCCGCGGTGCCGAGTCCGAAGTCGTCGTGGACGTGCATCGTCAGCGGCACCTCCCGGTCCAGGCGGGACCGGAACCGGCGGATGAACACCCGCATCGCCTCCGGGCTGAGGCTGCTGGTGGAGTCCATCAGGTCGAGCCGGTGCGCTCCCAGCGCGATGGCCTCGTTGGCGACGCGCACCATGCGGTCGAAATCGCGCCGTCCGCACTGCGCCAGCGTGATCGTGTAGCGCAGGCCGCACGAGCGCGCGTAGTCGAGGACAGTGGCGAGTTGCTCCAGCTGCCGCTTCTCGGCGTCGAGGGACGGTGCCTCGACGATGCCCGGTGCGACGACCTCGGCGCCGATGCCGAGCAGCACGTCGACGGCGGCGCGTCCGTCCGACACCGGGGCGCCGTCGCCGTTGCCCAGCAGGGTGTCGGCGTAGACGTTGGTGGTGAAGGAGAATCCGCCGGCGAGGATCTCCCGGACCAGCTCGAACTCACGGGGGTTCGGGCCGTCGTCGCCCCACCAGTCGAGGTTCAGGGCCTCGTCCTTGATTCCTGCGTCCGCCAGCGCCTGCGCGATGCGCAGGAAGCCGTCGATCGCCGTGGTCGCCCCGGCGGTGTAACGGACCTTGCGGAGCGTGCTGTCGATGAGCCCCAGCGGCGACGGGAAGTCGAACTGCTCGGTGACCTCGGGCTCGAAGTTCACCGGGCTGACCCAGTGCTGTCCCTCGACGCGGTGCTGCCGGTCTGGATTGATCATCGCTGCCTTGTCCTCATGAGTCGGTTCCCACTTCGTGCGATGTCCGGCCGGTCAGAGCTGGTGGAGGCCGCGGGGGAAGGCGGTGAGCCACTCCCCGCCGTGCTCGGTGACGAGGGCCATGTCGCCCGCGCACACGTGGCCGAGGTCCGGGACGGTGAAGTTCGGGTGCACCTCGATCACCATGCCCGGCTCGATCCGCACGCCCGCGGGGTCGAGGGTCTTGTCGCGGCGGGCGTTGAGGTCGCGGGCCATCCCCGGCTCCACGTAGCTCAGTCCGAGGCCGTGGCAGGACTGGAAGCGGAACGGGTCCTTTTCGCGTGTGTACGGGCAGTGGCGGTCGATCGCGGACTCGATGACGTCGCTCACCTCGTGCAGCAGTGCGCCCGGCCGCATCGCCGCGAGTGCGGCGTCCTGGATCTCGATGAGGATGTCGGCGTACTCCCGCAGCCGCGCCGACGGCTTGCCGCGCACCCCGATCCGCAGGCCCTGTGCGAAGTAGCCGCGGTACGAGAGCGTCGTGCCGAGCTGGACGCGGTCGTTGGCGCCGATCGAGCCGGCCAGTTCCGACTGCTCCATGTAGGTCGTGACGGGCTTCTCGCCGGTCGCGAGCCAGGTGGCCGAGGTGTCCGCGCCGAGCGCGCGTCCCGCGTGTTCGATGTCCGCCATGAGCTTCGGGCCGCTCATGCCGGGCAGCACGGCCTGTTCCATCGCGGCCGTGATCATCGAGTCGGAGATCGACGCGCCGATCCGGTGCATCCGGACTTCCTCCGGGTGCCGCACGAGCCGCAGCTGGTCGATGGCCGGCTGGGCGTCGAGCCGCTTGTGTCCGGCCAGTTGGTCGAGCAGCGCCTGGTAGAGCGGGCCGGCCATCTCGCCGACTCCCGCGGTGGCCACGTGGCCCGAGCCGGTGATCGCCCTTAGCGCGGAGCCGACCGCTTCGGGGTACCTGTCGACCGCTCCGGCCGCGATGACGTTCCCGAACCAGGACGCGGCCAGGGCGAAGGCCCGGGTGTCGTGCGGGCCCATCGTGATCACGGTCGGGGTCCCCTCGCGGGGGACGACGAGCATGGCCGGGAGTGCCGTCGTCGTCCAGCCGGTCAGGTAGCGGACGTAGCCGGCCGTCAGCGTGCGCGAGCCGAGGACGCCTGGGGCGCCGTAGACGACGAGCGCGTCGGCGTCGGACTCCTTCATCCACTCCCGTACCCGGGCCAGCCGGGACTCCAGGACTTCCTGGGAGATCGACTCGGTCGGGGCGGAAGTCTCACCGATCAGTACGGTCATGCGTGCACCTCGCTGTTCTGTGCCACGGACGTCTCCAGCGGCAGGCCGTGCGTCGCACAGACCTTGCGCAGGTGGTCCGCGCTGTCCTTGATGTAGGCGACCGTCTCGGCGTAACCGAACGGCCGGGCGGCGTACTCGGCCAGGTCGGGCACGGCGCCCGAGCGCACCCGCTCCTCGTAGGAGCGGAGCAGCTCGTGGTAGGCGGCGAACTCCTCCGTCGTGAGATCGGGGTGGCCGCGCAGGAACTCGGGTCCGTACAGCTCGATCAGCATGATGAGCGGGTCGACGCCGGGTTCCCGTGCCTCGTCGTTCTCGATCGTCAGGTTGACGGTGGGATTCGCCTCGGCGATCACCTTCAGGAGTTCGTCGAAGGGGACGACTCCGGTGCCGCACGGGCGCATCTGGTAGCAGACGCCGCCGTCGCCGTGGATCAGGGCGGCGTCCTTGATGTGTGTCTGCCGGACGTACGGCGCGACGCGGCGCGCGGCCCACACCGGGTGCTCGACGCGGTGCAGGACGTTCCCGGTGTCGAAGACGATGCCGAGGACGTCGGCTCCGACCTTCTCGATGATGCGCACGAGCTCGAACGAGGTGATCTCCTCGTGCGTCTCGAGGTTGAGGTGGATGCCGAGGTCACGGGCGATGGGCGCGAGCTGCTCCAGGAACCGTGTGGTGGCCGCCAGTTGCTCGGTCCATTCGACGTCGGTACGGAACCGGTCGAACGCGAGGCGTCCGGTGTAGACGTCCTTGTAGTTGGCGGTGCCGACCCACAGTTCACGGCAGCCGATCGCCGCGCACGCCTCCATCATCCGCCGGAACCCGAGGACGATGTCGCCGTCGCCGATGCGCCGGGTCTCCGGAGTCTCCGGGCTGGCGTACGGATTGACCTTGCCGAGGCCGGCTTCCAGGTACAGGCCGATGTCGTCCGCGTGCGCCCGGACGTCGGCCAGCAGGCCTTGGTCGAGGGTCGGGGTCATGTCCAGCACGGTGCGGAAGAACACGCCGTCCAGGCCCAGCGAGCGGGCGTGGTCGAGGGTGCCGAGCGGACCGCGCTCCCGTGCCTCGGGGATCTTCCGCCCGTCGATGCCGATACGCATCTGTGTGTGCCTCTCTTCAGGGGTGCGGATGGTCAGCCGCACTTCAGCGGTGCGGGTGGTCAGCCGCGCGAGACGCCGAGGTCCGGGTTGAACCGGGCCTGCAGCATGTCGCCGAGGAGACCGAAGGTGATGGCGGCGATCGCGATGGCGACACCCGGCGCGAACGCCGGCCACCACGCGGTGGCGAGGTCGCCCTTCGACGCGACGATGGCCGCGCCCCACTCCGCGCTCGGCGGCTGCGCGCCCACCCCGACGAAGGACAGGGCACCGAGGATGAGGATCGTGTTGCCGAGGTCGCCTGCCCACTTGACGACCATGACCTCGAGCGAGTTCGGCAGCACGTGCTTGAACATCAGGCGGGCCTTTGACACGCCCAACACCCGTGCGCCTTCCACGTAGTTCGTCGACGCGGTCTCCCGCATGATGCCGCGCAGCAGACGGGCGGTGTACGGCCAGCCGGTGAGCGACATCGCGATGATCGCCGACTGGAGGCTCGGGCCGAGCGCCGCGGCGGCACCCAGGGCGAAGATGATCGGCGGGATCGCCAGCACGCCGTCGACGATGCGCATCACGACCTCGTCGACCCACTTGCCGCCGACCGTGGCGATCGTGGCGACGAGGACGCCGATCGTCGAGAAGCCGACGACGATGGCGAGCGACGCGCT
The DNA here is from genome assembly GCF_040645335.1 of Streptomyces sp. NPDC046821. Classification (NCBI taxonomy): domain Bacteria; kingdom Bacillati; phylum Actinomycetota; class Actinomycetes; order Kitasatosporales; family Streptomycetaceae; genus Streptomyces; species Streptomyces sp. NPDC046821. The sequence continues at coordinate 182,255 of NZ_JBEYYB010000003.1, read as the reverse complement.
CACCGACACCCGGGCGCCCAGGACGACCCGGGCCAGCACGTCGCGGCCCTGGTCGTCGGTGCCGAGCCAGTGCTGGGCGCTGGGTGCCTGGAGGGCGTCGACGATGTGCGACGTGTTGGCGTCCGACGAGATGAGCATCGGGCCGAACACGACGGTGAACACGATCAACGCGAGGAGCGGGTAGACCACGTACCGCAGCCAGGACGCCCCGGCCACTTTCTTGCGCCGCGCCGTGCTCAAGCGGCCCATGCGAACACTGATGGTGCTCATGCCTCACACCCCTGCCTGGCCGGCGCGAATCCGCGGGTCGCGCACCATCTGGAAGACATCGACGACGAAGCTGGTCGTCACGACGATCGTGCCGACCACGAGTACGCCGGCCAGCACGGAGAACGTGTCCTTGAGGCCGACGGCCGTCGTCAGGAAGGCACCCATCCCGTTGAGGCCGAAGACCGCCTCGACCAGCACCGCGGCACCCACCATGCTGCCGAACTCGATGCCGATGATGGTCAGTGCCGGGCCCAGCGCGTTGGGCAGCGCGTGCCGCATCACGAGCCGGGCGGTGCCGAGGCCCTTCGCCCGCGCCACGGTGATGTGGTCACGGCCGAGCACCGAGATCATCTCCGCGCGCAGGGCGCGGAACAGCGCGCTGCAGAACGGGATCATCAGGATGAACGCCGGCAGGATGTAGTGCTGGAAGGCGTTCCAGAACGCCGGGACGTTGCCGTTGAGCAGCGAGTCCAGCATCACCGAGCCGGTGATGCGCGGAACCGAGAAACTCTGTGACAGGGAGCCGGAGATCGGGAAGATCTGCCACTTCGTGGACAGCAGGCTCTGCGCTTCGAGCGCCAGCCAGAACGTCGGCACGGCGGCCAGGACCAGGACGGAGAGCCGGGTGCCCACGTCCTTGCGCTTCTCCCGGTGCAGGGCCGCGTAGGTCGCGGCCGGGAACGCCACCAGAATCATGAACACCGAGGCCAGGACGACCAGTTCGAGGGTCTCCGGCAGCGCCTTGGCGATGCCGGACGTCACCGAGGTGTGGGTCGCGGTGGAGGTGCCCAGGTCACCGTGCAGGAGCCGGTCGAAGAAGGCCCACATCTGGCCGGGCAGCGACTGGTCGAGCCCGAGCTGGTGCTTGACCTGTGCGATCTGCGCGGCCGTCGCCGACTCACCGGCCGCGACCCGGGCCTCGTCGCCCGGAATCGCCTTGATCATCAGGAAGACGACCATCGCCAGGATGAAGACGGTCACGAGCGAGACGCCCAGCCTGCGCAGGAGGAACATCCCCCCGTTCCGCAGCGTGCTTGCCGAACTCATTTCAGCGTCACTCCTCGCAGCGAAAGGGGATAGACGGTCTGGCTGGCCTCGACCCCGGCGACGCGGCTGCTGACGGGCATCGGGGACCACAGCGTGTAGAGGTCGATCGCCGGGGCGTCCGCGTTGATCAGCGTCTGGACCTGGCGGTAGATGCCGCAGCGGGCGCTCGCGTCGGTCGTGGTGGACGCCTTGGCAAGCAGCGAGTGCACCTGGGGGTTCTTGTAGGCGGCCCGGTTGGTGGTGCCGATGTTGTCCGAGTCGTAGGCCTTGCGCAGGTAGATGCCGGTGTCCGGGCTGGGCGCGGTGTCCTGCAGCAGGGTCATTTCCGGGGTGGTGGACGGGTGGCTCAGCGAGGTGAGGTAGTCCGGGAACGTGATCGGTACGAGGTTCAGCTTCACGCCGATGCTGCGCAGCTCCGACTGGAACAGCGTCGCTTCCCTGACCTGTTCGCTGAACGAGGGCTGGAAGCGGAGCGTGAGGGTCGGATGGGGCTGTCCCGCGCTCTTCAGGAGCTCCTTCGCCTTGTTCAGGTCCTGCTTGAACGGCGGCGAGGTGACCTGGCACGGCATCGTCTGGGGCAGCGGGCCGTTCTCGACCACGCCCTCGCTCCGGCGGATCTTCGACAGCGCGTCGTCGTGGGGAAAGGCCAGCTGCAGCGCCTTCCGCACGTCCGGATTCGCCGTCGGCCCCTGGGCGGTGTTGAAGAAGATGTACGCCGCGTTGGGCACCTTCAGCCACTTCACGCTGACGCCGCCACCGCTGGAGTCCTCAAGGGCCTTGGCGTCCGGTGCCTGGAGGTCGATCGCCAAGTCGAGCTGTCCTGAACGGAGTTCGTCCCGCGCGGTCGCGCTCTCGGCGATCTGGTCGAAGACGATCTGCTTCGGCCGCTTGTCGTTGTACGCCCAGAAGCCGGCGAACCGGTCGACGCTCACCGGCACGGTGCCTTGGTTCACCTTGTACGGGCCGGAGCCGGCGTCGTGGGACTGCAGCCAGGACTGGCCGTTGTTGGTACCGGCGTGTGCGGAGACCAGCTTCTTCTCCAGCACGTAGACCTTGCTCAGATGCCCGAGGAACAGGGCGTCGGGTTGCTTCAGACTGATCGTGAGATGCGTGGCGTCGGTGACCGTCGTCGACTTGTAGTCCGCCAGGTCCGAGGCGATGCCCTGTCCGATCGACGCGTAGCGGTCGAAGCTGAACTTGACGTCGTCCGCCGTGAGTTCCGAGCCGTCGTGGAACTTGACGCCCGAGCGCAGCGTCACCTTCACCGCCGACGCGTCCGGGGTCAGCGCGAACGATCCGGCGAGGCTGCCGACCAGCTTGTTCGACCGGTCATAGGTGACGAGCGTGTCGTACAGGACGTCGTCGATCGTGTTGGTCTGGTTCTGGTCCGCGTGGATCGGGTCCAGGGTCTCCAACGGCTGCGGGTAGGCGATGTTCAGCGCGCCGGAGTTGTTCGCGGCACCGTCCTGGCCTCCGGCGCAGCCGGTGAGTACGAGCGAGGCTGTCGCGGCCACCGCCAGGATCCGGCCGGTGCGCGCACCCCCGAGGGCACCATTTCTCTTGGGCATTGCTCCCCAACTCCCTCTCATCTCAGGGTCACCGGGCGAAGGGACATCGGGAAGACGGTCTGGCTGCCCGTGACTCCCTTGAGCCCGTCGCGGTAGACGAGCGGGGCCTGGAGGGTGGCCACGTCGATCGCGGGCGCGTCGGCGTTGATGCGCCTCTGGACCTGCCGGTAGATGTCACAGCGGGCCTTCTCGCCCGTCGTGGTGGCGGCCTTCTCGAGCAGCGAGTCGACCTGCGCGTTGTGGTAGCCGGCACGGTTGGTGGTGCCGATCTTGGGCGAGCTGTACGCGGTGCGGAGGTAGATGCCCGGGTCGGGTTCCGGTGCGGTGTCGCCGACCAGCGCCATCTGCGGGATCGTGGACGGGCGGCTGAGCGAGGTGATGTAGTCCGGGAACGTGATCGGCGACAGGTTGAGGGTCACACCGATGCGGCGCAGATCGGACTGGTACAGCGTCGCTTCCTTGACCTGGTCGTTCAGCGAGGGCTGGAAGCGGAGCGTCAGGGTGAGGTGGGACTGTCCGGCGCTCTTCAGCAGCGCCTTCGCCTTGTTCAGGTCCTGCTTGAACGGTGCCTCGTCGGTCAGGCACGGGAGCGTCTGCGGCAGCGGTCCATTGCCGATCGTGCCGCGGTCGAAGCGGATGCGGGAAAGGCCGTCCGTGTAGTTGTAGGCGAGGCGCAGGGCCTTGCGCACGTCCGGGTTCGCCGTCGGGCCGGACGCCGTGTTGAAGAAGATGAAGTCGGCGTTGGGCACCGCGGCCCACGCCACCTTGAGGCCGTTCGCCTTCGCCGCGGTGTTGGCGTGGGCGTACTGCATGTTGAGCCCGATGTCGAGCTGTCCGGACGTGAGCTCGTCGAGCTTGGTCGAGCTCTCGGCGATCTGGTTCCAGATGATCTGCTTCGGCCGCTTGTCGTTGTAGGCCCAGAAATCGGCGAACCGGTCGACGCTCACCGGCACCGAGCCCTGATGGATCTTGTACGGCCCTGAGCCGGCGTCGTGCTCCCCGAGCCAGGCCTGTCCCTGGTCGGAACCGGCGTGGGCGGTGACCGTCTTCTCCGACAGGATGTACAGCTTGCTCAGGCTGCCGAGGAACAGCGCGTCAGGATGCTTCAGGTTGATCGTGAGATGAGTGTCGTCGGTGACCGTCGTCGACTTGTAGTTCGCCAGATGCGACGCGGTCCCCTGGCCGATCGATACGTAACGGTCGAAGCTGAACTTGACGTCCTTCGCGGTGAGCGTGGAACCGTCGTGGAACTTGACGCCGGAGCGCAGCGTCACCTTCACCGCCGACGCGTCCGGAGTCAGCGCGAACGAACTCGCGAGGCTCCCGACCAGCTTGTTCGAGGAGTTGTAAGCAAGCAACGTGTCGTAAAGGACATCGTCCATGAGGTTGGTCTGGTTCTGGTCCGCATGGATCGGATCCAGTGTCTGCAACGGCTGCGTGTAACCGACATTGATCGCGCCCGAATCACTTGACGCACTGTCAGCACCCCCTGCGCAGCCCGTCATTGTGAGCATCGCGGCAGCAGCCACGGGCAGGAGTCTTCCGAATCTCGCGCGATTGCTCGCACGCGTTTTCCTAGGCATAACGGCCAACCTTTCGTTCGCCATCAGGCATTCGCCTGGGCCGACGGATCGGCGGCGCTCCATCGCCGCTGGGCCAAAGGCGCGCAGCTTCGTGCCCCCGGAGCAGCGTTCGACGAAGCTCCGGGCACGCAGGTGCGCTGACCTGCCAATTAGGGGAATGCGCGGGCACGCACCTTTCGGCGCACGCGCCCACCGAGGGGCCTGAACGGCCTGCACCAGGCCGGACGGCCACTGGACCGACGTGTGAAGCCCCTGGCTGACACCGCGGGGGCCCTGTTATGGCCCAGTCGCATTCAGGAGGGGAAGTCCTTGGTACGAGCCCTCTGTCGGGACTCGGTATCCCAAATTAGAGCGACGCCGACCTGAGGTGTCAAGGGTCACATTCAACATTTGGTGCAGGCATGAATCAGGATCCGGTATCCCAGTTCCCCGCCTGCCGAACGCTCGATCCGCCCTGGTCCGGAGGGTGCCACGACCCCCGCGTACGGCGAGCCGGACAGGCTCCGAAACCGTGGTCTACGGGCGTCCACCACGACGGACGCGTGCGGGCGAACCATGAGGAGTGGGGGTCGCGAGGTCGGCACGCGACGGGTTCCGTGCACGCCCGGGCCGCACTGACACCTAGTCAGAAACGACCTCTGCTGGAACACTCGATCACCGGACGGATGCATGTGGCATCCACTTCGCCACCCCTCGGAGAGGCCCGCGTACCCGCCATCGTTCGCGGGGGAATCGCTGCCCTTGGGGTCAGCTGCCGCCCCGCCCGGGGGCCGCACGAGGAACGTGCCAGTCAGTTCATTCCGATCATTCCGAGCCGGGTGAAACTTGCGCCGATTGGGCTACGGTATCCCGTAGGAGGAGGTTGCAGACGTGCGCGACGGACGACAGGAAGGGCACGTCGTCGGCACGCGGAAGCGGCTGGCGCTCAGCGCGGAGTACACACCACTGCGCGACCAGGTGCGTGAGGTGGTGCGTGAGCGCATCGTCGAGGGGGGCTACCCCCCGGGTATGCGCATCGTGGAACGGGACCTCGCCGAGGAACTCGGGGTCTCCCGGCTGCCGGTGCGCGAGGCGCTGCGCATGTTGGAACGCGAGGGGTTCGTGTCGGTGGTCCCCCGGCGCGGGGTGATCGTCCGCGAGCTGACCCCGCACGACGTGGACCAACTCTTCGACGTACGCGAGGCGTTGGAGGTGCTGGTCGTCCGGCGCGTGACGGAGGGCGCCACCAAGGCGGACCTCCTGAGGCTCCGCCAGGTACTGGCCCGCGCCCGCAAAGCCATCGCGAACGGCAACGTCGCCGGAATCGGCCAGGCCAACGGGGACTTCCACGACGAGCTGATCCGCATCGCCCGCAACGACCTGCTCGCCGACATGCTCGAACCCCTTCAGGGCCGCATCCACTGGCTGCTCCGCCAGCACCACGACCCGGCCGAGCTGGTGGTCGAACACGCGGACCTCTACGAAGCGATCGCCTCCGGCGACCCGGACCGCGCGGCCGCCCGAGCCATGCGCCACGTACAGGTGAACCGGGACATCGCCACCCGCCTCCTCTTCGGAGCCGCGACCGGCCGCACTCCGGCGACGGGCTGAATTCCTGAGCCTGAGCTGCGTGGGGCATCGGTGGGGCGCCGGCCTGCGGGGTGAAGGGTGGGTCTTCGTGAGTCCCGCCCGCCCGGCCCGCCCGTAACTCCCCCTTGCTACGCTTCCCGTGCCTCTCGTGGGGGAAGCCGGTGGGAATCCGGCGCTGTCCCGCAACGGTGTGCGTGGCCCGCTTCGGTCACGCGAGTCCGGTCACCCTCGGCAGGTGTGCGACCCATCGAACGCTCGCCGTGGACTGCGAGCAGGGACCCCCAGAGCCCCCGGGCCCTTCTGGTGCCTGCGCGTTCCGCCGGCGGCACCGACCCGGAGGATGTGCGCCCGTCTTGCCCCGCACCACCACCCCCGCAGACGTCTCACCTGCGCGTATACCCGCCGCCCCGCTGGTCGTCGCGCTCGCGCTCGCGCTGGTCGTCTCGCTCGCCTGCGGGGTCGGACTCGGGGCTACGGGAATGAGCTGGGGGCAGGGGCTGCGGCTCATGTGGGCCGGGCTCAGCGGTGGGAATCTCGGCACAGGCGACTCGGCGGCTTACACCATCGTGTGGGAGATCCGCTTCCCACGGGTCGTGCTCGCGGCCGTGGTGGGCGCGGGGCTCGCCGCGGTCGGGGTCGCGGTGCAGGCGCTGGTGCGGAACGCCCTGGCCGACCCCTTCGTCCTCGGCATCTCCTCGGGCGCCGCCGTCGGCGCCAACGCGGTCATCCTGTTCGGCGCACTCGCCGGTTTCGGCATCTGGGCTCTCTCCTTCTCCGCCTTTCTGTCGGCCCTCGCCGCGACCCTCGTCGTCTACGTCGTGGCTCGCTCCCCGCTCGGTCTCAGCCCGCTGCGGCTCGTCCTGACCGGCACGGCGCTCGCCTACGGGTTCCAGGCCGTCACGACCGTCATGGTCTTCGGCGCCGAACGGGGTGAGGCGGCTCGCGCGGCGATGATGTGGCTGCTCGGCAGCCTCGGCGGGGCGACATGGCCGAAGGTGCCGCTGGCGGCGGTGACGGTTCTGGCCGGCTGGCTGTGGCTCAGGCTGCGGGCGGGTGCGCTCGACGCGCTCTCGATGGGTGACGAGACGGCGGCGATTCTGGGCGTGCCGCCCGACCGGCTGCGGCGTGAGCTGTTCGTCGTGACGGCGGCCGTGACGGGCACGGTCGTCGCCGTGAGCGGGGCGATCGGTTTCGTCGGGCTGATGGTTCCGCATCTCGTACGGATGCTCGTGGGCGCCTCGCACGTACGGGTGCTCGCGGTGGCGCCGCTCGCCGGGGCGGTGCTGCTCGTGTGGGCCGATGTGCTGTCGCGGTTGCTGCTCGCGCCTACGGAGCTGCCCGTAGGTGTGGTCACGGCCGCGCTCGGTGTACCCGCGTTCCTGCTGCTGATGCGGCGCGGCGGCCACGCGCTGACGGGACGCTGAGTTGGGGCGTCCCACCGACAGGTCCGTCACCGATGTTTGTTCCGGAGGAGAGTCGTGCGGCTTGCCGTAGAAGGCGTTTCGGTCGAGGTGGCGGGCGCGCGGCTCGTCGACGAGGTCACTCTCGACGTGCCCGCAGGAGCTTTCGTGGGGCTCGTCGGGCCCAACGGCAGCGGGAAGTCGACGTTGCTGCGCTGCGTCTACCGGGCACGGCGGCCCGACGCCGGAGTGGTCAGGGTCGACAGCGAGGACGTGCACCGCATGGCGCCCCGGGCAGCGGCACGCTTGCTCGCCGCGCTGCCGCAGGAGACAGCGGCCGACTTCGACTTCACCGTCACCGAGGTCGTCGCGATGGGGCGCCGGCCGCACCGCGAGCGCACCGCCGCGCGTGACCGGCAGATCTGCGAACAGGCGCTGGCCCGGGCCGGCGTCGCGCACCTCGCCTCGCGCGGCTTCCTGTCGCTGTCCGGTGGCGAGAAACAGCGGGTGCTCATCGCCCGCGCGCTCGCCCAGGAGCCGCGCGTCCTCGTCCTGGACGAGCCCACCAACCACCTCGACATAGCCCACCAGTTGGACGTGCTGCGCCGGGTACGTGCCGGCGGCCCGACGGTGCTCGCGGCCTTGCACGACCTCAATCTCGCCGCCGCGCACTGCGACGTGCTGCATGTACTGCACGGCGGGCGGGTCGTCGCCTCGGGCCCGCCGGACGAGGTCCTCTCACCGGGGCTGCTCGCCGACGTCTTCGGCGTCCGGGCACACCGGGTGCGCCACCCCGAGACAGGCACCACCCAGTTCCTCTTCGGCCCCCTGACTCCCTGACTCCCTGACACCCAACGGGAAGGTCCCTGTGCGCACGCTCCTGTCTTACGCCTCGCTCGGCCTCGCCGCCGCCCTCACGCTGACCGGCTGCGGCGCGCAGGTCGTACCTGACGAAAAAACGGCGAAGCCGCAGGCGGTGACCGTCACCAACTGCGGCGAGAAGGTCACGTACGACAAGCGCCCCGAGCGGGTGGTCACCAACGGGCCCGGCATCACCGAGCTCATGTTCGCGCTCGGCCTGGAGGACCACATGGCCGGCTATGCCATGCCCGCCGACGAGGTCTCGCACGATGACGTGCCGTACAAGGACGCGTACGACAAGGTGAAGTGGCTCTCCAAGGACCGCCTCACCAAGGAGGGCGCACTCGCCGCACGCGCGGACCTCGTCTTCGCCGGCTGGAACTACGGCTTCAACGAGAACGAGCTGACTCCGGGCGAGCTGCACAAGGCCGGCATCGACACGTACCTCCTGACCGAATCCTGCCGCAACGCCCGCACCAGCACGTCGCGCGGCATCATGCCGCCACTGGAAGCGCTCTACACGGACCTGGAGAATCTGGGCCAGATCTTCGGCGTCCAGGAGCGCGCACGAAAGCTGATCGCCACGTACAAAGCACAGGTCGCGGACGTACACGCGAAAATCCCCAAGGACGCCCCCAAGCCCTCGGTCTTCCTCTACGACAGCGGCCAGGACCAGCCGTTCACCTCGGGCCGCTACGCCGCCCCCGACCAGATCATCAGCGAGGCCGGAGGCGCCAACATCCTCCACGACCTCAAGGACTCATGGACGACGATCGGCTGGGAAACGGTCGTGAAGCGCAACCCGGACGTGATCGTCATCAACGACTACGGCTCGACGAGCGCACAACAGAAGAAGAACTTCCTCCTCTCCTACCCACCCCTGCGCAACGTCTCCGCGATCAAAAACAAGCGCATCTTCACGCTGGACTACGCAGACCTCGTCGAAAGCCCACGCAATCCGTCGGCGATCGAGCGGCTGGGGGCGTACCTGCGGGGTGGCGGTGACGCGGGCTGACACTTACGTGTCCTGCCAAGGTCCGTCAGCGGTCGGGCTCCGTCTCAGTTGCGTACGGTCGGCGACATCAGGGCATCGGCCACGGTGGTACGCGCATAGAGCACCGAGCGGCCCGCGCGGTGGGCGCTGACCAGGCCGGCGTCGCGCAGGGCGGTGAGGTGCTGGGAGGCGCCCGGCGCGGACAGGCCGCAGCGGTGGGCGAGTTCGGTGGTGGAGGAGGGGGTGTCCAGTTCGGCCAGGAGCAGGGTGCGGGAGCGGCCGAGGACACCCGCGACGGCCTCGATGGAGCCCGTCGTACGGGGTTCCCACAGGGTGCCGATGCCGCGGGCCGGGTAGGCCAGCTGCGGCGGGTCCGGCGGCACCGACCGCGTGAGCACTTGCGGCCAGGCGAAGGCGGAGGGGACCAGAAGCAGGCCCGAGCCGTTCTCGGCGCGGGTCACCGAGCAATGGCGGCGCACCAGGTGCAGGCTCCCGGCGTCCCAGGTGACCGATTCGTGCAGGTCGCCGAGAACGTGTCCGGCACCGTGCTCGGCCACCTGCCTGGCCCGGTGGAAGACGTCGGCCTCGAGGAGGCGGCGGATACGGTCCCAGTAGGGGGCAAGGGCGAACTCCCAGTAGAGCTCGACCTCTTCGGTGATTTTCTCGAGCGCCGCCTGCGGCTCCTGCCGCAGCAGCCGGATCCGGGCGGAGCGCGACAGGTCACGCTCCCCGGCCAGCATGTCCAGCTCGACGTGTACGCGCTCCGCCGGGGTCCGCCGGATGGCGGCCAACTCCTCGGCGAGGGTGGGAAAGGGCTCGGCGGGGGTCGGGTTCAGGAAGTCCGCGAGGTAGCCGTCGGCCGGGATCAGCACGGCCAGCCAGCCACGGTCGAGGCCGGCTTCTGCCAGGCGCCGACGGACCTGAGCGGTCCAGCGGCGGTGCAGTGGGTGCTCCTGATCCGCGCGCAGCAGGCGGTAGCTCGTGACCACCTCCCACATCGGCGACACCGCGAACCGTGTCTGGGCCATGTCGGCCGCGGAGAAACTGAGTTCGGACTTCATGGAATGCCCCCGTACCGACGAGCTGTGCCTGGTCGCGCCTGCGGTACGCACGCGAGAGGCACACGATGCACGCAAGATTAAGCTCCACCTTAATCAATGGTCGACGAGGTGGGCCGAGCCGCAGGCTGTCCGCATGTTCACCACCTTCCGCGGTCTGCCCTCCGTCGTCTGGACCCTGTTCGCCGGCACCGTCGTCAACCGGCTCGGCTACCTGATCTCCCCGTTCCTGGTGTTCTTCCTTGCCGACCGCGGCGTGACCGGCACGGAGACCACGTACGTGCTCGGCGCCCTCGGCGCGGGCAACCTGATCGGACCCGCGCTCGGCGGCCTCCTCGCCGACCGGGTCGGCCGCCGCACCACCATGCTGATCGGGCTGATCGGCGCCGCGATCTCCCAGGGTGCTCTCTTCGCCGCCCCCGGCGTGGCCACGATGGCCACCGCCGCACTGCTCCTCAGCGCCACAGGCGCGGCTGTCTCGCCGGCGACGTACGCGCTTCTTGCGGACTCCGTCGACGCGGACCGGAGGCAGCGCGCGTATGCCCTCTTCGGCTGGGGCGTCAACGTCGGCACCGCCGCCGCGGGTGTGCTCGGCGGTGTACTGGCCGCACACGGCTACTGGCTGCTGTTCGCGGTCGATACCGCCACCATGCTCATTTTCGCGGTGATCGTCGCCGTCCGGCTCCCGGAGACCAAGCCCGTTGCCAAGGCCGCAACGAACGGAGCGGCCGGCACGGGGTACGGCGTGGTCCTGCGCGACCGGCTGCTGATCACCTTGCTCCCGCTCTTCGGCATCCAGCTGTTCGTCTACTCCCTCACCGAGGTCGCCCTGCCGCTGGCCGTCCACGACTCGGGCCTCTCGCCCGCTGTCTATGGGGCCATGGCCGCGGTCAACGCCGTGCTCGTGGTGCTGCTCCAGCCGCCGGCCACCTCGCTGCTCGCCCGCCTGCCGCAGCTCCCGGTCCAGGCAACGGGCAGCGTACTGATCGCCGTGGGCGTGGCGCTCACCGGAGCCGCCGACAGCGTCAGCGGGTACACCGCGTCCGTGGTGGTCTGGTCGCTCGGCGAGGTGACGGTGGCCGGGATCGCCGCGACCGTGGTCGCCAACCTGGCCCCGGCGGACGCCCGCGGCCGCTACCAGGGCGCCTTCCAGTGGACCTGGGGCGTGGCCCGCTTCGCCGCGCTGACGGGTGGCGTCGCCCTCTACTCCACGCTCGGACCGGCCGTCCTGTGGTGGTCCGCCCTGGCCGGAGGCATCGCAACAGCCCTGGCCACGCTCGGTCTACGACGGCGGGTGGAGCTCCGGACCCCGCTGGGCCTGGCGGCCTGACCCGGAGATCTCTGCGGAAACCCAGCTGGCGGAAACAACCCATGAACCCCGACCTGACGCGGCTTACCGAGTTCCTGTCCCCCGGGAAGTGAACCAGCTAGCGATCTGCGCCCGCGACGTGAAACCCAGTTTGGCCAGGATGCGTTCTACGTGGCCCTCCGCCGTGCGACGGGAGATCACCAGGTGGGCTGCTATCGCGCGGTTCGTCAGGCCTGCTGTTACCAGTTGGGCTACCTCGCGTTCGCGTGGGGTCAGGAGGTGCAGGTCGTGTTCGGTGTCGGTCGGCGCCGTGCGGGGCGTGCGGGTGGGGTCCGATTCCAGGGCGTATGCGATCGCGTTCGCCAGAGACATCGCCGCCCCTTCGTCGTACGCGGCCTGCACCAGGGTCTGGTCGGCTTCGGCGATGCGCCGTCTGCATCTGTCGAAATGCTCCATGAGGTGTCGGCATTTACCTAGTGACAAACCCAATTGCCTCGACACCGGTTCGTTCGCGCCCAGCAGTTTTGCCGCGCGGTCCACCTGGCCCTGGACGACGGCGACCCACGCCAATCCTTCGAAGCACAGCGCGATGCCCAGGCAGTCGTCGAATCTCGACTTGAACCGCAAGCTTTCCTGGAGGAGTTGCTTGGTTCTCGGGAAGTCGTCGTTGCGCCAGGTTTCCATCGCCCGCGTCCACAGCGCGTACGAGCGGCCGATGTATTCGCCCCGGTCCACGCAGATCTGCTCGACTCGCTCGCACAGCTCCACCGCGGTCTCGCTGTCGCCGGTCACCGAGGACGACAGCGCCAGAGGCAACAGACTCTCGATCAGGCCCGCCGAATCCGCTCGCGACTCATGGTCGGTCAGCGCCTCGCGCAGCAGTTTGATCGCCTGCCCCGGCCGGGTCTGATACAGCGCGTGCTGTCCCGCCGCCGTCAGCAGGTGGGCCCGGAGTCTGGCGTCGTCCAGGCCCGCGATGAGTTCCCTGGCCTCGGCGAAAATCGTCTCGGCTTCTTGTGCCTCGCCTTGGTACATCGCGAGCCCGGCGTCGGCGAGCAGCGCCCAGGCCCTCGTGGCGTCGCGCTCCCGGTAGCGGTCGAGGCCCCGCGCCAGCCACTGGCGGCACTCCGTCAGCAGTCCCGCCACCGTCGACCACGACCGGAGCGCCGAGTTCAGGCGGAGCCCGGCGCGCTCCTCCCCCGGCGTCTCGTAGCTGAAGGTCAGCGCGGCACGGATGTTGGCGTGATCCTGCGTGAGCCGAACCGCCCAGGACAGCTGGTTGCGGCTGTACCACTCGCGATCGGCCTGGCGCGCAAGCCCGCAAAACATGTCCCGGTGGCGCCGACGGAACGTCAACTCCTCGCCCCGCTCGGCCAATCGCAGCCGCCCGTACTCGCGAATCGTCTCCAAGAGGTAGAGCCGCGACTCCGCGCCGTCCGCATTCCGGCTCACGATCGACTTCCCCACCAGGCCGAACAGTGCCTCGGTCACATCCGACCGGCTCAGCCCGTCCCCGCTGCACACCTCCTCCGCGTCGCCGACCTCGAAGCCCCCCGAGAAGACGGACAGCCGTGCCCACAAAGTCCGTTCACGTGCGTCGCAGAGTTCGAAGCTCCAGTCGATGAGCGCTTCCATCGTCCGCTGGCGGACGTCACCGCCGCGCAGCCCCGCACGCAGCAGTACGAAACGGTCGTCGAGCCGGTCCACGATCTGCTGGACCGTCAGCGTCCGCGCCCGCACCGCCGCCAGTTCGATGGCCAGCGGGAGGCCGTCCAGCCTCCGGCACAGCTGCGCCACCGCCTCGGCGTTGCCGTGGTTCAGGGTGAACTCGGGGCGTACCGCGGCGACTCGGTCGAGCAGCAGGCCGGCTGCCGGGTAGCGGGCGACGTCGGCCGGGTCCGCCGGTTCGCCGGGCTCCGGGCAGGCCAGCGGCCGGACGTCGACGATGCTCTCCCCCTGGATGCACAGGGCCTCGCGCGATGTGGCCAGAACGCGCAGCCTGGGCGTGTTCCGCAGGAGCGTGTCGACGAGGGAAGCGCACTCGTCAAGCAGGTGCTCGCAGTTGTCGAGGACGAGTAAGACCTGCTTGTCCGCGAGGTGCTCCAGCAGATCCTCAGGCGTGACGGGCCCGGGTGTCTCCCGGATACCCAGTGCCCGCGCGACCGTCTGCTCCAGCAGGCTCGGCTCCTGAAGATGAGCCAGCTCCACAAGTCGTACGCCGTCCGGGAACGTTCGGGTCAGCGCGCCCACACTGTGCAGCATCAGCCGCGTCTTGCCGACGCCTCCGACGCCTAGCAGGGTGACAAGGCGCGAGTTCGCCAACGCCCTTTTGATCGTGGTGATTTCACGGCCACGCCCGACGAAACTGGTGACCTCGTAAGGGAGTCCGCCCGTCGCCGCCCGCCTGACCGGAGGCGGAGGCGGAGGTGCCTGTATGCCGGGGCCGGGCCGGCTGCCGCGCCGCTGGGGAGCCTGCGCCAGGCCGCGCGCGCTCATGGTGTTGTCCCGTTGCCTCGAACGTGGCCGTACACCAAGCACCTCCACTCGGCGAAGCTGCACTTCCGGCCACGCACTCGGGGTGTCGAGCGTCCACGTCTCAGCCACGCCGGAGCCGGCGGGACGACGGTCACTCCTGCTCCGAGGACACGGCGCCGTACTCACCCGCGAGGGCGAGTACGGCGCCGAACGCTAACAGCATTTGCTTCTACTAGAAATACATCGAGTCGGACTATTCCTCCTCCCCCGGCTCAGGTGGGCCCGGTCGGATTCGCTCAGCGCGGCGGGTGGCCGGGAAGCACCTCACGGTCGAACAGCTCCAGGCTCTCCCAAGCCAGTTGGGGCGGAATGCCGCCCATCATGGGGTGGAAGTTGAGCCACGCACGCTCGCCCTGGTCGGTCAGTCGTTTCGTGAGGTCGGCGGGGGTCAGGACGCTGTACATGCCGGCCGCGCGCAGCTGGTCGGGGTCCGGCGTGGTGGGGTGCCCGGCGACGGTCCCGTAGAGCCCGTACTCGGTCGCCTCGTGGAGCACATGCGGCCTGATCCGCTGCCAGTCCCGCTCCGGATCGGAGGTGACGTGGAAGAAGCTCACGTCCCCGCCGAAGTACGGGCCGGGGTCGGGCTTGCCGATCTTGATCGACTCGTCGCGGTAGAACTCCCAGCAGTCCGGCGTGGACGGCAGGAAGTCGTCACCGAGTCGCGCGGCCCGCCGGGACGCGGGCTCGCTCGCCCCGCCGAGCACGATCTTCGGCCCGCCGGGGGTGTACGGCGCGGGCGTGACCCGGAAGGCCCGCCCCTCCCATTCGAATTCCTCCCCGGTCCACGCGAGACGCAGGAAGGCCACCATGTCCTTCGTCCGCTTGACCCGGTTGGACAGGGTCTCGCCGAACATGGCGAGCTCCCGCTCGACATATCCGTTGGCCAGTACGACGCTGATGCGCCCCTTGCTGATCAGGTCGACCGCGGCGATGTCCTCCGCCAGCCGGACGGGGTTGTGGGTCGCGGACACCATCGCCGCCACCTGGACGTCGAGGTGTTCGGTGCGGGCGGTGATCGCCGCCGCCATGGTCAGCGGGCTCGATATGAAACCGTCCGCCATGCCGTGGTGCTCGGAGAGGATGACGCGCTGGAACCCCCTCTCGTCCGCCCACTCGGCCATGTCCAGCGCGGCTGCGTACCGGTCGGCCATGCTGACGCCGCCGATCGGTGGGTTACGGAAGTCGAACCTCAAGGCGTACGTGGACATGATCGTCCTCCTCGGGGGATCTCGGGAGCGGGGCTGTCGGACGGCGTTGCTTTGCTTTGCGTCAGCGGATGCTTTGCTTTGCTTTGTGCCAGCCGATGCTTGGCTTTGCGTCAGCCGATCGGCTGGAGGAGATGGTGGCTGAGGTCGCCCACGTAGTCGGTGATCATGTGCCGGTGGCTGAACCGCCAGGTGCCGTCGGCTCGTTCGAACCGGTCGTGGTAACGGCCCGCGAAGACCGGCTGGAGCGGCAGCCGGTCGGTGGCCTGGAAGACGGTGACGTAGGAGCGGCAGGTGCCGGTGCCCGCCTGGTCGTCGACGTCGATCACGAGGTTGGTGGTGACGTGTTTGGTGTGCGGGGTCCCGTTGTCCTCGTACCGGCGGGTCCACGTCTCGAACATCTCGCGGACCGCGTCGGCGCCGGAGGTGTTGCGGTCGTAGCCCTCGGACGTGATGGTGGCGTGGGCGAACAGCTCGGCGGCGCCGGCGAAGTCACCGGCGTCGAGGCGCTCGGCGTAGATGCCGACGAGGTTCATGATGGCTTGGTGCCCGGGGACGGGAACGGGGGTCATGGGTTGGCTCCTTGAGCTGGCTGACGTCACGTCAGTGAACGGCGGACGGCTCAGAAGCCGGTGCCGCGTACATGTAGGACTTCTCCTCGACCCGCTCCTTGATGCGCCAGTCGCCGTCGACGCGGACGAACGTGTCGACGTACCACAGCCCGCAATAGAGCACCCCGCCGTTGTCGCCGCCGTGCTCGCCCGGCATCACCATCGGGTTGTGGCACATGGTGCGGCCGGTCGCCGTGTCGCCGTCGAAGGTGAGGGAGGTGTTGGAGATCAGATGCTGGAAGGCCGGGAAGCCTGCCATGGCCGAGGCCAGGAACTTCTTGATCTGTTCGAGATTCCCGCGCTCTCCGCCCATGGCGGTGTAGTCGATGACCGCGCCTTCGGCGAACACCTCGTCGAGGAGATCCCACTGCCGGGTGTCGACGGCGTGGCTGTAACGGACCATCAGGTCCTGTATCTCCAGACGGTCCGATATCTCCTGCAGCGACAACATCACGACGTCCTGGGCAGCGGGGGTCCCGCGAGGAATCCACCGTCGACGACGAACTCCGAGCCGGTGCAGTACGCACTCTCGTCGGAGGCGAGGAAAAGCGCCAGAGCGGCGACGTCCTCGGGCTTCCCGACGCGCGGCAGCGGCAGACCGGCGTACACGGAGTCGCTGTCCACGTCCTCGAAACCGGGCGGCGCGGCGATCATCGGGGTGTCGACGGCGCCGGGGTGGATCGAGTTGACGCGGATGTTGTCGTGGCCCAGCTCGACGGCCGCGGTCTTCGTCATACCCCGTACGGCGAACTTCGACGCGGTGTACGCCACCGTGCCCGCGATCCCGGCCAGCCCGGACGTCGATGAGGTATTGACGATGCTGCCGCCGCCCGCGGCGCGCAACGCGGGGACGGCCGCCTGCATCCCGAGGAAGCAGCCGACCTGGTTGACCTGGATGACCTGCAGGTATTCCTCCAACGGCATGGTCTCGAGGGCGCCGACGCGCAGAATTCCCGCGTTGTTGACCAGCACGTCGAGCTTGCCGAACCGCGAGGTCGCCGCCGCGACGGCCGTCGCCCATTCGTCGGGCCGCCGCACGTCGAGGTGGACGTAGGCCGCGCGGTCACCGAGCTCCTCGGCGACCTGCTCGCCCTCCTTGTCGAGCAGGTCGGCCAGCACGACGCGGGCGCCTTCCCGGACGAAGGCGCGGGCCTCCGCCTCGCCCTGGCCGCGCGCCGCGCCGCTGATGAGGGCCACCTTGCCGTCGAGTCGTCCCATGCGGGTTCTCCCTTGAAAATCGAGTATCGGGCGGGCGTTGCTGTCACATGCCGGAGATGAGCTCGATCCGTGTGCCGTCGGGGTCGGTCAAGTACACGGTCTTGAGCGGGACTTCCTCGTCCGAGCCGAGCTGCTCGGCCACGGAGAGGGTCTCGTGGTGCACCTGTCCGCCCGCTCGCTCTGTCGCCTCGAAGAGCTCCGTCACGTCGTCGACCGCGAACGCGAGGTGGGTGAGGCCGAGTTGGTTCATCGGCCGTCGGCTGCCGTCGCCCAGGTACCCGGGGGCGAGGTAGTGGAGCAGTTCGATGCGCACGTCGTCCCGGCCGAGGATGCGGGACTCGAGCTTGGGTGCGTCGATCTCCAGCGTCGCGGCGAATTCGTTGCCGACCTGAGCCGTCATCACTTCCTGGAAGCCGAACACCTCTTGGTAGAACCGCGTCGACCGATCGAGGTCGGAGACGCAGATCCCGACGTGGGAGAAGTAGCGGATGCTCATCTCGACCCTTTCGGTGAGTGATGCGCGGAGGCCTCTTCATCGCTGGGCGGGTTCATCGGTGGGCGGGCCGCGACCGTACCCCCGTGGCCGCGAGCGAGGAAGAAGGCGGCCGGCAATCACCGGAAGACAGGTATGCCGGCGCGGAGACAGGTACCCGCACAGGTAGTCGTCCCCGTGGATCTTCAGCGGCGCGCCCGTGATGCTGATCGCCACGGCTGCGGTCCGCGGCGGCAAGCGCGGCGAAGCGGCGACGGGACGCGAGCCAGTCCCGTCCCTCTCTCCATTGCTCACGTTCGAAAGGTGGTCGTCACATGGAATTCGGTGTGATCGTCCAAGGCTATGCACCGGCCTTCAAGGCGGAGGGCAACCCGCGTCACGAGCACGACGTGCTCATGGCCGACGTGGAGCGGGTCAAGGCGGCGGACCAGTGCGGCTTCAAGTACGCGTGGGCCACCGAGCACCACTTCCTGGAGGAGTACTCGCACCTCTCCGCGAACGGCGAGTTCCTGGCCTTCTGCGGCGCGCAGACCTCGCGCCTGCACCTGGGTTCCGCGATCTTCAACCCGCTCGCCCAGGTCAACCACCCGGTGAAGGTGGCCGAGCGGGTCACGATGATGGACCACCTCACGCAGGGCCGCTTCGAGTTCGGCACGGGCCGCGGCGCGGGCTCGCACGAGATCCTCGGCTTCATCCCGGGCATGAACGACCTGAACGGCACCAAGGCGATCTGGGAGGAGACCATCGGGGAGTTCCCCAAGATGTTCCTCCAGGAGGAGTACGAGGGCTTCGAAGGCAAGTACTGGTCCCTGCCGCCGCGCAAGATCTTCCCCAAGCCGCTCGGCGCGGGACACCCGGCCATGTGGTACGCGGCGGGCAACCCAGCGAGCTACGAGATGGCGGCGCGTAAGGGCCTGGGTGTGCTGGGCTTCAGCGTCGGCAAGCTCGCCGATCTCGACCCGGTGATCAAGGCGTACAAGAAGGCGATCGTGAACGCGGAGCCGATCGGCGCGTTCGTCAACGACAACGTGCTCTGCGTGACCGGTGTGTTCGTCCACGAGGACGCCCGCAAGGCCCGCGAGAAGGCGCTGAGGTCCCGCCTCTCCTACATGACCAGCAACGCGTTCCGCTACCACGACTCCTTCCCGCATCCGGCGGGCGTCCCGGTCTGGCCCGACCTGATCCCCGACTACGACCTGGACGGGATCGAGGCCCTGATCGAGTCGGGCGGCCTGATCTGCGGCACCCCGGACGAGGTCGCCCAGCAGTGCAAGCGCTGGGAGTCGGCCGGCCTCGACCAGCTGGCGTTCTCCCTGGGCATGGCCTCGCTGGAGGAGGACAAGGAGACGCTGCGCCTGCTCGGCGAACACGTCGTCCCGCAACTGGACACGGACCCGGTGCACCGCACCACGAGGTTCCGCCGACAGGCGAGCTGACCGTTTCCCGGGTCCACCCGCTGATGCCGGGTGGACCCGGACGGGCGCGCCTTACTGCCTGGCCCGTGGTCTGGAGCGGGCGACGCGGAAGCCCACGTCGTCGATCCGGAAGGTGGGGTGGCTGCGGCGGCGCACCGACGCCCGGCAGCTCCAGTGTTCGTCGGCCCATCCGCCGCCACGCAGCACCCGGTAGGTGCCGTACACCTCGGCGTCGTAGACGTCCCAGCACCAGTCCCACGTGTTGCCCAACATGTCGTGCAGGCCCCACGCGTTGGGCTTCTTGCCGCCGACGGAGTGGATTCGCCCGTCGGAATTGCCTTCGTACCAGGCGACTTCGTCGAGTTCGCCGTAGCGCGGGCCGGTCGTGCCCGCACGGCAGGCGTGCTCCCATTCGGCCTCGGTCGGCAGGCGGTATCCGTCTGCGGACGTGTCCCATTCGGCCGTCTCGGCGTCGGCGTTCAGCTCGTACGCGGGGGGCAGCCCCTCGTGTCGGGACAGGGCGTTGCAGAACCGGACCGCGTCCCACCACGACACCCCCTCGACCGGCAGCCGCTCGCCTCGGGCGCTGCTCGGTCTTCGGTCCGTGACTCGCGCGTACCAGGACTGCGTGACCGGGAACGCCGACATCTGGAACGGCGCGACCTCGACCGGCCAGCTCTTCTGCGTCCGCCGGTCCGACAGCATCACCTGCCCCGGCGGGACCGCCACCATCTCGTTCTCCGCCCCCGTGTCCACCGCTCCTCCTCAGTTCGGGTCTGCGTGATCAACGTGCGCGTCCGCCTCATAAGTTCCGCACTGCGGGCGTCCCGTCGTTGCGTACACCTGGGCCGCGACCCCGCTCGGGGTCGTCTCGCAGCTCAGGAGTCGCAGTCCGGCCGGGGTGCCGTTCTCCGGGAAGAGCCGCCGGCCGCTGCCCACGACCACCGGCGCGACCATCAGCCGTACCTCGTCGATCAGCCCGGCGGCCAGCAGCGACGCTCCGAGGCGTGCGCTGCCGTGGATGTGCAGCTCGCGTCCGGGTCGCCTCTTCAGCTCGGCGACCTGGGCGGGCACGTCTCCGTCGAGGATCGTCGTCGGTTCCCAGTCGGCCTTGGTCAAGGTGTGCGAGGCGACGTACTTCGGCAGGCCGTTGAGCTTGGCGGCCACGGGGTCGTCCGGGTTGTCCATCGCCGGCCAGTCACGCGCGAAGTTCTCATAGGTACGGCGCCCGAAGAGGAAACCGTCCGCCTCGTCGAGCCAGCCCGTGGCGATCCGCAGGAACGCGTCGTCCAGGTGCGGCACGAGCCAGCCGCCCCGGGTGAACCCGTCGCTGGTGTCCTCCTCGGGCGACCCGGGCCCCTGGGACACTCCGTCAAGGGACAGAAACTCCTGCAGAATCAACCTCATCGCGCGCTCCTGCCCTCAGCCGGCCCCGGAGACGCCTGCCGCCCCGGCCCGTCGCAACCGTGCGGCCGACGGGAAACCCGTCGGCCCGCCCAAGGCTCTCGGACTTCCCGCGCCGGAGCCACCACTTCCGCCGCGTGGCGACGACTCAGAACGACTTCACTCAAATCGACTTCGCCGCAACGCACGGATGCGCGGACCCGTCCGGGATCACCGGACCGGTCCGCGCATCGCCATCGGCGCTCGGGTCAGCTGCCGTGGTACGTGGTGACGTTCCACGGCGTGCAGATCATCGGCACGTGGAAGTGCTGCGTCACGTCGAACACCGTGAAGCGCACGGGTACTTGCTCGACGAACGGCGGCTGCGGCAGCTTCTTCTTGAGCCCGTCGTAGTAAGCGTCGACATGGAACAGCAATTCGAACTTGCCGGCCTTGGCCTCCTCCGGCTTCAGGATCGGCTCGTCGGTCCGACCCTCCGCGTTGGTCCACACGGTCTTGACGAAGCGGTACGTGTCGTTCTCAAGAATCGAGAAGTCGATACGCATTCCGGCGCCCGGCTTCCCGTTGGCGATATCCAGAACATGCGTAGAAATTCCGGCCATTTGGCCACCTCCTGGGGCAGACTAGCTACCGCGGTAGTAGGAGTAGTTCCAGGGGCTGAACAGAATCGCCACGTGATAATGCTGCGCGGCGTCCGCCACCGTGAATCGGATCGGAACGTCGTCGAGGTATGAGGGCTGCGGAAGACGCGAACCGAGGTTGGAGAAGTACTCCCCCAGGTGCAGCGTGATCTCGTAACGGCCCGCCTTCAGCTCGTCCTGGAGCAGCAGCGGGTCCTTCGGCCGTCCGCCGGCGAGCGTCTCGTACTTGCCGATCAGCCGGTAGCGGCCGTTCTCGAAGTACGAGAGGTCGGCGCGGAGCCCGGCCTCGGTCGCCCCGCGGTAGGTGTCGATCGCGTGCATGGTCAGCGACGGCACGACCGCCGGGTCCTTCGCCTTGCCCGCGGCGGCACCGGCCGCTGCGGCCTCGACGCTCGCCGCGCTGCTCGGTGCGGCGTAGACCATCGGGGCGATGGCGGCGGAGCCGAGGACGAGACCCGCACCCAGGGCCTTACGACGGCTGGTGCCGTCGCCCTTCGGGGCCTGAATGTTCTCCTGGGTCATGGCCGCACCCTCCCCCGGACGACGGACAGATCGGATTCACCGACCAGTCCGGAATGGGGACTACTCATTGGAAATCCCTTCGATGGTTCGGACACGCGTAGATCAAAGTGGACACTCAACAGATTTCAGCCCGTGAATTCGGCCGTAAAGGAAGTCGTACGCAGCCCAATCGCCCCCAAGCGGCTGGGAATGCCGGATTTGAGCCAACCGGCCCGAGTCAGTTTTCGGAATACGACTTCCGTGATGCGATACGGTATACCGACGCCATGGCGTGGTCAACGTTTTGTTGATAGGAAGCCGCCGGTGGTCAACTCCAGCCACACCGAGCGCTGTTGAGCGGTTACGCAGGCGAGCGCCGCCTCTTCGTCCCGTCGCCCCGCCCGCTCAGCGGGATCAGCGTGTCCAGGTGGGCGCCTCCGGCCCAGGAGCCCAGCAGGTTCCGGTGGAGGGCAACGATGTCCTGTCGCTCCGCGAGACCTTGGGCGGCCTTCGTGAAACTGCGGGCGGTGGTGACGAACAGGGCGACGTCCGCGCCGTGTTCGGGACGGGCGGTGCCGACGAACTTCTGCATGTCCTGCGAGGAGACGCTGCGGTGGGGCGCGTACTTCTTGCACTGGACGACGAGTTTGCGGCCGTCGGCGAGATGGCCGACGACGTCGGCACCCAGGTCACCACTCTTTCCGCTGACGACGACCTTCGTGCAGCCGTCCCGCCGGCACAGATCGGCGACGTAGTGCTCGAAGGCCTGCCAGGAGAGCGCGTCGACCTCCGCCATCGACAACTCCCGCGCCCGCACGGCCTCTTGCTCACGCCACTGCCGGTCCTCACCGACCGCGGTGCGATGCGCGCGCCAGAGCACCCATCCCGCCGCACCGGCCCCGGCCACGGCGAGCACGATCAGGAGTACGGGCCATACCTTCGCCCAGTTCCCGGCCACCCATAACGCGACGAGCGCCGCCGCCCCGGCGCCCCAGCCCTGAAGCTGCCTGCGCGTGCGCTTCCTCATCCGGCGTCGTCGCGCTGCCATCACTCCCCCGCCCCCGCTCCCCGTACCTCTGAAGCGCAGTGTGCGAGGCCGGGCCGGCCCCGGCAAGAGGGCCCGGCACGCCAGCGGGGGCGGAAAGACAGATTCCGGTCCGGCCGACGGCCGGACCGGAATCTCAGGGGTCAACCCTCATTCACCCCTGGGTCAGCGGGCCTGCTCCGCCATGTGCGAAGCGGCGATGTGGCCGAACACCATCGCGGAACCGATCGGGACGCCCGGGCCCGGGTAGCTGGGGCCCGACACCGAGGCGGTGGTGTTGCCGGCCGCGTAGAGGCCGGGGATCGGGTTGCCGTCCGCGCCGAGGACCCGCGCCAGCACGTCCGTCCGCACGCCGCCCTTGGTGCCCAGGTCACCGAGGACGATCTGCACCGCGTGGAACGGCCCTTCCTCGATCGGCACCAGGCAGGGGTTCGCGCCCTGGCCCTGGGCGAAGAAGCGGTCGTAGGGGTCCTCACCGCGGTGGAAGTCCGCGTCCACGCCGTCGGCCGCGTAGCCGTTGAAGGTCCGGACGGTGCTCTTCAGCGCCTCGGCGTCGACGCCTATCCGCTCGGCGAGGCCGTCCAGGGTGTCGGCGGTCTGCCACAGTCCGGCCTCGGTGAAGGCCGTCCGGTCGGCGGGGACCACGGTGATGCCGGGCAGCTCGTCGCCGAAGCGGCCGTCGAAGACCCACCAGACCGGGCTGTCGTGCGTCGTGCCGGCCTTGGCGGCCAGCATCTGGCGGCCCATCTGGTCATACGGCAGCGACTCGTTGGCGAACCGGTTGCCGGAGCCGTCGACGAAGATGCCGCCGTGCAGGCCGAGCGTGAAGGCGGCCGAACCGTCGGGGAAGCGCAGCGACGGGCACCACCAGGACTCTTCGAGCAGCGTGGTGGCGGCGCCGGCCTCGGTGGCGGCGGTGATCGCGTCGCCGGTGTTGCCGCCGGGCGCGCCCATCGTCCAGTCGGCGCCGGGCAGGTCCTGCCAGGTGCGGCGCAGCTCGGCGTTGGCCTCGAAGCCGCCGGCGGCGAGGAGGACACCGCGGCGGGCGCGGATGCGCACCGTGCGGCCGTCCTGCTCGGCCTCCGCGCCGACGACCTCGCCGTTCTCGGTGATCAGGCGCGTGAGGGCGGTGTTCAGCTGCGTACGGCCGTGGCCGGTGGACTCCAGGGCGAGCAGCAGTCGGCCGATCAGCGCCCGGCCGTCGGTGAGGGGGCCTTCCGGGACAGGGAAGCCGAGGCGTTCGGCCCACGCCGGGGGACGTACGGCGCCGAGCAGTTCCTGCGGGCCGGCGTCCGTGGCGAGGTCCACGGGGAAGACCGCGCGGCCGGCGTCGAAGCGGCCGGGGGCGGCGAAGTAGTCGGGGAAGGGCCGGTACTCGAAGCGGACGTGGTCATTGTCCTCGAGGAAGGCGACCGTGGCGGCGGCGCCGTCGAGGTAGGCGTCCTGCAGCTCGTGCGGGGTGGTGTCACCGACGACCGCGCGGAAGTAGGTGCGGGCGAGGTCGGCGGAGTCCTCCAGGCCGTCGCGGGCCTGGGACTGGTTGCCCGGCAGCCACAGGCCGGCGCCGGCGTAGGCGGTGGTGCCGCCGAAGTACCCGGTCTTCTCGATGACCAGGGTGTCCAGGCCGCGGGCCGCCGCGCCGTACGCGCCGGTGAGCGCGCCGCCGCCGGAGCCGACCACCAGAACGTCGCACTCCTGGTCCCATGCCATGTCTGCGTTTGCCATCTCGTCCCTCGGATGTGTGGGTTGACGGTGTGGGTCGTGCGCGCGGAGGAGCCGCCGGGTGGAAGGTGCCGGGCCGGGTGAAAACGTGACGGGCCGGCCTTCGGGCGGATCGCCGCTTCCGGTCGTGACAGCGGGCCGGGAGAGCAGTCTTGGGCCGCGCGCGGGCCACGGCCACCGGCGTTTCCCACACACCGGGAGAATGTGTTGCCGGGTGAGGGGTGGGGGTGGCCTCGTCGGTGAAACCGGGCTTGTGCGGCCTGGGTGGACCCGGCTCGTACGGCTTCGGTGGACCCGGCTCGTGCGGCCCCTCCCGTGAACCCGGCTCGTGCGGCCTCGGGTCGTACGACCCTCCCCCGGGCGGCGGCCGGGAGATCGTTTAAAGTGCAATTACGGCGTTCGGATCGCCGGGACAGTGCGCGAGACCGCGCGAGGAGGAGTCGAAGAATGAGTGACGACCTGAAGCAGTTCGCCGGCGGCGTGCTCGCCGTGACCGGCGGTGGATCCGGTGTCGGAGAGGGCCTGGCCAGGTACGCGGCCTCGCTCGGCATGGCGGTCGCGATCGCCGACGTCGACATCGCGGCGGCCGACGCGGTCGCCGCCAGTCTCGTCGAGGCTGGTGGCAAGGCGATGGCGCGCAAGGTTGATGTGCGCGACCTGAGCGCCGTGGAGGCGTTCGCCGACGAGGTGTACGCCGAGCTCGGCCCGGTCACCCTGGCGATCAACAACGCCGGTGTCGAGCAGTTCGGCTACGTGTGGGACACCCCCGCGGACAACTGGCACCGACTGCTGGACATCAACGTCACCGGCGTCTTCAACGGCGTGAAGGCGTTCGTCCCGCGTATGCAGCGCGCGGGTGTGCCCGCGCGCATCTGGAACCTGTCCTCGATGGGCGGCGTGAGCGTCGGCCCCCGCCAGGCGCCCTACATCGTCAGCAAGCACGCGGTGCTCGCCCTCACCGAGTGCCTCAAGCTCGACCTGGAGACGGCGGGCATCGACATCTCCGTCGCCGCGATCCTGCCCGGCCCCGTGGCGAGCAAGATCTTCGAGTCGGCGGGCGGCGTCGAGTCCGGCGACCACTCGGCCTCCGAGGCCGAGCGCGAGGCGATGCTCCAGGTCAAGGCCGTGTCCATGTCGGCTCTCGAGGCTGCCGAGGTCGTGTTCGCGCAGGGCGCCGCCGGAGACTTCTACCTGCTGACGCACCCGGACATGGTCGGCGGCGCCATGGCGGTGCGCGCCGAGCAGCTCCGTACGCGCAGTGCGCCGCGGCTCATGACGGGTGACTTCGACGCGAGCGGTTCGTAGTCTCCGCGGGAGCCCCCGACACTCCGGTGTCGGGGGCGCCCGTGTCAGTGCAGCGGGCGCGGCATGTTCGTGAACCGCTGCTCGTCGCGCCGGAACCAGCCCGGCGCGGCGAGCGTGCCGCCGTCCACGCGCAGGGTCTCGCCGGTGATGAACCTGGACTGCTCCGACAGCAGGAACACCACGGCGTCCCCGTGGTCGGAGGGATGGCCGAAGCGGCCCGCAGGCACCCAACTCCCCACGTGATCCGCGTACTTGGCGCGAGTCCCTGCCCACATCGGGGTCTGCGGGGTGTCGGTCAGGTCGGGTGCGACGGCGTTGACGCGGATGCCGTACTGGCCGACCTCCGCCGCCAGTGAGGCGGTGAAGTTGACGACGGCGGCCTTGAAGGCGCCGTAGACCGCGTTGCCCGGGATGCCGCGCAGGCCCTCGACCGAGGTGAGGTTGACGATGCCGCCGCCCGCCCGCTCCACCATTCCCGGCAGGAACGCGCGGGTGACCCGGAGGATGTGCAGCAGGTTGAGGTCGTACATCCGCTGCCAGTCGGCTTCGTCACTGGTGAGGAACGGGCCGGACGGGCGGTAGTCGCCGACGTTGTTCACCAGGAAGTCCGCCGGGCCCGCCGTCTCCGTCAGTTCGGCGACGGTGTCCGGGTCGCGGATGTCGCCGACCACGACGGCCGGCTTGATGCCGCTCTCCTCGGCGGCCGTTTCGGCGGTCCGGTGGGCCGCCTCGGCGTCGATGTCGGCGAGCACCACCCGCGCGCCGTGCCACGTGAGGGCGCGCACGACGCCCGCCCCGATGCCGGCACCGCCGCCGGTGACCACGGCCGTGCGGTCCGCGAACAGGGGCTGGCCGGGGACGCGGGGCAGCGCGGACGGTGCGGGTGGCTCCGGCGGGACGGGCAGCCCCTCGTAAGGAACGGACGTCACGGCTTCAGCCCCAGCTTCTCAGCGGCCTGGGACATCTCCTCCAGGAGCGCGTCGACGGTCGTGGCGTGCCGGGAGCCCGACAGCAACAGCCGCTCGGCGCCCAGCTGTTCGGCCCACTCGGTCTTGTCGGCGGCGCGGGGCAGCGTCGCCCCCAGCGTCAGCTCGACCTCCTGCGGGTCACGTCCGGCCGCCCGCGCCTCCTCGCGCACCACCGCGAGCGCGGCGTCCAGCTCCTCGCCCGCCAGACCCAGCGGCTGGAACCCGTCCCCGCGCCGTCCCGCCCGGCGCGCCGCGGCGGCCGAGTGCCCGCCGATGTGCAGCGGTACGCCGGAGGCCCGGTGCGGCTTGGGGTAGCTGTGCGCACCCCGGATCGAGAAGAACTCGCCGGAGAAGTCTACGCCTTGGGCGTCCTGCCCCTGCCACAGCGCACGCATCAGGTCGATGGCCTCGTCGGCGATCCGGCCGCGGCGGCGGAAGTCACCGCCGCAGGCCTCGATCTCCTCGCGCATCCAGCCCAGGCCCAGGCAGATCCGCAGCCGCCCGCGGCTGAGCCGGTCCAGGGTCGCGAGCCGCTTGGCGAGCACCACGGGGTTGTGGTTCGGCAGGACGAGGACCCCGGTGGCGAGCCCGATCCGCTCCGTCGAAGCGGCCAGGAACGCGAGCAGCTCCAGCGGGTCGGGGTACGCGCAGTCGTCGGGCAGCTCCAGCTTGCCGTCGGGTGCGTACGGGTAACGGCTCTCCGTGTCGCGGATGACCACCGCGTGCTCGACGGCGCTGACGGACTCGAAGCCGAGTTCCTCCGCATGACGGACCACTCTGACCACCTCGTCCGGCTCGGCGGTGATGCCGAGCCCCACGGGCAGCACGAGTGCGTACTTCATCAACTTCTCCTCACGGATCCGGGTCGTGTCGTCGAGCCTGCGGTGCGGCGCCCGGTCCGGGGGGACGTGGCGCCGCCTGTGGTCACGCGCCGGCGGCGGGGTACGTGCGCTGCTCGTACCAGAGGGCGTGGACAGCGCGGACGGCGATGCGCCAGCCGTCCGCCGTGCGCACGTACTCGTCCTCGTAGCGGACGGGGACGACGACGTCGCTGCTGCCGTCGGGGCCGGCGGAGTAGTGGTGGGCGAGGCAGTAGACGGTGCCGGTCGCGGTGGATCCGTCGACGTCGGCGAGGTGGTTGCCCACCAGGTGGAAGGTGTGCTTGAAGACCGACAACTGGTCGAGGATCTCGTTGCGCGCCTCCGGGGTCCCCCGGTCCTCCTTCACCGAGCCGTCCAGGCCGTGCACCACGAGCCGCCCGTCGGGGGCGAAGACCTCCGCCATCAGCGCGGCGTCCCTGCGGTCCATCGCGAGCGCGTAGGTATCCACCAGGCGCCGCAGAGCGAGAAGGTCGTTCATCGAATCAACTGCTGTGGACATGCCGACTCCTTCACAGGGACCCTGAGCGTCAACCAAGCAAGTGCTTGGTGGGCACTGTAATGGAGACCCCAGCTCCCGGCCAGGGGCGGAGCGTCGGAGGATCTCCCGGTAACGATCTATTTCGTTTCGAAACACCTAGTGCGGATTTCTTCCCCCCGGCACCGGCCTCGTGGCATGGTTCGTTCGACGCCGGAACATGCGCGTGGCGTCCCGAAGGATTTCGTTGAGCAGGGGGTTTCCTGTGCCTCGAGCGGCAGTGGTGGACGGTCGGACCGGGCCCGACACCTGGAACGACGAAGGGCCGGCACCGGCCGCCACGACTCTGGCGCTCGAGCGCGGCCCGGCGTCCCCGTCCCTCCTGGAGAAGGCGGAGCAGGTGCTCGGTGCCTTCGACCGCGCCCACCCCCGGCTCTCCCTGACCGAGATCATCCGCCGCTCCGGCCTCAGCCGCTCCTCCGCCCACCGCATCCTCGACCAGCTGGTCCGGCTGCGGTGGCTGGAGCGCGACGGCCGCGAGTACCACATGGGGATGCGCCTACTGGAGCACGGCGGGCTCGCCGCACATCACAACCGGCTGCTCCGCGCCGCCCAGCCCCGGCTCGACGCGCTGCACGAGGCGACCGGCAAGCTGGTCCAGCTGTTCGTGCTCGACGGCACGGATGTCGTCTGTCTGGAGCGCGTCGGCTCGCTCGACGACCGTGCCCTGCCGGCCCACGTCGGCGCCCGCCTGCCCGCGCACTGCTCCGCCGCCGGCAAGGCCATCCTCGGCTTCGGCGACCCGGCCGACGTGGAGCGCGTGGTGGACACCGGCCTGCCCGCCCGCACGCCCCGCACCGTGACCCGCCCGCTCCTGTTCCGTACGGAACTGGCCTCCGTCCGTGAGTCGGGCGTCGCGTGGGACCGGCACGGGACCTGCCGGGGCCTGGTGTCCGTGGCCGTCCCGCTGCGGGGCGCCGGACGGGCGATCGCCGCGGTCTCCGTGTCGTCGACGGGCAACCACCGCACCCAGGGACAGCTGGTTCCGACGCTCCAGTCGTGCGCCCGGTCGATCTGGACCGAGCTGTACGGGCCGGGGCGCGCGGCCCGCTTCGCACCGCCGGTGGAGGCTCCTCCGGCGCGGGTTCCCGTACCGATGGACAACATGATGCGGTGGGCGCGGATCGACGGCTGGATGTAATCGGCCCCTGGATGTAGCGGGCGGGAGACGAAGGGCGGGGTCCTTGCGAAAGGGCCCCGCCCTTCACCGTGTACCGCACGGGTCCGTCCATGTCACCGGACGGCTCTCCACGTCACCGCCCGACTCACCATGTCACCGCGCGACGCGCACCGTCACGACTGGCCCTGAGCCGCCCGCTCCGCCATCCGTCGCTGCAGGTTGGCCTCGACCTCCGCCTTCCACGACTCGTTGGCCCGGGTCGTGTCCAGCTCGAACTCGAAGCGGCGGACCATCTCGTCCTTCACGTCGGCGACGTCGACGTAGAACTGCTCGTACCAGCGGCGCAGCTGGTAGACCGGGCCGTCCTCCTCCGTCAGGAGCGGGTTCTCGATCCGGGTCTTGTTCTTCCAGATCTCGACGTCCTGCTCGAAGCCGGCGGCCAGGCCCTCGGAGGTGGCGCGCGCGGCGTCGGCGGCCTGCTCGTCCGTCATGCCGGGCAGCTTCTTGACGATCGCTCCGTACATGAGCACGAAACTGTTCTCGTCGATCGGGTAGTGGCAGTTGATCAGGACACACTCGACCTCGACGCCGCCGCCGACGTCGGTCCACAGCTTGTCGATCATGTACGAGGGCCCGAAGTACGAGGCGTCCGAACGGATGGCGCCCTGCCCGGACAGCGTCTCCAGATCGATGTCGGGGCGCGGCGCCGACTCCATGTACTGGGTGGCGACGTGGCCGTCGAAGACGTTCGTGAAGAGCGTGGGGAACGAGTAGTGCACGTAGTAGAAGTGCGCCATGTCGACGACGTTGTCGACGATCTCACGGCAGTTGGAGTTCTCGACGCGGATCGAGTTCCACGACCAGTCGGACCACTCGCCCGCCTCGGCGCCGTGCACGCCCTCGATCTCGGGGATCTCCAGCTCGGGCCCCGGCGTGCTGCCCTCCGGGTCGTGCCAGACGTAGAGCTGCCGGTTGCGCTCGCGGGTGATCCAGGAGCGGGTCTTGGCGCGCGGCGGGACGCGGCGGGCGTACGGGATGTCGGCGCAGCTGCCGTTGCCGGCCCAGCGCCAGTCGTGGAAGGGACAGGCGATGGTGTCGCCCTTGACGCTGCCGTGCGCGAGGTTGCCGCCCATGTGCGGGCAGTAGGCGTTGAGGACGTGCAGTTCGCCGTCGTCCGCACCCTCGAAGACGACGAGCTTGGTCCCGAACGCCTCGACCTCGTGCGGCTTCCCGTCCCGGAAGTCCTTGGTGAGGCCGATGCAGTGCCAGCCACGCGCGAACCGGGCGGGGGGCTTGCCCGCTTCGATGACCCGCACTTCTTCGTACTGAGTCGTCATGTCCGAAACTCCCTTGATCGGTCGGCCGCTTGCGTGCCGCGAGATTCGACGGTCCACTCCGGCTCCGGGGACCAGGCGTCGGGGCTCCGCCGCGTGCTCGCCGTTCCTGCCGGTGGTGTGCCGACCGTAGGGCCCGGGAGGGGCGGACAGGAGCGCGTGTTCCCGCTGACCGGGAACCGCCTCCTGCACACACCGCCTTCTCCTGTCACTCTCCGGTCCGAAGAGGTTTGTGACCACGCCCCGGCCGAGGCGCAGGGGCGGCAAGGAGGACGTCGGAACATGAGTGACACCAGCACCCTTCCTCAGTCCGTCGACGTCGTGGTCGTCGGCGCGGGCGTCACCGGGCTGTACGCCGTGCAGAAGCTGCGCGGCCAGGGCTACAGCGTGCGCGGCTTCGAGCGCGGCGCCGACGTCGGAGGCGTCTGGTACTGGAACCGCTACCCGGGCGCCCGCTGCGACGTGGAGTCGGTGGACTACTCGTACTCCTTCGACGGCGACCTCGAGCAGGAGTGGGACTGGAGCGAGAAGTACGCCACCCAGCCGGAGATCATGCGGTATCTGCACCATGTCGCCGACCGCTTCGACCTGCGCCGCGACTACACCTTCTCCACCTCGGTGACCTCGGCCGAGCTGGACGAGGACACCCTGCGCTGGACGGTGCGCACCGACGGCGGCGAGGTGCTGTCGGCCCGGTTCTGCGTCTTCGCGGTCGGCTGTCTCTCCAGCACGCATCTGCCGGAGGTGGCGGGCATCGGTGACTTCGCCGGCGCCACGTACCACACCGGTGAATGGCCGCACGAGGGCGTCGACTTCACGGGCCTGCGGGTCGGCGTGATCGGCACCGGTTCCTCCGGCATCCAGTCCATCCCGCTGATCGCCGAGCAGGCCGCGCAGCTGACCGTTTTCCAGCGCTCCCCCAACTTCTCCATCCCGGCCGGCAACAAGCCGCTGGACGACGAGACCCGCCGTGAGCAGAAGGCCGACTACGCCGAGCGCCGCCGTCTCGCGCGGCTCAGCGGTGGCGGTTCCCCGCACATGGTGCACCCGAAGACGACGTTCGAGGCGTCCGAGGACGAGCGGCAGGCCGCTTTCGAGCGACGCTGGGAGCTGGGCGGCGTCCTGTACTCCAAGACGTTCGCCGACCAGTTGACAAGCCTGGACGCCAACGACGTGGCCCGCGAGTTCTGGGAGGAGAAGGTCCGCGCCCGGATCGACGACCCGGCGGTCGCGGACCTGCTCGTCCCGACGGACCACCCCATCGGCACCAAGCGCATCGTGACCGACTCGGACTACTTCGAGACGTTCAACCGTGACAACGTGCGGCTTGTCAGCCTGCGCGGGAACGCCATCGAGCGGATCGACGCGGGCGGCATCCTGCTGGCGGACGGCGAGCACGTGGACCTGGACGTGATCGTCTTCGCGACCGGTTTCGACGCGATGACCGGTGCCGTGGACAAGATCGAGGTCCGCGGCCGGGACGGGCAGCTCCTCAAGGACGCCTGGAGCGCCGGTCCGCGTACGTACCTGGGCCTCGGCACCGACGGTTTCCCGAACTTCTTCAACCTCTCCGGCGTCGGCAGCCCGTCGGTCATGGCCAACGTGATCCTGTGCGCCGAGCAGCACGTCGACTGGCTGGCGGACTGCCTGCGCCACCTCGACGAGCACGGGTACGCGGGCATCGAGGCGACCGAGGAGTCCGTGGCGGAGTGGGTCGACGAGTGCCGCCGCAAGGCCGAGGCCACGCTGATGATGTCGGCCAACTCCTGGTACCTGGGCGCCAACATCCCTGGTAAGCCTCGGGTGTTCATGCCGTACGTCGGCGGGTTCGGGGCGTACGGGCAGATCATCAAGGAGGTGGCGGACTCCGGGTACAAGGGGTTCGGCCTGATCCCCGCCTGACGCCTGACGCCGGGCGGCACACTGTCTGATGCCGGACGGCACACTGTCTGACGCCAGGCCGCACACGAAAGGGGCTGTGCACTCCCTCGGGGGGAGAGCACAGCCCCTTCGCCGTACGGCCTCGGCGACTGTCAGCCGGCCTGAGACGCAGCCGTCAGCCGGGCCTTCAGCACCGCGAACGCCTCGTCCTGGGCCTCCGCGATCTCGGGCAGGGCGCCGCCCATGGACAGGAAGCCGTGGAACATGCCGTCGTAGCGGCGGGTGACGACGGGCACGCCGGCCTCGGCGAGCGCCACCGCGTAGGCGTCACCGTCGCTGCACAGCGGGTCGAGGCCGGGGCCGATGATCTGCGCCGGCGGGAGGCCGGTCAGGTCGGCGTTGCCCAGGGGCGCCGCGTACGGGTTCACCGCGTCCGCGTCGGAGGTCAGGTACTGCTCCCAGAACCAGCGCACGTGGTCCGCGGTGAGGAAGTAGCCCTCGGCGTTGTCGCGGTGCGAGGGGCCGGACCTGGTGGGGTCGAGCATGGGGTAGTACAGCGCCTGGAAGACGATCTCGGGGCCGCCGCGGTCGCGGGAGAGCAGCGGGAGGACCGCGGCGAGGTTGCCACCGGCGCTGTCCCCGGCGACGGCGATCGGACGGCCCTGGTAGGTCTTCGCGGCCCACAGGAGCGCCGTGTAGGCGTCCTCGGGGGCGGCGGGGAAGGTGTGCTCAGGGGCGCGGCGGTAGTCGACGGAGACGACGACGGCGCCCGTGGCCTTGGCCATGGCGCGGCAGAAGTCGTCGTGGCTCTCGAGGTCGCAGATGACGAAGCCGCCGCCGTGGCAGAACAGCACGACGGGGGCGTCCTCACGCAGGGACGGGTCGTAGACGCGTACGGGAACGCCGTCGGCGTCCTCGTCCGCGACGTGGGCGAGAGGAAGGGGCTCGCGCGGGAGTGCCGGACGGGCGGCGAAGAAGGCACGCACGTCGGCGATGTCCGTCATCTCCGTTCCCAGGGGCGGGAAGTTGGCGGCGGCGATGTCGATGATCGCCTGGACCTCGGGGCTGGGCAGGGTCACGCGGTACTCCTCGTGGCGGCTCGGAACAGGCCCCCGTGTCGCACCGACACAGGCTCTGTGGAGCCTGCCCCCACCGGGCCCCGGGCGGCAGCGCCGTTTCCCATTGACCGGGAAGTTGCCGGAGCCACCGGGCCTGGTCCGCTGCGAACATCGCGGCCACTCGCACACACCGACAGGCAGGGGAGGTCCACGGGATGAGCGGACGGGCGGACGGCAAGGTGGTCGTCGTGACGGGCGGCTCGCGCGGCATGGGCGAAGCGTTCGCGCGGCGCCTCGTAGCGGAGGGCGCGAAGGTCGTGATCGGCGACGTCCTCGTGAAGGAAGGCAAGGCGCTGGCGGACGAACTGGGCGCGGAGAACGCCCTGTTCATCGAGCTGGACGTCACGAGCGAGGCGTCCTGGAACGCGGCCGTCGCGCGTACGGAGGAGGCGTTCGGTCAGATCACGGGTCTGGTGAACAACGCAGGCCTGGTCCAGCGCTGCCCCATCGAGGAGCTGAGCGAGGCCGACTACCGCCGGGTCATGGACGTCAACGAGGTCGGCGTCTTCCTCGGCATGAAGGCCGTGCTGCCGTCGATGCGGGCGGCCGGCGGCGGCTCGATGGTCAACATCTCGTCGCTGGGCGGGGTCATCGGCTTCCCTTACATCATCAGTTACGTCGCCTCGAAGTGGGCGGTGCGCGGCATGTCGAAGGCCGCCGCGCAGGAGTTCGCGCCGTACAACATCCGCGTCAACTCGGTGCACCCCGGCATGATCGCGACCGACATGACGGCGAACTCGGAGCGTTCGCACGAGTCGGTGAAGCATCAGCCGATCAAGCGGCAGGCCCAGCCGGCCGAGGTCGCGAACATGGTGCTCTATCTCCTGTCGGACGAGGCGAGTTACTCGACGGGCGCGGAGTTCCTGGTGGACGGCGGGTACGCCAGCCAGTGAGCGGCTGAACGGCGCGAGCGAAGGCTCGGCGAAGGGGCGGACCGTCACGGTCCGCCCCTTTTTTCATGAGCAGTATCAGCGGTTTTCAGACGTCCGCGATGCCCGTATATGACCCTGTTCGCTTTTCCCGGTGTCCGGGAAAACGCGAGCGCCTGCGCACCACGTCCATTGCCCCTCGCGCCGAACGGCTGTTAGACCCGAGCCCTGCCACGGCGCAGCGGTCCGGAGTCCCCCGCCCCACCCCTCTCCGCGCCGATCCCTGCCGCCGCTCCGCCCTCCCCCCACGCCTTGAGACCTCCACCGTCCCCCGAGGGAGCCGCACCATGCGGGAAGACATCACTCAGGCCCTGCCAGACGCACCAACGCCCGCCGCCGACAAAGGCGAGCGGTCGAAGCTCTACTACTTCTCGATCATCGCGCTGCTGATCCTCGCCACCGAGGTCGTCGGCTTCGAGTTCACGTTCATCTACCCGGCCGTCGGCCAGATCGCCGCCGAGTTCAAGACCCAGCAGGTGGCCTGGGCGCTGACGATCCTGTACCTGGGCGGCACCGCCGTCGTCCCGGTGGTCGGCAAACTCGCCGACATCCACGGCAAGAAGAAGATGTTCGTGCGCTGCGCGCTCTGCTTCCTCGCCGGCACCCTGGTGTGCGCGGTGGCGCCGTCGTTCCCCGTCTTCATGACGGGCCGCGCGCTCCAGGCTTCCGCGCTCCCGTTCTTCGTCCTCGGCTACGGCCTGATCCGTGACCTGCTCCCGGCCCGCCTGGTCCCGATCGGCCTCGGCGCCCTGGCCACCAGCACCGGCATCAGCGCGATCCTGTCCACGTTCCTGGGCGGCTGGCTGATCGACGCGCACGGCTTCCGCGCGACGTTCTGGTTCCTCTTCGGGTACATGGGCGTACTGCTGCTCGCGGTGATCGCGTTCCTGCCGGAGTCCCCCGTCCGCAGCCCGCAGCGCGTCGACTACAAGGGCGCCCTGCTGCTGGTCCTCGGCTGCGCGGTGCTGCTGGTCTCGCTGGGCATGAAGGGCGTCACGCTCGTCGCCGCCCTGCTGATCTCGGTGGGCCTGCTCGTCGCGTTCTACCAGAGCCAGAAGCGGATCGCGGCGCCGCTGATCGACCCGTCGATCCTCACCCGCCCCGCCTTCTTCCTCACCCTCGCCACGACCGGCTCCCTGACGGTCGCGTGGGCCGGATACGGCTTCCTGTTCCCGCAGTTGCTGATGGCGCCCCACGGCGCCACGGGGTACGGATTCGGCCTGAGCGCCGTCCAGTTGGCGCTCTGGCACGGCCTCCCGATGGGCCTGGGCACGATGGCCTGCGGAATGCTCGGCGGCTGGCTCGCCCGCCGCTCCGGGCCCCGCGTCGTACTGATCCTGGGCGCGCTGCTGCTGGTCGCCGCCTGCCTGATGGTGGCCTTCGTCGCGCCGACGACGGACAGCGCCTGGGTGTTCCGCCTGATGTCGTTCACCGACGGCGCCGCGGCGGGCTTCTTCCAGGCCGGTACGCAGAACATCATCGTCGAGACCGTCCCCGCGGAGCGGCAGGGCATCAGCGGCTCGATGAACTTCATGGTCCAGAGCCTCGGCGGCTCGCTCGCCACGGCCGGTCTGACGGCGGTCCTGCTCAAGTACCCGCTCGGCGCGGGCAAGGCCGGCCAGTTCCTCTTCACCTGGGAGGGCTACCGGACCGTCTTCCTGATCGCCGCCGCCTGCGCCGTGCTCTCGCTCGTGATCAGCCTCGCCCGGCGCGACGGACGCACCCCGGCGAGCGGCGGCCTCGTGTCCGGCGCGCACTGAACCCCGTACATACACCTACATCTTGCTGAGGAGTCCGACCCGATGACACCGCTGACACCGCACACCGTCGACGGCGGAGGAGCCGTCGCGCTGGCCCTGGAGGCGCTGGGCGTCGAGACGGTCTTCACCATCCCGAGCGCCCACACCCTGTCCATCCTCAAGGCCATTCACCAGCGCGGACGGATACGGGTCGTGGGAGGCCGGCACGAGCAGGGCGTGCTCCACGCGGCCGACGCGTACGCCCGCACGACCGGCCGGCTCGGCGTCGCCGTCGCGAGTACGGGGCCGGGCACCGCGAACACGATGGGAGGCCTGTACGAGGCGCATCACGCGTCCTCCCCGGTGCTGCTGATCACCAGTCAGGTACCGACGCACCACCTCGGCCGGGGCCGCGCCTACGTCCACGAGGCCGAGCAGCAGGCGGCGATGCTGCGGACGCAGTGCCGGGAGGTCGTCACGGCGACGGACGCGGACTCGCTGGCGGAGACGGTCGTCCGGCTCGGCCGGTCCGCGCTCAGCGGCCGTCCGCGTCCGGTCGCGATCGAGATCCCGACGGACGTGCAGGACGAGTACGAGACCGTCGTCGACCTCGAAGCGCTGACGGCGTCGGCGTCCCGGCTGCTCCCCCGTCGCGCGCCGTCCGCTGACGCGGTGGCGCAGGCGGCGGATGTGCTGGCCGCCGCGTGCCGTCCCGTGATCTGGGCGGGTGGCGGGGTCGTCCGTTCCGAGGGCGCTCCCGAGGCGCTGCGTGCCCTCGCGCGGCGCTGGCAGGCGCCCGTGATCACGAGCCGGGAGGGCAGGGGCGCTATCGGCGAGCACGATCCGCTGAGCCTCAACGCCAACGCGATCGACAGCGACATGCCGGCGTATCTCGCCTCGTGCGACGTGATGCTGGCGGTCGGAACGCGGTTCCAGCAGTACCCGACCGCCGAGTGGAGCCTGCGGCTGCCGGAGCGGCTCGTGCATCTGGACGTCGACCCGACGGTCATTGGCCGCTCCTACCCTGCGGAGTTGGCGCTTGTCGGGGACGCGGCCGAGGGGCTGCGGGCCCTGCACGCGGCGCTTCCGTCCCCCGACACGGACGTGGCCCTCGAGCGCAAGCGGCACGTGGAGCAGGGCCGGCAGACCGTCGAGCGCACGCACGCCCTGGTGGCCGAGCGGGTGGGCCCCGACCATGCGGCGATCTGCGAGTCCATCAAGCGGCACCGGCCGAGGCGCGGCGTGGTCGTACGCGACGCGACCGTGCCCGCTTACGCGTGGGGCGAGACCCTGCTGCCGATCCACCACACGCGCACGTCGATCCGCTCGACGGCGGCCGGCATCGGGCCGGGCCTTCCGCTGGCGATCGGCGCGGCGCTCGGCAGCGACGAGCCGGTGGTCGTCCTCCAGGGCGACGGCGGTTTCATGCTCAGCGTCGGCGAGCTGGCCACCGCTGTCCAGCACCAACTACCCATCGTCATCTGCCTGTTCAACGACTCCGGCTACCAGATGCTGCGCAACATCGAGGGCCGGCGCGGCGACGGAATGCTCCACGACGTGGACCTCTCCGCGCCCGACTTCACCGCACTCGCCGCCTCGTTCGGCGCGCGCGGCGTGAAGGTCGCGAGCGCCGCGGCCTTCGACGAGGAGTTCGCCCGGGCGGTCCGGCACCGCGGCCCGACCCTCATCGAGATCGACATGCACTCCCTCACCCCGATCAACCGGTAACCACCGGCGACTGGAGGACACATGCAGGACCTGATCATCCGCGGCGGCACGGTCGTCGACGGCACGGGAGCCGCCCCGGTCACCGCCGACGTCGCCGTGAAGAACGGACGCGTCACGGCCGTCGGCAAGGTCACCGAACGCGCCACCCGCGAGATCGACGCCTCGGGCGCGGTCGTCGCCCCCGGCTTCGTCGACATCCACACCCACTACGACGCCCAGGTCACCTGGGACCCCATGCTCACCCCGTCCTCGCTGCACGGCGTGACCACGGCGATCGGCGGCAACTGCGGCTTCACGCTCGCCCCCGTGACCCCGGAGGCGGCCGCGTACCTCGTGCCGATGCTGGCGCGCGTCGAGGGTATGCCCATCGAGTCGCTCACCGAGGCGCTGCACGTCGACTGGGACACGTTCGCCGCGTATCTGGCCCGTCTGGAGAACCAGGTCGCGCTGAACGTCGGTTTCCTCGTCGGCCACAGCACGCTGCGGCAGCTCGTGATGGGCCAGGACGCCATCCGCCGTGAGGCCACCGCGGACGAGGTCGCCGCGATGACGGCCCTGCTGCGGGAGAGCCTCGCCTCCGGCGCCCTCGGCTTCTCCTCCACACGGTCCCAGTCGCACAGCGACCACGAGGGCACGCCGGTCCCGTCGCGCTGGGCGTCGGTGGACGAGCTGGTGGAGCTGAGCCGAGAGGTGGGCCAACACCCGGGCACCACACTGGAGTTGATCCCCTCCATCGACATGGAGTTCGACATGGAGGCATACGACGCGATGGCCCGCATGTCGGCCGCCGCGAACCGCCCCCTGAACTGGAACCTCCTCAGCGTGCGCCCCGGCGAGGCCGAGGCCCGCTACCGCGCCAACAAGCTCGGCGCCTCCGACTACGCCCGCGAGCGCGGCGGCCGCGTCATCGCCCTGATGCTCCCCCAGGTCTCCACCCTCCGCCTGAGCTTCCTCGCGGGAATGCTGTACGACACGCTGCCCGGCTGGTCCGACGTCATGGCGCTGCGCCCCGAGGCCCGCCTCAAGGCGCTGCGCGACACGGCCGTACGGGACAAGCTGCGGGCCGGCGCCGCCGATTCGCCGCGCGCGTGGGCGAACTGGGCGGACACGGTGATCGCCGACGCCGCCGCCGAGAAGCTCCAGCCGTACGTGGGCCGCCGCGTCGGCGACATCGCCGCCGAACAGAACAAGGATCCCTTCGACGCGCTCCTCGACCTGGCCTGCGAGGACGAACTGCGGCTCGGCCTGATGCCGCCCGTGCTCGGCGGGGACGACGCGTCCTGGGCCGAGCGGGTCCGGCTCTGCGGCGACGACCGCGTGGTGCTCGGCGGCTCGGACGCGGGCGCGCACCTCGACATGATCGACACGTTCGCCTGCCAGACGACGTTCCTCAAGGAAGCCGTCCGCGACCGGGGTCTGATCAGCCTGGAGCAGGCGATCCACCACCTGACCGACGAACCGGCCCGCCTGTACGGGCTGCGCGACCGGGGCCGCATCGCGGTCGGCGGCCACGCCGACCTCATCGTCTTCGACCGCGACGAGGTCGGACCGGGCAACGTCACGGCCCGCGCCGACCTCCCCGCGGGCGGCTGGCGGCTCACCTCGGACCCGACCGGGATGCATCACGTCATCGTCAACGGCACCCCGATCGTCGAGGACAACAAGGCGACGGGCGCGCTGCCCGGGCACATCCTGCGGTCGGGTCAGGACACGGACACGGTGGAGGCACGGGCATGACGGACGCACCCCTGACATCGGGCAAGCAGCGCATCCCGCGGATCGTGTCGGTGGACGACCACGTCGTCGAACCGCCCCACGTCTGGCAGCGCTGGCTCCCCGAGCGCTACCGGGCCCGCGGCCCGCGCGTCGAGCGCGGCGGCTTCGAGATGGTGCAGAAGGACGGCGCCTTCGTGATCACCCGCCCCTCGACACCGTCCGCCGGAGGCCGCGAGGTCGACTGGTGGATCTACGAGGACGAGGGCTACCCCATCCCCATGGTGATGGCCTGCGCCGGCTACTCCGAGGACGAGTACACCTTCGAGCCCATCGGCTTCGAGGCGATGCGCCCCGGCTGCTACGACCCCAAGGCGCGCCTCGCCGACATGGACCTCAACCACACCGAACGGTCCATGTGCTTCCCGACGTTCCCGCGCTTCTGCGGGCAGCGGTTCTACGAGGGCAAGGACAAGGACCTCGGGCTCGCCTGTGTGAAGGCGTACAACGACTGGATGATCGAGGAGTGGTGCGGGGACTCGGGCGGGCGGCTCATCCCGCTGTGCATCATCCCGCTCTGGGACCCGCAGGCGGCCGCCGCCGAGGTCCGGCGCAACGCCGCGCGCGGCTGCCGCGCCGTGACCTTCAGCGAACTCCCGGTCAACCTGGGGCTTCCGTCGATCCACGACAAGTCGCGCTACTGGGACCCGTTCTTCCAGGCCTGCGACGAGACGGGCACGGTCGTGTGTATGCACATCGGCTCGGGTTCGAAGATACCGACGTCGTCACCGGACGCCCCGCCCGGCGTACGGTTCGCGCTCACCACGCACAACGCGCAGCTGTCGATGGCGGACTGGCTCCTGTCGGGCGTCCTGGCCCGCTTCCCGCGCCTGAGGATCGCGTACTCGGAGAGCCAGATCGGCTGGATGCCGTTCCTGCTTGAGCGCGTCGACAACGTGTTCCGCAAGAGCTACGCCTGGGCGGAGCTCGACCCGGCCATCACCGAGCCGCCCAGCACCTATTTCCCGGGGCGCGTCTTCGGCTGCTTCTTCGAGGACGACTTCGGCGTACGGGTACGGGACGAGGTGGGCCTCGACAACATCACGTTCGAGATCGACTACCCGCACCAGGACTCCACCTGGCCGAACTCCCTGGCGTATCTGGAGAAGGTCACCCAGGACCTGACGGACGAGGAGATCCACCGGATCGTGCGCGGAAACGCCTTGGAGATGCTGGGACTTGAGGACGTCCCGCTGCCCTAGCGGCAAATGGGGAAGCGCGGGTGGGGTCGACACCCCGCCCGCGCTTCTCCATGTCCCCGGTGACGTCAGCGACTGGCGACCTCGATGAAGACGCCCGTGGCCTCGACCGTCCGCACTCCGTCACACTCGATCCAGCCCGCCACGGTGACCCTGCGCCCCGAGTGGTCCACCAACTCGGCACGCAGTTCGAGCGGCCGGTCCAGCGGAGTCAGCGCCGGGTAACGCAGGCTCAGCGTCCCCGTGACGCACAGCAGCCCCTTGGACTGCACGAGGATCCCCAGCATGTTGTCCATCAGCAGGGCGCTCACCCCGCCGTGCACCGAGTCGGTGGGACCCTGGTGCACGGCGCCCAGCGTGACGGTGGCCTCGGCGCCGCCGTCGTCCGGGAAGCGCACTTCGAGCGGGACCATGCCGGGGTTGTAGCGGGCGAGCACCACCGGAGTGCTCTCGAAGATGCCGGTGACGGACTGCGTCACGCAGCGGTCCCGGGTCTGCTTGTTCAGCGTCCGGGTCAGGGAGTCGATGGCCTCCGTCGCCGCGGTCAGGTCCTCGTCGGAGAGGTCCGTCACCGCGACGGCATGGGTCAGGGCGCGGGTGGCCTCGACCAGTCGTTGACGCTCGTCCAGGGTCACTTGGCCGCCCTGCGTATCTCGTGCAGCGGGACCGACACGTCCCGGCCTGTGCTGACCCGCTTGCGGTCCGGTTCGACCTCCGTCAGCGGCGTCACCTCGCGCAGCGTGGCGAGCGACCGCTTCGCGAGCTCCCGGTAGACGCCGATCCCGTTGGCCTTCCACGCGAGCATGTCGGCGTCGAGCGGGCGGACCACCTTCGCGGGGCTCCCGGCGACCAGCGACTCGGCGGGGATCTCCATGCCGGCGGGTACGAAGCTGTTGGCGCCGATCAGCGAACGGGCGCCGACCCTCACCCCGTCCATCACCACGGCGTTCATCCCGACAAGCACCTCGTCCTCGATGTGGCAGCCGTGCAGGATCGCGCCGTGGCCGATGTGGCTGCCGGGGTCGAGGACCGTGTCGGCGCCGGGGAAGGCGTGCAGTACGCAGCCGTCCTGGACGTTGGACCCTTCCGCGACCGTGATCCGGCCGAAGTCGCCGCGCAGGCTGGCGAGTGGGCCGATGTAGCAGCCGGGCCCGATCACCACGTCCCCGATCAGCGACGCCTGCGGATGCACGAACGCGGCGGGGTCCACGACGGGTATGACGCCGTCGATCTCATACACACCCATGCGACGCTCCTCAGGCGGTCTGGCCGCCGTCGATGACGAAGTCCTGCCCTGTGCAGTAGCTGCCCGCGTCACTGGCGAGGAAGGCCACCAGGGCGGACACCTCGGCCGGCTTCCCGACCCGCGCGATCGGCAGGTTGGCGACCGCCCCACCGCCGGCCCGGGTCTCCTCACTGATCATCGCGGTGTCGATCGCGCCGGGGCAGATGCAGTTGACCCGGATGCCGAGCGCGCCCAGCTCCTTGGCGGCGGACTTGGTCGCGCCGCGCAGCCCCCACTTGGACGAGCTGTACGCGAGCCCGCCGGGGTAACCGCCCAGCGCCGCGGTCGACGCGATGTTGATGATCGAACCCCCGCGCTCGCGCATGAGGGGGATCACCGCCTTCATGCCGAGGACGGGGCCGATGAGGTTGATCTGCAGGGTGGTCGTGAGCTCCTTCTCGGTGAGCTCCAGGAGCGGCCGCTTGCGGTAGGCACCGGCGTTGTTGACGAGCACGTCGACCCGCCCGAACCGCTCTTCCGCCTGGCCCATGACCTCGGTCCAGGCACTCTCGCTCGCGACGTCGAGCGAGCAGGCCAGCGTCTCGCCGTCGATGTCGTCGGCGACGGCGCGCACCGCGGCCTCGTCGAGATCGGTGAGGACCACCTGAGCGCCGAGCCGCGCGAAGAGCCGGGCGTGTTCGGCGCCTTGGCCGTGCGCCGCCCCGGTGACGAGGACGACCTTGTCCCGCAGATCGATCAGGTTCTCCGCCACGATGCCATCCTCTCGTCGGTATCCAGACTCAAGCCCAAACAAGCGCTTGGTTCGCAAGATAGCAACGAGCCCGCCGTCTCCGGTAGCGCTCAGCGCCCCCTAACCGGC
Organism: Streptomyces sp. NPDC046821; assembly: GCF_040645335.1. Classification (NCBI taxonomy): domain Bacteria; kingdom Bacillati; phylum Actinomycetota; class Actinomycetes; order Kitasatosporales; family Streptomycetaceae; genus Streptomyces; species Streptomyces sp. NPDC046821. The sequence continues at coordinate 139,191 of NZ_JBEYYB010000003.1, read as the reverse complement.
AAAAGGAGACGCCTCCAGCCGGTCGAACTCCTCCGCACTCAGCTCGAACCCGACCGACTCCACGGAGTCCAGAACCGACTCCGGGCGGCTCGCCCCGGGGATCGGGATGACCACCGGCGACTTCTGCAACTGCCACGCGAGCGCCACCCGCTGCGGACTGACACCCCGCGCCTCGGCAACCGCATGGAACTCACCGTGGGCCGACCCGAGCCCCTTCGCCTCCCGCATCCCGCCGAGCGGGCTCCACGAGGAGAACGCGATCCCCAGCTCGGCACACAGCTCGATCTCGGGCTCACTGGACCGGAACCGGGGCGAGAACTCGTTCTGTACGGCGACCAGCGCGTCACCGAGGATGTCGCGGGCCAGCCGGATCCGCTCAGGGTTCGCGTTCGAGATCCCGGCACGCTGGATGAGCCCGGCGTCGTAGAGATCCCGCATCGCGCCCATGCTGTCGGCGTACGGGATCTGCGGGTCGGGCCGGTGGTGGAAGTAGAGCGGCAGCGCGTCGAAGCCCAGTCGCCGCAGCGAGTCCTCGCAGGCGCGGCGCAGGTGTTCGGGGCGGCCGTCGATCCACCAGGTGTTGTCCGGGAGGCGGATGTGGCCGCCCTTGGTCGAGACGATCACATGGTCGGTGGAGCCGGGGTACAGGGCGAGCGCCTTCATCACGGCGAGCTCGTTCACGCCGTAGCCGCCGGCCGGACCGTAGACATCCGCCGTGTCGATCAGCGTCACCCCGGCGTCCAGGGCCGCGTGGACCGTGCGGATGCCCCGCTGCTCGTCGTACCCCATGACCTGGGTCAGCGTCATCGCGCCCAGGCCGATCGGGAAGACGTCCAGGTCACCCATGGGCCTGGACGTCTTTCGTGCGGTGCTGCTCACTTGCCCTCCCTTTGTCCGAGGTCGACCGTGCGAGGCCGACCGCGACGCGGAGGCTACGAGGTGTGGAGGCCTCCGTGGATCACGGTGAGGAACTGCACCGCGACAGCTTCGTGCTTGTACTTGCCGCGCGGGCGGTACCAGCGCACCGTGGACCAGATGGCGTCGCGGATGAACCGGTAGGACAGGTTGATGTCGACGTCGGCGCGGAACACGCCGGACTTCTGTCCCGCCTTGAGCACCGACAGCCAGATCTTCTCGATCTTGTCGCCGATCTCCCCGACGTGCTCGAAAGCCGGCTGGCGATGGAGCATCGTCAGCTCGTTCTGGTAGAGCGCCACGGCGACCGGCGAGGCGTGGATCGCGGCGAAGGAGTGCCTGATCAGCTCGTCGAGGACTTCTTCCGGGTGCGTCCCCTCCGCCTCGATCGCGATGAAGCGCTCGAGCAGCGGGTCGAGGAAGTCACGGAGGATCTCGTCGAGCATCTCCTCCTTGGAACTGAAGTGGTGGTAGAGACTGCCCGACAGGATGCCCGCCTCGTCGGCGATGTCCCGGACGGTCGTCTCGGCGTACCCTCGCCTGGCGAACAGCTCGGCGGCGATGCCGAGGAGTTCGCCACGGCGTTGCGACCCGCTGTTCCCGGCCGACCTGCTGCCGCGCCTCCTGGTCGCCGTCTGCCCGGACCGCCCAGCCGCCATGTCGTCCGTCCCTCCAGCCGGGAGACCTTCTCCCCAGCAAGCACTTGTTTCAGTCTGCCATGACCGCCCCCACCAGGGGCAGCATCCCCCGAAGGGTGTACGACTCCTGCCCTGGTCCAGACAATGAAGGCGTCGGAAGTCGCTCGCTCCAGACCATGACACCGCCACCCGTCACCCATAACATACCTAGCAAGCACTTGGTTGATTCGGAGGAACCCGTGAGCAGCACTGCAGCCCCACTGACCATTCCCCGTCTCCTCGCGGGCGCGGCGGCGGAGCACCGAGAGAACCTCGCTGTCGTCGACGGTGACCTCCGCGTCAGCTACCGGGAACTGGCGGACGCGGTCGCGCGGACGGCCCGTGCCTACGTCGCCACGGGCATCTGCCCCGGCGACCGGGTCGCGGTCTGGGCGCCCAACCGGTTCGAGTTCATGCTGGCCATGCTGGGGGCACAGTCGGCCGGGGCGTGCGTGGTCCCGATCAACACGCGCTATCGCGGGCGCGAGGCCGCCGTGATCCTGGAACGGTCGCGGGCCTCGCTCCTGGTGGTCGCGGGCGGCTTCCTCGGCAACGACTTCGCGGCGATGGTGCGTGAGGCGGTGGCCGACTCGGCGCGTCCGGACGAGGACGGGCCGGTTCCCGGGCTGCCGCACCTGCGGACCCTTGTCGACATCACGGCCACGGAGTCCTCGGAGAACACGCTGGCCTGGCCTGACTTCCTGGCCCGCGCCGACGAGGTGTCGCCCGAGCGGGGTGCCGAGATCGCCGACGCGGTGACCCCGGACGACGTCTGCGACATCATGTTCACCTCGGGCACCACGGGCGTGCCCAAGGGTGTGCTGAGCGCGCATCGCCAGACGATCGGCGTGGCCCGGGTCTGGGCGCAGGGCGCGAAGCTGAGCCCGGCCGACAACTACGCGATCGTGAACCCGTTCTTCCACGGCTTCGGTTACAAGGCCGGCATGATCGCCGCGCTCGAAGCGGGCTCCACGATCTACCCGCTGCCGACGTTCGACGTGGACCGGACCCTCGAACTGATCGCGAGCGCCAAGATCTCTGTGCTTCCGGGGGCGCCCACGATCTTCACCTCCCTCCTGGACCACCCGCGCCTCGCGGAGTTCGACCTGAGCTCCCTGCGCTTCTCGATCGCCGGGGCGGCCTCCGTGCCCGAGTCCCTGTTCCAGCGGATGCGCGACGAGCTGGGCTTCGAGACGGTCGCGCAGGCCTACGGTCTGACCGAGTGCGTCGTGGCCACCCAGTCCCGTCCGAACGAGGATCCCGCGCACATCGCGCAGACCACCGGCCCGGGGGTCCCCGGCATCGAGGTCCGTGTCGTCGACGCGGAGCAGAAGGAGGTGCCCGTCGGCGAGGACGGCGAGATCCTGCTGCGCGGTGACAACGTCATGCTCGGCTACTTCGAGGACGAGGCGGCCACGCGTGCCGCGATCGACACCGAGGGCTGGTTCCACACCGGGGACGTGGGCCGGCTCGACGAGCACGGCTGCCTGAAGATCACCGACCGCATCAAGGACATGATCATCGTCGGCGGCTTCAACGTGTACCCGGCCGAGGTCGAGAACACCCTGGCCGCCCACCCCGGCGTCTCGGAGTCCGCGGTCGTCGGCATCCCCGACGCGCGGCTGGGCAACGTCCCGTGTGCGTACGTCGTGCCCCGGCGCGACGTCCGTCCCACGCCCGAGGAGATCATCGCCTTCTGCAAGACCAGGCTCGCGAACTTCAAGGTGCCGAGCAGGATCGTCCTGGTCGACGAACTCCCTAAGAACGCCAGCGGCAAGATCCTGAAGACGGACCTGCGCGGCGGCGCGGCTGCCTGAGTAAGTCCCGGTACAGCAATCCGGCCCCTGCCGATACGGATCGGCAGGGGCCGGATTTGCGCGACCGGGGTCGGCTCAGGAGCCCGGAGCCGGGGTCCTGCCGAAGTAGGCGTCCTGGAGGTTGTCCAGGTCGCTCGCCTCCGAGGCAAGGACGACGCGTCCCATGTCGAGGACGGCCACGTGGTCGGCGACGGCGATCGACGCCTCCACGGCCTGTTCGACGAGGAGGATCCCGATGCCGGTCTCCTTCAACTGGCCGACGCGCTCCATGACTTCGTTCACGATCACGGGGGCGAGGCCGCCGGAGGGCTCGTCCAGCATCAGGAGCTTCGGCCCTGCCATCATCGCCTGGGCGATAGCGAGCATCTGCTGCTGACCGCCGGACATCGTGCCGGCGATGAGCTGCCGCTTGTCACCGAGGACCGGGAACAGCTCGTACATCCTCTCGGCCTCCTCGCGCAGGGCGGCGCGCTTGAGGCGGCGCGTGTAGCCGCCGAGCAGCAGGTTCTGCTCGACCGTCAGCGCGTGGAAGACCCGTTTGCCTTCCTGGACGTAGGCCATGCCCTGCTTGACGCGGGTGTGCGCGGCGGCCTTCGTGATGTCCCGGCCGCCGAGTTCGACGCTGCCCGCGGACGCCTTGTTGAGGCCGGACACCGCACGGAGTGTGGTGGTCTTGCCGGCGCCGTTGCGTCCGAGCAGGACGGTCAGCTGTCCCGGCCAGACCTCGAAGGAGACGTCCCAGACGACCCGCAGGTCGCCGTACCCGGTGCCGAGGTTGCGCACCCGGAGGATCGGTTCGTCGGTCTGCTGCTTCGTCATGCGTTCTCCCCCGAGGCGACCGGGTCGGCCCCCTGGTCGGCGCCCGTGTGCGCGGCGGCAGGAGCGGGGTCCACTCCGAGGTACTCGCTGAGCACCCTGGGATCACGCTCGATCGCTTCCGGCGGCCCGGTGGTGATGAGCTGCCCGTGGGCGAGTACGGCGATGTCGTCGGCGAGCGAGAGGACGAGCCGGAAGTTGTGCTCGACCAGCACCACGGTCCCGCCCGCGTCCCGGATCTGGCGGATCAGCGACGCGAGCCGCTCGACCTCGTGCTCGTCGAGGCCGGAGGCGGCTTCGTCGAGCAGCAGCACACCCGGGGCGTCGATCAGGGCCCGAGCCACTTCGAGGAGCCGGCGCATACCCAGCGGCAGCGACACCGCTTCGGCGTCCCGCAGGTGGTCGAGGCCCACCAGCGCGAGCATCCGCTCCGCCTCCAGCGCGTCCTCGCGGCGCACGCGCCGGAACCGAGGTGTGCGCAGCACGGCCGAGAGGACCGAGGCCCGGTGTCCCATGTACCGGCCCGACGCCACCGCCTCCAACACCGTGACGCCGGCAGGGATGTTGGGCGTCTGGAAGGTACGGGCGACACCGGCGCGCGCGACTCCGTCGGACGTGAGTCCGTGGAGCGCGTTGCCGTCGAGGGTGATCTCGCCGTCGTCCGTGCGGTAGAAGCCGCACACCATGTTGAGGAGGGTGGTCTTGCCGGATCCGTTCGGCCCGATGAGAGCCGTGACGGTGCCCGGCCGGGCGTCGAGCGAGACGCCCTTCAGGGCCTGGTTGCCGCCGAACGCCTTGGACACGTTCCGGATGCTGAGGGTCGCGCCTTGGAACGGGGGTATCTCCGGGGCGGGACCCGCTCCGGTGGCGATGGCACTCTCCGTCGGCCGGGCCTTCCGGTCGAGCTTCGCGACGACCACGCGGAAGACCCGGGCAAGGCCGCCGGTCAGCAGGACACCGCCGATCACGAGGAACACCCCGGTGAAGACGAGTGCGTACTGCTGGAAGCCGGAGGACTGGTTGGGGCCGAACTGCATGACGGCCGCGCCGACCAACGCGCCGTACACGCTGGCGGATCCGCCGAGGATGGACGCCGACAGGACGGTGGTCGCGAAGGCGAACGAGAACGCCTCCGGGGACACGTACAGGTCGAGGTTGGCGAACAGCGCGCCCGCGAGGCCCGCCGGGATGGCGCCGAGTGCGTACGCGAGGAGCTTCATCCGGAAGACCGAGATGCCGGTCGACGAGGCGAGGACGGGGCTCTGCTTGAGCACGCGCAGGGCGATGCCGTGCCGGGAGGTCACGATGTTGCGCAGCACCGCGAACCAGAGGATCGCGACGACCGCGATGACCACGTAGAAACCCGTGCCGTCGAGCAGGCTGCCGAACAGGGTCGGGCTCTGGATGCCGCTCAGGCCGTTCCTGCCGCCGGTCGCGCCGGGCATGATCGCCAGCACGTCGGGGACGAGCAGGACGAGGAAGAACGAGGTCATCGCGAGGGACCAACTGCCCAGGCGCAGACCGGGGATACCGGTGATGATGCCCACCGCGAGGGCACCGACACCCGCGAGCACCAGCTGGAGAAGGATGTCGGTGTGACCCGCCTTGGAGAGCAGACCGGCGATGTAGGCCCCTGAGGCATACATGGCCGCTTGTCCCAGGGCGAGTTCACCGGCGTATCCGAGGCTCAGGTTGAGCCCGCTCACCACGAGGGCGAGGATGAGGGTGAGCTGGATCTGGCGGGAGGTCGAGAAGTCCAGGCCCGCCCAGGGCAGGACGAGCACGACCAGGCCGAGCGCCAGGGCCAGGATCCAGCTCGGCACCGCGCGAACGGTTCGCCACAGCACCATGGTCACACCGTCCTTTCCTGGACCCGGACGAAGAGTCCCGCCGGTCGCACCAGCAAGATGACGATCAAGATGACGAAGACGGTGATGTTGGCGTACTCACCGCCCAGATAGCGGGCGGCCATCGCCTCGGCAAGGCCCACGACCAGACCGCCGACGAGCGTGCCCGGCATCGAGCCGAACCCGCCGATGGCCAGGACGACGAATCCCTTGAGTGCGAGGGACGCGCCGAGGGTGGCCACCGCGAACGTCTTGGGACCGACGAACATCCCGAGGACACCGGCGACGGCACCGGAGAACGCGAAGGCACCGAAAGCGAGCCGGCGCACGTTCACGCCGCGCAGCATCGCCGCCTCACGGTCCTCCGACATACCGAGCAGGGCCAGGCCCACCAGGAAACGCCGGCTGAGCCGGGTGAGCGCCCACACCAGGAGGACGGCCACCACGATGAGTGCCAGTTCCACCGGGTACGTCTGGCCGCCCAACACCTGGAGGACGTCGTTGCCGCCGAAGAACGGGACGTTCAACGGCTGGGTGCCCCAGACGAGTTGGGTGGCTCCGTTGAGGAAGATGGAGACGCCGAGTGTCGTGACGAGGATGTTGTGCGGGTCCTTGACGGGCCGCACCGCCAGCCGTTCCTCGACCGCCGCCAGGGCGAGGACCGAGGCGACGGCCAGCAGCATCACGACCGGGACGGACAGCTTCCAGGTCACCAGGCCGGTGTAGGTGACGAAGGCACCGACCATGATGAGTTGTGCTTGGGCGAAGTTGAATGTCTTCGAGGAGATGAAGACGATGTTGTAGCAGACGGCGACCAGTGCGTAGACCGCACCGAGGGCCAGTCCGCCCCAGATCAGAGTCACGGCTGCTCCCATCCGCGTGTGACTGACCGCTTACTGGAACTGGCCGTCCTTGATCGCGGACGGCTCGACGAAGAGGAACTCGCCGGCGTCGGCGTTCGGGCTGTGCGACGTGGCGCTGAAGTGGTAGCCGTTCAGCATCGCCGTCTTCGCCTTGTCCGTCACCGACTTGTCCTCGAGGGCCTTGGCGAGCGCCTGGGGGTTGTCGAGGGAACCGGTCTTCTTCGCGGCGGCGGCGATCAGCGGCAGCGCGTCGTAGTTGCAGGCGACGATCAGGGTGGACCGGATCTTGCCCAGCGACTTCATGGCCTCGACGGCCTTGTTGACGGCGGCTTCGTTCGCGTCGTGCTTGGTGCTCTTGTGCACCTGCATGACGAGGTTCTTGACCTGGTCGGTGCCGAGGACGCCGGCGGGCGGCGGCGTGGAGATCAGGCTCGTCGCGGACACCGAGGTGTTGGCGACGATCGGGACGTCCCACTTCAGCTTCTTCATGCTCTTGAGCAGGTAGCCGACGGGGGCGCCGTAGCCGTCCATGATCAGGGCGTCCGGGCCGGCCGCGCGGACCGCCTGGAGCTGCGGGGTCATGTCGAGCGCGGCGACGTCGTACTCCTCGCTCTTGACGACCTTGATGCCGGCCGCGGTGAACGCCTTGGTGACCTCGGTGTTGAAGGACTCGCCGTAGGAGCTGCTGCCGTGGACGATGCCGACCGACTTGTAGCCCTTCTCCTTCAGGTGAGGGATGAAGCCCTTGACGTAGTCGGTGGGGCTCGGGGCGAGGTCGAAGTTCAGCGGGAACGCGGACGGGTGCGAAGAGTCCGCGGTCGGGCCGATGTTCATCGACAGGATGTTGTTCTGCTTGAGGATCGGGAGGATCGCGGCGGTGACCGTCGACGGGCCCGAGTCCAGGTAGAGGTCGGGCTTCTTGCCCGAGTTGATGGCCTCGCGGAGCTTGGTGACGGCGGTCGTCGGGTCGCCCGCGTCGTCCACCGCCGTGACCTCGACCTTACGGCCGAGTATCCCTCCGGAGGCGTTGACGGCCTTGGCTCCCGCCTTGGCCGCGAGCACCGAGGTCGAGGAGTTGTCCGCCAGGACACCCTGCGCGCTCAGACCACCGGTGACCAGCACGCGATAGGGCTGGTCGGAGCTCTTGGCGTCCTTGGCCGAGCCGGATCCGCACCCCGCGAGGGTCAGAGCCATACCCGTGGCGGACGCCACCACAGCAACGATTCGTCTGTTCATTTTCAACCCTTATGGAGAGCCAGCAACGAACCAAGCGCTTGATTGTGCGGCGAACCGTAGCATGGCAAATCTCACGTGGGTCAAGCGTCGGATTCGCAACGGTTCGGGCACGTACCGGACGCGAATCACGGGCGTTCCAGACAGCTGCCACAAGCTCTTGACCACCCTACTCAGGCCTCCTTAACCTGCGACCAAACGCTTGCTTGTCTACGAACACGGAAGGCATGTGCGGGATGCGCGACTTCGAGGACAGGGCGGGCGTGGCCATCGTGTCCGGCGGCTCCGGAGGGATCGGGGCAGCTGTTTGCCGGAGCCTGGCGGCAGCCGGTTCGGCGGTGGCCCTGACGTACCGCAGCAACAAGGAACAGGCGGACACCGTCGCCGCCGAGCTGGCCAAGCACGGCGTCACGGTCGCCACGGACGCGCTTGACCTTGCGGACTCCGAGGCCACCAGCAGCTACGTACAGTCGGTGGTCTCGCGTTTCGGCGCCGTCCACACGCTGGTCCACTGTGCGGGCCCGCACGTGCCGATGGTGCACCTCTCCCGCGTCACACCGGGGCAACTGCGCGAGCAACTCGACGCGGACGCCGCCGCGTTCTTCAACCTGCTGCACGCCGCGCTGCCGGCCCTGCGTGACAGCCGGGGGTCGGCGGTGGCGGTCACCACGGCGGCGACCAGCCGCTATCCGGTGCGTGACGGACTCTCTTCCGGCCCCAAGGCCGCGGTGGAGGCGCTTGCGCGCGCGTTCGCCGCCGAGGAGGGCCGGTTCGGCGTGCGGGTGAACTGCGTGGGGCCGGGGATGCTGAGCGACGGCATGGCCGCCCGCCTGATGGAGTCGGGCGACCTGGACGAACGCGCGCTGGACGTCGCCATGGCCAACATCCCCCTGCGGACGTTCGGCACCGCCGAGGACATCGCCGAAGCGGTGTGCTTCCTGGCCTCTGACCGCGCCGGCTTCATCACCGGACAGAAGCTCGATGTCGACGGTGGCTACGGGATCTGACGCGAACTGAGTCGCGGTGAGCGATCCCGCAGGGCAGTACAGGGCGGTACAGCGGAGTACATGTGAGGAGTGGAAGTGAGCACCAAGCCTTGCCTCGATCTCGGGTTCACGCCGGGTGACGTGGTCGTGGTCAGCGGGGCCGGCAGCGGCATCGGCCGGGCCACGGCGCTCAGGGCGGCGCAGCTGGGCCTGCGGGTGTCGGCGTGGGACCTCAACGCCGATGCGGTGACGGCCACGGTCGACGAGATATCCCGCGCCGGCGGGCTCGCGACGGCGGTGACCGCGAACGTGTCCGAGCCGGACGACGTGACCACCGGCTTCTTCGAGACCCGCCGTGCGCTGGGCGAGGTCCGCTACCTGGTCAACAACGCAGGCCCTTCGTCCGCCGTGGACCTCGACTTCGACGTGGCTGTCCAGATGTCTCTGGGCAGCGTGCGGCTGATGACGCAGACGTGGCTGTCCGGCGGGGTGCCTCCAGAGGCGGCGCTGGTCAACGTAGCCTCGGTCGCGGGCAACGTCATCGGCACGGAGTCGGCCTGGTACTCGGCGTCGAAGGCTGGAATCACGGGTTACACCCGCCACCTGGCGGCCCACCCCACCGCGGGCGTCCGCAGCAACGCGGTGGCCCCCGGCATGACCGACACCCCCCGCCTCGCCGGCTTCGCAGCCAGCGAAACCGGCCGACGGGCCCTCGCCCGCAACCCCCTGAAACGAATGGCCACCCCGGACGACATCGCCCACGCGATCCTGTTCCTGCTGTCACCGCTGGCGTCGTACATCAATGGTGTGCTGCTGCCGGTGGATGGGGGGTGGACGGTTACGCAGTAGGGGTGTCGGCTCGACCGGCTCCCTGTTCCGATGAGTTGGCACCGTTCAGAATGCCTGCATGACGGTCGGCACGGGGATCAAGTACATGCGTCTCGCCGAGGAGTTGAGGCGCGGGCTCAGGGACGGGGCGTGGCCGCCCGGCACCAAACTGCCCACCGAGGCAGAGCTGGCTGCCACGCACGACCTGTCCGTCAACACGGTACGGCGCGCCTTGGAGGTACTGGCCCCTGAGGGCAGCGTCGAGCGGCGCCAGGGAGCGGGAACCTTCGCGCGGCAGGCACCCCGCCCACCTGGCGTGCGACGGCGGATCGCGGTCGTACTGCCTGAACGTGACTGGTACTTCCCGCCCGTGATCGCAGGCATCGAGACAGTCGCCGCCCGGACCCGGACGTCGATCGAGGTGCACACGATCGGGTACGGCGATGTGGGCTGGGGCCGGCTTGAGCGCCTCGTCTCCGGTCTTGCGGATGTGGACGGAGTCCTCGTGACACACCCCGGCCCGTCCGAGACGGCCCCACCGGACCACGCCCGTCTGCTCCACGGGCTCTCCGTGCCTTACGTCCTGCTGGAGCGCGCGCCGTTCGGGATCGGCGACCCGAGTGAGCATGTCTCCACGGACCATGCCGGTGGCGCCTACCTCGCCCTCGCTCATCTCGCCGCGCTCGGTCACCGTGATGTGGCGCTGGCCTGCCGAACGGGCTCCGCGCCCAGTCGTGGCATCCGCGAGGGCTTCACGCAGGGCGCTGCCGCGCTGGGGCTGCGGGTCGTCGACCGGTTCGACTGGCCGCTGCTGTCGCGCTGGGGCACTTTGGAGGGCGCCCTTGCGGCGCAGGCGCCGTTCGCCGAGGAAGTCCTCCGTGAGGTCCGCGGCGGTGGTGCGACCGCGATGGTGTGTTTCGGTGACGTGGAGGGGTTGGCGTTGCTGGCGGCGGCCGACCGGGCCGGGGTTCGCGTCCCCGGAGATCTCGCCCTGGTGTCCTGCGAGGATCGGCACGCTTCGACAGCGCCGGTTCCGCTCACGTCGGTCGCGCCGGAGAAGTTCCGGCTGGGCGGGCTCGCGTTGGAGACGCTGCTGCGCCGGCTGGACGAGCCGGAGGGCGAACTGAGGCAGGTGTGGCTGCGGCCCAGGCTGACTGTGCGGGAGTCGTGCGGGGCGGCGGCCTTCGGGGCAAGGTCGTTCAGGCCGGGGGCCTACGGGACAGGGGCCTACGAGCCGGGGGCCTTCGGGCCGGGGGTTGCCAATCCTTCTTGATTCCTTCCGCCGGGGCCCGGGAGCGTCCGGTGTATGACGACTCATCGCGTACGGACAGCTTTACGTCTCCGCCTGGCGTCGCTGCTGCTGCGCCGCGACTCGGAGCAGGCCCAGACTCGTGACCGCACCCGCCGCGCGAGCGTGACCGGCACGCTGACGACGTGTGTGCTGGGCTCGGACCCGTCCGCCACTACCTTGCTCGGACAGCTCGCGGAAGCCAGCCCCTCAGCTGCGGAAATTCGATGGACCGGCTCGGATCGACCATGAAACGGTCCTGGTGTGTCGAGCGAGAACCAACTCCCTGAGTCCTTCGGGTCCTTTGATTCATTCGAGTCCTTCGACGGGACCGTCATCGGCTATCGGCAGGTCGGCTCTGGGGAGCCCGTCGTCATGGTTCAACCCTCGGGCGGTGGGTTGCACTCCTGGCAGCCGGTGGCCGAGCAGCTTGGCGGGCGGTTCGAGGTCTGGACGCCCGCCCGGCGCGCTTACGCTCCGAGCGGGCCGAGCCGCCGCTCGCCGAAGCGTTACGCCGACGAGGTGGCGGACCTTGAGGCGCTGATCGCCAAGATCGGCCGTCCTGTGCATCTGGCCGGCATGTCCTACGGCGCCACCGTCGCCCTGCACGCCGCGGCGGCTGGGCTGCCAGTTCGTTCGCTGGTTCTGTGGGAGCCGCCGTTGTATGCGGCGGGTGAAGAACTGACTCCCGTGATGGGTGAGTTCGAGGTGCTGGCTGCCGACGGTGAGCGGCGGAAGATCGATCGGCTGCTGGCGGAGAAGGTGGCCCGCGTACCGGGCGCGCTGCTGGATCTCCTGGACGCGGGCGAGCCCGCCGACGACGAACCCGACGAAGTGCCCGGCTGGCGCCACGACCTCGAATCGATGGCCGCGGACACGGCGGACATCGACCGTTGGTCCGCCGCCACCATCCCGACGCTGCTGATGGGCGGCGCCGACACCTGGGAGCCGATGCCGGCAACGCTGGACCGCCTCGCGGCCGCGCTGCCCGACGTCACGTTCACGTCGTTCCCCGACCAGATGCATTTCGCGCCGTCGCTGGTTCCTGAGGCTGTGGCGGCGGAGATCGCTCGTTTCCTGGCGCGTGTCTGAAGACGGATCCTGTGAAGGGCATGTGCCGGGGGCCACCTCATCCTCTCCTCCATCAAGAAGTTGGCATGATGATGTACCTGAGGGGGTGACTCCGGTCTTCGGTGAGCGTTGTACCGACCGTGTCGAAGCCTGCCTCCCACCCAAGCAATGCCGGCGCCGCGCCCACGGCCGGTGCGTCTCAGCCGCTGCCGCCCCCGTTCCTCCTGTCCCACGGGCAAGGTGCAGCGGCCCGCACGTTGTTGAGTTACGTGCTCTCGCTGGACCTTCCCGGCCCGGACGCCCAGATCGTCGCCGCGGTGGTGGCCATCCGGGCCGCACGCGGCGGCGTCGGCAACGTGACCGGCAAGGACCTGTCCGCCCTGCGCCTCGACGACGTACGCGGGGCCGTCGACGCTCTTCGTACTCTGGGCTGGCAGCTGGACGACACCCTCTTCGACGGCGATCCGGCGACGCCGGTCCCCATCATCGTCCCCGAACTGGCCTGGGGCGCGGCCGAACACCCGCTGCGCTTCGGGAAGAACATGCGCTCGCGGGTTTCCGGCTGGACCGCACGGACGTTGTCCGCGAAGCCGGTCAGGAAGCTTCCGCCCGCCGCGCGGCTCGCCGGTCTGTTCCTCGCCGCACACGGGGCGTCCGAGGTCGTCGGACCGATCCCGCCCAGCCTTCCCGCGTCCTGCCGGGCTGCCCTGCCCGACCTGCTCCGGAAGGGGTTCCTTGCGGAGCTGACCGCGGACGGCTATCGACTCGACGTCGCGGTGGGCCACTTGTCGGGCAACCGCCCGGTCGAGGAGGAGCCGGCCGCGCAGCCCGCCAAGGACAAGGGTGCGTCCGCTCCGGCGCCGGAGTTCCAGTTCGACCCCGCCACCTGGGCGGAGTGGAAGAAGGCGGCCACCCCCGCGCTCCAACGGCACGTCGAGGCCGTCGAGTTCTGTGCCATCTGCGCCATCGCGCCGCAGCGCGTCGCAGAGGCGTTCATGGAGCGCGTACGTCTCAAGCCCGCCGGTGAGGACATCGCGGCCAAGTACGAGGCGTGGAAGGAGTCGCACGCCGACCGGGGCCCGCAGGCGGCCGAGTTCACCGTGGCCTTCCGGACAGAGCACGGGCACGGCCCCTCGTACACGCAGTTGTGCTCGGGGCTGCGCTGGAAGGCGAAGCGCTCGTTGCGCGGCTTGATCGTGGAGGGTCTGCTGGCCGACGGGTGGCTCACGGACACGAGTCCCGTGCCGTGGACGCTCCGCCCCGGCAAGGTGGCCCAGGCCCAGGGCATCACGCTCCCCAAGGCACGGGCATCGGACGCGGCGTCTCGCGCCGGGGCGTAGTCCCGCGCGGCGGGTCGGTGCCGGCTGAATTGTCAGTGACGTCTGCCAGGCTCAAGTCATGGAGATGACGCTGCAACTGACGATCGACTGCGCCGACCCGCCGAAGCAGGTCGCGTTCTGGACCGAGGCGCTGGGATACGTGCCCGAGCCTCCGCCGGGCGGCCATGCCACGTGGCGGGATTACTGGTCGGACATGGGGGTCCCGCCGGAAGAGCTGCCGCCCGGTGCGGGCGACACCCCGGAGTCCATCGTCCATCCGACGGGGCAAGGGCCGAGGATGTGGTTCCAGAAGGTCCCGGAACTCAAAACCATCAAGAACCGCCTCCACCTCGACCTGAGGGTCAGCGGCGGACGCGACGTACCGCTCCCCCTCCGCAGAGAGCGGGTCACGACCACGGTGGAGCGACTCGTCGAAGCCGGTGCCGGCGTGCTTCGGACCACAGATGAGCCGGACATGGGGCAGTACGCCGTGCTCATGCAGGACCCGGAGGGCAACGAGTTCTGCGTGTACTAGGAGGAGCCGTCCGCATTCCTCGTAGGGGTTGAGGCTTCGCGAAGCCGGGGTCAAAAGTCGGAAGGCTCCGCGGCCGACAGCCGCGGAGCCTTCCGTTACATCACCGGTTACCGGCGGCCGGCGGTCACGCGTCGGTCGGCTTCGTGGTGAGCAGCGTGGTGATCTCCTCGGCCAGCTCCGGGCCGAGTTCGCCCCAGCCGTCCTTGTAGCCGTAGACGCTCGCCAGGGTGCGGGCGTCGTAGTCGCCGTTCATGATCTCGATGTCGTTGGCGGTGATCAGGGACGGGTGGGCGACACCGACCGCTCCCGAGACCTTGAGCAGCTCCTTGCGCAGGGTGCGCAGGTAGACGGCGGCGCGTGTGGCCTTCGAGGGCGCGTCGACGCCGCGTACCAGCCACGGGTCCTGGGTCGCGATGCCGGTGGGGCACTTGTCGGTGTGGCACTTCTGGGCCTGGATGCAGCCGATGGACAGCATCGCCTCGCGGGCGACGTTGATCATGTCGACGCCGAGGGCGAAGGCCACGGCGGCGTTCTCGGGCAGGCCGAGCTTGCCGGAGCCGATGAAGGTGAGCTGGTCGGTCAGGCCCCGCTCGGCGAACGTGGCGTAGACGCGGGAGAAGCCCATGCGGAACGGGAGCGACACCGAGTCGGTGAAGATCAGCGGGGCCGCGCCGGTGCCGCCCTCGCCGCCGTCGATGGTCACGAAGTCGACGCCGCGGTCGCCCTTGGCCATGAGCATGGCCAGCTCTTCCCAGAAGCTCATCTCGCCGACGGCGCTCTTGATCCCGACGGGCAGGCCGGTCTCGGCGGCGAGCAGTTCGACGAAGTCGAGCATCGAGTCGACATCGTGGAACGCGGTGTGCCGGGACGGCGAGGCGCAGTCCTTGCCGACCGGGATGCCGCGGATCTTGGCGATCTCCGGGGTCACCTTCGCGCCCGGCAGCATCCCGCCGAGGCCCGGCTTGGCGCCCTGGGAGAGCTTGATCTCCAGCGCCTTGACCGGGGCGCCGGCCACTACGGCCTTGAGCTTGTCGAGGTTGAAGGTGCCGTCCTCGTTGCGGCAGCCGAAGTACGACGTGCCGATCTGGAGGATGAGGTCACCGCCGTTGCGGTGGTACTCGGAGAGGCCGCCCTCGCCGGTGTTGTGCATCGTGCCGGCGAGCGCGGCGCCCTTGTTCAGTGCGGTGATGGCCGCGCCGGAGAGCGAGCCGAAGCTCATCGCCGAGATGTTCACGATGCTGGCGGGCCGGAACGCCTTGGCGCGGCCGCGCGGGCCGCCGAGCACCTTGGCGGAGGGCAGCGGGGCCTGCGGGTCGTGCAGGTCGGGCAGCGTGCCGGCGAAAGTGCGCTGCTTCACGTACGCGTGGCCCTGGACGTGCTCGACGTCGACGTCGGTGCCGAAGCCGAAGTAGTTGTTCTCTTCCTTGGCCGAGGCGTAGATCCAGGTGCGCTGGTCACGGCTGAACGGGCGCTCTTCCTCGTTCGACGTGACGACGTACTGCCGCAGCTCCGGGCCGATGGTCTCCAGGAGGTACCGGGCGTGCCCGATCACCGGGAAGTTCCTGAGCAGTGCGTGCTTCTTCTGCACGAGGTCGCGGACAGCCACCAAGGCCACTGCTGTTGCGGCGGCCGCGCCTATGCTCCGAGCGCGCATGAAACGTTCCTCTCCTCGACTGCTCATTACCCGACTCCATCGCTGCGCGGCGGAGGTCGTGGGCGTTGAGCGCCGAACGCCGGGCCCGGCGGGCAACGGCGTCCGACGACAAAACGCCACACGATAGTAGAGGCCGCGCGC
Source organism: Streptomyces sp. NPDC046821 (assembly GCF_040645335.1). Lineage (NCBI taxonomy): Bacteria > Bacillati > Actinomycetota > Actinomycetes > Kitasatosporales > Streptomycetaceae > Streptomyces > Streptomyces sp. NPDC046821. The sequence goes on along the minus strand of NZ_JBEYYB010000003.1, from coordinate 123,201 downwards.
ACGGGCGAGCGGGCCAGGGGGCGCGGGGAGGCCGTGACCTGCACTTGGGCGTGATGCCGGAGGCTCGCCGCGTGCGCGGCTACGAAGGGGCGTCGACGTGGGCGAGGTGGCTGCCGCAGACGGTGCAGCGGAAGAGCATGGCAGCCACCCCCTCTCCCAGATCGGCCAAAAAGCGGTCAATCCGGACTACGTCGCGCCAACCGTCGATTGGCGGGCAGCCCGTGATCATGAGGCCGCCGTGGTCATGAGACGGTGCTGGCGACGGGCGTTCGCCCGTCTCCTACCGTTCGCCCTCCACGACGTCCGCCACCACGCAGCTCACGTTGTCCGGGCCGCCGGCTGTGTTGGCCAGGGTGATGAGGGTGTGGGCTGTCTGTTCGGGGGTGGTGGGTTCGGAGAGGGTTCGGTGGATCGCTTCGGTCGGGACGGTCGTGGGGAGGCCGTCGGAGCAGAGGAGGTAGCGGTCTCCCGGCCGGGCGTCGTGCAGCCGCATGTCCGGGGTGGAGTCCGCTCCCGCGCCCAACGCCCGTATCAGAAGCGCGCGTTGGGGGTGAGAGGCGGCTTCCTCCGGGGTGAGGCGGCCTTCGTCGATCATCGACTGGACCATCGTGTGGTCGTGGGTGATCTGGAACAACTCGCCGTCGCGCAGCAGGTAGACGCGGGAGTCGCCGATGTGGACGAGGGCGAGTTGCGATCCGGTCCAGAGCATCGCGGTGAGTGTGGTCCCGGCGTCGTCGGCGCCCGCGCCGCGCACCGCCTGTTGGGCCTGTCCGATCGCGTCTTCCAGGGCGTTGAGGAGATTGCCCGCCGGGATGCTGTCGGTTTCGAGGTGCTTGAGTGCGTCGACCGCGGCGGCGCTCGCCGGGGCGCCCTGACCTCCGTAACCGTCGGCGACCGCGAGCAGGCGAGTGCCGGCGTACGCGGTGTCCTGGTTGCTCTCGCGGACCAGGCCCGCGTCGGACAGTGCGGCGTAACGGATGTGCAGGGGCTGGGTGGTCGGGGACATTTCAGGGTCCTTCCATGACAGGTGGTCGATGAGGAAGGTGGCCAGGTCCCGTCGTGCGGCGGTGTCGGCTTCGACCTCGGCCCAGAACGTGCGGATCTCCCGCGCCGCCGGTTCCGCGGCCAGCGTGCAGACGTGCTGGATGCGGGCCAGGGGCATTCCCAGGCGGCGGAGCCAGGCGACCAGTCTGGCCTGGTCCAGCTGTTCCGGTGCGTAGAGCCGGTAACCGGTCACCGGGTCGACGCGAGCAGGGGTCAGCAGGCCGAGTTCGTCGTAGAGACGCAGTGCCTTCGGCGACAGCCGGGACGCCTTCGCGAACGTCCCGATGGTCAGCAACCCCATGCTCGTCCCTCCTCGTACCGGGCACGTCGCCCGGCCCCACCGATGCTGCGGGCTCCCCCAAGGTGAAGGTCAACCACTGCCTGGAACGCAGGTCAACCACTGCCTGGGACGCGGGTCAGCCCGTCGCCGTTGCGACCAGAAGTCCGAAGCCGATCAGTACGACGCCGGTGGCCCGGCCGAGTACGCGATGGGTGCGCGGCCTTTCGAGGATGCGCCTCGCTCGGGACAGGAGGAGGACGTAGCCGCCCAGCCAGAGGAGCGTGAGGGCGGTGTGGAGGAGGACCAGGAGCGTCATCGCCCAGGCTGCGGGCAGTCGGGGCGGGGCGAGGGTGGGGAGCAGGCCGGTGTAGAAGACGGCGATCTTCGGGTTGAGGAGGTTGCTGACGAAGCCGGTGCGCCATGGGCCGCCGGCGGTCACCCGGGGCCGCGCGTCAGCCGGAGCCGCGGCACCCCTTCGTGTCTGCCACAGCGACTGGGCTCCCAGATACACCAGGTAGCCGGCGCCGAGGACTCTCACGGCCAGGTGTGCCGTCGGCGACGCCGCGAGGACGGCGGCAAGGCCCGCCGCTGTCAGTACGCCCCAGACCAGGAGTCCGGACGCGATGCCGCCCACGGTCCGCAGCGCGTCCCCGGGCCCGGCCGCGAGCGCGCGCCGCGTGACCACGGCCATGTCCGGGCCCGGTACGACGGTGAGCAGCCCAAGGACACCGAGCGCGGCCAACAGGTGGGTCAGCATTCCGCGACCAGGAAAGTCATGGAGGTTACAAAAGTTATGGAGGTCAACACTGGTTCTTTCAGGCGGCTTTCAGTGGTTCGGGTTGGCTGTCGTGCCCTCGGTGTTCAGCAGTACGACCACTGATGTCTGGTCGAGGCCGAGTGCCGTACGGGCTTGGGCGGCGCCCGTGAGTGCCGCGCGGACACCCGCCAGCGATGCCGCCCCGCACGGGCCCGACGAGACACCGAGGGCCGCGAGGTCGGCGGCGGCGCGGGCGCTCTCGGCGTCGGAGACGGCCGTCGCCGCGTTCAGGCCGCCGTGCAGGTAGGGCCAGGCGAGGCTCGACGGGGTGCCGCAGTTCAGGCCGGCCATGGTGGTGTCGCCGGTGGTCACGGTCATGGGTTCGCCGTGGGCGAGGCTCCGAAGGACGCAGGCCGCGGCCTCGGGCTCGACCGAGAGCAATGCCGGGGCCCGTTCCGGTCCGGAGGGCCGGCTGCGGTAGTGGGCGATCACCGCCTGCGCCAGCGAGCCCACCCCCACCGGCACCGCGACGAGGTCGGGGCCGTCGACTCCCCCGGCCGTCAACTGCTCGTCGATCTCGGCGCAGAGGGTGGAGTAGCCCTCCACGATCCACCCCGGGATCCGTTCGTACCCCGGCCAGGCGGTGTCCTGCACCAGGACCGTGTCCGGGCTGTCCGCCGCGTCAGCCGCGAGCCGTACGGCCTCGTCGTACGTCCCCGCGACCTCCGTGACCTGCGCCTGTTCGGCGGCGATCGCCGCCACCGCCTGCGGATGCACGCCCTGGGGTACGAAGACGTGGGCGCGCTGGCCGAGCAGGCGTGCCGTGCGGGCGACCGCCCGGCCGTGGTTGCCGTCGGTGGCCGTGACCAGCGTGACCGGACCCTGCCCCCGCTCGGCCAGGATCCGGTGTACGGCCCAGGACGCGCCCAGCGCCTTGAACGCGGGCAGTCCCAGGCGGGACGACTCGTCCTTGACGTAGACCTTGCCGACCCCCAACTCGTTGGCCAGAGCCGGGAGTTCGGTCAGCGGTGTGGGCACGTAGTCGGGGAGCGTGGCGTGGAAGGCGCGTACCTCGGCGGGGGCGGAAGCGCAGCGCCACGTTCGGGCGCGGGGGCCCGCGAACCAGGGCTGCGCGGGGCGGGAGGTCGGATTCTCTGGCACGCCTACAGGATCCGTCGGGTCGCCATGAACGGTCCAGCGAATGTTTTCGACCTATAGTCGTCGGACAAACCGATCATTCATCACTGCCGCCCGCGAGGGCGCGGGAGCGGACCCGCGATGTTCGACCTGCACCGACTGCGCCTGCTGCGCGAGCTCAAGCACCGCGGCACGCTCGCGGCCGTCGCCGCGGCCCTGTCGTACGCCCCCTCGTCCGTGTCCCAGCAGCTCTCGCTCCTGGAGGCCGAGGTGGGTGTCCCGCTGCTCGAACCGGTCGGGCGGCGGGTGCGGCTCACCGAGCAGGCCGAGATCCTCGTCGCCCACACCGAGGCGGTGCTCGAACGGCTCCAGCGCGCGGAGGCGGACATCGCGGGCTCGCTGACGGATCTGACCGGCACCCTGCGGATCGCCTCGTTCCAGACGGCCGCCCTCGCCCTGGTCCCCGCCGCGCTCGGCCTGCTGCGCGACCGCCACCCGCACCTGCGCGTCCACGTCACGCACATGGAGCCGGAGAAGGCCCTGCCCGCGCTCCAGGCCAGGGACTTCGACCTGATCCTCGCCGAGGAGTACCCCGGCAACCCCAACCCCCGCCACGCCGAGCTCGAACAGGAGGAGCTGCTCGACGATCCTCTGCGCCTCGCCCTGCCGATGCCGGCCGGTACGCCCGAAGGCCTGGGCCCGATGCCGACGCTGCGCGCTCTCGCTGACCATCCGTGGGTCATGGAGCCCGAGGGCACGACCGCCCGGCACTGGGCGACGGCCCTGTGCCGCACCGCGGGTTTCGAACCCGACGTGCGGTTCGAGACGACCGACCTGCTGTTCCATCTGCGGCTCGTCGAGCACGGGCACGCGGCCGCCTTCCTGCCCGACCTCGTCTGGAGCGGCCAGCCCACGACGGTCAGCCTGCGGCAGCTCCCGCGCGGGCAGCGGGCACGTCGGGTGCTCACGGTCGTCCGCCGCGGCAGCGGCACACATCCCGCCGTCCTGGCGTGCCGGGAGGCTCTGCGCGGGGCGGCCACGTCGCGCGCCTCGTCCTCGCCGACCTCCTCGACCTCCTCAACCTCACCGACCTCCTAGGCCTCGGCGCCACCCTCACGGGCGAGTTGGGCGCGTCGCATCGTCGGCCGTCCGCGCTTGGAGCACCAGGATCGACAGGTCGTCCTCGACCGGGCCGGTCCCGAAGTCGTGGGCCGCTCGCCGTACATGTTCGGCGAGCGCCTTCGCGCCGAGGCCGAGGCCGAGGCGGAGCACGTCCGCGAGGCCGTCGTCGTCGTCCAACTGCCAGTTGCCGTTGCGGCGTTCGGTGACGCCGTCGGTCACGCACAGCAAGGTCTCGCCGGGCGCGAGGTGGAAGCCGGTGGCCCCGAACTCGGTGCCCTCGTCGATGCCGAGCAGCATCTGGGGTTCGCAGGCGGGTTCCACGCGGCCGTCGGTGAAGAGGTGCAGCGGCAGGGGGTGGCCGGCGCTGGCGACCCGGCATCGGGCGCCCGCGATACGGGGGTCGACGGTCAGCTCCCCGTACAACAGGCTGAGGAAGCGGGCGGCGGCCTGTTCTCCGTGGGCCTCAAGTGCTTCGGCGCTCTCTTCGGCCATGGCGATGTTCAGCCGGTCGAGCACCGACTCGACGCCGTGGCCTTCGCGTGCGAGGAGGCGTACGAGGTGGCGGGCGAGGCCGGTGACGGACATCGCCTCGGGGTCCTTGCCCTGGACGTCGCCGAGCAGGAAGCACCAGCGGCCCGCGCCCATCGGGAACACGTCGTAGAAGTCGCCGCCGACGGTCTGGCCCTCGCCGTGCGGCTCGTAGACGATCGCGGTGTCGACGCCCGCGATGCTGGCGAGGGTCGGGGGCAGTTGGCGGCGCTGGAGGGCGACGCTGATCGTCGTCTGTTTCGTGTACTGGCGGGCGGTGATCACGGCCTGCGCGACCCGGCGGGCGACGTCGTCGAGCATCCGGACGACGGCGTCGGTCATCTGGAGCTGGCCGGCCCGGCCGAGCAGCAGGACGCCCACGTCGGTGTCACGGACGGACAGCGGGAAGGCGAACGCAGACCCGCCCGAGCCCGCAGGCCCGCCGCTCTCCGGCCACGGCCAGGGTGTGCCGCCGGCGCGGATACCGGCGGACGGCGGAACCCGCTCCAGTTCCTCCCTCAGCGGCACGATGCGGCGCTCGTCTACGTGCCAGACCCGGGAGAGCTGGAGACCACTCTTGTGGGTGCGCAGCCAGATGCCGCACCAGTCGGCGAGGCGGGGTACGAGGAGCTGGGCGGCGAGCGCGGTGACCATGCCCTGGTCCAGCTGTCCGGCCAGGAGCTCGCTGGTCTCGGCGAGGAAGGCGGGGCCGCTCCGGTCGACCCAGTCGGCGGCGGAGCCGGGGCTGTGCCGGAGGGCCGACGGCCGTACGTGGTGGGACCGGACGCGCTCCATGCCGGGGCCGGTGGTCTGGTCGGCGCGGTGCGCCGTGGCGTCGGCCTCCGCATCGACCTCCGCGTCAGCCTCGGCCCCGTTGGATCCGAGTTCCATGGACCCCGGTCCGGTGGATCCCGTCGTCGCGGAGGCTTCCATCGCGGAGGCTTCGAGGCGGAACCAGACCCGCTTCTCGGACCGCCGGTACGTGACTCCCCAGGCCTGCGAGAGCGCGCTCACCAGCTGGAGGCCGTAGCCGGGCTCGCCCCGGCGGGCGTCCGTGCCGCCGCGTACCCGCCTGGACGGGTGACGGTCGGCGACCTCCACGACGACGGCCACTCCGGTGTCCGGGTGCTGCTCCAGGCGGCAGACCACGGTGATGTCGGTGCCCGCGTACACGACGGCGTTGGTGACCAGCTCGCTGGCGAGCAGGACGGCGTTGTCGACGAGGTCCTGCCGGACCGGGCCGGGGGTGGCCTGCGGCTCCTCGCCGGCGGGTTTCGCCGTGGCGGGCTTCGCGGTGGCGGGTTTCGCGGTGGCCGGCATGTCGCCCGAGAGCGCCGCGCGCAGGAATCTGCGCGCACCGGCGGCAGCGAGCTGGTTCGCCGGCAACTCCTTGCTGCACACGAACTCAGCGGCGCGTGCGGGCAACGGGATCACGGCGCCCCCTGGGTGCGCTGGCTACACGTGGAAGAAGTATTTTCGGGCCCCTTATAATAGGACAAACCTTTCCAAAACCTCTCCAAATTCGTCGCCGAGTGTGGACGATGAACTCCGGGCGGAGGGTGGTTCATGGTCATGGGCTCGACCCGGCCCGGCCCGACCCGGCCGGCCACGGCAAGCGACGGACAGTGGATCCGGACGAGTGAGCTGCGCCCACTGCTGGCCGCGATGAAAGCTCTCTGCGACGGCGACTTCTCTGCGCGTACGGACTGGTTCCCGGTATCGGACGGCTCCGCTCCGCAGGATCCGGTGGTCGCGGAGATGGGCGCCGTACTCCAGCAGATCGTCTCGCGGAACGCGCACCTCGCCTCCGAGATGCGACGCGTCCGGCACGAGATCATCCGGCGGGGCCGACTGGACGAGCGGATCTCGGCGAGTCCGGGCGCAGGGACCTGGACCACGAACGTAGAAGCGGCCAACACGGTGCTCGAAGCGCTGGTGGAGCCCGTCTCCAATGCCACCCGTGTCCTCGACGCCGTCGCGGACGGTGATCTCACCCAGCACGTCGACCTCCACGACGGCAGCCGCCAGCTCCGGGGCGACCTGCGGCGCCTCGGCATCGGCGTGAACCGCATGGTGGACCAGCTGTCCCTGTTCACCGGCGAGGTCACCCGAGTGGCCCGCGAGGTCGGCACCGAAGGGCGTCTGGGGGGCCGGGCCAAGGCGCAGGGGCTCTCCGGCGACTGGCTGCACGTGACCGAGGCGGTCAACACCATGGCGTCCCGGCTGACAGCGCAGGTGCGGGACATCGCGGTGGTCACGACGGCCGTCGCGCGGGGTGACCTGACCCAGCAGGTGACCGTGGAGGCCACCGGTGAGCTGCTGGAGCTGAAGCTCACCGTGAACACGATGGTGGACCAGCTGCGGGCGTTCGCCGACGAGGTCACCCGCGTGGCCCGCGAGGTCGGCACCGAAGGACAGCTCGGCGGACGCGCCCAGGTCAGAGGCGTGTCCGGGGTCTGGAAAGACCTCACCGACAACGTGAACTTCATGGCGTCCAACCTGACCTCGCAGGTGCGCAACATCGCCCAGGTGACCACCGCCGTCGCCAACGGCGACCTGAGCCAGAAGATCACCGTGGACGCGCGCGGCGAGATCCTTCAGCTGAAGTCGACGATCAACACGATGGTCGACCAGCTCTCCGCGTTCGCCGACGAGGTCACCCGCGTGGCCCGCGAGGTCGGCACCGAAGGACAGCTCGGCGGACGCGCCCAGGTCAGAGGCGTGTCCGGGGTCTGGAAAGACCTGACGGAGAGCGTCAACTTCATGGCGGACAACCTGACCTCGCAGGTCCGCAACATCGCGCAGGTCGCCACCGCCGTCGCGGAGGGCGACCTCGGCAAGACGATCACCGTGGAGGCCAAGGGCGAGATCCTCGAACTCAAGTCGACGATCAACACGATGGTCGACCAGCTCTCCGCGTTCGCCGACGAGGTCACCCGCGTGGCCCGAGAGGTCGGCACCGAGGGCAACCTGGGCGGTCAGGCGCAGGTGCGGGGCGTGTCCGGGGTCTGGAAGGACCTCACCGACAACGTGAACTTCATGGCGCTCAACCTGACCTCGCAGGTCCGCAACATCGCCCAGGTGACCACCGCCGTCGCCAACGGCGACCTGTCGAAGAAGATCACCGTCGACGCCCGCGGCGAGATCCTGGAGCTGAAGGACACCGTCAACACGATGGTGGAGCAGCTGCGGGGCTTCGCGGACGAGGTCACCCGCGTGGCCCGCGAGGTCGGCACCGAGGGCAGGCTCGGCGGCCGGGCCCAGGTGCATGGTGCGTCCGGCGTGTGGGAGAACCTCACCGACAACGTCAACTCCATGGCGGACAACCTGACTTCGCAGGTCCGCAACATCGCCCAGGTCGCCACCGCCGTCGCACGAGGTGACCTGTCGAAGAAGATCGACGTGGACGCGCGCGGCGAGATCCTGGAACTCAAGTCGACGATCAACACGATGGTCGACACGCTCTCCGCGTTCGCGTCCGAAGTGACCCGCGTGGCCCGCGAGGTGGGCAGCGAGGGCCAACTGGGTGGCCAGGCAAGGGTGGAGGGCGTCTACGGGACATGGAAGCGCCTCACCACCAGCGTCAACGACCTGGCCCTGAACCTGACCACGCAGGTACGCGCGATCGCCAGGGTCGCCAGCGCCGTGACGCAGGGCGACATGTCCGGGTCCATCTCGGTGGAGGCCCAGGGCGAGGTGGCCACCCTCAAGGACAACATCAACCTCATGGTGGCGAACCTTCGTGAGACCACCCGCGCCAAGGACTGGCTGGAGTCGAACCTGGCCCGTATCGCCGCCCTCATGCAGGGCCACCGTGACCTGGTCGAGGTGGCCGACCTGATCCTGCGCGAGCTGACCCCGCTGGTGAACGCCCAGTACGGCGCGTTCTTCCTGGCCGAAGGGGGCGCCGAACCGGGCGAGGACCTGGCGCTGCTCGCGGGTTACGGCACCGGGCAGGAAGAGGGCCGTACTCCTCGTTCCCGGCTCAGCGCCGGCGCGCCCGGCTGGGGGCTGATCACGCAGGCCGCCACGGAGAAGCGGCGCATCCTCGTCGACGCCGTTCCCGCCGACTACATCACCATCAGCTCCGGCCTCGGCGCCGCGGCGCCCGCCAGCATCGTCATCCTGCCGATCCTCTTCGAGGACCGCGTGCTCGGCGTCATCGAACTCGCCTCGTTCAGCCGCTTCAGCGAGGTGCACCTCGCGTTCGTCGACCAGTTCGTGAACACCATCGGCGTATCGATCAACACGATCATCGCCAACTCCCGTACGGAATCCCTGCTTTCGGAGTCGCAGCGGCTCACCGCCGAACTGCGCCAGCGCTCCGACGAGTTGCAGATCACCAACGCCAAGCTGGAGGAGAAGGCTGCGCTCCTCGCCACTTCGTCCCAGTACAAGTCCGAGTTCCTGGCGAACATGTCGCACGAGCTGCGCACGCCGCTGAACTCGCTCCTCGTGCTGTCGCGGCTGCTCGCCGACAACCCCAGCGGTCGGCTCTCCTCCGAGGAGGTGGAGTTCTCCGTCACCATCCACCAGGCGGGCTCCGACCTGCTGCAGCTCATCAACGACATCCTCGACCTGTCGAAGATCGAGGCCGGCCGCATGGACGTGCACCCCAAGAAGCTGCCGCTGGCCAAGCTGCTCGACTACGTGCGGGCCACGTTCCAGCCGCTGTGCGGGGACCGCAATCTGTCGTTCGGGATCAAGGTCGGCGAGGGCGTGCCCTCCGAGCTCTTCTCCGACGAACAGCGGCTCCAGCAGATCCTGCGCAACCTCCTGTCGAACGCGGTGAAGTTCACGTCGTCCGGCGGAGTGGAACTGCGGGTGGATCTCGCGAGGCCCGCGGACTTCGAGGAGGAGACTCTGCGCGACGCGGACGCCGTCATCGCCCTGGCCGTCAAGGACACCGGCATCGGTATCAAGCCGGAGATGCTGAGCGGGATCTTCGAGGCGTTCCAGCAGTCCGACGGGGCCACCAACCGGAAGTACGGCGGTACGGGGCTCGGGCTTTCCATCAGCCGCGACATGGCGAACCTGCTCGGCGGCCGGATCGTCGCCGAGAGCGAGCCGAACGTCGGTTCCACGTTCACGCTCTTCGTCCCCGTGCACTACGCGAGCCCGACCCCGCTGCCGGAATCGCTCCCCACCGGCGCCTCGCAGGCCGTCAGCGGACCGGGCACGCCGGCCGCCCCGACCGAGGGCCGCACCGGTGCGGACGGGATCGACGTGTTCACCACCCCGGAGCCCGACACCCGCGCGCGGACCCGTAAAGCCGACGACATCTACAACCTCGACGACGTCGGCGGGGACGAGGAACCCGCCGGGTGGCCCGAGACGACCCGGCTCAAGGACTGGCTGACCGGCAGCGCCGCCGGGGTGCTGGCCGACCGGCACATCCTGATCGTCGACGACGACATCAGGAACGTCTTCGCGCTGACCCATGTCCTCGGCCGCGTCGGCATCACCGTCAAGTACGCGGAGAACGGCCGCGAGGGCCTCGAAGTCCTCGACAGGACACCGGACGTGTCCCTGGTCCTGATGGACATCATGATGCCCGAGATGGACGGTTACGAGATGATCGCGGCGATGCGGCGCACCCCGCGCTTCGCGAACCTGCCGGTCATCGCGCTCACCGCCAAGGCCATGCCCGGCGACCGCGAGAAGGTCCTTGAAAGCGGCGCCAACGACTACATCCCCAAACCGGTGGACGTGGACCGGCTGTTGTCGGTGATCTGCCGGCTCCTCGACCCGCACACCGCCGTTCCGCCGCCCTCCGACGGCAGCGGCGACGACACCCCGGGGCCGGCGTCATGACCGCGCCGCAGGCGGGGGCCTCCGACAGCTCCAGCATCCTCATCGTCGACGACATGGAGGAGAACCTGGTGGCGCTCGAGGCCGTGCTCGGCTCGCTCGCCCGCGTGGTCCGCGCGCACTCGGGCGAGGAGGCGCTGAAGGCGATGCTGCGGCAGGAGTTCGCGGTCGCGCTCATCGACGTCCTGATGCCGGGCATGAACGGCTTCGAGACCGCCGCCAACATCAAGGGCCTCGACCAGACCAAGGACATCCCGATCATCCTGCTGACCGGTGCGGCGGTGGACCCGAACTACGCGTATCGCGGCTACACGGTCGGCGCGGCGGACTTCCTGGTCAAGCCGTTCGACCCGTGGCTGCTGCGGACCAAGGTGAACGTGTTCCTGGACCTGCATCGCAAGAACCGCCAACTCGCCGAGCAGGCAGACCAGTTGACGCGCCTCCTGTCGGTCGACGTGCCCACGCAGCCTCCCGAGGAACAGCACCGCCTTGCCGACGTCGAGCGCCAGCTCGCCCAGGTGAGGCACATGCTCCGCGAGGGCGAGAAGACGGGCGTGACGGAACCTGACCTCGCCGACCGGATCGCCGTGCTGGAGAAGGCGGTGGGGCGGCTGGTGGAGGGTGCGGGGCGGTAGGGATCCGCCGGGCGCAGCCACACGCCGCCGGCCTCACCGAGTGACCGTCAGCGGCCGGGCACCGCCAGCACCTCCACGCTCGCCCCGGGGAGCGCGCCACCCGGCGGCACCACCGCGAGGCCGTCGGCGAGGACGAGGCCGCGCAGCATCGCCGGGCCGCCGAACGGGAGCGGGGTCACCCCGTGGTCCGTGCGGAGCACGGGCAGGAGCTTGGTGTCCCTCGGGTGCCCCGGCAGCTCGGCGGCCACGGGAACGGGGGACGGCGTCACGTCCGCGTGTCCGCCAAGGCGCCTCAGCAGGGGCGCGGCCAGCGTGACCGTACCGGCGACGGCGGCGAGCGGGTTGCCGGGGAGGCCGACGAGGCGGCGGGCGCGGCCGTCAGCGGCGGGCGGGAGTTCGGCGAGCAGCATGGGGTGGCCGGGTCGTACGCGGACGGAGTCGACGAGCAGCCGGGCGCCCGTCTCGTGCAGGGTGTCGTGCAGGAAGTCCACGGGTCCGGCGGCGGTGCTGCCCGTGGTGACCACGACGTCGGCGACCGAGTCGCGTACGGCTTCGCGCAGCAGTCCGAAGTCGTCCGCGACACGGCGGCTGCCGATGACGTCGGCGCCGCAGTCGCGCAGCCACGGCGGCAGGAGCGGGCCGAGGGCGTCGCGGACACGGCCGTCGCGCGGCACGCCGGACTCCAGCAACTCGTCGCCGAGGACGAGGAGTTCGACGGTCGGGCGGCGGTACACCGTCAGCCGGTCGTACCCGGCGGCCGCCGCGAGGCCGAGGACGGCCGGGGTCACGGTGACGCCGGCCGGGAGCAGCGGCTCCCGCGCGCGGCACTCCTGACCGCGCGGGCGGATGTCGCGGCGCGGTTCCGGCCCGGCGGGGTCGGCGTGCAGCAGGTCGTCCACGACGCCGTGTTCGCGGCGCAGTACGGCCGTCGCGCCCTCGGGCACGCGGGCGCCGGTGGCGATGGGTACGGCGGTGCCGGCGCCCAGGGGTCCGCAGTGATCACCGGCTAGGACGGTGGCGCCGCCCAGCCGCCAGGGGCCGGGTCCGGCGACGGCCCAGCCGTCCATCGCGGAGGTGTCGAACGGGGGCAGATCGGTGAGTGCCGTGAGCGGTTCGGCGAGCGCGTGACCGAGTGCGTCGGCGAGGGTGCGGGTGACGGCGGGCAGCGGTTCCCGTACGCACTCCTGGGCGAGCGAGCGGGCCCGCTCCCACGCCACGTGGGTGCTCGCCTCCCGCGCCACGTGGGTGCTCGTCGCGGGGCTCACGGTTTCCGGGCGTACCACGGTCATACGGTTCCCCCGCTTTTGTCGGGCCCGGCGACTCGGGCGTTCGGTTCGGCCGGCACGGAATTCCTCACGCGGCGACCGTCATCGGAACTTCCAGAGAAGTCGCGGAATGCGAAGAAGTCAAAGCGGAATTCCCCATCACGTGATCGGCCGAGGCTATCAGGACGTAGAGTCCCGACAGGCCTTGCGGGGCAAGGGCTCCCACGCCGATAGGCTGCACCTATCAAGCCATCGGGCACCCCTCTTTGACGCCGACCGCAGATTGTTGGACACTACACGCGCACCGCACGTCGGATAAAAACCGCAGAAGTAGAACTCGAACGGTATCCGTAAAACGGCATCCGTGAATTCGATTCCGCTCCGGGAAATACGGAAAGCGCGAGAGCGCGGAACGCACGGAACTCACGGAACGCACGGCAGGGAGAGGCAGAGCAGAGCATGAGCACCATCGAGGACCCGATCGATGACCTGTCGGTGACCCCGCCGAAGACGTACGCGGCCGGCGTTCCCGCCGTCACCAAGGCGCTGCAGTACTCGCTGGGGCAGACCTCGGTCAAGCGCACCGCTCTGACGCTGCTGAACATCAACCAGCCCAAGGGCATCGACTGCCCCGGCTGCGCCTGGCCCGAGCCCGCGCCGGGCAAGCGCCACATGAACGAGTACTGCGAGAACGGCGCCAAGCACATCAACGACGAGGCCACGTCGCGTCGTATCACCCGCGAGTTCTTCGCCGAGCACTCGATCGCCGAGCTGGACGGCAAGTCCGACTACTGGCTCAACCAGCAGGGCCGGCTGACCGAGCCGATGGTGAAGCGCCCCGGCGCGACGCACTACGAGCCCATCGACTGGGACGAGGCGCTCGGCCTGCTCGCCTCCGAACTCAAGGCGCTGGCCTCCCCCGACGAGGCGCTGTTCTACGTCTCCGGCCGGCTGAGCAACGAAGCGGCCTTCCTGCTCCAGCTGTTCGCCCGCGCGTACGGCACGAACAACCTGCCCGACTGCTCCAACATGTGCCACGAGTCCAGCGGTTCGGCGCTGAACGAGACGCTGGGCACCGGCAAGGGCACGGTCTCCCTCGACGACATCCACGAGGCCGACCTGATCTTCGTCGTGGGCCAGAACCCGGGCACCAACCACCCGCGTATGCTCTCGGCACTCGAGGAGACCAAGCGCAACGGCGGCAAGGTCGTCGCCGTCAACACGCTGCCCGAGGCCGGGCTCATGCGCTTCAAGAACCCGCAGGTGCCGCGCGGCATCATCGGCAACGGCACGGCGATCGCCGACCAGTTCCTGCACATCCGCGCCGGCGGTGACCTCGCCCTGTTCCAGGCGCTCAACCGCCTGCTCCTGGAGGCCGAGGACGCGGCGCCCGGCACGGTCCTCGACCACGAGTTCATCGAGGCCCACTCCACCGGCTTCGCCGAGTTCTCCGAGCACGTGCGGCAGGTCACCTGGGAGCACGTCCTCGAGGCGACCGGCCTGACCCGCGAGGAGATCGAGGAGGTCCACCAGCGGGTCCTGGCGAGCAAGAAGATCATCGTGTGCTGGGCGATGGGCCTCACCCAGCACAAGCACGGCGTCCCCTCCATCCGCGAGGTCGTCAACTTCCAGATGCTGCGCGGCAACATCGGCCGCCCCGGCGCCGGTGTGTGCCCGGTGCGCGGTCACAGCAACGTGCAGGGCGACCGCACGATGGGCGTGTGGGAGCGGATGCCGCAGGCGTTCCTCGACGCGCTGGGCGAGGAGTTCGGCTTCACCGCGCCGACCAAGCACGGTCTCGACGCGGTGAACGGCATCCGCGCCATGTACGAGGGCCAGGCCAAGGTCTTCCTCGGCGTCGCGGGCAACTTCGTGCGGGCCACCCCCGACAGCGCGGTCACCGAGCAGGCGATGCGGGGCTGCCGCCTCACCGCCCATGTCTCCACGAAGCTGAACCGGTCCCACACGGTGTGCGGCGACATCGCGCTGATCCTGCCCACGCTCGGGCGCAGCGACAAGGACTTCCAGAACGGTGTCGAGCAGTTCATCACCGTCGAGGACTCGATGAGCGACGTGCACGCATCGCGGGGCAAGCTGCCGCCCGCGTCGCCGCACCTGCTCAGCGAGGTGGCGATCATCAGCCGCCTGGCGAGCCTGACCCTGGGCGACATGCCGGCCCTGCCGTGGAAGGACTTCGAGGGGGACTACGGCACGATCCGTGACCGTATCTCCCGTGTCGTGCCGGGCTTCGAGAACTTCAACGAGAAGGTGTCGGTGCCGGGCGGGTTCAACCTGCCGAACCCGGCGCGCTCGCGCACGTTCCGCACGGCCAGCGGCAAGGCCGTCTTCACGCGCAACGACTTCACGATGCCGATCGTCCCCGAGGGCCACCTGCTCCTGCAGACCCTGCGGTCGCACGACCAGTGGAACACCATCTGGTACGCGCCGAACGACCGGTACCGCGGCATCCACGACGCCCGCCGCGTCGTGATGGTGAACCCGGCCGACCTCAAGGACCTCGGGATCGCCGACCGCGACATGGTGGACCTGGTCAGCGTGTGGACCGACGGCAGCGAGCGCCGCGCGGAGAACTTCCGCGTCGTCGCCTACCCGGCCAGCCGTGGTTCCGCCGCCGCCTACTACCCGGAGACCAACGTCCTGGTCCCGCTGGACAGCGTCGCCGACATCAGCAACTGCCCGACCTCCAAGGGAGTCGTGGTGCGGCTGGAGCCGGCGAGCTCCGCCGGCTGACCCCCGCCCCTCGCGCGCCGCGCGTCATATCGTCGACACCGTCGGAGCCCCGCTCCGAGATTGGAGCACCACCATGGGACGTGTGACCGCGCGGCGTCGTGTGCTGCGAGTCAGGGACGGCGTGTCCTCGTACCGGCCGGACACCCTGGCCGTCGAGGAGCCGATGGAGATCAGGGTGGGCGGGCGGCCGCTCACCGTGACCATGCGCACGCCTGGCCACGACTTCGATCTCGCGGCCGGGTTCCTGGTGAGCGAGGGCGTGGCGCACGTCGGTGAGGACGTCGCGGGGATCCGTTACTGCGCGGGGGCCACGGCCGACGGCGGCAACACGTACAACGTGGTGGACGTCCTCCTCGCGCCCGGTGTGGCCGCTCCCGACGCCTCTCTCGAACGGAACTTCTACACCACGTCCTCGTGCGGGCTGTGCGGCAAGGCCAGCCTGGAGGCGGTGCGCACGTCGGCGGCGTGGACCGTCGCCGAGGATCCGCTGCGTGTCTCCCCCGAGACCGTGACGGCGCTGCCGGACCGGCTGCGGGAGGCCCAGAAGGTGTTCGACAGCACCGGCGGGCTGCACGCCGCCGGGCTGTTCAGCGCCGAGGGGGAACTGCTGTGCCTGCGTGAGGACGTCGGCCGGCACAACGCGGTCGACAAGGTCATCGGCCACGCGCTGCGCGAGGGAATGCTGCCGCTGCGCGGGACGGTCCTGATGGTGAGCGGCCGGGCCTCGTTCGAGCTGGTGCAGAAGGCGCTGATGGCCGGTATCCCGATGCTGTCCGCCGTATCGGCGCCGTCCTCGCTGGCCGTGGACCTGGCCGAGGAGAACGGGCTCACCCTGATCGGGTTCCTGCGCGGCACCTCGATGAACGTGTACACGGGCGCCGAGCGCCTGGAGCCGGTGCCCGTCGCCTGACTCTCGAAGTCCTCCCGATTGGATTTCCCCCCGGTGCTCGGGTAGACCCGAGGCGTGCTGTTTCGTCAACTCGAGTACCTGGTGGCCCTCTCGCGGGAGCGCCACTTCGCCCGCGCCGCCCAGGCCTGCTACGTCTCCCAGCCCGCCCTCTCCGAGGCGATCCGCAAGCTGGAGGACGAGCTGGACGTGCCGCTGGTCAGGCGCGGCCGCAAGTACGAGGGCCTCACGCCCGAGGGCGAACGCATCGTGGTGTGGGCCCAGCGCATCCTGGCCGACCGCGACGCCCTCAAGGACGAGGTGGGCGCGCTGCGTACGGGGCTCAGCGGGCGGATGCGCATCGGCTGCGTCCCGACCGCTTCCGGCGCGGTGTCCCTGCTGACCGGCCCGTTCTGCGACGCGCACCCGCTGGTGACCGTCGAGGTGACGGCGGACATGCAGTCGCGGGACATCCTCCGGATGCTCCAGAACTTCGAGATCGACGCCGGTGTCACCTACCTGCACGAGGAGCTGGCCGAGAACTTCCTGACCGTCCCGCTCTACCAGGAGCGGTACGTGCTGCTGATCACGGCCGCCGACGATCTGGCGCACCGGACGACGGCCACGTGGGCGGAGGCGTCGCGGCTCTCGCTGTGTCTGCTGACACAGGCCATGCAGGGCCGCCGGGTCCTCGACGAGCTGTTCGCGGAGGCCGGGTGCCGGGTGACGCCCCGGGTCGAGACGGATTCGGTGGCGGCGCTGTTCGCGCACGTCAGGACGGGCCGGTGGGCCAGTGTCGTGCCGCACGCGTGGCTGCACGTGTTCGGCGTCCCGCACGGGATGCGGGCGGTGCCGCTCGTGGACCCGGCCAGGACGGTGCCGGTCGGCCTCGTCGTCACGGCCCGCGAACCGGGCTCGCTCATGGCCCGCGCGCTGATGGAGACCGCCCGCCACACAGACCTGGCGGCCACGCTGGAACGGCTGCCGGACGACCCGGCGGGCAGGTAGCGCGCGGGGCCTTTCGTGGGCGGCGCGTAGATGAGGCGCTCAGGGTCCTCTCGTGGGCGCGTAGGTGAGGCGCCCAGGTCCTCTCGTGGGCGCGTAGGTGAGGCGCCCAGGGCTTTTAGTGGGGGCCCGGTGCGAAGCCCTCGCCCCGGGTGCGGCGGCGGGCGGCGGTGGGCATCTCGCCTCCGTCGACCTGCCGGTCGATCTCCGCGTGCACCTCCTCGTACAGCGCGTCGGGGCCCTTCTCCGTCCTCGCCCGGATTCCCACGGCCCGTTCGTCGTCGCGGGTGCGCCGGTCGAGTACGTCCGGATCGGGCCGCTTCGGCATTCCCCTGCCGAGGCCCAGGTCCATGACGGCTCGGTTGGGCTTGTGGTGGTGGCCCATGTGTCCTCCTCAGTCGGTCCGCCCGGTCTCCGTACCCTCCGCGGGTTCCCCCTTGCGTACGGTGCAGTGGAGGGTGTCGTGCTCCACGTCGGCGACGACGGTGTCGCCCGGCTCGGCGTCTCCGCTGAGCAGAATCGACGCGATGCGGTTGTCGAGTTCGCCCTGGATGGTGCGGCGCAGCGGGCGGGCGCCGAACTCGGGCTGGTGGCCGTGCGCGACGAGCAGCTTCTTGGCGGCTTCCGTGACGTCCAGCGTCATGCCCTGTGCCGACACCCGGCGCTTGCTCTGGTCCAGGAGGTGTTCGACGATCTCCGACAGGTCGTCCTCGTCGAGGGCGTGGAAGATGATGATGTCGTCGATGCGGTTGAGGAACTCCGGCAGGAACCGGGCCCGCAGGTCGTCCATCAGCTCGTCCTTGATGTCGGACACGTCGCCGTGGTGCGCGAGGATGCGGTGGGCGCCGATGTTCGACGTCATGATGACGACGCAGTGCCGGAAGTCGACGGTGCGGCCCTGACCGTCCGTCAGGCGCCCGTCGTCGAGGATCTGGAGCAACGTGTTGAACACGTCGGGGTGGGCCTTCTCCACCTCGTCGAACAGCACCACGCTGTACGGCTGACGGCGCACCTTCTCGGTGAGCTGGCCCGCCTCCTCGTAGCCGACGTATCCGGGAGGGGCGCCGACGAGCCGGGCGACCGTGTGTTTCTCCTGGAACTCGCTCATGTCGAACCGGACCATGTGGTCCTCGTCGCCGAACAGCAACTCGGCGAGTGTCTTGGCGAGTTCGGTCTTGCCGACGCCGGTGGGACCGAGGAAGAGGAACGAGCCGACTGGGCGGTTGGGGTCGCCCATGCCCGCGCGGTTGCGGCGTACCGCCTCCGAGACGGCCGTGACCGCCTCGTCCTGGCCGACGATCCTCGCGTGCATCTCCGCTTCGAGGTTGAGGAGCTTCTCCTTCTCGCTCGCGGTGAGCTGGGCGACCGGGATGCCGGTGCGGCGGGACACGATGTCGGCGATGTCGGAGGCGGTGACGGAGACGACGCCCTCGCGCCGTTCCTCGATGCCCGCGAGTTCGCCCTCCAGCTCGGCGATCTGCTTCTTGAACTCCGACGCCTTCTCGAAGTCCTCGGAGGCCACGGCCTGTTGCTGCTCGCGCCGCAGCTTGGCGATCCGGTCCTCTCGGCTGACGACCTCGGTGGAGCGCCCGGCGCTGCGCAGCCGCACACGCGCGCCCGCCTGGTCCATGAGGTCGATGGCCTTGTCGGGCAGGAAGCGGTCGCTGATGTAGCGGTCGGAGAGTTCTGCCGCCGCGGCCAGCGCGCCGTCGGCGAAGCGGACCTGGTGGTGGGCCTCGTACGCGTCCCGCAGCCCCTCCAGGATCTGCACCGTCTGCTCGACGGTCGGCTCCGGGATCAGCACGGGCTGGAAGCGGCGCTCCAGGGCGGCGTCCTTCTCGATGTGCTTGCGGTACTCGTCGATGGTCGTCGCGCCCACGACGTGCAACTCGCCCCGGGCGAGGGCGGGTTTGAGCATGTTGCCCGCGTCCATGGAACCCTCGCCGGTCGCGCCGGCGCCCACGACGGTGTGCAGTTCGTCGATGAAGAGGATGATGTCGCCGCTGGCGTCCTGGACATCCTGGATGACCTTCTTCAGGCGTTCCTCGAACTGGCCTCGGTACTGCGCGCCGGCCACCATGCCGGACAGGTCGAGCGCGACGACCCGCTTGTTCTGCAGGGTCTGCGGGACCTCGCCCGCCACGATGCGCTGGGCCAGGCCCTCCACGATCGCCGTCTTGCCGACGCCGGGTTCGCCGATGAGGACGGGGTTGTTCTTCGAGCGCCGCGAAAGGATCTCGACGGTCTGCTCGATCTCGTCGGCCCGGCCGACGACGGGGTCGAGCTTCCCGGCCTTCGCGTCCTCCGTCAGGTCACGCCCGTACTCGTCGAGCGTGGTGGCCGGCTTCTTCGGCTCTGCGGGCAACGCTTCCGCGCGGGCCGCCTGGTCCGCGAACCCTTCGAGCCGCTCCGGGTCCATGCCCTGCGCGCGCAGCATTCGCGCGGCGCCGCTGTCGGAGCCGTCCAGGAGCGCGGCCAGGATGTGCTCGGGCCCGATGTACGAGGCACCGGCCGCCTGCGAGTGCGAGTAGGCCGCCTGGAGGGTGCGCTTCGCCGCCGGGGTGAGTCCGGGCTCGGCGGACGGCTGACCCGCCTCCCGCGGCAGTACCGCGGCGACCTGCGACGCGAGCGCGTCAGGGTCCACACCGATTTGGGAGAGCAGCTTCCGGGTGGGATCGACCTTCGTCGTCGCCCAGAGCAGGTGCTCGGTGTCGAGATCGTGGGTGCCGTCCTCCAGGGCCTTCTGCCCGGCCCGGTTCAGGAGTTCCTGCGACGATTCCGTCAGGAGCCGTCCGATCGGTACGCGTTGGACGGCCGGCGGTGAGGACGCGGGCGACATTCCGAAGAACCGGTTGAACAATTCACTGAACGGATCCGAGGAACCGAACCCCGAACCGAAGGACATCGACATGGCCGCTCCTGAAGCGCGCGAGAGATTCCTTCCAGCCAAGCGCGATGTACGGGGGCCCGCAAACGCAGCGAATTTGGTATACCTCTACGCATTTCCGTGCCGGAATCGGGCGGGTACGGGCGCTCCCGGGAACGCCACGGCGCGTCCGGTGACCACGAGTGTCAGCCGGTGACGATGCCCGTGACGAGGTTGATCGTCGTGGCCAGGATGCTGGTGCCGAAGACGTAGGACAGGAGCGTGTGGCGCAGCACCACGGCACGGATCGCGGAACTCCGCACGCTGGTGTCGGACACCTGATAGGTCATGCCGAGGTTGTAGCTGAAATAGAGGAAGTCGCTGTACTTCGGCTGGTCGTCGGAATTGAAGTCGATTCCGCCGACGTCCGTGTAGTAGAGGTACGCGTATCGCGTCGCGTACATCAGATGGAGTGCGGCCCAGGCCATGAAAACGCCGCCGAGTGCGACCGCTGCCGCCGCGTGACCGTTTTGGGAATGGCCCAGCAGGAGCAGCAGCACGGTGGCGGCCAGGCCGCACAGGGCGACGGCGACGATCACGAGTTCGTCGGTGGCGGGCCGGAAGTCCTCGCGCCTGGCGTTGGCCCGGGTGGCCGCGGCGTCCAGGGGCCACAGCACCGTCCAGCCGGCCACGACGAACGCCAGCTCCGTGACGAGGATCGCGGTGAGCACACCGAGCGGGACGTTCTCCGTCAGCGCGACGACCGCACCGGTCACCGCCCCGAGAAACACCGACCCACCCAGCCGGGGAACCGCGGACAGGGGCAGTCTGGTGGTCATGAGCGGTAACAGTAGCCTCCGCTCCGCCAGGTGGCCGCATGATGGGTGAACCGGTGCTCGCCGGCGGCGCCCGGGGTGGTGAGGGCCCGTGCTCGCCCCGCTGCCCGGACCGGTGAGAACCGGTGCTCGCCGTCCCTGCCCCGGCCGGTGATACACACCGGACATGTCCTCTCGCCGTCGTCCCTTTCCCGCTCTGACCAGGCGTGCGCGGCGTCGCGGCCGCCGAGCAGCGCGCGTACCGCCTCCTCGACCGCCTGCACCATCAGCCCTGAGGAACCGGGCTGGACCGCCTGAAGTGCTGGTCAGGGGTGTGGGGCGCTAGCGTGGCGGGATGCGCAACGAAGTAACAGAGGCCCATACCGCGACGGCGGTGGGCAGTGGTGACGTGCCGGTTCTCGCCACTCCGTGGCTGATCTCGTGGATGGAGGCGGCCACCGTCGAGGCCGCCGGGCCCTTCGTCTCGGAGGGCCAGACGACGGTGGGGACCGGAATCCGTATCCGGCATCTCCACGCCACGCCCGTGGGCGGACAGGTCGACTGCGTCGCGGAACCGCCCGCCGAGGCGGACGGCCGGAAACTCACCTTCCGCGTCCGGGCCGTGGACGGCTCCGGCCAGCTCGTCGCGACGGGCGAGATCGACCGGGCGATCGTCGACCGGGAGCGCTTCCTCGCGGGTGCGACGGCGTAGAAAACGAGTGAGGGAGGTGTGCGGGGAAACTCCCCGCACACCTCCCTCAGTGCTGAGCCCGGAGCGCGTCAGTCCCGTTCGACGTCCACGTTCGTCAGCTTCGCGTACCGCTGCGGGTCCTTGCTCCGGATCCGCAGGGCGATGCCCATGCCGGCCACGAGCACGATGGGCAGCGGTGCCAGGAGTACGGCGTTCACCGTCCAGGACGCGCCCGTCAGCAGGTCGAAGTTCCAGGCCGCGAGCACGGTCAGGAGCGCGAGGCCCGCGAACGCGATCAGCGGGGACCAGACGACGCGGGCCGCCGACAGGCCGCGCCGGTCGTTGCGGAAGAACGCCCACACGGCGAGGGCCGCCAGCGCCTGCATCAGCATGATGCCGAGGACCGCGATGCTGTTCGTCCAGATCAGGACCTGGGAGAACGGGTCAGCGGCCAGGACGGCGCCGATGACGATCACCAGGATGTTGAAGCCGGTCTGCGCGCCCACCGCGACACCCGGGGAGCCCTGCTTGGCGGAGACCACACCGAGCTTGCGCGGCAGGAGCCCCTCGCGCCCGAGGGCGTACAGGTACCGGGCGCCGGCGTTGTGGAAGGCGAGGGTGGCGGCGAAGGCGCTGACGACGACCAGGGCGTGCATCGCGTCCGACAGCCAAGCTCCGACGAAGACCTCGCCCGCCTTGAAGGTGATCTCGGGGCCGGCCGCGGCGCGGGCCATGGCCACCGCCTTGTCGGTGCCGAAGGCGCCCATGATCAGCCACACGCCGAGGGAGTAGAACACCGCGAGGAAGCCGACGGCGATGAACGTGGCCTTCGGAACGGTGCGGCTCGGCTCGCGCGCCTCCTCGGCGTAGATCGCCGTGGCCTCGAAGCCGGTGAAGGCGCCGATGACGATGACGAACATGCCCGCGACGCCGCCGGAGGCGAGCGTGCTCGGGTCGAAGGAGTGCAGGTCCATGGCGGCGGTGCCGCGATGGCCGAGGATGCCGCCGTCCATGATGAGCAGCGTCAGGACCTCCATGACCAGCGCGATGCCGAGGACCTTCGCGCTGAGGGTCACCCGCAGCCAGCCGAGGACACCCACGAGCAGCACACAGACGCCGGACAGCGACCACCACGGGATGTTCGCCCCGGTCGCGTCGTGGATCGTCCCGGACGCGAAGTAGCCGAAGGCCGCCGCCACACCGGGGGTGATGAGGTTGTACGAGACCACGGCGACGTAGGCGATACCGACGCCGAGCGTGCGGCCGAGGCCGCGGGCGACGTAGGCGTAGAAGGCGCCCGCGTTGCGCACGTACATGCTCATGGCCGTGAAACCGGCCGCGAAGAAGACCAGCAGCGCGCCCGAGATCAGGTAGCCGAGCGGGGTGCCGGCGCCGCCGATGGAGATGGCGAAGGGCGCCACACCGGCCAGCACCGTGAGGGGCGCGGCCGCGGCGACGACGAAGAAGACGAGGTCGAAGGTGCCGATCTGGCCCGAGGTGAGACCGGTGCCCGGCTCCTCGCCGGCGGTGCCGGCCGCCGCCGTGGCGGCGGAGTCCTTCGTGGACTGCTGGATGCTCATCGTTCTCCCTGCACGGCGAAGGCGTCGCCGCCCGGTATGGCGAAGGCGGGGAAGTCCGCCTCCGGTGTGGGACCCACGACCCGTCCGTCATGCAGGACGAGCAGGCGGCGCGGGTGGGCCGCGACCGCTTCCTGAACGCTGCTCGCCGCGATGACGACGAGGTCGGCGCGGCAGCCGGGGGTGAGGCCGTAGTCGGTGAGGCCGAGCGCCGCCGCGGCCTCGTCGGTGATCATCGAGGCGGCGAAGCTCAGTTCGTCGTCCGTCATCAGGTCGCCCTGAAGGCCGATGATCGTGGCGCGCTCGAGCATGTCCGCGGTGCCGTAGGGCCACCAGGTGTCGCGGATGTTGTCCGAGCCCGCGAAGACCCGGACGCCCTGCTCGCGCAGGCGCAGCACGGGCGGCATGGAGGTGCGCGGCCCGTTCGTCATGATCGTCACGCCGGCCGCGGCGAGGGCGGCGGCCGTGCGGTCCAGTTCGGGCCCGTCGACATCGCCGAGGGCGAAGGCGTGGCTGACGGTGACCTTGCCGTTCAGGCCGAGGGCCGCCGTCCGCTCCGCGATGGCGCGGAGCTGCGCGGTGCCGCTCTCGCCGCCGTCGTGGAGGTGGATGTCGACGCCGGCGCCGTGCCGCTCGGCCAGGCCGAAGACGACGTCGAGCTGGCCGTCCACGTCACCGTCGAAGCCCGCCGGGTCGAGCCCGCCGATCAGGTCGGCGCCCTCGGCGAGCGCCGCGTCCAGGAGGTCGGCGACGCCGGGCGCGGTCACGACCCCGCTCTGCGGGAACGCGACGATCTGCATCCCGAGGCGGTCGCGGAACTTCTCGCGTACGTCGACCAGCGCGTGCAGCCCGCTCAGGCGCACCTCATGGTCGATGTCGACGTGCGAGCGCACATGGCCGGTGCCCAGGGACACCATGCGGTTGGCCAACGCGGTGGCCCGCACGGCCACGGGTACCTCGAGGTCGATCGCGGCGCGCAGGGCCCGCTCGTTGGCGATGTGCTCGCCCAGGGTGTCCGTGGGGCGGTGCGGCTGCCAGGGCGCGCCGAGCAGCGTCTTGTCCAGGTGCGCGTGACCGTCGACGAGCGCGGGGAGGACGAGGGCGCCCTCGACGTCGACGACGCCGGGCTCCGGGTCTCCCCCGTGACCGCCGGCCGGCGCGTCCACCACGGCGGTGACGCGGCCGTCGGCCAGGTGCACGTCGGCGCGCCGGCCGTCGGGCAGCGTGGCGTTCCGCAGGGCCCGGGGGGCGAGCGGGATCGACGAGGTGTCGGCGCGTTGCGACACGGGCTTCCTCCAACTGGTTCGTATGACGCCCGACACGATCAGCCGGTCGGTCGCGACTGGCGCGTTACGCTGCTGGTGAGCGGCGGGCAACGACAAGCTAGCTGGTATACCGAATACCAGGCAATGGTTCTCCGCCCTACGAAATCCGTTGTCTTTTCCGTGGCCTGAGATGATCAACCGCGGTCTGCGATGATCAGAGGCAACCCGGGGCGGGCCACGGCCGCGCCCCGCGATCCACCGGAGAGGACTCGATGACCACCCGCCCTGACCGCCGCCCCACGATCGGCGAGAGCCACCAGTCCCTGCGCGAGCGGGTCTACGTGGAGCTCCGCGAACAGATCATCGAGGGGACGTACCCGGCCGGCCGGCGCCTGGTGGAACGCGAGCTGGCGGAGCAGCTGGGCGTCTCCCGCATCCCCCTGCGCGAGGCCATGCAACGGCTGGAGCGCGAAGGGTTTCTGACGGTGCAGGCCCGCCGGGGCTCCGTCGTCACGGACTTCGGCGCGGAGGACGCGGCGTATCTCTTCGACGTCCGCGAGAACCTCGAAGGGCTTGCGGCGGGGCTCGCCGCACGCCATGCGACGGCCACTCAACTGCGGGCGATGGAACGGCTGTTGACACGCAGCCGCAAGGCCTCGGACGCGGGGAAGCTGCGTCAGGCCGTGGCCCACAACGCGGACTTCCACCAGCAGATCGTCGAGGCGTCGGGGAACCCGCTCCTCCAGGAGATGATGGCCCCGCTGGACGCCCGGGTGCGCAGGCTCTTCCGGCTGACGTCCGAGATAAACGACGGCGACCCGATGTGCGGGGAGCACGAGCGGCTGTACGCGGCGATCCGCGCCCGTGACGCCGCTGCCGCGGAGGAACTGGCGCGGCAGCATGTGGCGGGGACGCGGGACGAGGCGCTGCGGTATTTCGCGGAGCCGGAGCCGGAGCCGGGGTGACTTGGGGGGCGCCGGACATGCGTCCACCGGCAGCCAGGTCTTGCGTCGGCTGCCGGCGGATGTCCGACCGGTGAAGGCAGTACCCGTATCTACTCGGCCGGTGCGGCGGCGGCCTGGGGCAGCGCCTCCCTCTCCTCTGCTTGCCCGGCGACCCCGGCGCTCTCGGTCGGCCCCTGCCGGAACGCCGCGAGGCAGCCCGCGCTGACCAGCGCCATCACGGCGAAGGCGACTGCGACCGGGACCCACGAGTTCCCGGCGGCGCTGAACAGCCAGGTCGCCGCGGCCGGGGCCAGCGTGCCGATGAGCCCCGCCGTCTGGAAGCTCATGGACAGGCCCGTGTAGCGCACCCGGGGAGCGAACCAGCCGGATATGAGCGTGCCGATCGAGGCGTACGCGATGGTGCTGGCCAGCATCGGGAGACACATCGCCAGCCAGAGTCCGGGCACGGAGCGCGTGTCGGCGAGCCAGAACATCGGGAACGCGACGACCAGGTGCAGCAGGATGCCGGTCAGGGTGACGCGGCGCAGGCCGAGCCGGTCGGCAACGATCGCCGCCAGCGGGGTGCACACGATGACGACCACGGATGCGGCGGTGCCGGCGCCCGCCACCTGCGAGTCGGTGAAGCCGAGTTCGGTGACGGCGTACGTCGACATGAACGTGACGACGACGTAGTAGCCGCCCACGGTGATGAGGAACGCGCCGGAGGCGAGGAGCCAGGTCTTCCAGGCGTCGCGGACCACGGCGATGAACGGCGCCGCCTGCTTCTCCTCGGCGGCCTCTGCCGCACGCGCGGCCTCGAACTCGGGTGACTCCTCCATGGACCTGCGGATGACGATGCCGACCAGGACGAGGACGGCGGACAGCAGGAAGGGCACGCGCCAGGCCCAGCCGACGAGGGCGTCATGACCGGCCAGGGCGGCGAGCGCGAAGACGCCGGTGGACAAGAAGTAGCCGACACCGTCGCCGACTTGGGGGAAGGAGCCGAAGAACGCGCGGCGCCGGGGCGGGGCGTGTTCCACGGCGAACAGCACCGCGCCGCCCCACTCGCCGCCGACCGCGAGTGACTGGACCATGCGGATGAGGACGAGCAGGAGCGGCGCGGCGACGCCGATCGTGGCGTAGCCGGGGAGCAGGCCGATGCAGAAGGTGGCGCCGCCCATGAGGGTCATCGACCAGATCAGGGCGCGCTTACGGCCGTAGCGGTCGCCGATGTGCCCGAACACGATGGCGCCGAGCGGGCGTCCGAGGGAGCCGACGAAGAGCGTCGTGAACGACATGAGCGTGCCGAGCGCCCGGTTCATCTCGGGGAAGAACAGCTCGGGGAAGACGAGGGCCGCGGCGGTGGCGTAGATGCCGAAGTCGTACCACTCGACGCTGGTGCCGATCATCGAGGCCCCGGCGACCTTCCAGGGGCCGGACCGGCGCCGGGGCACCGGGTCCGTAGCGCCGCCTGCGACTGTGCTCATGTGCGTACTCCTTCACCGCCGACAATTGGGTTCGCCATGGACCCAAAAACTGGGGGCGACGCTAAGCGGGCCTCTTGGGGCTGTCAATAGGGTTCACGCCAAGTCCAATACGATGGCGGTCCGGGGCATGACGGGACGCGCGTGACCTGTGAGCTGGGGAGAGGGCCCGTGAGCAAGAGCGAAAGTCGTGACGAACGGACGGCCGGAATGCGCCAGGCGGCGTCGCACGCCGTGGTGGCCGAGGCGCTCCGCCAGCGCATCGCGCTCGGCGGTTTCGGGCCGGGCGACAAACTGCCGACCGAGCGGGAGCTCTCCGCCGTGTTCGGCGTGGGGCGCAACACCGTGCGGCAGGCGGTGCGCGAACTGGCCGAGGAAGGGCTGGTCACGACCACACTCGGGCGCAGCGGCGGCACTCGCGTGGCCCGCCCCGGCGGCGAGAGGTCGCGGGCCGCGATCACGGCGACGATCCAGGCCTCGCTGCGTGACTACATGGAGTACCGGCTCGCGATCGAGCCGTACGCGGCACGCCTCGCGGCCGAGCGCGGGGCGGGGGCGGCCCGCCGTAACCTGGTGGCGATGCTCGACACGGAGGTCGCGGACCTGGGCGAGTACCACCGCGCGGACACCGGATTCCACCTGGGCATCGCGTCCGCCGGCGGCAACGAGGTCCTGGCGGAGGCGGTGACGCGGGCGCGTGCCGAGATGTTCGTCGGGGGCAACGCCTTGTGGCTCGGATCGGACTGGAGCCGCGTGTACCCGACGGAGCGGGACTTCGGCGCAGCGTTCCGGGAGGAGCACGAGGCCATCGCGCTCGCCGTGCTGTCCGGCGACGGAGCGGCGGCCGAGGCACGGATGCGGGACCACCTGCTCGACTCGCACCGCCAATTCCTCGCGCTGCTCGACCAGTTCGCGGGGAACGACTGAGGTGCGGCTCGACCAGTTCCTGGGGAACGACTGAGCTGCGGCGCGACCGGTTCACGGCGAACGACCGATCCGGGGCTCGACCAGTCCGACCAGCCCTCGCCGGGACGGCACGTTCCGAGTGACGCCGTCGATTGACGCGCACCTGGTGAACGCCTACTCTCCGAAAAGGATCCGACTGGGACCCAAATACGGGCCCCGCAACTGAGCCACGTACCACCACCGGCCCGACCCGGCTGCGCGCGACAGGAGAGACGCCCCGTGCACTCTTACGACGAGGACCTCACTCGGCAGGTCATGGACCACCTGCTGCACCGACTCCGGCTCGACCAGCCGCCGCTCGGGCGCCTCGGCGACCACGAGGAACTGTGCCTGGCACTCAAGGACGCGATCGGATCCGCTCCCCGGCCCCCGGCCGACGTGCTCCGCACCTACACCGAGTCCCTCGAACCCACCGTCGTCTCGTGCGACCACCCGGCCTTCCTCGCGTTCATACCGGGCGCCCCCACCAAGGCCGCCGCCCTGTTCGACATGGCGCTCTCCGCGTCGTCCCTGCACGGCGTCTCGTGGCTGGAGGCGTCCGGCGCGGTCGCGGCGGAGAACCAGGTGCTCCGCCTGTTCGCCGACCTGGCCGGGATGCCCGCCTCCGCCGGTGGCTGCTTCGTCAGCGGCGGCTCCGCCGGAAACCTCTCCGCGCTCGTCGTCGCCCGCGACACCGGCCGGCACCGGCGCGGCCTGGACGAGCGCGCCCCCGTCCGCATCGCGGTGAGCGACCAGGTCCATTCCTCGGTCGGCAACACGCTCCGCATCCTCGGCGTCGAGGCGCTCGTCGTACCCACGTCCGACCACCGCCTCACCGGTGAGGCCCTGCGTGCCGCCCTCGACGCCGCCGAGCAGGACGGCGGCGCGCCCGTCGTCGCAGCCGTGGCGACCGCCGGCACCACCAACGCCGGCATCATCGACGACCTCGAAGGCGTCGCCGAGCAGGCCCGCGCCCGAGACCTGTGGCTGCACATCGACGCCGCGTACGGCGGCGCCGCGCTCTTCGTCCCGGAGCTGCGCGAGCGGCTGCGCGGCATCGAGCACGCGGACTCCCTCGTGGTCGACCCGCACAAGTGGATGTTCGCGCCCTTCGACTGCGGCGCGCTGCTCTACCGCGAGCCGCGCCTGGCCCGCGCGGTCCACACGCAGGACGCGTCGTACCTCGACGCCATCCACGGGGCGGACGGCGCCGACGACGAGACCGAGTGGAACCCGAGCGACTACGCGTACCACCTCACGCGCCGCCCGCGCGGGCTGCCGCTGTGGTTCTCGCTCGCGGTGCACGGCACCGACGCCTACCGTGACGCGGTCGCCAAGGGAGCCGACATCGCGCGTCGCACCGCCCGAATCGTCGAGGAGACGGAGGGTCTGGAGCTGCTGCGCGAGCCGGAGTTGACGGTGGTCCTCGTCCGCCGCACGGGCTGGCAGCCGGAGGATTACTACGCCTGGTCCAAGCGGCTGCTCGCGTCAGGGACGGCCTTCGTGACCCCGAGCGTCTGGGAGGGCGAGACGGTCGCGCGCCTCGCCTTCCTCCACCCGGGCATCACCGAGGAGACCGTCCGCGCGATCCTCGGGTCAATGGTCGACGAGGGCTGACGCGGCGCCGGGCCGCGCGTGCCGGCGGGAACCCACGAAGGTCTCCCCCGGCACCGCCGCCCGGCGCACGCCGAGCGCTGACGCGACCCCGGGCGGCGCGTGCCGGCGGGAGCCTCCAGCGCCGCCCGGACCACGTCACCGCACCAAAGCCCCACACCGTCACTGCCCCAGCCCCGCCCGGCACCGTCACCTCCCCGCACACCACCCCCAGCGCCGCCGGCGCCCGTCACCGCACCCGCGCCACCGCCCGCCTCTCCCCCATAGCCCGCCGCGCCGCCTGCACTCTCGCCCCCGGCGTCGGCGCCAGCGTCCGGTGCAGGTTGGTCCGCAGTGTCGACGCCGCGTCGAGCACGTAGTTCTGGCGGACCTTCCACGGGCTGCGGTCGCCCTGCCTGGGGAACGCGTCGATGGAGCGCTGGACATAGCCGGAGGCGAGGTCGAGCAGGGGGCGCGCGTTCAGGGCACTGGTCGGCCTCGGTTCCACCGCCGCGTAGTCGTAGCGGCGCATGTGGTTGAGGACCTTGCAGACGAGGCGGGACGTGAGGTCGGCGCGCAGGGTCCAGGACGCGTTGGTGTAGCCGATGCACACCGCGAAGTTGGGGACGCCGGTCATCATGGCGCCGCGCCACACGAACTGGCGGTTCAGGGCTACGGGTTCACCGTCCACGCTCGGTGCTATGCCGCCGAAGGCGAGCAGCTGGAGCCCGGTGGCGGTGACGACGATGTCGGCCTCCACGACGCGGCCCGACCGCAGCCGGACGCCCTCGGGGACGAAGCGGTCGATGTGGTCGGTGACGATCTCGGCGTCGCCGGACCTGAGGGCCTTGAACAGGTCGGCGTCGGGCACCGCGCACAGCCGCTGGTCCCACGGGTCGTACGTCGGCGTCAGGTGTTCGTCGACCAGCCGGTCGTCCTTCGCCATGCGCTTGTTGAGTCCGGTGAGCACGCGCCGCGCCGCCTTCGGACTGCGCTGGCAGAACTGGTAGAAGCCGATGCCGAACAGGATGTTCTTGCTCCGCACCAGCTGGTGGGCGGCCCTCTCGGGCAGGACAGCCCGGACCCGGTCGGCCAGCTTGTCGCGCGAGGGCAGTGAGCTGATCCAGGTCGGGGTGCGCTGGAGCATGGTGACGTGGGCGGCGGTCCGCGCCATCGCGGGGACCAGGGTGACGGCGGTGGCACCACTGCCGATGACGACGACGCGTTTGCCCGCGTAGTCCAGGTCCTCGGGCCAGAACTGCGGGTGCACGATCGTGCCGGCGAACGAGTCGGCGCCCTCGAAGTCGGGGGTGTGGCCCTTGTCGTAGTTGTAGTAGCCGGCGCACGAGTAGAGGAAGTCGCAGGTGACGGTGGAGCGGGTGCGGTGCCCGGTCTCGTCGGTGTGTTCCAGCATGACGGTCCAGCGCGCCGTCTCGGTCGACCAGTCGGCGCCCACCACCTTGGTGCCGTAGCGGATGTGCCGGTCGATGCCGAACTCGGCGGCGGTCTCCTTGATGTAGCTGAGGATGGACCCGCCGTCGGCGAGCACCTTGCTGCCCAGCCAGGGCTTGAAGGCGTAGCCGAGGGTGAACATGTCGGAGTCCGAGCGCACGCCCGGGTAGCGGAACAGGTCCCACGTCCCGCCCATGGACTGCCGCGCCTCGGTGATCGCGTACGAGCGTTCCGGGCACTCGGTCCGGAGCCGGTACGCGGCGCCGACACCGGACAGTCCGGCGCCCACGACGACTACGTCGATGTGTTCGGGCCGGTCGGCGGATTCCGCGGTGCTGGAGTCTGCGGTGTGCGTCATGCATCCCAGTGTCCGGACACACACCCGGCAGGAATTGACCCGGGACGACAGATCTTTGACCCTGTACGACATGTCGGTGATCAGATCTGCGGGGTTGCGCGGCTTTCGCGCCACGGTGGCGGAACTCGGCGGTGACGCCGAGTCGTACGCCCGGCAGGCCGGCTACCCTCCGGCCGCGCTCGACGCGGACGATCTCCTCGTACCGGAGGAGGCGATGGCGACGGTGCTCGAACTGGCCGCGGCCGACCTCGGGTGCGCGGACCTCGGGCTGCGGATCGCCGCACGTCAGGACCTGGGGATGCTCGGTGCGCTGGCCCTCGCCATACAGAACTCCGACACGCTCGGCGACGCCCTGGAGTGCACGACCCGCTACCTCTTCGTCCACGCCCGCTCGGTGCACCTCACTCTGGAGCCCGACCCGTACGGCACCCCGGGCATGGCCGCCCTCCGTTACGGCGTGCGTGCCGGAATCGACGCTCCGCCCCAGGCACCGACCTCTCCCTGGGCTTCATGCACCGGGCGATCATGTACCTCGTCGGCCCGTACGGCCTGGGCTCGGTGGAACTCCCCCACCCACTGTTCGCCCCGCTCTCCGTGTACGAGGATTTCTTCGGCGTCCCCGTGAAAGGTGACCGCCCTGCCGCGCTGCTCCGCGTCCCCCTCAGCCTGGCCAACCGCTCGCTGCGCGGCGGCAACACCCGCCTGCGCCACCTCGCTCTCGCGTACCTCGACGAGCAGTTGCCGAAGGAGTCGACGGATGTCGTCGGCAGCGTACGGGCGGTGGTGGAGCAGTCGCTCGGTACGTCGCCGCCCGAGATCGGGGCAGTCGCCGGGCTGCTCAACCTCCACCCACGGACGCTGCAACGGCGGCTGCGCTCCGCGGGCACGACGTTCGCCGAGGTCGTCGACGACCAGCGGCGCGCCGCCGCCCGCCACTACCTCACCGCCACCGACCTCCCTCTCGGCCAGGTCGCCCTGCTCCTCGGCCTATCCGAACAGTCGGCGCTCAACCGCTGCTGCCGGCGCTGGTGGGGAGCGACCCCCCGGGCGGTCCGCCTCGGAAGGGCGGGCGGGGAGGCCGTATAAGGCGCGGGCGCAACCTTCCTGCAACGTGGCGGGGAGTTGACTGGGGCCTCGCGACATCGGTGCAGCGGACGGAAGGAGCCTGCCGTGAGCGAAGAGGCCCCGCGTGTGGAACTGACCCCGGCGGCCGCCGACCTGGTGCGGCGACTGAGTACGGCCCACGGTCCCCTGATGTTCCATCAGTCCGGCGGCTGCTGCGACGGCAGCGCTCCGATGTGCTACCTGGAGGGCGAGTTCCGCACGGGTGGCAGTGACGTACTGCTCGCCTCGCTCATCGTGGACGGTGTGGCGGAGCCGGTCGCCTTCTGGATGTCGAAGAGCCAGTTCGAGGTCTGGAGCCATACGCGGCTGATCGTGGACGTGGTCGAGGGCCGGGGCAGCGGCTTTTCTCTGGAAGCACCCGAAGGTGTACGTTTCCTCATCCGTTCCCGGCTGGTCGGGACATAACGGTCACAGCCTCCCTCCAGGTCTGGTGAACTCCCTCATGGCAGGGGTGAGTTATCCAGATATCAGGGGGGAACATGGGACATCCCGACGTCCGCTTGAGAACGGCACTCGCGGCGTGTGCCGCATTCGGCGCACTGGCGGGCACGGCTCTGGCCGGCGCCACGCCGGCCAGCGGCGCTTCGCCGACCGGCCATGGCACGTCGATCGCCCCGGGCGTCACCTACGAGCAGTTCGACATACCCGGGGCGAAGGGCCCGGCCCACGCTCACGTCCTGAGCATCGACCTGTTCGAAGCGGGCGTACGCGTCGATCTGCTGCACCCGACGGCGGTGGGCGGACGGGCGACGATCTCCTCGCTGGCCGACGCGAGCGGCGCGGTCGGCGGGGTCAACGGCGACTTCTTCGACATCACGGAGTCCCAGCATCCGGGCGTAGCGGCCACTGGCGCCCCCGTGGGCCCGGCCGTCGCGAGTGGCCGGACACTCAAGTCCGCCGTCCCTGACGGCCAGCGCTTCGGACCCGCGCTCCCGCCCGGAACGACGACCGAGGACGTGCTCGGCGTGGGCGTCGACCACCGCGCCCGGCTCGACCGTCTGGCCCTGGACGGCACGGTCCGCGCGAACGGGCGGAGCCTGCCGCTCGGCGGCCTCAACCAGTACGCGCTGCCGGTCGGTTCGGTCGGTGCGTTCACCTCCGACTGGGGCGCGGTGTCACGGGCCCGCGCGACGTGCGGAACGGACACCGACCGGGCCGCGCCGTGCAGTGCGGACACCTATGAGGTGACGGTACGCAGGGGCCGTGTCGTGTCGTCGTCCACCACTCCGGGCAGCGGTCCCATAGCGTCCGGCACCACTGTCCTCGTCGGGCGTGAAGCGGGTGCGCGGGCGCTGCGCAAACTCTGGGCCGGCGAACACGTCAAGATCACGCACCGGCTCGTGGCCGCCTCCTCCCGCATCCCCTTCCGCTTCGCGATCGGCGGCTACCCGATCCTGCGGAACGGTGTGCGGTTGCGGGGACTCGACGCGAAGACGTCCACCGTACGCACGGCCGCCGGCATCACTCGCGACGGTCACCATCTGTTCCTGCTGGCTCTCGACGGCTCCCGCAAGTACCGCACCGGCCTCACCATCGCCGAAGTGGCTGATGCCATAAGGGATTTGGGCGCCGACGACGCGTTCAGCCTGGACGGCGGAGGCTCGTCGACCCTGGTCGCCCGAGCGCCGGGCGCCGCGTCGGTCACCGTACGGAATCACCCGACGGACGCGCCTGAACGTGCCGTGGCGGACGGGATCGGGGTGTTCGCGCGGCGCTGACCTGGCCGTTCGTGTTCAGGGGTGGAGGCTGCTCAGGATTCCCGCCGTGGCCGTCAGGCCGTTTTGGAGCGTGGGCGCCATGCTCGTGCCGGCCAACGAGAACCCCAGCAACATGCAGACGATCGCGTGCGAGAACTTCATCGCGCCGTTGCGCAGGAAGATCACCGCCAGGATCAGAAGCAGCAGCACCACCGAAATCGACAGGGACATCGCCGAACCTCCTCCGCCAGACCGACACCGAGGCTTTCGGCGGCAAGTGTGGCGTAGCGGACCCTGAGCCCGGGCGAGTGACGCGTCCGCCGAACGAGTGGTGTGGGGGCCGGTCGGGTTCAGATCGACGCCCGAGCGCCGGTCAGTTCCGCGACGCGGGTGACGGTCTCCGTCGGCAGGACAGGCGGCTCGCCCGTGGTCCAGACGACGCGCACGGACATGTGGCTCATGCGCCAGCCGCTTTCGGTACGTCGGAATTGCCCCTCGTAGACGCCGCCCACGGTGAACAGAGGGTCGGCGCCCTCACCCCGTACTCGAAGCGTGGAGTCCAGGTGAACATGCGTCATGTGGGCGTTCCAGGAGGCACTGGCCGTCCCCGCGCCCGGTTCAGCCCGGACCAGGACGTCGGAGGAGATGTGCAGGGTGGCGGCGAACCGGCCGATGGCCTCCTCAACATGGCGTACCGCGTCAACGCCCTCGGCCACGCCGAGCGGCGTCGTCGTCCGTAGATCGCCGGTGAAATAGGCCGCAGCCCAACCCGCGTCGAACCGCCGCTCGTCCATGGCGCGAAAGAAGCCGCTGATGAGGGTGCTGATCTCGAAGTGGTCGCGGGGATTCGTCGTACTACGCATGTCGTTCATGGCTCGATCATTCGACCTCAACCATGCTTCAGGTCAAGACGTTCCCCCAACCGACTGCCGTCCAGATCGGAACGCACAGGCCAACAACCAGCTACCCCCAGCGAACCCGTCTGGCCCCAGCGGCCGGCAATTCGGTCCATACGGCTTCTCGATCGGGGCCCCGCCAGGTCGGTGGTGGCCCGGAAGCCGACGCGGCCCTCGTGGTGATGGCTCTGCGACGAGTGGGGTGGGACATGTGTTCCTCCCAGCGAGTGCCGTACGGAACCTCAGTGAGCACGGGGGCTAAAGCCGCTCAATGGACAAGGGAAGTAAGGGAGTTGGCCGGACCTGCATCCCCGGTTCATCCGCCGGTGGCCGGCACACCCCACTCCACCGTCCGGTCGCACCACCGCTCCATGAGCTGTCGGTCGTGGCCCACGGCCAGCAGGCCCGCGCCCGTCTCCTTCCGGTACGCCTCCACGACCGTCACCAGGGCCGCCGTCGTGGACGCGTCGAGCATTGCCGTCATCTCGTCGCAGATCAGCCAGCGGGGGCGCAGGGCGAGGGCCCGTGCGAGGCAGGCGCGTTGCAGCTGCCCGTCGCTGACCTCGTGCGGGCGGCGCGGCAGCAGGTCGGGGCCGAGGCCGACGGTCGCCGCCAGCTCGGCGACGCGGTCGTCCGGGCGCAGGCCCGTGGCCCGCAGCGGTTCCGCGATCAGGTCGGCGAGGCGCAGCCGTGGGTCGGCCGACTGGCGGGGCTGCTGGAAGACGACGCCGAACGCGGTGCGCTGCTCGCGGGGCGCGCGGTGGCGCCAGCCACGGGCCGGTTCCCCGTCTATGACGACGCGGCCGGAGTCGGGCCGGTGGAGCAGGGCGGCGACCCGGGCGAGCGTGGACTTGCCGCAGCCGCTGGGCCCGAGCAGCCCGACGGCCTCGCCGGGAGCGACGGTCAAGCTCACGTCCCGCACGACCGGGTTGCCGCGCTCGTACCCGGCCGTGACGGAGAGGAGTTCAAGCACGCGGCGCCTCCAGGGGCACGGTCGCGGGGTGATGGCAGGCCACGCCGTCCCTGAGCGCCGGACCCACCGCGCACAGGGCATCGGCGCGGTCGCAGCGCTCGGCGAACGCGCAGCCGTCGGGCAGGGCGCCGAGTTCGGGCGGCATCCCGGGGATCGGCGTGAACTCGCGGTCGGGCAGGGCGTTCAGGAGCCCTCGGGCGTAGGGGTGCTGCGGGCCCGGGGTGCCGAAGAAGCAGGCGGCGTCGGCCAGTTCGACGACACGGCTCGCGTACATGACGGCCACGCGGTCGGCAATGCGTTCGGCGGCGGCGAGGTCATGGGTGATGAGGAGGAGCGCGCGGTCGCTCCCGATGTGGCGGCGGAGTTCGTCGACGGTGCGATCGACGAGGTCGCGGTCGAGGCCGGTCGTGGGTTCGTCCGCGAGGAGCAGGGGCGCGTCACCGACCAGCGCCAGCGCGGTCGCCGCCCGCTGCGCGAGCCCGCCGGACAGCTCGTGCGGATACCGGTCGAGGTGCCCGCCGGGAAACGCGGCACGCGCCGCGGCCTCCTCGACGGCAGCCGCCAGCCGAGTCCCGCGCGCGCCCGTCAACTCCCTGACCACTTCCCGGAGTTGGGAGCGCACAGTCCGTACGGGCGTGAGGTGCGCGGCCGGGCTCTGCGGTACGAGGCCCACGCGGCGGCCCCGCACCGTGCGGGCCAGAGTGTGCTCGTCTGCGGCCAGCAGATCGAGGTCGCCCACGAACGCGGACCCGGCCGTCTCCGCGTTGCCCGGGAGCAGCCCGAGGAGCGCGGAGGCGAGCACCGACTTGCCGCAACCGCTCTCGCCGACGAGAGCCAGGCACTCGCCCGCCGCCAGGTCGAAACGGGCACCGTCGACGGCCTGCACGTACGCGCCGTCACGCATCCGGAAGCGTACGGACAGATCGCGCACGCGGAGAACAGGTGGCGTCACAGCATGAGCTCCGATCGGCGGCGGGGATCGAGTCGTTCGCGCCAGGCGCCGGCGAGGCCCGCGATGGCCAGGGTCGGCACGATGACGAAGAGGCCGGGGAAGAGCGTCGGCCACCAGTTCCCGGCGAGCAGGGAGCCGCGCGCGGACTGGACGAGGATGCCCAGGCTCGCCTCGTGCGCGGGAAGCCCGAGGCCGAGGAACGAGAGGGCCGACTCGTGCCAGATCGCGTGCGGCACCATCAGGACGGCGGCGAGCGCGGCGCGCGGCAGGACGCCCGGCACCAGGTGGCGCACGGCGATCCGCCACCGCGACGAACCCCCTGACACGGCGGCGTCGATGTAGGGCCGGGAGCGCAGGGAGAGC
This sequence comes from Streptomyces sp. NPDC046821, assembly GCF_040645335.1. NCBI lineage: Bacteria > Bacillati > Actinomycetota > Actinomycetes > Kitasatosporales > Streptomycetaceae > Streptomyces > Streptomyces sp. NPDC046821. The sequence continues at coordinate 85,984 of NZ_JBEYYB010000003.1, read as the reverse complement.
ACTTCGGCGCGGACGATACGGGCCGTGGACAGCCAGTGCGTGAGCGCGACCGAGACGATGACGGGCCAGACGCCCGGCTGGAACATGGCCACGATGAAGATGCCGAGCAGCAAGTGCGGCACCGAGGAGAACACGTCGACGAGGCGCATGACGACCCGGTCCGTCCAGCCGCCGACGGCTCCCGCGAGCGCCCCGACGGCCGTCCCGATGACGGTCGCCACGACGGCGGCCACAACACCCACGAGGAGCGAGACGCGGAGCCCGTACACGCAGCGGAGCAGGAGGTCGCGGCCGACGTCGTCGGTGCCGAACGGGTGGGCCCAGGTGGGTGGTTGGAGCTTGGCTGCGAGGTCGACGGCCTGTTGGTCGACGTGGGCGAGGGGCGGCACGACGAGGACAGTGAGGACGACGGCGGCGACGAGCACGGCGGACGTACGCACCCGCCACACGCGCGTGGAGCGGCGGGCCTCGCCGTGGGTGCGCCAGGTGAGGTCAGCCATCGAATCCCACTCTCGGGTCGGCGAGGCCGTACAGGAGGTCGGCGGCCAGGTTGCCGAGGAGTACGGCGAGCGTGGCGAGCACGGTCAGTGCGGCGAGCAGCGGGAAGTCCACGGAGGTCGCGGCCTGCACGGTGGCGGCGGCGATGCCGGGCCAGCTGAACACCGTCTCCACGAGGAGCGCGCCGGTGATGAGTTCGGGTACGCGGGAGCCGATGAGGGTCAGGACGGGGAGCATTCCGGAGCGCAGGGCATGGCCGAGAAGCACGGTGCGTGGGGCGAGTCCGCGTGCGCGTGCCCCTCGGACGGGGTCCTCGGCGAGCGCGTCGGCGACGCCCTGGCGTACGTAGAGGACGAACCAGGGAAGTTGGGACAGGGCAAGGACGGCGGCCGGGAGGATCAGGTGTGAGGTGATCTGGCCGGCGGTGATCGTGGTGCTGCCGGTGTCGGTGAGCCCGCCGGCCGGGAGTGCGCCGAGCTTGAGGGAGAACAGCCAGACGGCGAGCAGGCCGAGCCAGAACGGGGGCGCGGCCTCCAGGACGTAGGCGAGCGAGCTGACGGTCCGGTCGAGCCAGCCGCCCTGGCGTCGGGCGGCGAGGACGCCGAGCGTCGTGCCGAGGAGGACGGCGGCGAGGAAGGCGGTGGCCGCGAGCAGCGCCGACCAGCCGATGCGTTCGCCGATGACGTCGGCGACGGGCTGGCGCATGACGGCCGAGTCGCCGAGGTCGCCGTGGAGGGCGGAGGTCAGCCAGTCCCACCAGCGGCTGACGAGGGGGCGGTCGACGCCGAGGTTGGCGCGGAGCTGGTCGAGGTTCGCCTGCGACGAGGTGAGCCCGGCCGTGCCCGCGTAGGCCTTGACGGGGTCGAAGGGGGACGCGGCGGCGACCGCGAACACGCCGAAGGTGACGGCGGCCAGGACGGGGACGGCGAAGAGGATCCGCCGTCCCGTCAGGCGTGCCATCGGCCCCCAGGGGAGCCGGCGCGTCACGAGTTCCGCTGCCAGTCCTCGACGTTCCACCAGGGGCCGGAGGCGAGGCCGTGGTCGTGCGGTTCGACCTGGGTGGTGAGGTCGCCGAAGCGGTCGTCGACGACGTAGAGGTGGTCGATGTGGGTGAGGAAGGTGTAGCCGGGGTCCTTCACGAGTTCGCGCTGCACGGTGTCGTACGCGGCCCGGCGCTCGGCGCGGTCGTCGGTCCTGCGGGCCGCTTCGAGGGCCTTGTCGACGGTCGCGTTGTCGTACCAGGCCATGTTGTTGAACCCGTCGCCCGCGAGGGAGGACTTGAGGAGGGTGTACTGGTCGAAGTCGGGGTCGGCCGGTGAGCCGCCGCCGGCGAGGACCGCGTCCTTGGGCATCCGAGGCTGGATGACCTCCCAGGTGCCGGACTCGACGGTGATGCGGATGCCGAGCTTCTTCGCGTCGGAGGCGTAGGCGAGCGCGTGGTCCTGGCGGAGCTTGTCGCCGGTCAGGTACCAGAGCGGGAAGGCGGCGCGGACGCCGTTCTTGACCCGGATACCGTCCTTGCCGGGCTTCCAGCCCGCGTCGTCGAGGATCTTCCGGGCCCGGCCGAGGTCGTGGGTGCGTTCGGTGCCCTTCGCGAACCAGAGGCTGTCGGTCGGGACCGGCCCGTACGCCTCCTTGCCCGCGCCGTCCAGGATCGAGTCGACCATGGCCTTGCGGTCGACGCCGATGTCGAGAGCGCGCCGGACGGCGGTGTCTCCGGTGACCTTGTTGCCGGAGGGCAGGGTCACGAGGCGGTAGTCGAAGGTCTTGGCCGCGTACGACTTCTTGCCGCCGTCGTCCTTGAAGGTCGAGGCGAGGTTCGGCGGCAGGATCGCGCCGTCGAGGTCGCCGGAGCGCAGCCGGGTGGCGCGCACGTCGTCGTCCTTGATGATCGCCATCGTGAAGTTCTTGATCTTCGGCTGGCCGCCCCAGTAGCGGGGGTTGGCCTTGAAGGTGAGCTTCTCGCCCTTGGACCACTTGACGAGCGTGTAGGGCCCGGTGCCGATGGGCTTCGTCGTGAAGTCCCCTGTGTTGACGTCCTGTTGGCCCGCGACGTGCTCGGGCGCGATGGGCAGGACGGTGCGCTCGGCGAACGGCGCGTAGGGGTACTTGAGGTGGAAGACGACGGTGTCCTTCCCCTCGGCCTCGACGCTCCTGACCGCGTCCAGCTCGGTCTTGTAGGCGTTGTTGGTCTTCTTGTCGAGGATCGTCTCGTAAGTGAAGACGACGTCCTCGGCCGTGAAGGGCTTCCCGTCACTGAACTCCACGCCGTCACGCAGCTGGTACGTGTATGTGCGGCCGTCGGCGCTCACCTTCGGCAGGGCGGCGGCGAGCGCCGGCCTGAGCTTCATGTCCGCGTCGTGCGTGAGCAGCCCGTCGAAGATCTTGGAGTTGCCGTCCTTGCCGTAGCCCAGGAGCGGGCTGAGCGAGTCCGGTTCGTAGGCGATACCCACGACGGCGCTCGCGTCGGCCCGCTCGGCGTCCGGTCCGCCGCCCGGCGCCGAACAGGCCGCGGCGGTCACCGCCAACGCGGCGACCGCCGCCACCGAAGCCGCACCTCGTGCCGGCCTGCCCACCATGCCCACCCCTATTGAAGATCAAGTGTTATTGCGAATGGGTCGCAATAATGCCATGACGTCAAGGGAGGGTAAAACCCGGGGTCAGGGTGGGTGTGGGGTCGGTTTCCCTCTCGGTCGACAGCAGCCCCCTACCTCAGGGCGCCCGCAGGTCGACCAGTTCGGCAAGCTCCTCCCGGTGTCTTCCGGCCGACCCCAGCGCGATCGAATCGGCCTTGGCCCGCTTGAGGTAGAGGTGGACGGGGTGCTCCCACGTCATGCCGATGCCGCCGTGCAGCTGAAGCGCCTCCTCCGCCGCGTGGACGGCGGCCGGGCCCGCGTACGACTGGGCGACGGCCACCGCGATGTCCGCGTCGTCGCTCCCGGACGCGAGGGTGGCCGCGGCGTTGCGGGCCGCGGCACGCATTCCAACGACCTCCAGCCAGACCTGCGCGAGCCGGTGCTTGAGCGCCTGGAAGGAACCGACGGGGCGGTTGAACTGGTGGCGCTCACGCGTGTAGCGCACGGTCTCCGTCAAACACCAGTCGGCTACGCCGAGTTGCTCGGAGGCGAGCAGGCCTGCGCCGGCTCGCAGCGCGCGGCGGACGGCCGGCAGGGCGTTGCCGGTGAGCACGCGCGCGGGTGCCCCGGCGAAGGTGACCGTGGCGACGGGCCGCGTACGGTCGAACGACGTCTGCGGCTCGACCGTGACACCGTCGGCGCCGGCGTCGACCGCGTACAGGCCGCCGCCCGTCGGCACGAGCAGCACGTCGGCGGCGATGGCGTCGGCGACTCCGGTGACCCGCCCGTCGAGCCTGCCGCCGTCCGCGCGTACGCCGTTGAAGGGCTGGCCGGGTGCGGCCGACAGAGGCGCCGTGAGCACACCGACCGTACGGCCCGAGGCGAGCGCGGTGAGCAGGGCGGACACCTCGTCACCGGTGCAGGCCAGCAGCGCCTCGGTCGCGATGACGGCACTGGTCAGATACGGAACGGGGGCGACGGAGCGCCCCAACTCCTCCAGCACCACGGCGACTTCACGATGACTGGCGCCCTGTCCCCCGAGCTCTTCGGGGACGAGCAGTCCCGCGAGCCCCATGTCTTCAGTGAGGGACTTCCAGAGGGCCCGGTCGTGCGGCTGGTCCGTCTCGGCGCGGGCCGCGACGGTCGCGGCGTCGCAGTGGTCGGCGAGGAGGCTACGGACGGCGGACCGCAGCGCCTCTTCCTCCTCCGTGTACAGCAGGTCGCTCATCGCGCGAGGTCCTTCCAGGCGACGTCCTTGTCGGTGCGCGGCTCGGAGGGCAGTCCGAGGACGCGCTCGGCGACGATGTTGAGCAGGATCTCGCTCGTCCCGCCCTCGATGCTGTTGCCCTTGGCGCGCAGGTACCGGTATCCGGCGTCCCGGCCGAGGAAGTCGACGGTGGCGGGCCGCCGCATGGTCCAGTCGTCGTACAACAGGCCTTCCTCGCCGAGGAGTTCGAGTTCCAGGCCGCTGATCTCCTGGTTGAGGCGGGCGAAGTTCAGCTTCATGCCGGAGCCCTCGGGGCCGGGGTGGCCCGCCACGAGCTGCTGGCGCAGGCGCTCGCCGGTGAGGCGGGCCACCTCGGCGTCGACCCACAGTTTGAGGAGCCGCTGGTGCGTGTCGTGGGTGCGCAGCTCCGGGCGTTCCCGCCAGGTCTTCGCGAGCGAGGCAATCATGCCGCCCTCACGCGGGATGCGGGCCCCGCCGATCGACACGCGCTCGTTCATGAGCGTGGTCTGCGCGACCTTCCAGCCGTCGCCGATCTCGCCGAGGCGGTGTGCGTCGGGGATGCGGACGTCGGTGAGGAACACCTCGTTGAACTCGGCCTCGCCGGTGATCTGGCGCAGCGGCCGCACCTCGACGCCGGGGTCGGTCATGTCGCAGATGAAGTAGGTGATGCCGCGGTGCTTGGGCACGTCCGGGTCGGTGCGGGCGATGAGGATGGCCCAGCGGGCGTTGTGCGCGCCGGACGTCCACACCTTCTGGCCGTTGACGACCCAGTCGCCGCTCGCCTCGTCGCGTACGGCGCGGGTGCCGAGGGCGGCGAGGTCGGAGCCGGCGCCGGGCTCGCTGAACAGCTGGCACCACACCTCCTCACCGACCCACAGCGGGCGCAGGAAGCGCCGCTTCTGCTCGTCGGTGCCGAAGCCGAGCACGGTCGGGGCCGCCATACCGAGGCCGATGCCGATGCGGCGCGGGTCGTTGTCCGGCGCTTCGGCCGCGGCGAGTTCGGCGTCCACGACCGCCTGGAGCGAACGCGGCAGCCCGAGCCCGCCGAGCCCCTCCGGGTAGTGCACCCAGGCGAGCCCGGCGTCGAAACGGGCCTTGAGGAAGTCGGCACGGTCCGTGGTCGCCGGCGGGTGGGCGGCCAGCAACTCCTGTGTACGGGTACGGAGTTCGGCGGCGTCGGTCATGCGGACGCCCCCTCGCGGCCGGGGACCACGGCGACGCGGCCGGTGGTGACACCGTCGGCGACGCGCTGCACGGCCGCCGCCGCGCCGGCCAGCGGAACCCGCTCACTGATCAGCGGCTTGATCGCGCCACTCGTCGTGAGTTCGGTGAGCTGCTCGTGGCAGTGGGCGACGGCCTTCGGGTCCTTGGTGTTGTACAGGCCCCAGTGCAGTCCGAGGACCGAGTAGTTCTTGACCAGGGCGTGGTTGAGGGAGGGGCTGGGGATCGTGCCGCTCGCGAAACCGACCACGATGATCCGGCCCTCGAACGCGACGACCTTCGTGGACTGCGTGTAGGCCTCGCCGCCGACCGGGTCGTAGACGACGTCCACGCCGCGTCCGCCGGTGGCTTCCTTCACGGCGGCGATGACGTCCTGGGTGCGCCGGTCGATCACGACGTCGCAGCCGAGGTCGCGGGCGGCCTTCGCCTTCTCCTCGCCGCCGACCACGCCGATGACGGTGGCGCCGGCCGCCTTGCCCAGCTGGACGGCGGCGCTGCCGACGCCGCCGGCCGCCGCGTGGACGAGGAGCGTCTCGCCGGCCTGGAGGTGAGCTCGCCGGTGCAGGCCGAACCAGCCGGTCTGGTAGCCGATGTGCAGGGCGGCGGCCTCGGCGTCGTCGAGAGCGTCGGGCGCGGGCAGCAGAGCGGCCTCGGGCGCGAGCGCGTACTCGGCGAAGCCGCCGTGCGGGAGCGCGGGGTTGGCCAGGACCCGCCGCCCGTCCTCGGTCTCGCCGCAGATCTCGACGCCGGGCGTGAACGGGAGCGGCGGGCGCACCTGGTACTGGCCCCGGCACAGCAGCGCGTCCGGGAAGTTGATGTTCGCCGCGCGCACCCTGAGCAGGACCTGGCCGTCGCCGGGGACGGGCCGCTCGACGTCGGCGAGCTCCATCACCTCGCTCGGCTCGCCGTTCCGGTGCACTTGCCATGCCTGCATACGGGGCCTCCACGGGACTGCTTCGTCTTACCGGGCTCGATCGCAGACTAAGCGGTCGCTTGGGTTTCTGGGAACAGGGTGGGGCCGCTTTTCGGGGGAGGTCACCCGGTGGGTGCAAGTCGGTTTGGGCGCGGTGGCTGGATGAACGCACGTCCACCTGCTCACATGACCGTAGACCCGTCTCAGGCCTGGAGCTTTCGCCGCTCCCGCGATATCGATACGGCATGACGGACACGACCGGACCCGCCCCCGCGAGCGCCCCACAAGGCCTGCCCGCTCCACCTCCGGACGGCGCGAGCGCTCTGCCGCAGGGCACGTTCCGGGGCAGCCTGGTCCTGGTCACCGGGGGTGGCACCGGGCTCGGGAAGGCCGTCGCCGCCGAGTTCGCGCGGCTCGGCGCGGACGTGATGATCGTCAGCCGCTCGGCCGCTCACCTGGAACCCGCACGCGAGGAACTGGCGAAGCTGACACTCGACGGCGCCACGGTGACGACCGCCGTCTGCGACATCCGGGAGCCTGACCGGATCGCCGAGGTCTACGACGCGGCCGAGTCGACGTACGGACGGATCCCCGACGTCCTCGTCAACAACGCGGCCGCCAACTTCCCCGTGCCCACGGAGGACATGTCACCGAACGCGTGGCGCACCGTCGTCGACATCACCCTGAACGGGACCTTCTACATGACCCGCGAGTTCGGCCGCCGGCACCTCGCGGCGGGCACCCCGGGCTCGGTGATCGCCGTCGGCGCCTCGTACGCGTGGACGGGCGGCCCCGGCTTCGCCCACAGCTCGGCGGCCAAGGCCGGGGTGAAGAACCTGGTGGAGACGCTGGCCGTGGAGTGGGGCCCGTACGGGATCCAGGTCAACGGTCTCGTACCGGGGCTCATGCCGCACGAGGACATGACGGCGGACATCCGCGGGAACCTGGCGCGAGGCGAGGACGAGGACCGGCGCGAGGGCCAAGCGGAAGGTGGCGGTGGGCACGGCGCCCGGCAGCCCGCCCTCCGCGTCGGCGCGCCCCGCGAACTGGGCTGGGCCGCCACCTTCCTCGCCTCCCCCTACGCCCGTTTCATCAGCGGCCACACACTCGTCGTGGACGGGGCGAACTGGCAGCGGCGCGGCCTGGTGAGCCCGCCCGTGGTGACGGTGCGGGAGCAGATGGGGCGGGGGCCGTTCGGGGCGGAGGCGTAAGCCTGGGGCGACGGGGCTGCCGCGTGGTCCCGGCCCAGGGGCGGCTGGGCCGACGCGCAATCCCGGCCCCGGAGCGAACTACTTCCCCTCAAAACGCGGCTCGCGCCGCTCCGCCTTCGCCGTGTACCCCTCCCGGATGTCCTCCGACGTGAGCGTCAGCGCCGCGCTCATCGCCACCCGGTCCAACGCCTCCCCCAGCCCCGCGTCCGCGTAGGCGTCGATATCCCGCTTGACGGACTGCACTGCGAGCGGCGCGTTACCCGCGATCTCGGCGGCAACGCCGCGCGCAACCTCTTCCAACTCCCCTACCTCAGCCACCTGTTGAACCAGATTGAGCCGGTACGCAGTCGCAGCATCAATCCGGCGGCCAGTCAGCGCCAGGAACTTCGCCCACCCCGCCCCCGCCTCCCGAGCGATCCGCAGATCACCGCCCGCGTCGACCGCGACCCCGAGCCCCGTCTCCGGCAGTGCGAAGCTTGCACCCTCCGCCGCGATCCGCACATCGGCCATCAGCGCCAGCTCGAACCCGAAACCGAGGCAATGCCCCTGCACGGCGGCGACGACGGGCTGCGGCAGCCCGGCGAACGCACGGAACCGCTCATGCACCCAGCGGATCCCCTCGTAGTAATTACGCCCCCGCTCGGACGCGCTGCGCCCGCTGATCGCACCCCCGGGCGCCTTCACATCGATCCCCGCGCAGAAGGACCGCCCCTCCGCACGCAACAGCACCACCCTGATCCGGTCGTCGAAGCGGATCCGGTCGGCGAGCAGACCGAGCTGCCGACTGGACTCCCAGCTCCAGGCGTTCAGCTTCTCCGGCCGGCACAAGGTGAGGACACCGATGCCGCCGTCCTCCACATCGAGCCGAAGCCGCTGCTCACCGTCACCGTCGCCGGGAAGCTCGTTGCTCGTCGTATCGATCACCCGTCAAAGCCCCTTTCTGACGCATCATCAGAACAGGCAGAGTAGGTGACCGCCCCTACCGAATGAAGAGCTCGAACGCGACGGCGGGCTTACCGCCGAAGCGCGGCGCGACCGCCTGGACGTTGCCGGTGAGGAACGTCCGGCAGTACATCTCCGGGTCCTCGTTCGTCAACACCTCGATGTACGTGCGGTGTTGGAGCAGGGACCGCACCGACCGTTCGAGTCCGGGCGTCGCGTCGACCGCGTGCGTGGGTGAGGACGAGCCCGCGATGGCGACCCAGCGCACCCCGTTCCACGGCTCCAGGCCCTGTTCCCCCAGCTCGGGGAAGATCCACCGGTTGCCCGCGTCCGCCGCCGCGTCGAGGGTGGCCCGGCCGACGGCGACATGGTCGGGGGTGTTCCAGGCGACGCCGCCCCAGGTGTCACGGTGGTTGATGGTGATGAGGAGTTCGGGGCGGTGCCTGCGGATCGCGGCGGCGATGTCGCGGCGCAGCGCGGTCCCGTACTCGATGACACCGTCCTTGTGGTCGAGGAACTCGACGGTGTTCACGCCGACGACGGCGGCGCTCGCGAGCTGCTCCCGCTCGCGGAGGGGTGCGCACGTGGCGGGGTCGATCGTGTCGATGCCCGCCTCGCCTCGGGTCGCGAGGACATACGCGATCTCGCGTCCGCCGTCGGTCCAGCCGGCGATCGCGGCCGAGCAGCCGTATTCGAGGTCGTCCGGGTGGGCCACGACGGCGAGTGCGCGCCGCCAGTCCTCGGGCATGGGCAGCAGCTGATCAGGGGCGGAGGTCATGGGCGCACCCTAGTGCGGCGGCCGTGACGGAGGCCGCCGTTCCAGGGTGTCGCCCCCAGTCGCCTGACTCAGGCCTCGCCCCGGACCAGCGCGAGGAGCCGGTCGAGCACTCGCGGCCCACCGGCCCGCAGGCCGTCGTGCTCGAACTCGTCCGTGACCCACGTGCGCAGGCCCTTGACGGTGCGCGCCGTGCGCAGTGCGTGGGCCGTGTCGACGTACATGTCGTCGTGGTAGATGGCAGCAGCCGTCGGTACCTCATTGGCGGCGAGCCGCTCGGGGTCGTACAGCGGGGTCCAGTCGGTGTGGGCGGCCAGGAGTTCGGCGGTCTCGCGCAGCGGGCGCAGGACGGGGTCGCAGTCGAACATCCAGGGGTGCACGGACTCGCCGGTGAACAGCAGCGGCTCGTCGCCAGAGAGGGTCTTGGCCGCGTCGAACTGGGGGAACTCGGCGCGCACCCGTTCGGCCGACCAGTTCGTGGGCCGCGCGTCCTGCCCGTAGATGGCCTCGTGCACGAGCGCGTACAGCGGGTGCGACGCGTACGAGAGGGCGGCCTGCGCGGCTTCCTGGAAGGCGTCGGACAGTTCGAAGCCGCCCGGGGTGCGGACGAAGGCGTCCTCCAGGAGGTAGTGCAGGCGGTCGCTGCCGTCGCTCGCGCCCAGCATGATGCCGAGCGACTGGAAGGCCTCGGCGGTCAGGCGGTAGCCGCCGTTCAGTACGGGCTTGTGCTCGGCGGTGTACTCGGCGATGCGGCGGGCGCGTTCGACGTCCTGCGGGTAGCGGGCGTAGTGGGCGGCGACCTTGCGCTCGATGCGCGGGTACGCGGCGCGGTAGACGTCGTCAGCGTGGCCGTCGAGGGTGGGCAGGCCGCCGGTGATGACGGCGGCGGCGAGGCCTTCGGGCGCGGTCGAGAGGTAGTGGGTGGCGCAGAATCCGCCGAAGCTCTGGCCGAGGACGGTCCAGGGGGCGCCGCCGGTGACCTCGCCTCGGATCGCCTCGCAGTCGCGGACGATCGAGTCGGCACGGAAGTGCGTGAGGTAGGTGGCCTGTTCGCGCGGGCCGCCGCGCAGCGGGAGCGTCTGGCGGTTGACGGGCGTCGAGCTGCCGGTGCCGCGCTGGTCCAGGAGGAGTACGCGGTGGTCCTGGAGGGCGCGGCCGAGCCAGGCCTGCTTGCCGGAGAAGCGGTTGGCGCCGAAGCCGGGGCCGCCCTGGAGGTAGAGGAGCCAGGGCAGGTTCGCGTCCTCCTTTCCGGTGGCGACCGCCTCGCGGGCGTACAGCTCGATGCGTTCGCCGTCGGGGCAGTCGTGGTCGAGCGGCACGGAGAAGCGGCGGTCGGTGAGGACGACACCGGGCTGGCGGTAGGTGACGGTCGACAAGGCGGCTCTCCTCGGCACGTACGGAATGCGGTGTGTGATGTCCGCTCAGGTAAGCACACGTCGGCGCTCGTGACGCAGGTGCCTCCCCTGTGGCCCGCCCGCCGCGTACGCTGCACTCATCCGATGATCGATACGAAGGAGCCGCGATGCGTGTCGCACTGTTCCTGACGTGTGTCAACGACACGCTCTATCCGGACACGGGCCGTGCGGTGGTGAAACTGCTGACCAGGCTGGGAGTCGACGTCGACTTCCCGATGGGCCAGACCTGTTGCGGGCAGGCGCACTACAACACGGGTTACCGCCATGAGGCCGAGCCGCTCGCCCGGAAGTTCTCCGATGTCTTCGCTGAGTACGACGCGATCGTGACGCCGTCGGGGTCGTGCGGCGCGATGGTGCGTGAGCTGTATCCGCGGATGGGCGAGCGGGCGCGCGCGGAGGGGCGGGGCGACGTGCTCGCGACCGCGCTCGCGCCGGTCGTACCGAAGACGTACGAACTCACTGAGTTCCTGGTCGACGTGCTCGGAGTGACGGACGTGGGGGCGTACTACCCGCATACGGTGACGTACCACCCGACGTGTCACGGGCTGCGTTCCCTGGGGCTCGGTGACCGGCCCTACCAACTGCTGCGGGCGGTCAAGGGGCTGGAGCTGAAGGAGCTTCCGGGGGCTCAGGAGTGCTGCGGCTTCGGTGGCACGTTCGCCGTGAAGAACTCCGATGTCTCGGCGGCAATGGGCGAGGACAAGGTCCGCAACGCGGAGTCGACGGGCGCCGACGTCCTGTGCGCGGCGGACAACTCCTGCCTGATGCACCTCGGCGGCACGATGTCCCGGCTGCACACCGGAATGCGCCCGATCCACATCGCCGAGATCCTGGCGAGCACGGAAGAGGAGCCCCTGTCATGAGCGGCGGTACGTTCGTCGGTATGCCCGCGTTCCCGGCGGCGGCCCGCGAGGCCGTGGGCAACACGACCCTGCGCGCCAACCTCCGGCACGCCACCCACACCATCCGCGACAAGCGCGCCAAGGCGGTCACGGAACTCGACGACTGGGCGCTCCTGCGTGAGGCCGGGAAGCAGATCAAGGACCACACGCTCCGTCATCTCGACACGTATCTCGTCCAGTTGGAGGAGTCCGTCACCGCCGCCGGTGGTGTCGTGCACTGGGCGGCCGACGCGGACGAGGCCAACCGGATCGTGACGCGGCTCGTCCAGGAGACGGGAGAGTCGGAGGTCGTCAAGGTCAAGTCCATGGCGACGCAGGAGATCGGTCTCAACGAGGCGCTCGAAGAGGCCGGGATCGCGGCCTACGAGACCGACCTCGCCGAACTCATCGTGCAGCTCGGCCACGACCGCCCCTCCCACATCCTGGTCCCCGCGATCCACCGCAACCGGGGCGAGATCCGCGACATCTTCCAGAAGGAGATGGGCAGTTGGGGCCGCCCGGCCCCCGAAGGACTCACCGACACCCCGGCCGAGCTCGCGGAGGCCGCGCGACTGCACCTGCGCGAGAAGTTCCTGCGCGCCAAGGTCGGCATCTCCGGCGCGAACTTCATGGTCGCCGAGACGGGCACGCTCGTGGTCGTCGAGTCGGAGGGCAACGGCCGCATGTGCCTGACCCTCCCCGAGACCCTGATCTCGGTCGTCGGCATCGAGAAGATCGTGCCGACGTGGCGCGACCTGGAAGTGTTCCTGCAGACACTCCCCCGCTCGTCGACGGCCGAGCGCATGAACCCGTACACGTCGACCTGGACCGGCATCACGGACGAGGACGGGCCCCGCGCCTTCCACCTCGTCCTCCTCGACAACGGCCGCACCGACACCCTCGCCGACGAGGTCGGCCGCCAGGCCCTGCGCTGCATCCGCTGCTCGGCCTGCCTCAACGTGTGCCCGGTCTACGAGCGTGCGGGCGGCCACGCGTACGGCTCCGTGTACCCGGGCCCGATCGGCGCGATCCTGAGCCCCCAACTCCGGGGCACGGCAAGCGAGATCGACGCGTCTCTCCCCTACGCGTCGTCGCTGTGCGGCGCCTGTTACGAGGTGTGTCCGGTCGCCATCGACATCCCGGAAGTCCTGGTGCACCTGCGTGAGCGGGTGGTGCAGGGCGGTCCGGCCACCCTGCGGGGCAACAAGGTCGTCCTGAAACCGGCGAAGGGGCACGCGGCGGAGCGGGCGGCGATGCGGGCGGCGCGCTGGGCGTTCACACACCCGGGCGCGCTCGGCGCGGGCCAGCGCCTCGCCTCACGCACCCGCCGCTTCCATCCCCGTACGCTGCCCGGGCCCGGCCGGGCGTGGAGCGCGACGCGGGATCTGCCTGCGGTACCGGCGGAACCGTTCAGGGACTGGTGGCAGCGGACGAACGGCGGGAAGGACACGGAGAAGTGAGCAGCAGAGACCTGATCCTGGGCCGGGTGCGGCGGGCGCTCGGCACACCGGCGGCGCCGGACGCGTACGAGCAGGCGGTGGACCGTGGCTATCTGCGCGAGCACGGCTCGCGCACGACCGCGCAGACCGTGGACCTTCTGGCGGAGAACCTGGCGGACTACCGGGCGATCGTGCATCGCTGCCCGGTCGAGGCCGAACTCCCGCAGCTGATCGGGAGGTTGCTCGCCGAACACGGGTCGGAGTCCGTGGTCGTACCGCCCGGGCTGCCAGCCGCATGGGTGCCGGAGGCGGGCATGGTGCAGGACCATGCCGAGAGCACCCCGCACGAGCTCGACGAGGTGGCGAGCGTGGTCACCGGTTGCGCCGTCGCCATCGCCGAGACCGGCACGATCGTGCTCGACGGCAGCCCGGACCAGGGCCGTCGCCGTATCACCCTCATCCCCGACCACCACATCTGCGTCGTCCAGGTCCCCGACCAGGTCGTCTCGTCCGTGCCTCAGGCCCTGGAACGACTCGACCCCACCCGCCCCCTGACGTGGATCTCGGGCCCGTCCGCCACGAGCGACATCGAGCTGGACCGGGTCGAGGGCGTGCACGGCCCGCGCACCCTGGAGGTGGTGCTGGTGGGCGCGACGGAGTGATCCACCGCGCCCACACCGACGGGCCCCGCGCGTGCTATCGGGTCACCGGCCGGCCTGGAGCGGGTAGTGGTCGGAGAGGTTGGTGTACGTGTAGCTCTTGCCCCAACTGCTCACCGTCCAGGGGGCGGTGGACTCCTTGACCACGTTGTTGTTCCAGCCGCTCGGGCGCGCGTGGCCCTGGGCGTGCAGGACGTAGTCCAGGTCCTGGCGGGGCTCGCCCGGGTAGCGGTCGAGGGCGATCGAGTTCAACTGGGTGTCGAACGAGTACGGGTGGCCGGTGCGCGAGTCCGCGCCGACGAGCCCGGCGTCGGAGAGCATGGACGCGTACTCGGAGCTGCGCGAGTCCACGTTCAGGTCGCCCGCCAGCATGACTTCCTCACCCGCCGGGATGTGCTTGGCATCGAGGAAGGACTTGATGGCCTTGAACTGGAGGCTGCGGTCCTTGACCGCCTCACCCGCCCCGCAGCCGGAGTCGGTTGACTGGGTGTGCGTGCCGACGATGTGCACCTTCGTGCCGTTCACGTCCAGGACGGCGTACACGAAGCCCTTGTTGGAGTACCAGTCGGAGCCGCACGCGTCCTTGTAGACGAACTGCTCCTTGCGGACGATCGGCCACTTGCTGAGCAGCGTCACACCGCCGTCCTCGGGTGTCGTCGTGGAGTAGGAGCCGCCGGTGGCGTCCCAGCCGTCCTTGGACCGGCCCACGACGGGGGTCTGGTACGGGTACTGGGCCGCCGCGGTGCGCTTCAAGGCGTCGGACGTCGTGTTGTCGAACGCCTCCTGGAGCACGACGACGTCGTTGCCCTGGAAGAACGGCGCGGCCGGGATGGCCGCCGCCCGGTGCGCCTGGCCCCAGTTGGGGTACAGGTTCGTGCTCATCAGGAAGGTGTTGTAGGTCAGCACCTTGAGCTTGGGCGGCTCGGCGGTGGTGGCCGCCGACGCGTTCGGGGCGGTCAGGACGGCGGACACTGCTGCCAGGGCGACGGCTGTCGCGGAACCGGTCGTGCGGCGGGCAACGCGGGACACGTGGCCTCCCGTTTCGTGTGGGGGTGCGGTGAGGTACGAGGCACCGCACATCAAAGCAGGCGTGGTTACTTCTGGGTAACTGCTGGGTGGCCACTTTCTTCAATTCTTTTGTCAGCGACCCGCGTTGCCGCACCCGGCCCACGTGGTGGTGGCTAGCCCTCGCGCCGCAGGCGTGCCGAGAGGTGGTGCTGGAGCGGCATTCCGACGGCTTCGAGGTCGTGGGTGAACGTCAGCGTGCCGTCGTCGGTCAGCGTGTAGCGGCGGCGCGTGGCGCGGACCTCCTTGGCGGTGGGGGCGAGTGCCACCTGGTCGGTGGTGAGGTCGACGGTGGTGCCGTCCGCGCTGCCGACGGCGATCTCCGCGATGCCGGTCGGCTGCGTGATCAGCGACTCCACGCGCCCGTCGGGCTGGAGCCGCCACCAGCCGCTCTCGCGGGCCGACGGCCGCAGCGGGGCGCCGTCGGCGTCGAGCAGCCAGGCGCGGGCGTCGTACCGCAGGAAGGGCCGGCCGTCGTGGCTGAAGGTGACTTCCTGCGCGTAGCTGAAGTCCCCGTCGAGCGTGGGATATCCGCCCTCCCCGCTCCCCCGCCACGTGCCCAGAAAGCCGAGCACGGGCGCGAGCAGCGGGTGCGGGTCGGGGGCCTGGTCGGGGGTGGTGCTGTCGGGGTACGGGTGGGTGGGTGCGGGGTTGTTCACGGTGCGCGCTCCTGGGGTCGTCGTCTCCGATGCCTCGTGAAGCGTAGATCGTCGGACGGTTGTCGCCGGTCGCACCCGGCGGCTCACGCACCCCGCCAGATGTTGTCGAACGCGGCGTCCTCGATGGACCTGCGCTGCCGCTCCGCCTCCAGTTCCAGTTCCGCGCCGCCGACCGCCGCCAGCACGGCCACCACCGGGTCCGGCAGACCCGAGGCGTCGACCGTCGGCTCCTCTCCTCGCCGCAGAGCCGCGGCCAGGGCCAGGAGGACCGGCTCACCGTCCGCCCAGCGGGCTGCCGCGACCTGGCGCGCCGCCGAGTCGACCGTCTCGGGCGGGCTGGGCATCAGGCGGTGCGGCTTGCGGGCGAGCAGGCCCTCGCCTTGCAGCACGGTCACGTACTCCGCGGCCAGACCGCTCCCCCGGCGCCACAGCCAGTCGTCCACCAGCTCGTACGGCGCCTCACGCACCAGCGACGACACGGCCTTGCGCAACATGTCGTCGCCCTGCGCGGGCGCGAGCCCCGGCACGATGCGCTCGCCGGTGAGGGTGAGGGCTTCCACGCTCATGAGGTCGATGAGCTCCGCACCGGCGAGCGCGAGCGACAGGGCACCTTGGTCGGCGGGGACACCGTGTTCCCTGTCCAAGGAGATGAGCAGCAGGTCACGTGCGGTATTCATGGGCGGCTCCCTCTACTGGTGTCTCACACACCGCGATCTCCTGGTGTCTCACGCCCCGCGATCAACTCGTGTCTCACACACCGCGGTTCGGCGCACCCATGTCACCCGTGGCCGGTGTGCCGTCGGCGAGACCGTAGCGCAGGAACACGACGCCCTTCGGGGTGGACGCCGGGGGTTCGAGGAGCTTGACGTTGGCGGGCACCTCACCGCCGTCGAACACCTTCTTGCCGACGCCGAGGACGATCGGGTGCACCCAGAGGTCGAGCCGGTCGAAGAGCTTCTCGCGCAGGAGGCTCTGTACGAGGTCCAGGCTCCCGACGACCTTGATGTGCTGGTGCCGGTCGCGGATCTCGCGCACCGCCTCGGCCAGGTTCGGGCCCAGCTGTGTGGAGTCGGCCCACGACAGGTCGGGCTTGCCGCGCGAGGCCACGTATTTGGGGATGCTGTTGAAGAGAGTGGCGATCTTGTTGTCCTGACCGCCGTTCTGGTGGGGCCAGTACGCGGCGAAGAGGTCGTACGTCCGCCGGCCGAGCAGGAGGGCGTCCGTGCCTTCGTACGCGGAGAGCACCTGGTCCCCCGCGACCTCGTCGATGAGGGGTGCCTGCCAGCCGCCGTACGGGAACCCCTCCGGGTCCTCGTCGGGGCCGCCGGGCGCCTGGCCGACGAGGTCGAGGGTCGCGAACAGCTCGATGTGGACGAGTCCCATGGCTTACTCCCGATGAGTGGGTCGGTCCGGTCGGCGGCTCCGTCGCCGTCACCCGTCTCCGCCGGTTGTCTCCGTCAAGGGATAGACCGGCGGATACCCGCGGACTCATCGCCACGCCGGGAACCTCGTCCGTTGCGGGGGACTCCGGGTCAGCGTGAGCCGGGGGAATCGTCCGGGGTCAGCAGATCCGCCAGGCACGCCAGGTACAGGGCCATCGCCGTCTTGGGCTGACGGAGGTCATGGCCCGAGACCTCCGTCAGGCGGGTCAGCCGGTGCACGAGCGTGTTGCGGTGGACCCGTAGCCGGTCCGCCGTCCTGACCAGGTGGAATCCGCACTCCGCCCACGCGATCAGCGTCGCCCGCGCGTCGGGCCAGTCCGGGCGGGTCCGCAGCTCGCAGAGGAGCGCGTCGGCGTAGCGGGCCCGCTCGTGGCGCACGGCGGACACGACCAGATGCGGTACGCGCAGGTCGTGCGCGGCGAAGACCCGGGAGTCGGGTTCGAGGACGGGCCCGATGCGCAGGGTCGCCGCCGCGTCCTGGTACGAGGCGTGCATACCGGCGACGCCGGAGCCGGACTCAGCCACGGCCGCGCGGGCCGCGAGTCCGTGCCGTTCGCCGATGAGGTCGATGAGCACCTCGCAGCGGGCGGTGAGCGGGGTGCGCCGGCCGTCCGCCGCGTGCAGCACCAGGTACCGGCCCGCCGTGAGTTCGCCGGCCACGTCCTGACCGCCCGCGACGACCTCCCGCACCGTCCGCAGCAGCGACATGCGCGAGACGGTCATGCCGTCCGAGGCTCCCAGGGGCACGTCGAGGAGGACGGCCGTGCGCGGCAGTGACGGGTCGAGGCCCAGTTCGCGGGCTCGCCCCTCGACCGTGTCTGCGTCCATGGCCTCCGGGTCGTACAGGGTGATGTCCCGCAGGTGGTCGTCGACGGCGCGTTCGTGCAGCATCCGGGACCGCAGCAGCTGCGACTCGGTGAGGAGGATCTCGGTCTGGCGCTGGACGACGAGCCCGAACCGCCGGACCTCGTCCGGCTCGCCGGTCAGGCACACCGTGCCGACGACCTCCGCGCCGACGATGACCGGCAGGCTCATGCCGGGCCGCACTCCCGTCAACTCCCGTGCCTGGCGCGCCGTGTGCGTGGCCGCCTTGCGGGTGCGCAGCACTTCGTACGACGCCTCGTGGACCGTGCCGAGGCGTTCGCGGTCGCCGCAGCCGATGACGACGGCGGAACGGTCGGTGATGAGGACGTTGAACCCGGTGATGCGCCCGATGTCGCAGGCGATCTCCTGGGCCAGCTCGGGTGTGAGGACGGGCGGCGGGGTGTCCTGACGGCGCATGTGCGGAACGTACAGCCGAACGGCTCGCACGGGAACGGGGTTCGTACGCTTCGTACGGTGACGGGACGGCGGCCGCTCTCTACCTTCATCCAGCAACGGGCCTTCCCCAGCCCGTTCCCTCTCACCGCTTCTGCCCCAGGAGTCGGCATGTCCGTATCACTGGAGAACTCCCGCCCCAACAGAACGCATTGGCTCGTCACGCTCTACGCGGGCGGCGGCGAGTTCTGCGACGGGTACATCCTCAGCATCATCGGCGTCGCACTGCCGCTGATCACTCACGACTTCGGCCTCGGCGGCGCCATGTCTGGCCTGATCGGCTCCGCGTCGCTCATCGGCATGTTCGTCGGCGGCCTCGTCTTCGGCTGGGTCACCGACAAGGTCGGCCGGCAGAAGGTGTACCTCGCCGACATCGCCGCGTTCATCCTGCTGTCGGCCGGCCAGTTCTTCGTGTCCGACCCGTGGACGCTGACCCTGCTGCGCTTCGCGATGGGCATCGCCATCGGCGCCGACTTCGCCATCGCGGGCACGATCGCCTCCGAGTTCGCACCGCGCAACTCCCGCGGCCCACTCCTGGTCGTCATGGTGACGATGTGGTCGGTGGGCGCCGCGACGGCGTATGTCGTCGGCTACCTGATGATGAGTTCGGGCCATGACGACTGGCGCTGGATGCTCGCCAGCAGCGCGGTGCCCGCGTGTCTGATCCTGCTGCTGCGCTTCGGCACTCCCGAGTCACCCCGCTGGCTCATGAGCAAGGGCCGCACGGACGAGGCCCGCCAGGTGGTACGCCAAATGCTGGGCGCCGACGCCGAGTTGCACGACCTGGAGGCCGAGGCCGACACCACGGGCGCGCGCCGGTACACGGACATCTTCCGGGGCGAGTACGGGCGCCGGACCCTCTTCATCGGCGTCTTCTGGGCCTGCCAGCTCCTGCCCATCTACGCGATCACCACCTACGAGCCGACGATCCTCGCCTCGCTCGGTCTCAGTCATGGCAACAGCGCCTACCTGGGCTCCGTCGCGCTCCAGATCTTCTTCGTGCTCGGCTCGCTCTCCGGGATCCTCTTCATCAACAAAGGCCGTCGGCCACTGCTGTTGTGGAGTTTCGCGCTGGCCGCCGTGCCCTTGCTGGTGCTGTCGCTCCTCGCCGAGCCGTCCCCCACGGCGGTCCTCGTCCTCTTCGCCGTCTTCGGCCTCGCGTCGTTCTCCAGCCAGTGCCTCCAGGCCGTCTATCCGTCGGAGCTGTTCCCGACGTCGATCCGCGCCACGGCCAACGGCTTCGCCACCGGCGCCAGCCGTATCGGCGCCGCGATCGGTACGTGGGGTGCGCCGGTCGTGCTCGGCCACAGCACCCGGCTCGCCATGTTCCTGGGCGCGCTCATCTGCGGCGTCGGCTGGCTGGTCTCGTACCGCCTCGCGCCCGAGACCAGCGGCAGGAGCCTCGCGGAGACCAGCTCGGACGGTACGTACGACGTCACCGCCCCCGACGTCCCCCGGCCCACCCTGACGGAGCCCTCGTGAGCACCCCCTCTCCCCTGTCCTCGGCCCGGCCCGCGACCGCGCTCGTGGTCGGCGGCGGAGTGGTCGGCCTGGCCTGCGCCCACGCACTCGGCCGGGCCGGGCTCCAGGTCACCGTTCTGGAGCGCGACCGGATCGGCAGCGGGGCCTCGCGCGGCAACGCCGGTGAGGTCTGCCCCGACATCGTGGAACCGCTCGGTTCCCCGGGACTCGCGGTCAAGGCCGTCGCCGGAATGCTCCGCCCCGCGAGCCCGCTGTGGATCAACCCCGTTCCCAGCGCCCGCCTTTGGGGTTTCCTGGCCCGCCTCGGCCTGCACAGCACGAGCCGTCACTACGCGGCGGGCGCGGCGTCGCTCGCCGCGCTCGCGGAGGACACCTTCGCCCTGTTCGAGGAGTTGGAGGCTCTTGGGGTGGACGGCGGGGCCGCGAAGAACGGCTTCCTGTTCGCGTATCCGTCGCACAAGGCGGCCGAGCACGGGCTCGCCGCCTTCCGTCGACTCGGCGCACCCCTCGCCACTGAACTACCGCTCACAGCTGACGAGTTGGCCGACATGGAACCCGCGCTTGGGGCTGCGGCCCGAGCCGGATTCGTGGTCGAGCACCAGTGGTCCCTGGACCCGGCACGCTTCGTCGAGTCACTGGCCCAACGGCTCCGCGCGGACGGGGCAACGCTCGTCGAGGGCGCCCGCGTCACCGCCGTACGCCGGGCCGGGGGACGCACCCATGTGCGCACCAGCGCCGGTACGTACAGCGCCGACGTCGTCGTCATCGCCGCCGGGGTGTGGTCGCGTGAGCAGCTGCGCGGGCTCGGTGTGGACGTCGACCTGGTGGCGGGCAAGGGCTACAGCTTCGCCGTCCCCACCGACGAACTGCCCACGCGGCTGGTCCACCTGGGCTCGGCGAAGGCCGTCCTCACGCCGCTCGGCAAGCATGTACGGGTCGCCGGGACGATGGAGTTCGACCGCGACCCGGACCGGTTCCGCCAGCGCAGGGTCGACGCGATCGCGCGGGCCGCCCGCCCGTATCTGCCCGGCGCGGACTGGGACCGGCGGGAACAGGAGTGGATGGGCCCGCGCCCGATGACGCCGGACGGCCTGCCCCTGATCGGCCCGGTGCCGGGCCGGCCGGGCGTCTTCCTCGCCACGGGCCACAACATGCTCGGCCTGATGCTGGCGCCCGCGACGGGCAGGCTGATCGCCGGTCTGGTGACGGGGACGGCGGACGGGAGCCTGGCGGCCCGGTTCGCCCCGGAGCGAGTGGCCCGGCGTATGCGCTGACCGGCGAAACGCCCGTCGGCGGAGAGCAGCCGGGCTGACCGGCGATACGCCCGCCGGCGGAGCAGCTGGGCCGACCGGCGGACGCCCTGCCGGCGGAGCAGCTGGACTGGCCGGCGGACGCCCGTCAGCCCAGCTGCTCCGCGAGCCCGATGACGATCCCCTCGGGTCCTCGGACGTAGCAGAGCAGATAGCTGTCCTGGAAGCGCTCCACCGTGCCCACGAGTTCGGCGCCGTGGGCGCGCAGGCGGGCGATCACGTCGTTGATGTCGTCGACGGTGAACATGATGCGGCGCAGACCCAGCGTGTTGGACGGCGCTTCCTTGGGTTCCGGGGTGATCGCAACGGGCTTGTGGAACTTGGCCAGTTCCACTCGCCCGTGGCCGTCCGGAGTACGCAGCATCGCGATCTCCTGCTTGACGTTCTCGAGCCCGATCACGCGCTCGGCCCACCGCCCTTCGAGCGGCGACCGGCCTTCCAGTTCCATGCCGAGTTCCACGAAGAACGTGATGACGGCGTCGAGATCGTCGACGACAACGAGCACGTTGTCCATCCGCCGGATCGTCATGCGGGGCCTCCTTGAGACGGGAGCAGTTCCTTCATGGTCGACCTTCGGGCTCCCGGCGGCGCCCATTTCCCGTCCCCGGCCGCGCCGTTCCGCCGGCCCTCCGGCGCGCCCCGAAGCCGGGTTGTATACCAAACCTGAGGCACCGGCACCACGGAAGCTTCGAAAGGCCCGAAATTCGGCGTGAAAGCGCCGCTGACCTTTCCCTCTCCCTGACGGCATCCTTGCCGCACCTTTACTAATTGGTATACCAATTGGCGGGCCAGCCCCCCATGCCCCTGTGGGGAGCCCGGGCATCACGCCCTGACGCACGCCCGCGCACCCACCCGTACGTCTCTGACACCACACTGAGGAGAACCGTATGACTCCCCCTCCCCTGTCCCGTCGCGGCGTCCTCGCCGGTGCCGCGCTGCTCGGCGCGACGACGACGCTCGGCACGGCCGGGGCGGCGCAGGCCGCAGCCGCGCCGGCCGCCGGAGGCAAGGCGCCCCGCAAGCCCGTGGTGTTCCGCAACATCCGGCCGTTCGCCGCCGCCGAGGCCGTCGACCTCACGGTGATCGACGGTATCGTCGCCGCCGGGCCCGCGCCCAAGGGCGCCAAGGTGATCGACGGCGGCGGCCGTATCGCGCTGCCGGCCCTGGTCGACGCGCACATCCACCCGGACAAGACCAGCTGGGGCGGCTCCTGGGTGTCCCGCAAGCCGGCGAGAACCATCGCCGACTTCACCGAGCAGGACGTCGAGCTGTTCAAGGCGCAGAAGCGTCCGGTCGCCGAGCGGGCCTACGGCCTGATGGCGCACGCCGTGACCCGCGGCACCCGCGCGATGCGCGCGCACGCCGACGTGGCGCCCGCGTTCGGCCTGGCGGGCGTCGAAGGCATCGCCGAGGCGCGCGAGCGGCTCGCCGACGCGCTCGACGTGCAGATCGTGGCGTTCCCGCAGCACGGCGTCGTCCGCACGCCGGGCACCGCGAAGCTCCTGGAGGACGCGGCGCGCGCGGGCCTGATCGACATGGTCGGCGGCATCGACCCGATCAGCTTCGACAACGCCCTCGACGAGCAGCTCGACCTGGTCTTCGACCTCGCCGACAAGTACGACGTCGGTGTCGACATCCACCTGCACGACCGGGACGAGAGGGGCACGAGGGTCCTGCGCGGCATCATCGACCGCACCAAGGCCCTTTCGCTGCGCGGCAAGGTGACGGTCAGTCACGTGTTCTGCCTGCCGTACATGTCGAAGGGCGACCTCGAGACGATGGCCGCCGATCTGGCGGCGCAGGACATCGCCCTGACGACGGTGGCGCCGGGCGAGAACACGGTGCTGCCGATCGCCACGCTGCAGAAGCACGGGGTGCGCGTCGGCCTCGGCTCGGACGGTGTCCGTGACTCCTGGAGCCCGTTCGGCAACGCCGACATGTTCCACCGGGCGCACATCCTCGGCCAGATCACCGACGTCCGCCTCGACGAGGAGCTGACCGCCTGTTACACGGTCGGCGCCAACGGCTCCGCCGACGTGATGGGCCTGCCCCACGTCGACTTCAAGCCCGGGTCGCCGGCGGACTTCGTCCTGCTCAAGGGCGAGTGCGTGCCGCAGATCGTGGTCGACCTGCCGCAGCGCGACATGGTCGTCCACGGCGGCCAGGTCGTGGCCCGCGCCGGCGAACTCGTCTGACCGGGTCGTATTGACCGCAGTTCCCCGCAGCCTCCTGGGGGTGCGGGGAACTTCGGCGCGTGATGTCAGTCCCTGGGAAGCAGAGGGCCGAGCGGGCCGAGGTCCAGGTTGAGGTCCTCGGGCCGCAGGTCGTACCGCTCACGCAGTTCGGTCATGCGGTCCTCGAGGAGCATGAGGGTCAGCCCGATCCGCTCTTCCTGTTCCGGCGTCAGCTCGCCGGTGTCGAAGCGCCGCACGGCCTGACGTTCCATGAGCTGGTGGAGCAGTTCGACGACGGTCAGCACGAGCTTGACGAGGTCCCGTTCCACGGTGTCGGGGTCGAGGTCGAGGTGGCTCCTGCCCGTTAGGCTCTTCCCCGTCTCGCGGGGGCGGTTCTCACTGGTCACGTCAAGTCACCCCAGGGTGCGGGCACTTGGTCGTTCACAGCGCTGATGAGCGCGTTCAGGTCGATGCGTACGAGGTCGACGTCCGCGATACGCAGGGTGAGCTGCCCGGTGACCACTACGCCGCCCGCGAGGAGCCGGTCCAGGAGGTCGACGAGGCTGAACTCACGGTGCTCGATGAGGCTGCTCACGTCCCCTCCTCGTTCTGGGTTCGGTGGGAGGGCTCGCTGAAGGAGTAGGCCGCCCAGGGGCCGGTGAGTTCGACGCGCAGGTCGGTCACCTCGCCCTTGGCGCCGTCGACCAGTGCGACGAACTCCTCGGATCGTGAACGCGGCACGAGGTAGGCGGCGTTGAGGATGTTGCGGCCCGCCGCTCGGGAGAGGGTGGCGCTCTGCGGCCGGTGGATCCGGTCGTCCTCCGCGTACTCGGCGAGGGAATGGTGCAGGCGCCCGGCGAATTCCTCGGCGCGGTCCCAGGTGGCTTCACGTGCGCGGTGCAGGGTGCGCCGCCGGCGGAGATAGTCCCGGCCCGTCGTGGCGCCACCGGTGTCACGCGGTCCCTCGGCTTCCGTGGCCTGTTCCTCGGGGGCGGCTGGGCCGGCGTAGATCTTGACGCCCCATTCGACCCGCCCGTCGAGGCGGTCCAGGGCGCGCAGGAACTCCTCCTCGCGGTCCCGCAGCATCGCGCGTACGGCGTCGTCGTCCCGGAAGACGGTCCCGAGGCGCAGGGGCAGCGGGCTGGTGACGTTGGTGAGCGCGTCGATGACCCGGTGGTGGGCGCGGGCGGTCGCGCTGAGGAAGTCCAGGTCCTCCAGACGGGCCCGCAGCGGTTCTTCGGCGAAGTCCCGCTCCGCGACGGTGCTGGCCACGGCGGTCAGGCCGTCATGGCGGATCACGGCGAGCGGGGCTCCGGCGATGCCCGTCACCTCGTTCCGCGACGCGTCCGGCAGGGCGCCGCAGATGGCGTACACGTAGCGCAGCCCGCCGTTCATCGGGCCTCTTCCTCGATACCGGCGCGTTCCAGCTCCTCAAGTCGCTGGCGCAACTCCTGGTTCTCCCGGGCCAGTTCCTTGCGGCGCGCGCCGGACGACAGTGCGGGGTCGTCCTCCCACCAGTCGATGCCCATCTCCTTCGCCTTGTCGACCGAGGCGACGATGAGCCGGAGTTTGATGGTGAGCAGTTCGATGTCGAGGAGGTTGATACGGATGTCACCGGCGATCACGATGCCCTTGTCGAGGACTCGTTCGAGGACGTCGGCAAGGTTGGCGCCACTGCTTGGCCCGTAGGGCTCTGGGAGTCGGCCGGCGGTGGTCATCGGTGGCTCCCGGTCTCGACGGGCTCCGCTTCGTCGTCCTCTTCTTCTTCCTCCTCGTCGTACTCAGGTTCGTCCGCGTACTCCGGTTCGCCTTCGTCCTCCATTTCCCCTTCTTCCTCCTCCTCTTCTTCGTCCCTCGGCTCCCCTTCGTCCTCCGGCTCGTCCTCGTCGTACTCCTCGTACTCGCCCTCTTCTTCCTCTTCTTCCTCGGCGAGTGCGTCCTCGTGGCTGCGGACCACCTCGCCGTCGCGGATCTCGCCGCGCCAGCTGTCCTCGGGCTCGCCCTTGATCGTGACGGACCGGGCGAAGTTCTTGAGGTCGAGCCGGGTCCGGCGGCCCTGGGCGCGCCAGATGTTGCCGGTCTTCTCGAAGAACCCCTGGGGGTAGTACTCCATGACCAGCAGGACGCGGGTGAGGTTCTCGGTGATCGGGTGGAAGGAGACGACGCCCTTCGTCGTGCCCTTGGCTCCCTCGGACGTCCAGGCGATCCGGTCGTCCGCGATCTGTTCGGTGGTACGGGCCTTCCAACTCCGGTTGGACAAGGCGACCTTGAGGTGCCATTCCGACGTGGTGTCGTCGGAGCGACTCGCACTCTTGACGCCCTTCGCGAAGGTGCTGAAGTCCTGGTACTGGGTCCACTGGTCGTACGCCGTGCGCAGCGGTACACCGACGTCGATGAACTCCATGATGACGGTGGGCTTCTTGCCCGCGCTGCGCTTGCGCTTTGCCTTGCCGCCGGTCAGGTTCTGGAAGGCACCTTTCACCTGGTCCTTGGCGCGGCCCGCACCGATCTCCAGCATGGAGCGCAGCGGCCCCTTGCCCTCGGCGAGCTTGCGGCCGCTGTCGCGGACGAGCCGGGTGAAGCCGGGGCTGTTGCCTTCGGCGATGTCGTTGAGTTTGCTGGTCGTCTCGCCGAGCTTGTGTCCGACGCCGACGAGGAGCCGCTCGGTCTGGGCGGCCAGATAGTCCTGCACCTCCGCCTTGAGCCGTTCGGCGGCCTCGCTCTGGGCGAGGTCGGCGAGAGGGCTGTCCTTCACCTGGCCGGTTGCGCGTCCGGTGGTGTCAGTCATCTCCACCGCCTCCGCTCGATGCCCGGGTCTTCGTGGTGCGGCGCGCCGAACTCTTCTTGGCGGGAGCCCTCTTGGCCGCCGGCTTCTTCGCTGGACCCTGCTTCGTGGTGCGCTGCTTCGAGGCGGTCTGCTTCGCGGCGGGCTTCCTGCCGGAGGCCTTCGTGCGCGGCCGGGACGGCCTGCTCTCCTGCGCACCGGACTCTTCGTCCTCGTCCCCGGGACGCCGGTCCTCCTCATCCCGGGGGCCACGGTCCTCCTCTTCCTCGCCGTTGCCTTCCTCCCTCGGAGCCGTGTCCTCGAGCTCCTCGCGGATCTGCTCGGTCCGCCCGTGCAGGCGGTCGGCGAGGCTCTCGACCTGCCGCTCGATCAGTGCTCCGGAGGCGGCCTTCCCCACCCCGCTCAACTCGCCGCGCACCTCGTCCGTGAGCTCCTTGACCTCGGGACTGCCCTGCAGCTGACCGGACACCAGGTCCGCGACTGCGCGGGGGCTCAGCGGCAGTTGTCTGCCGGCCACCATGCTGCCGACCGCGAGGGCCAGCTTCATCTTCCTCGTACGTCCCAGGACGTACCCGGCCCCGAGAGCGAGGCCGATTCCCAGTCGGTTCATGACGTCGTCCAGTCGTCCGTCCCTGCACCGGGGTGGTGCAGGCCGATTTCCAGTCGGTCGAGCAGTCCGTCCTCGAGCCGGTCGAACTCGGCCTCGTCGATCTCGCCCGACTCGAGCCTCTCCTCGAGCTGGGCCAGCTCGGCGCGGACGACCGCCGGGTCGTAGTACTGCCGCTCCGCCTCGGCGAGTGCCTGCTGCACCACCCACCGGCTGCCGCGCACCGGCGCGAACGGCAGGAGCAGCACCTCACTGATCAGTCCCATGCGCTCATCACTCCCTGCCGGCGCCGCCCGAACCCGCCGCCGCGCTCGCCGGCTCGGACGGACCGGGCTCGACGAAGCTGTAGGGCGGCAGCGGTCCGTTGACGCGCAGATCCAGATACGGGTGGCCCTCGCGGATCTCCTCCACCGCGGCCAGGAACTCCTCGGCAGACCGCTGGTCCACCAGCAGCGACACGTTCGCCAGCCAGCCCGAGGACTCCGGGCCGACGCTGATGGATTCGGCGAGCTTCTCCAGCTCCCGCCTCAGCTCCTGGCCGTCCTGCTCCTCGCGGCTCTGCACGGCGGCCGCCACCATCTCGCCCAGGCGCAGCCGTTCCTCCTGACTGCCCCCGCCCGCCCGTCTGTTGGCGTCCGCGGTGGCGCGGACCCGCGGGTCCTCCGTCATCACGCGCAGCAGGACGGCGTCTTCGTCGTGGCTGGCCTTGACGTTGTACTCGGACTTGCCTTCCAGCGCGGCGAGCCGTTCCCCGTAGTGTTCGGCGCGCTCGGCCAGCACCCCGGTGACGGCGTCGTCGTCGTGGGCGATGCTGCCGAATCTCATGGGCAGCACCGTGCCTCCGGCGCCCGCCTCGCTGAGCACGCTCTGGTGGGCGAGCAGATCCCGGCGTTTAGGCCGCAGTCCGTCGGGGGCGTCGCTGACGATGGCCGCCAACTCGCCCTCCCGCAGGACGCGTACCGAACGCGCCGGCTCGCCGATGCCTCTCATGCCCTGGGGAAGCGAGGGGTGCGAGGCCGCCGCGATGCCGTAGACGTAGGTGCTCACTCCTGCTCCTCCTCCTTCTTCCTCTTCCGGGTGCCGGACGTGGACCTGCGGGTGTGGGGCCTCGATTCGGCTTGGCGGTCCTCGGAGCGTGACCGGGACTGCTCATCGCCACGCGCCTGTTGGAACGCGTCCGAGACGGTCTCGGCGGCTCCGGTCAGCGCGCCCTTCGCCTTGCCGCGGCTGCCGGACTCGGTGATCTCGCCGACCAGGTCGGGCAGGCCGGGTTCCTTGTTCTGCCCGGACTCCAGATCGATCCGGTTGACCGCCTCGGCGAACCGCAGATAGGTGTCCACGCTGGCGACGACGACGCGTACGTCGATCTTCAGGATCTCGATACCGACGAGGGAGACCCGGATGAACGCGTCGATGACGAGCCCCCGGTCCAGGACGAGCTCCAGGACGTCGTACAGACCGCTCGGGCCGCCTCCCCCGCCGGCCTGCTGTGTCGGGACAACGGTCATACCGACTGCTCCTCCTTCGTCTGCCCGGTCCGCGCGGGGACCGGGCTAGCCTCCGTCGGGCCGGTGCGGATCGGCCCTTCCCCGTTCGTAACGGCGAAGACGGTGATAACCGGTGAGTTCGCCCGCGGGGTCCAGGTCCACCTGGTAGCTCGCGAGGAGGCTCATCGTGTCGGGCACCTTGGCAAGTTCCAGTGCCTCGATCTCCAGCCTCCAGCCGCCCTCCGTCCGCTCGAAGGACGAGACGGACTCCGCGGCGATCCCGGTGAGCTCGGCGAACTGCTCGCGCGCACGGCGCAGCACGTCCGTGGGGCGCTGCCGGTTCTCCGTCGCGTCGCCGTCCGAATCCCGGGTGGAAACCTGGGAATCGTTTGAACTCGAAGCGGTCTTGCGTGGGGAATTCTTATGGGTTGCGTCAGCCATAACTGCCTCTTCAGGCGGGTGACCCCCGCCTCCGCCGGCCAAACATCCGGGACGCTTCCGGTTCCGGTATTTGTACGGGATCCGGCAACTCGCCGATATTCAGGACCTGTTGGCCGGGCTGGGGTACGTATGCCCGCGCACTGCGGGTCCCGATTCGAATTCGGCTGCTGTTGGAGCGACAATGGCAGGACAGGCGCGCAACAACGGTGCTTCGGACCAGAGGCATCCACCGCGAGCGGCGTACCGCTCCCTGGGGTCGCCGACCGTCCGGGCGCTTCGCTTTTCTTCGCTTCTCGCGGATGGCCCCCGCCCAGACCGTTGAGGAGCGAATTTTCATGCGCACCCCTCACACACGTACGTCTGACACGCGTACGCCTCCCACACCTACGCCTCACACGCGTACCGCCTCCTGGCACACACGCACACCCGCACGCCGTCCACACGGCGACAGCCCCGACACGGCGGCGGCCTTCGCCCACCTGGCGGGCCTGAGGGAAGGGCCCGAGCGGGACCTGCTGTGCGAAGAGGTTGTCGAGGCCTGGCTCCCCGTGGCCCATCGCATCGCCGGCCGCTTCCACGACAAGGGCGAGAGCATCGACGACCTTCGCCAGGTCGCGGCCATGGGACTGCTCCGGGCCGTCAACAACTACGACCCGCGGCGCGGCCCCTTCGAGTCCTACGCCGTCCCCACCATCCGGGGCGAGCTGCGCCGCCACTTCCGCGACCATATGTGGGACGTCCACGTCCCCCGGCGCGTGCAGGACCTGCGCAACAAGGTGCGGCTCGCCCGCCGCCACCTCGCGCAGCAGCCCGGAGCGGGTCCGGAACCCAGCGTGGCCGCCGTCGCCGCCCACACACAGCTGACCGAGGACGAGGTCCGCGACGGCCTCACCGCCCTCAACGGCTTCAGCGCACTCTCCCTCGACGCCGGGCTCCTGCCCTCCGACGACGACGTCTTCAGCCTCGCCGACTCCCTCGGCGAACCCGACGAGGCCTACGACGTGATCACCGACCGGGAAGCCGCCAAAACCGGCCTGGCACACCTACCCGAACGCGAACGCACCATCCTCTACCTCCGCTTCTTCGAGGACATGACACAGAGCCGCATCGCGGAACACTTCGGCATCTCGCAGATGCACGTGTCCCGTCTCATTCATGCCAGTTGTCGCCGTGTACGCGAGGAAGCGACCCGCGATTGAGTACGGCTGAGTACAGCTTTCAGGGCAGCCGTACGTGGTGCTCAGTGTCGTGTCGGACCAGGAGGGCCAGGAGGTCCGCCACGGTCAGACCGGACTCGGCCGGGTGGCGCAGGATGGTTCCGTCCTCGACGCGATACGTGTTGGACCGGCCCTGGCGGGTGTGCGTGAGATAGCCGTCCCGTTCCAGATCCGAGACGATCTTCTGGACCGCCCGCTCGGTGAGCCGGCACCTGGCCGCCATGTCGCGGATACGGGTGGTGGGGTCCTCCGCGATCGCCGCCAGCACGCGGGCGTGGTTGGTGAGGAACGTCCAGCCCGTGTGCGGTTCCGGTACTCCAGCCATAATGCCAAGGATAATGTTTGATTCGCGCATTCAAATAGGTGAATCGGATTTCCGGTATCTCTTGACGTATACGGCGGACCGGGCGGACGCTGGGAGAAGAGCAGACGCACGAAACGCGATGGAGTGACTGCGATGTCGGGACGCGCAGATCTCGCGAATCTCACACTGGCAGAAGACGTCCGGCCGAACTTGCACATTAACCCGTCCGCCGAGCGGATCGAACTGGTCCAACTACGGCGGGCCATGGAAACCCGGCCCGCCATCGACCTGGCACGCGGGATCCTGATGGCCACTTTCGGCCTGACTCCCGAGGACGCGTGGTCCGTCCTGGTCGCGGTGTCGCAGAACACCAACACGAAACTCCACGCGGTGGCCGGCGACCTCGTCCGCTCCGTCAGAGGCGAAGCGCTCCCGGAACCCGTCCGGCAACAACTCGCCGCACGGATCACGGAACTCGGGAAGACCTAGCGGGCCGCCACTTGGACATCAGTGTCGTCGGCGCAGCCTGCGTATCCCGGCGCCTGCGTGACCCCGCGCCCCCATGCCACCGCATAACCCAGGTCAGTGCACAACCAGCTCAGTGCGCAACCCCCGTCTCCACCAGCAGCCGTGCCGCCACCGCGATCGTCTCGGCGTCGATGCCGGCCGTGTGCAGCTGCTCCGCGGGGGTCGCCGAGCCCGGCATCGTCCGGACGGCCAGCCGCACAAGCCGTGGTACGGGATGGCCGTCGGTGAACGCGTCGAGCACCGCGTCCCCGATGCCGCCCTCCTCGCGGTGGTCCTCCACGGTCAGGAGGCAGCCGGTCATCTCGGCGGCCTCGCGCAGCGTGGGGACGTCGACGGGCTTGACCGAGTAGAGGTCGATCACGCGGACCCGGACACCTTCGCCGCGGAGCGTCTCGGCGGCCTTCAGCGCCTCGTGGAGCGTGACGCCCGCCGCGACCACCGTCAGCCGGTCCTCTCCGGACGCGCGCAGCACCTTGCTCCCGCCGATGGGGAAATCCTCGGTGGGGCTGTAGATGACGGGGGTGTCGCCGCGGGTCGTACGCAGGTAGCGGACGCCGTCGAGGTCGGCCATCGCCGCGACGAGCTTCGCCGTCTGGTTGGCGTCGCACGGGTACAGCACGGTGGAGCCGTACACCGTCCGGAACATCGCCAGGTCCTCGAGTCCCATCTGCGAGGGCCCGTCCTGTCCGATGGAGACGCCCGCGTGCGATCCGACGAGGTTGATCCCGGCCCCGCTGATCGAGGCCATGCGCACGAAGTCGTAGGCGCGGGTGAGGAACGCGGCGAAGGTGGACGCGTACGGCACCCAGCCGCGCGCCGCCATCCCGACCGACGTGGCGACCAGTTCCTGCTCGGCAATGTAGCACTCGAAGAAACGGTCGGGGTGTTCCTTGGCGAAGAACTCGGAACGGGTGGAGTCGCTGACCTCGCCGTCCAGGGCGACGACGTCGCCGCGGGCGGTGCCGAGGGCGGCGAGCGCAGT
Organism: Streptomyces sp. NPDC046821; assembly: GCF_040645335.1. Classification (NCBI taxonomy): domain Bacteria; kingdom Bacillati; phylum Actinomycetota; class Actinomycetes; order Kitasatosporales; family Streptomycetaceae; genus Streptomyces; species Streptomyces sp. NPDC046821. The sequence goes on along the minus strand of NZ_JBEYYB010000003.1, from coordinate 54,426 downwards.
GCCGTAGGCGTCGCGGGTGGCGATCTCGTCCCCGGTCGCGTAACGGGGCAGTTCCACATGGCCCGAGCCCACGGGGTGCAGCCTCCGTGCGGCGGGCGGGTGGGGTACCTCGACGCGCAGGTCGCGTACGCCGCCGAGTTCGGCGATGGCTTCCTCGGGGTCGGGCAGCGGTTTGCCGTGCAGGCCTTCGCGGTCCTGGACGGATGCCACGCCCTTGCCCTTGAGGGTGCGGGCGAGGATCACGGTCGGCTGCCCGCTGGTGGACACGGCCTCGTCGTACGCGCGGTCCACTGCGTCGACGTCGTGTCCGTCGATCTCGACGGTGTGCCAGCCGAAGGCCTGGAACCGGCGCGCGTAGGAGTGCAGGTCGTGCCCGTGACGGGTGGGGCCGCGCTGGCCGAGGCGGTTGACGTCGACGATCGCGGTGAGGTTGTCCAGGTGCTCGTATCCGGCGTGTTCGGCGGCCTCCCACACGGAGCCCTCGGCAAGTTCGCTGTCGCCGCACAGCACCCAGACGCGGTATCCCGTCCGGTCGAGCCGCTTGCCGGCCAGCGCGATGCCGACGCCGACAGGCAGCCCCTGGCCGAGCGAGCCGGTGGCCGTCTCGACCCACGGCAGCCGCCGGGGTGTCGGATGCCCTTCAAGTCGGCTGCCGAGCCTGCGGAAGGTGAGCAGCTCGGTGTCGTTGATGGCGCCTGCCGCCTTGTACGTCGCGTACAGGAGCGGGGAGGCGTGCCCCTTGGAGAGCACGAACCGGTCGTTGCCGGGGTGTGCGGGGCGGTCGAAGTCGTAGCGCAGGTGGTTGGCCAGCAGGACGGCCATCAGGTCGGCGGCGGACATCGAGGACGTGGGGTGCCCGGAGCCGGCCGCCGCGGCGGCGCGGACACTGTCGACGCGCAACTGCTGTGCCAGTTCGGTGAGTTGACGGGACTTCATGTCGCTCCTCCCTGATGGCGGCGAGCACCTGCCGGGCAACGGCTCACCTTGCGTACGAGGACGGCCACCCCGCCGACGAGCAGGGCAACCCTGCCGACCCGCCCCCGGTTGCCCGGGTACCCGACGCGACCGCCGTGACACATGACACCGCTCGCGCGGGGAAGTTTCCTCGCCGGCCAACGGGCCACTCGGGTGGGAAGTCCCTGCGTCCCTCGAGGAGTCTTCATGACGGAGTCCTTCGGCCCCCAGGCCGCGGAACTGGCGGGCCGGATCGGTGACGGGCTCGTCACGACGGCCCGCGGGCCTCAAGGTCTAAGGAGCAGCAGGGGTTCTTCGGCTTCCACCGCACCAAGGTGCTGCCGCAGCTGGGGAGTTGAGCGCTCGCCCGATCACTGTGACTGGACCCGGCGGACCCGGTGAGCCGTCACCGGACCCGGGAAGGGCGCCGCCCGCCGGGTCCAGTCTGATGCCTGATGCCTGATGGACGTGCGGCGGTCAGTCGGTGGACAGCGCTTCGAGGAGGTGTCCCACCTGCGGGTCCGGCAGCGCGCGGGCGACGTCGGCCTGCGCGACCATGCCGACCAGGATGTGTCCGTCGATGACGGGCAGCCGGCGGACCTTGTTGGCGGACATGGTGCGCAGTATCTCGGCGGCGTCGTCACCGGCGCCGATGGTCACGGGCTTGCCCTGGGCCAGTTCCCCCGCCTCCGTACGCATCGGGTCCTTGCCCTGGCCCAGTACCTTCACCACGATGTCGCGGTCGGTGAGAACGCCCTTGAGCCGCTCGTCGCTGCCGCAGATGGGCAGCGCCCCGACGCCGAGTCCGGCCATCTTGCGCGCCGCGTCCACCACGCTCTCGTGCTCGCCGACACACTCCGCGTCAGCGGTCATGATCTCTCGCGCGGTCACCATCATCTGCTCCTTTCGTACGGTCTGCTGTCCCGGTACGAGCAAGCACGCCCGCATCCGGAGGGCCCGGGTACCCGAAGGCCCCGCCGTCACGCACGCCCCTTCCACGCGGACCCGGGCCTGTGTGCGTGCGACGATCACGGGTACCCGGCGACAGCGGACCCGCGGCCGGAAGGAGGCGCTGCCGTGAGCGACGCGGAGCACCCGTCCGGCCTGCTGGACGCGCTGCCGCCGGAACTCGACCGCCGCACCAGCGCCGCCGCTCCGGGCATCGAGCTGGCGGCCTCCCCGATGCTGGCGAAGCTCAGCGACCGCCGTGAGTTCCGTGAGGGCTGGGTCTTCGAGCGGAAGCTGGACGGGATGCGGGTCCTCGCGGTGCGCGAGAACGGCGGCGTGACGCTCCGGTCCCGTACCGGACGGCGGCTCGACGCCACGTTCCCCGAGATCGTCGACGCGCTCGCCGCGCAGGACACCACGGACTTCACGATCGACGGCGAGATCGTCGCCTACTGGCGCGGCCGGACGGATTTCGGGCGGCTCCAGCAGCGCATGGGGCTCACCCGCCCCGCCGACGTCGCGGCGAGCAAGGTGGCGGTGACGTACTACGTCTTCGATCTGCTGCGCCTCGACGGCGTGGACGTGCGCCGGCTGCCGCTGCGGACGCGCAAGTCGCTCCTGCGCCGCTCGATCACGTTCACGGAGCCGTTGCGGTTCAGCACGCATCGCAACGAGGGCGGTCCCGAACTGCTGGCCGACGCGTGCGGGCGCGGCTGGGAGGGACTCATCGCCAAGCGTGCGGACAGCACGTACCAGGGGCGTCGCTCGGACGACTGGCTGAAGCTGAAGTGTGCGCGGGGCCAGGAGTTCGTGGTCGGCGGCTTCACCGAACCGGCGGGCACCCGGGTGGGGATCGGCGCGCTGCTTGTCGGTCACTACGAGGACGGGCTGCTGCGGTACGCGGGCAAGGTCGGCACCGGGTTCGACCGGCCCACCCTGCTCGCGCTGCGGCAGGGGCTCGACCGGATCGGGGCGGCCGGCTCCCCCTTCGAGGGCCGCATCGACGAACGCACCGCCCACTGGGTGGAGCCGGTGCTCGTGGCGCAGATCGCCTTCACGGAGTGGACACGCGACGGCATGTTGCGCCACCCCCGCTTCCTGGGGCTGCGCGCCGACAAGAATCCGGCCGACGTCGTCAGGGAGCGCGGTGAACCGTGACCGGCGGCGCCTCATGACTCTCGTACGCACCTGGCCACACTCAGCACGCCGTACCGCGGCATGGCCCGACCGCTCCCGGGTACCCGGAGGCGAAAGACGGGCAGACCACACCCCAGCCGGCGAACCCACGCCGGGCGGCCCACTCGGAACTACGCGAGGGGGAGCAATGATGTGTGACGACAACATCCCCGAGGAACTGTTCGCGGCCGCTGCCCAGGACGCCCTGCGCGACCTCCACCGGGCACCCGAGGACCTCACCCCGCTGGACACGCTGGCCGCCTGTGACGTTCTCGTCCCCGAGCCCACCGACCTCGACACCCACGACGACCCGGACGACGGCGGACTGACCCTCCCGGTCATCGACGACCCACCCCGTCTGCGTGCCGTCCCGGTCTTCACATCTGCGGAACGTATGGGCGAGACGCTCCCCGAGATTCTCGTGAGCCACCACATACAACTCGGGCTGCTGGCTGCCAACTGGCCCACCGACGATGACCTGGCCCTCATCATCGACCCGGGCCACCACGACGGCCTGGTCCTCACCAGCCAGGGCGTACGGGCACTGCTGGCGCCACACCGGTCATGACGGAGGCGACTCCTCCTCGGGCACCGGAAGCTCCTCTTGCACCGGAAGCGGCAGCCGGAAACGCGTGGAGGTGTCGAGGTGGGGGGCCTGCTCGCCGAGCATCCGCGACGTGTCCCTGGCCTCCGTGAGGGTCGGAACAGAGGTGGCGACAAGGCTGAAGGGAGCGGCGGCCCGCAACTCGACACACACGACCGGCCTGCCGTGCCGGATGGCCACGAAGTCCGCTCCCCCCTCATGAACGCGGGTTCCGATACACCGCGTCCCGGCACTCCAAAGGCCCCTGCGCGGGACGCCGCGCAGGGCACGCCACCAGTCGGGTTCCACGGTCACGCGGCTCACCGCGGTCAGCGGCGCGCGCACATCACCTCTGCGTGCGGCTGCCTTCTCCCGCCAGGACAGGTGCACGACCAGGTCATCGCCATCGACGAACATCCGTGCCATCGCTCGGCTCCTCCACCCATCCTCGCGCGGGAGACCCCTGGATGCCACGCCGAATCGTTCGCGTCCGGCCGGCCTAGCCCGGCAGCTCCGTGCGCTCCCACCACTCGTAAACGGGCAACAGGCCCTGCGAGGTCTGCTCCTCACGCGTGGTGGACCGGAAGTGTTCGAACCCCCCGCGGAAAGGAATCTTGATGTCCGGACCGGGCGTGGGAACGGAGACGATCCGCTCAGGGAGATCGTCGGGGCCGCCCTCGAGAACTGCTTTCGTCGCGTCGCTCATGCTCAAATTTTGGTCACAGCCGTGACCGACTCCGCCGTGACGCGCCGATGCCGCCTACCCATTCACCAGGCTGACCAGGACCGCGCACCTGGCGCTGGACGCGCGTCACCCATAGAGCGAGCCCCCCCCCCCCCCCCCCGGGCTGTCGGCCTTGAAACGCTGCCCTGCGGCGATCTCCTCGCCGATCACCGACCAGACGGTCTCGTCGTCCCGGAAGGGAAGCGGGTCAACGCCGCTCGTCCTCATGAGCGTCCTCGAAGCCCTCGGTCTCGACGACGTCCTGGACGAGGGGCAGCCGGCCGTCGCCCGCGTCGGGCTCACGCAGCAGGGACGTCCCGGTGGGGGCGCCGACGGTCTGCAGGAGACGGGCACCCTCGGTGTCCGCGCCTGCGGGCGGGAAGGCGATGGCGGGCAGGGTCGCGAGCCGGTCCTCGCCGAAGATGTCGAGGAGTTCGCTGCGGGTGACTTCGAAAAGCACTGCCGGAACTCCGAACTCGGCGGCGGAACGCGCGCCGTGGGGCTGTGAGGGCGAGGGGCGTGGGCCTGGGTGCCGGGGTGGAAGGTGCGGGACACACCCTCACTCACCGCTGCCGGAGCTCGGCGGCTCGAAGATCGGGTCGAGCTCGTACCGCGCTATCCCGAACCGCTGGAAATCGGCGTCGGCGAGGACGCGGTAGAGGAACTCCGAGGTCGACATGTCGTACCGGTGCCAGGGGCCGCCGTCATGGGACCGCGCGAGGATCGCGTAGTCGCCGGGCCGCTCCGCGTCGACCAGCCAGCAGTACTCGTCGGCCCATTCGGTGGACCCCCACCCGACCAGCCCCTTGCCGCCCGGCGCGTAGGTCACGTAGGGATCGAGGGCGGAGAGGCCCCCGGAGTTGTTGTCCCGGTCGGCCGACAGGGCCGCCCTCCACTGGGCCAGGAAGTCGAACGCGATGCCCTCGTCGCGGCCCAGAAAGTACACGGAGTCACTGAAGACACCGCCCCCGAACGCCTCGTAGAGCTCCTTGTAGTCCGCCGGCAGCGGAACACCCAACTCCCCCTCGATCGCCGCCCAGTCGACGGAGATCCCGAGCGGTTCCCACCCGGTCAGCTCGATCACTCGCTGAACCCACATATGACGCCCCCTGGGAAACATCCGGACGGTGATGATGTGGCGACAACGACGAAATACCGCAGTCGGCGCGGTTCCACAATGCGCACGGTACGGCCAGTGAGAGGCTGCGCCCATCAGATGCCCCACGAGACGCAGACACGAGACGCAGACACGAGACGCAGAGACGGAGCCGGGCCATGAGGGACTTCCTGGTCGAGATCACTACGAAGGTGCCGCAGGGCGTGTCCGCCGAAGAGGTGGAGCGCAGGCGCGCCGCCGAGACGGTCCGCGCCCGTGAACTGGCCACCGCCGGAAGGCTGTTCAGGCTGTGGCGTCCCGTCGGCGACACCCGCAGCGTCGGCATCTGGCGCGCCGAGGACGAGGAGCAGCTGCGCACCGACGTACTCGGAACCCTGCCGCTGTGGCCCTGGATGACCGCCGTGGTCACCCCGCTGGAACCGCATCCGAACGACCCGGGTACGCCCGCGTGAGCACGCCGGGCCCGGTAACCCCTCTGGCCCCGCTCCGGTTGCGACCCGCTGAATGAGTGCCGAGTCTTACGAAGGGGCTCTGGGGGAAGGCCGGCTGTGCTCGAGCGATCGTGAGGTAGTGCTGCGTGGAAGGACTTCCGTTCGATCAGTGGGCGCTCGCCTGGGCGGTCAGTGCGAGGAAGGTCTCCCAAGGGGCGGTGGTGGCCGGGCTTCTGGTGGATCTCGCGGCTGACCCGCGCCGGATTCATGGCTCCCCGACGGTGGCCTTCCCGCTGAGTCCCGCCGCGCGGGCCCTTGGCGTCACGCCCGTGATCGTCAGCACTGCGCTGCACCGGCTCGCGGACGCCGGCCTGCTCCGTTTCCGCACCGAGGACATGCCGGACCCTCTCCTGGTCGCGGTCACGCTCCTGCCTCCGGCCTCGGCCCTGGATCGGGAGCCGATGAGTTCGCCGTCCACGAACGGTCTACAAGGCGACACGACCGTTCTCGACAGGAGTGCCCCGCCATGTCCACCATCCAGCCAGTGATCCTCACGGCCGACCTGGACGTTCTGCTCGGCTTCTACACGAAGTTGTTCGGCGCCGAGCAAGTCTTCCGGGTACCGGAGGAAGGCCCGGCCTTCTACCTCGGACTGCGTATCGGCGACTCCGATCTCGGGCTGGTGAGCAGGACGGACCTGGGGACCGCGGCGGCCCCGCGCATCCTGCTCAGCATCGCCGTCGACGACGTCGACGAGACGCTCGGCCGGGTGACGGCGCTGGGCGGCTCGGTCAGCGGCGGCCCGAACGACATGCCGTGGGGACAGCGCGTCGCCCACATCCAGGACCCGGACGGCAACCCGCTGAACCTCACCCAGCCGACCCCGGCAAAACCGTCGTAGTCGCTCACTTCGGGAATGTCCGGTGCGTGAGTTCGCCGGTCCATCGTCGCAGTCGGGGGCCGGTCCACTCGCAGGAGGGGGCTGAACGGCGGATTCCGGGGCCACGTTACGGTCTGGGGATGGAGAACGTACTGCGTCCGCTGATCGTCATCGGCGGTTCCGTCGTGCTCACCCTCCTCGTCGGGTGGGCCGTGGACCGTCTGCTGCAACGCGCCGACCGGCGCCACCACGAGACACCGCTGTGGGGCCTGCTGCGCCGGTGCCGCTTCCCGTACCAACTGGTGCTCTGCGCAGCCCTGTTGCGCGGTTCCTACGCTCAGGCCGAGCTCGCCCGCGAGCACAGCGCGGCCATCGGCCAGCTGCTCAGCCTCGTCCTGATCGGCGCCACCGCCTGGCTCCTCATGCGGATCTCGACGGCGGTCGTCGAGTCGTCCTACGCCCGCTACGCCAACCAGCACCAGGACGCCGAGCGGGTACGCCGGGTGCGTACGCAGATCACGCTGATCCAGCGGATCGTCACGGCCGTCGTCGGCGTGCTCGCGGTCGCCGCGATGCTGCTGACGTTCCCCGCGTTCCGGGCGGCCGGCGCCTCGCTGCTCGCCTCCGCCGGAATCGTCGGCATCGTCGCCGGTGTCGCCGCGCAGTCGACGCTGGGCAATCTGTTCGCCGGGTTCCAGATCGCGTTCGGTGACATGGTGCGGATCGGTGACACGGTCGTGGTCGACGGCGAATGGGGCACGATCGAGGAGGTCACGCTGACCTATCTCTCCGTGCGCACCTGGGACGAGCGCCGGATCACGATGCCGGTCTCGTACTTCACGTCGCAGCCGTTCGAGAACTGGTCGCGCGGCGGTGCCCAGATGACCGGCGCGGTCTACTTCCACCTCGACCACAGCGCCCCGATGGACGCGATGCGCGAGAAGCTCCAGGCCATCCTGCTCGAATGCCCCGCCTGGGACGGCCGCAAGTGGGCGCTCGCCGTCACGGACACGACGCCGAGCACGCTCCAGGTCCGCGCGGTCGTCAGCGCCAAGAACTCGGACGACATCTGGACGGTTCGCGTCACGGTCCGCGAACAGCTGATCCGCTGGCTCGCGGACGAGCACCCGTACGCGCTGCCTCGCGTCAACACGATGGCGGCGGCGCCGGCCCCGGAGGCGGAAGCGGTGCCTTCGCCTCGGGACGGGCGTCCGCCTCGCAAGGCCACGGCCGACGGCCCGGGCCAGCTGTAGAGGTCCCGCCACGCTCGCGGCCTACCGTCGTGAACCTCGTCAAGGCGCTGAGCTCACGTCCGTAGGCCGTGTCGTCGCGAACCTCGTCCGGTACTCCGTCGGCATCGTGCCCAGGTGGCGTGCGAAGGCTCGTCGCAGCGTCTCGTCGCTGCCGAGACCGCTGTGCCGCGCCGCCGCCGTCACGCTGTGACCGTCGAGGAGCAGCTGCTGCGCACGGTCGAGCCGGACCCGCTCGACCCAGCGCGCGGGCGTCGTGCCGAGTTCGGCCCGGAAGAGCCGCGTCAGATGGCGTGGGCTGACCGCCGCGGCCGCCGCCATCGCGGGCAGGCCGTGGTCGGCAGCCGGGTCGGCGAGCACCGCCTCGGTCACGGCGCGCAGCAGGTCCCCGCGGGGCGGCGGGGTCTCCAGCGCCGTGGAGAACTGGGACTGCCCGCCCGGACGCCGTACGAAGACGACGAGTTCGCGGGCGGCGTCGCGGGCCACGTCCGCCCCGTGGTCGTCTTCGACCAGCGCGAGCGCCAGGTCGATGCCGGCGCTGATGCCCGCGGACGTGACGTACCGGCCGTCGCGGATGTGCAGGGCGTCGGGCTCGACCCGCACCCGGGGGTGCCGGCGGGCCAGTGTCGCGGCGTGCCGCCAGTGCGTGGTGGCCCGGCGGCCGTCGAGCACGCCGAGACCGGCGAGGACGAAGGCGCCGGTGCAGACCGAGGCGACGCGCGCCGCCCGTTCGGCGAGGTGCTCGGCCGCCGCCCTGAGCTCGTCGTCCAACGGCCGTTCGGCGAGCAGATCGGCACCCGCGACGACGAGCGTGTCGACAGGGCCTGCGTCGGCGGGCCGCACGGTCCGCGCCAGGATTGGCCCCGAGGCCGTCGTGACGTCACCCCCGTGCGGGGACACCAGGACCGGCACGTACGCGTGACCGAGCCGGCCCGCCTGGTGCAGCACCTCCAGCGGCCCGCTCACATCGAGCAGCGTCACCCCGTCGAACACCAGGAACGCGACCCGGTGCCCCGCTTCCGATGTCCGGATCTGTGGGACGGCTGGCTTCAGGGACATGGCATCAGCGTACGGCCACAACCGACTCTGGAGACCACGCCGAACGCTTCCGACGCGGCCGGCACCACGAGGAGAGGCAGGGTTGTCGTCATGACCGAGGTCATCGCAGGCGTACGGGTCCCGGACAGTGCTCTGGCGCGCGAGGCGACCGAGCTGGTGCGGGACGCGGCGTCACCGCTGCTGTTCGACCACTCCCGGCGGGTGTTCCTCTTCGGCGCGCTGCGCGGCCGGGAACAGGGACTCACGTTCGACCCCGAACTGCTCTACGTCGGCGCGCTCTTCCACGACCTCGGGCTCACGGAGCGGCACCGCCGCGCCGACCAGAGGTTCGAGATCGACGGCGCCGACGAGGCACGCCGCTTCCTGAACCGGCACGGCGTCACCGGCGATCCGGCCGACCGCGTCTGGACGGCGATCGCACTGCACACCACCCCGGAGATCCCGCTCCACATGGCCCCCGAGATCGCCCTGGTCACCCGCGGCGTCGAACTGGACGTCCTCGGCATCGGCTACGCCTCCGTCACCGACGAGCAGCGCGCGGCGGTCGTGGCCGCGCACCCGCGCCCCGACTTCAAGAACCGCATCCTGGCCGCCTTCACGGACGGCATCCAGGACCGCCCCGAAACGACCTTCGGCAATGTGAAGGCCGACGTCCTCGCCCACTTCAAGCCCGGTTTCGTACGAGGAGACTTCGTGGAGGTCATCAAGTCCTCCGCGTGGCCGGAGTGAGCCGTTCACCCGGAGGCGGGGCACCCCCTCGTCCCCGGCCATCGAGTCACGAAGGGGGTGAGGCGTCAGGGAGCCGTGGGCAGTGGGTGCAGGAGACTTCGATCAGGTCGAGGCCGAGTGACTCCAGTTGCAGCAGCACCCCGTACAGGCCCGAGCGGTCGAGGTGGCCGACCAGGATCGTCTGCGCGGCCTGGTGTTCGGCCGTGAGGGTGGGGAACGCCGACAGCGTGGTGGCGCCGAGGTCGCCTTCGACGCGGATCGTGTACAGGGCCGGTTCTGCGCTCATGTCTTGATGTTCGGATCCCGGCTGGTGAACTGTCATCGCCGGAATCTGGTGAGTACGGGCTACCGGCCGAGCAGATGCAGTTCGCGGGCCCGCCGCACGGCCGATGAGCGGTCGGTGGCGTGGAGCTTGGCGTAGATGTTGCGTACGTGCGTGTTGACCGTGTTGACCGACACGGACAGTTCGTCGGCGATCTCGGGCCGGGAGAGGTTGGTCGGCAGGTAGCGCAGGACCCGCAGTTCCGTCGGGCTGAGTTCCTGGGCCGCGGGCGCGGGTGACGCGCTCGTGCCGTGCAGGACGTCGAGGATGTCCGTGAGCAGCGCGGCATGTGCCGACCGGCGGCGCGGTGCGGCCTCCAGGAGCGGGCCCGCTCCTGTCATCACGAAGGGGAGGACGAGGCGCTGGGGCTCGGCGAGGGCGAGTGCGCGTTCCACGGATTCCTGCGCCTCCTCGTGTTCACCCGCCTCCCGGTGCGCCAGGGCGGCGAGGAGTTGGGCCTCGACGACGGTGGCCACGTGGACCGAGGGCGCCGTCCCGTCGACGACCGCCGCGACCGCTGCCAGAGCGGCGGAGGCGTCGCCTTCGGCCAGGTGGATCACGGCCCGCGCGTTGCGGATCTCACCGGACTCGGCCGCCTCCGAACCATCGACTGTGTCGAGCAGGGCGCGTGCGTCGGCGGTGGCGCCGAGTCGGGCGCGGGTGGCGGCCAGCCAGCCGGTCACGTAACCCGCCAGGGCGTGCGGGTGCGACAGCCGCGACTGCTGGGCGTGCGCCTCGGTGAACTCCTGTGCTGCCTCGGGGTTTCGGCCGTGACCGGCGTGGAGCATCCCTTTCGCCAGGTGCAGCAGCGTTCCGATGCCCGGTCCGCTGTCGGCCTGCAGGGCGATGTCGGCGCGCCGCAGGAACTGTTCGGCGCCGTCGAACTCGCCCGACCAGACCATGGCGGAGGCCAGCGTCACCAGGGCAGGGGCCAGGATGAACGCCGTGCCCCAGCCGTGCTCCTCGGCCAGCGCGATCGCCTGCTCGCAGTACTGGCGGGCATCCGTGAAGTCGGGCAGCTTCGCGGCGAAGCCGAGCTGGGCCAGGCAGGCGACCTCCAGGTAGGGGCGGCCGATCTTCCGGGCCAGTTCGGCGCCTTCCTGGAGGTGGCGTACACCGTCGTCGGAGTCCTTCAGCGCCCACGCTTCGACGGTTCCCAGCTTCATCAGCGCCACCACGCGCAGGTCACTGCCCGGGGCCATCTCCTCGTCGGTGCCCCCGGCGGGCGGGGTGTCGAGGAAGTCCGCGTGGCTCATCACGTCCGCGAGGTCGCCGCGCCGCCGGGCCAGCGACAGGTTGAGCGCGGTGACAGCCGTACGGAGGCGTCTGCGGCTCGGCTCGGGCACGTACGACGAACAGGCATCGGTGACGGCGAGGTGGGCCGCGGCGTCGTCGAGGCGGCCGTGGGCCAACTCGACCATCGCGCGCACGACGCTCAGCTCTGGGAACCCCGGCCCAGGCCGCTCGGGAAAGGCCTTGAGAAGGGTCTGCATCGTCTCCTCCTGGCCGTCGAGCATCATGCCGAAGGAGTGATCGGTCAGCAGCACCGCGGCCTCGGTCCAGTCCCCGGCGGACTGCAGGTGCCGTACGGCCTCGACGACCATGCCGTGGGCGGTGAGCCAGTCGGCCGCCCGCCGGTGCAGGTCGGGCACCTCGTCGGGCCGGGTCCGGCGCAGCTCCAGGCGCAGCAGGTCGGAGAGCAGGTGGTGGTAGCGGAACCAGGTCCGGTCCGGGTCGAGGGAGACGACGAACGCGTTGGCGTCCTCCAGTCCGAGGAGGATGCGTTCGGCGCCGGAGCGGCCGGTGAGCAGGTCCGCCAGCTCGCTGTTGACCCGCTGCAGGATCGACGTGCGGAGCAGCAGGTCCTGCCCCTCCTGCGGCTGCCGTTCGAGCATCTCGGCGACCAGGTACTCGGCCACGGTACGGCTGCTGCCGCTGAAGTCGGCGACGAAGCGTTCCGGGTCGGGGTGGCCGGCCCGTGCAGGTACTGCCAGCGATCTCGTCGTGCCCCTGCCGAGGGAATCACCGCCCTCCCGTGATGCCTCCTCCCCAGGCCGAGGTAACGCACCCCCGCACCCCCGCACCCCCGCACCCCACCACGCTTACAACAGGAGCCCGACATGACTGAAGCGCAGGACTGGAACGCGAAGACCATCACGGAGTTCCGAGCGAACGAGGGCAAGGTCGGCGGAGCCTTCGAGGGTGCACCGCTCGTCCTGACACACCACCGGGGCCGCAAGTCCGGCCGGGAGCACGTCACTCCGATGATGTACCTCCCCCATGACACGGAGCCGGATGTCATCTACGTCTTCGCGACCAAGGGCGGAGCACCCACCAACCCCGACTGGTACCTCAACCTGACCACCGCCGGCGAAGGCACCGTAGAGCGTGGCACCGAGACCTACCAGGTGACCGTCCGCGATCTGACCGGCGGCGAACGCGACCGCGTCTACGACGAACAGGCAAGCCGCTACCCGGGCTTCGCCGACTACGCACGCAAGACGGCCGGGGTCCGCGTCATTCCCGTGCTCGAACTCCGTCGGGCATAGCCCACCCAGGTCAACCCGGTTGAGCCCTCCCCCAGTTGAAGGAGCGACATCATGACGAAGGCGGTCAGGTACGACGAGTTCGGCGGGATCGACGTGTTGCGGGTCGAGGAGGTCGAACGCCCGGTGCCCGGGGACGGACAGGTCCTCGTACGGGTGAAGGCAGCCGGTATCAATCCCAGTGAGGCGATCATCCGCACGGGGGCGTTGACGGACATGTTCCCGTCGACATTCCCGTCCGGGCAGGGCAGTGACCTCGCCGGTGTCATCGAGGAGACCGGCACCGGGGTCGACGGTTTCCAGCCCGGCGACGAGGTGATCGGGTTCAGCAACAGGCGTGCGTCACAAGCCGAGTTGACGCTGGTCGAGGCCGGCGACCTCACAGACAAGCCGGAGAAAGTCTCCTGGGAGATCGCCGGCAGCCTGTACGTCGTCGGCGTGACAGCGTGGGGAGCCGTGCACTCCGTCCGCCCCGAGAAGGGCGAGACGGTCGTCATCTCCGGCGCGGCCGGCGGAGTCGGCTCACTCGCCGTCCAGCTCGCGCGCCGCACCGGGGCCACGGTCATCGGCCTGGCGAGCGAGAGCAACCACGAGTGGCTGAGGAGCCACGGCGTGATCCCGGTCGCGTACGGGGACGGTGTCGCGGACCGGATCAGGGCCGCCGCTCCCCATGGTGTGGACGCGTTCGTCGACCTGTACGGCGGCGGGTACGTGGAGCTGGCACTCGCTCTCGGCGTCGCGAAGGAGCGGATCGACACCATCGCCGATTTCGCGGCCGCGGCGAAGTACGGGGTGAAGACGGACGGAGGCGTGGCGGCCGGTCCGGGCGCGGAGGTGCTCGCCGAACTGGCCGCCCTGATCGCCGACGGACAGCTCAAACTACCGATCGCCCACGTCTACCCCCTGGCACAGGTCCGCGAGGCCTACACCGAACTCGAACGCCGCCACACCCACGGCAAGATCGTGCTCAGGCCGTAGCCGGAGCCGGCGAGCCGTCCGGCACCGACCAGGTCATTCGGCCGAGGCGCGGGGCAAGCCGGGCGGCCGCGCGGGACAGCGGAGCGCTCTTGCGTGCCGGATCGCAACGGGCCCTGCGTCAGCGGGTGGTGGCAAAGGCGTCGCGGAGCACCGTGACGGCCTGGGTGATGGCGGCCTGTGCGGCGTGGGTGCCACGCAGGGGGTTGAGCATCACGAAGTCGTGGATGATGCCCTGGTACCGGGTGGCTGTGACCTCCACACCCGCCTGGCGGAGCTTGTTCGCGTACGCCTCTCCCTCGTCGCGGAGCACGTCCGCCTCGCCGGTGATCACCAGCGCCGGCGGCAGGCCGCTGAGCTGCCCGGTGGTGGCCCGCAGCGGGGACGCGGTGATCTCCGCGCGCTGACCGGAATCGTCGGTGTACTGGTCCCAGAACCACCGCATGGCGTCGCGGCGCAGGAAGTACCCCTCGGCGTACTGGTGATAGGACGGGGTGTCGAACGCGGCATCGGTGACGGGGTAGAAGAGCACCTGCTGGACAAGACGCACGTCGCCTCGTTCTTTCGCCATCAGGGTGAGGGCGGCGCTCATGTTGCCGCCCACGCTGTCACCGGCCACGGCCATCCGTGTCGGGTCCAGGCCCTTGCCGGAACCTTCGCGGACGACCCACTGGGCGACGGCGTAGTTCTGCTCGATGGCGACCGGGTAGCGCGCCTCGGGAGACAGGTCGTACTCGGGGAAGACGACGGCCGCTTCGGTGCCGGTGGCCAGTTCACGGACGAGGCGGTCGTGGGTGTGGGCGTTGCCGAACACCCAGCCGGCTCCGTGGATGTAGATGATGACGGGGAGCGCGCCGGCGACTCCGGCGGGCCTGACGATCCGCACGCGAACCGACCCGGTCGGACCGCCGGGAACCGTGACCCACTCCTCGTCCACCCGCGGCATGGAGATGTCACCGGACTGGACTTCGTCGACCGCTTTGCGGCCCTCGACCGGGCCGAGGCCGAAGAGGTAGGGCGGGTTGGCCGTGGCGGCGGCGAACTCGGCCGCGGCCGGCTCCAGAACGGGAGCGGTCGGGATGTGGTCGGTCATGACGACTCCGTGATCGTTGGGAGGCAGGAGTTCGAGCTCGCCGCCGACCTCGACGAGGCCGATGCGGTCCGGGCGGCCCATCGGCATCACGGCCTCGGCCGACCCCTTGCCACCGTAGACGGGCTTGGCTGCCGTACGGGCCTCGCCGCCGCCGTCCGTGACGCAGACACGTCCGGATGCAGCAGCCTGACGAGACTGACGGCCACCGGTTCAGTGAGTGCGCCCAGCGGTGAGGACCGTGTCATGGATGGTCACCGGTGCGCCGTCGGGCGTCGTGGCCGTCCGGGCGCGCGCGGTTCGGGTGAGGATCTGCCAATCGCCTTCGGGGAGGTCCGCCGCGAGGTCGTCGGCGGTGTAGAAGAGTTCGGGCTCGGGCGGTCGGGGCATGGCGGTGTCGAGGTCGCTGGGGTGGTGGCCGACGATCACCAGATGCCCCTCGGGAGCGACTCGGGCGGCGAGGGCTGCGAAGACCGTGCGGCGTACCGGCGGCGGGAAATGCATGAAGGATGCGGTGACCAGGTCGTAGCGGGGGCCTTCGCCTGGCTGCCATTCGCGGATGTCCGCCTGCTGCCAGGACATGTGTCCGGCCAGGTGGGCGGGGGTGTGTTCGGCGGCCCGATGAATCGCCTGGGAGGCGAAGTCGACGCCGGTGACCTGCCAGCCCTGCCCGGCCAGCCAGATGGCGTCCGCGCCTTCACCGCATCCCGCCTCCAGCGCGGTCCCGGGCGCAAGGGGCGTGACCTCTTCGACGAGCGCGGGATTGGGTTCACCGCTCCACACCCGGTCGGGGCCGGTGTAGCGCCGGTCCCAGAACTCGGCACTGAAGCGCGGGTCGTGCTCGGTCATCACATACTCCTTCGACTGGTGAAAAACGATCACGCGTGGGTGGGGTCGGGGGCGGGTATGCGGCGCGCCCACACTCCGAAGAGGGCCAGGCCGGCCAGCGGGAAGGCAGCGGTGGCCAAGAGGGTCGCGCCAAGCCCGTGCTTCAGGCCTCCGGTGGCGGCCAGGACGCTGGTGAGGACGGCCAGGCCCATCGCTCCGCCGAGTTGTTGCAGGCCCTGGTTGAGGCCGGCCGCGGCGCCCACGTGCTCGGCCGGGGCCTGATGCATGATGACGGCCGTGACCGGTGCGAAGGTCGCGCCCGCACCCGCGCCGAGCAGGACCGAGGGCAGCAGCACCGTGACGATCGACGTGTCCGGGCCGGCGTCCGCGGCCACCAGCGCCATCCAGACGATTCCCAGCACCAGACCGGAAAGGCCGGCGCTGCCGATGACACGTTCGCCCAGTCGCGGCAGCAGCCTCGGGGTGAGCTGGTTGGTGGCGATCAGCCCGAAGGTGAAGGGCACCAGCGCGAGCCCGGTCCGGATCGGGGTGAAGCCGAGGACCTGCTGGGTCAGCAGCGTGGTGAAGAACAGGAACCCGACCTGACCGGCCGGGACGACCAGCATGGCCAGAAGGGGTCCCGCACTGCGCGCGGCGGTGAAGAACGCCAGCGGCATCACCGGGTGCGGATGCCTGCGCTCGCACACCACCAGCACGACGAGGGACACCCCGGCGACGGTGAACGCACCCAGCGCCAGGGAACTGGCCCAACCTCGGTCGGCGGCGGAGGTGAAAGCGAAGACCAGGGCCACCATCGCCAGGATCGAGGCAGCGGCTCCGCCGACGTCCAGGGAGGTACGCCGACGTACCGTCTCGGGCAGGTTGCGCAGGGCGCCGGCCAGGACCAGGACGCCGATCGGGGCATTGACGTACATCACCCATCGCCATCCCAGCGTCTGCGTCAGCACCCCGCCGGCGAGGAGGCCGACCGCGGCTCCGGCGCCGACGGCGAGGACGAACATCGCCATCGCCCGTGAGCGCTGCGGGCCGGGGGTGGTGATGCCCATGAGCAGGACCATCACGCTGGGCGCGGCCACGGCGGCCCCCACTCCTTGCAGAGCGCGCGCGGCCACGAGGAACACAGCCGAGGTGGCAAGACCTCCGGCGACGGAGGCGATCACGAAGAGCGTCACCCCGAGGACGAGGGCCCGGCGCGGACCGATCATGGAGCCGATCTTTCCGCTGAGGAGGATCAGGCCGCCGAAGGTCAGCGCGTAGGCGGTGACGACCCAGGAGAGGCCGGTGCTGGAGAACGCCAGGTCACGGCCGATGTCGGGCAGGGCCACGTTCACGATCGAGGTGTCCACGACGAACATCAGCTGGGTCAGCACCAGGATCACCACGGCCGACGTCACCGAGCCGCGCCGAACGCCCACCATCGCCCTCGCCGGTGGCGCCGGCTGCGTGTCGGTCCCACCCACCGGGGCGGTGGGCAAGCTGTCTCGGGTCATCACGCATCTCCGGTCCTGCGGCGTCGTTCGCCCGTGTCGGGGCGCCTGCCGACACCGTCGGCCCACCCGAGCGGAGATGCAAAGATCCTTGCCGCGGTGGCAAGGTTGAGGGATGGATGATGAGACCGCGTCGACGATGGCGGCCGTCGGCCCCCGTCTCAAGGGGCTGCGTGCACAGCGCAATTGGTCGCTGACCTCCCTGGCGCAGGCCACCGGGATCTCCCTGAGCACCCTCTCGCGACTGGAATCAGGTCAGCGCCGCCCCACCCTGGAGCTTCTGCTCCCCCTCGCACGCGAACTGCGCGTGGACATCGGCGAGCTCATCGGGGCATCGCAGACCGGCGACCCACGCCTGCACCTCAAACCCGTGACCCGCCACGGCATGACCATGCTGCCGCTCACCCGGCGGGCAGGAAGCCTGCAAGCGTACAAATTGATCATCTCGCCCAGGCTGCGCCCGACCGAGCCCGAACCGTCCAGCCACGAAGGCTACGAATGGCTCTACGTCCTCGACGGACGCCTGCGCCTGGTCCTGGGCGACAACGATCTCGTCATGGGGCCCGGAGAAGCCGCCGAATTCGACACCCGTACGCCCCACTGGTTCGGCAACGCCGACGACAACCCCGTCGAAGTCCTCAGCCTCCTCGGCCACCAGGGAGAACGCGCACACCTCCGGGCCCGCACGGTACGGCCCGAGGACACGACGTAGGAGCGGCGCCCACCAGGGACGTACGCCTACGACTTCGCCGCGTTCACCCAGGGAGCCAGCGCCTTGCGGAACGCCGGGAGGCCCGGGTCCAGCCACTCCGTCTTCGACTGGGGCTCTCCCTGGAAGAAGGTCACCTGGGGCAGACACGAGGAGTGATCGTCCCCCGTCACCTTGGCGGTGCCGAGCTTGTGGCCGGTCTTCGCCTCGTACACCGTGACGTCGTAGTGCCCCTGCCGGAAGTAGCGCACGTAGTCGCCGGAGTACCGGCACGTCTGCACCAGCTTGCCCTTGCCTACGTTGGCCACACAGGCGACGAGCTGCACCTTCGCCGGATCGGGGTGGTACGTGTCGGGGGCCTGGGGCGTCGCCGTCTCACCCGGCGACGGGAGCGGGGCCTGGGTGGCGCTCAAGGGAGTCGGACTCGAGGTGTCGAGCTGCACCGGATGCGGCCCCTTGCCCCTGTACGCCGGCTGACCCGTCAGGAGCGTGAGGGGACCGTCCTTGGAGCAGTACGACCTCAGGTCGCTCGCATCCGTCGCGGCGGGATGCGCCGCGACCGTGGGAGTGGCGGAAGCAGGGGTGGTCGCGGCGGTCGGGGGCGGAGGCACCTTGGTACCGCCGTCACCCCCGCTGCACGCGGATACCAGAACCGCGATCCCCGCGATCAAGACCGCCCCCGCGCCACGACCCCTCGTCACCACTGCCCCCCCGTATGTCCCTCACGCGTCACCACGCGCACCGTGCCACTGACCATCATTCTTACGGCTCAACGAGCCCTGATCAACGGCAACTTGGCTGCTGGTCTCGACGTCCGTAGGAGCGGACTCGTCATACGCCGGTGCCGCGCGCCCATAAGGGACGCGCGGCACCTGGCCGGAGGGGACGGCACCCCGCGAGGGCCTGATCGGCGGTGACCTCAGGGAAGTCGCCGCCGATCAGAGGCCGTCAGCGCATGTCCGTGAGGAGGGCCTTGAGTTCGGCCTGCTGGTGGGCCGGAGACATCGGCGGGTTCGGGTGGTCGATGCCGAAGGTCTTCAGGACCTGGTCCATCTGAGCGTCGATGGACGTCCAGCCGGTGTTGTCCAGCGGCTGCAGCGAGGCCTGGTCGGCGTCCCAGAGGTCGCGCAGGGACTGGGCGGCCGCGTGGGCCCCCTTCGCGTTCCCCGACTGTGCGTCCTTGAGCGACGTCGACGCGAGTGCCTTGAGTGCGTCGACCTTCTTCGGCGGGAACTTCTTCACGGCCTGGCCGGGGGCGAGCTTGACGGCGGAGGTGGCGTCCGTCTCCGGCGCCGGTCCGACGTGCGGCTGCCCATGGGCCCAGATCAGCAGGGCCGCGGTGGCGGCGGCCAGCACTCCGAAGCCGGCCAGCGCGACGCGTTCCTTGCGCGGGTTGCCGGCGGCCTGAGCGGCGTGGGCCGCCTCGTAGGTCTCGGTCACGTCCGAGCGCGTCACGGTCAGGTACACGACCGTCGCCAGGATCAGGCCGAGGAAGATCAGGCTGGTGGTGAACGTGCCCAGGTCGAGACCGGTCGGGTCACCCGGGCTCTGGGCGACCTTGGGGGAGGCGAGCCAGTCGCCGATGTTGGCGCCGAGCGGGCGGGTCAGGATGTACGCGAGCCAGAACGACAGCACCGGGTTGGCGCCGTACTTCCGCAGCAGCGCGATCGCCGCGATCAGGCCGAGCGGCAGCAGAACCGAGACACCCGGGCTCCAGCCGGTCAGCTCCAGGGTCCAGTCGCCGGTCGCGGTGCCGAGCGCGAAGGTGACCAGGACGGTCAGCCAGTAGAACGACTCACGCGGAAGCGTGGTGACCGAGTGGATCGACAGCGTGCGCTCACGCAGCCACCACACGCCGAAGACCACGGCGAGCAGCACGGAGAAGACCGCGGAACTGATCCACAGCGGCACGTTCAGCTGGTCGGTCAGGATGTCCGTGTAGAGCGTGCCCGTCACGCTGACAACGACCACGGTCAGCCAGTACGGGAACGGCACGTACCGCTTCAGCCGGAGCTGCACGGCCAGAACCACCACGAACACGGCGGTGAAGATCCATGCCGTGTTCACCAGGCCGACGCCCAGCTTCATGTTGATCCAGTCGGCGAAGCTCTCACCGACGGTCGTGCACAAGATCTTGATCACCCAGAACCAGATGGTGACCTCGGGGACCTTGTTGAGCATGAGCCGCCCGCTGCGTGGGGGCGCTTCCGTTGTCGTTGTCATGCAGGGAGGTTCCCGTGGGGAACCTGCACACAACCTGACTACGCGGCCGCCTCAGGCGTGGGGAAGGTCACCTCGACGCGACCGTGGCCGTCGGCGACCGCACGGACCGCCACACCCGCGGACGCGGCGAGACGCTTCACCACGGCCAGTCCGAGACCCTGCCCGTCGCCGCTGGTCACGCCCGCTTCGAAGACCCGGTCGACCTCCGCCGGATCGAACCCCGGGCCGTCGTCGAGGACATCGACCGATACGCCCTCGGGCTCGACGCGCGCTGTGACCCAGACACGCGAATTCGCGTGCCGCAGGCCGTTCTCCAGCAGAGGTGACAACACAGCGACGACGAGTTCGCCTGCCACGGCGACGTCGACGTCGGCCGGGACGGCGAGTTCGATGGCGCGGCCCGCGATCGCCTGCCGCGCCGCCGCCCTGAGATCGCAACGGGTACCGCCGTCGATGCGCGTCCGGGCGGCACTCAGAATCGTCGTGATCGCCGTGTTCAGGCGGTCGACCTCGGTCAGCACAGCCTCGGGTGGCACCTGGTGACCGGAGAGCTGCGCCAACTGCGCCTCGCCCCGCAGCGCCGTCAAAGGCGTCCGCAACTCGTGGGCGATCTCATCGGTGAGCCGGCGCTCGTCCGCGAGCGCGTTGTCCACGCGGTCGAGCAGGCGATCGAGGGTTCGCCCGAGCTCCCCGAACTCGTCGCGGGGCACGCCGAGGTCGAACCGGCGTCCGGGTTCGTGATCGCCCCAGTCGTCGGCGAGAGCGGCCATCTCGTGAACCACGCGCAACGCACGACCCACCACGACGCGTGCGACGACACCTGCGAGCAGGATCGAGAGGCCACCCAGGATGAGCGACATCGCCAGGCTGCGCTGCTCCGACGTCTCGTACGGCGTGAGATCCACCCTCACGACGGCCACGACGTGGTGGCCGTCGAGCGGGATCGGCTGGGCGTGCAGAAGGTAGTCGCCGACCGTGATGGACCGGGAGCGCCCGGAGTCGGCGAGCGCGTCGACGCGGTCACGGATGCCGCCCGGCACGAGCCCGTCGACGAGGTGACCGTCGGCGTACACCCACGAGACCGTGTCCAGCGCTTCGTTGCCGCTCTCGATCAGCGCGACGTGGCCCTTGCGTACGGTCACGTTCGTCGCCACCGCCTCCGCACGCGTATGCGCCAGAGCGTTCGCGTCGGCGTCGCTCACCTGGCTCAGCAGCACGTGCGAGACCACCACCAGCACCGCGACCACGGCTGTCGCGATCAGGACCGCAAGCGCGACGACCCTCCCGCGGAAGCCCGTCACTCCCATCGATAGCCCACCCCACGGACCGTCGCCAGGCGATCGGCCACGCCCAGCGCACCGAGTTTGGTCCGTAGCCGGCGGACGTAGGAGTCGAGGGTGTTGTCGCTGACCTGTGCGCCGTGCGGCCAGCCGGCGGCGACGAGGGCGTGGCGGCGTACGGCGTCGCCCTGCGAGGCGATGAGCCTGCCCAGCAGCCGGAACTCGGTCGGCGTCAGGCTCTCGCTCGTCGAACCGTGGATCACGACGTGCTTCGCCGGATCGAGAACGACGCCGTTCGGCGGGGTCGTCGCGGTCGTTCTGCGCAGCAGGGCGCGGACCCTCACCAGCAGCTCAGGGATGTCGAACGGTTTCGTCATGTAGTCGTCGGCTCCCGCCTCGAAGCCGCCCACCTTGTGGTGCATTCCGTCCAGGGCGGTGAGCATCAGCACCGGGACGTCGACGCCACGTGCCCGCAGGGCCAGGCAGACATCGCGGCCGTCCGCGTCCGGGAGCCCCAGATCCAGGACGACCAGGTGAGGTGCCGGTTCGAGGCGCCGCAGCAGGCTGTCCGCCGTGGAAGCGACCGCGACCGTATGGCCGTCGTGCTCGAGGGCGCGCTTGAGGACGTCGCGGACCGCCGCGTCATCTTCGCAGACCATAATAAAAGGCACGCGGTGACCCTAGGCACTCCGGCGCCAGTTCTCCATTCTCCCTGGTCAGAGCCCTCAGCGGACGATGACGATGAGACCTTTCGAATCGATGATCACCGTGTTCCTCGCACAACGCGGAGCGCAGAGCTCGAACAAACCCGCAGCACCCGTCCCGCCGCAGGCGCCGACGACGACACCCCCGCCCGCACCAGAAGGGTGAAACGCCGATAATGGTGGAAACGTCCCTACATGGCGGTTCACTCGCGACGAGGAGTGAAATGAGCGCCTCTATGGACCAAGCGGGCGACCGGGCTGTTCCCCTCAGCCACCTGGCAACGGCCGTGCTCGACAGCGAGGGCACGGTGGTGCGCTGGTCCCGCGCGGCAGCGGACCTGCTGGACCGATCGAGCCGGGAGGTCTGCGGACACCCGGTCCGGGAACTCCTGGACGACGACCTCTCCTGCGAGGCCGCCCCGGAAGCCGCGCGTCACGACGCCGGGATTCCGGCGGCAGGCCGGACGCGGCTCCGCCACCGATCGGGCGACACGATCGACGTGGCCTTCCGGGCGGTACCCCTGGAGGGGTCTTCCGAGCTCTTGGTCATGGCCGCCCCCACCCGCTACGTGACGGACTCGGAACAGAGCATGGCCTTCTTCAGGGGGCTGTTCTCCCAGGACCGGATCGGGGTCGGCATCCACGACACCGACCTGAACATCGTGCGGACCACTCTCAGGACAGGGATGTTCGGCGGGCTGCCGGCCGCGCCTCCCGGCAGTCGGCTGCGGGCGGTGCTGGCCGCGGAGGACGCCGAAGACGTCGAGTCGGCGCTGCGTCACGTACTGGACACGGGCATCCCACTGGTCGACAGGCCCCAGAGAGTGCGGTCGCCACGGGTCCCGGGCCGGCAGTGGACCTTCTCCCTTTCCGCCTTCCGGCTGGAGGACGCGACGGGGAACCCGACCGGCGTCGCCACGGTGTTCACCGACACGACCGAACAGGAGCGATCCCGCCGCCACCTGGACCTGATCGAGTCGGCCAGCAAGCGGATCGGCACTTCCCTGGACCTCACCGAAACCGCCCAGGACCTTGCCGACACCCTGGTGCCCGCCTTCGGTGACCTGGCATGGGTGGAGATCGCCGAAGCCGCGTTCGACGGGGACGAGCCGCCCAAGCTGGCCGGCGGCGGGCTGTGGCACATTCGCCGGGCAGCGGTGGCAGCGGCCGACGGCAACTTTCCCGCACCACTCCTGCCACCCGGTGCGGCCTGCCCTCCCCTGCCCGACGGCCCGATCATGCGGAGCCTCCAGCAGGGCATGGCCGTGGCGGGCGGCCGGGCCGAACATCCCATGATCCACGACCCGGAGCTCACCCGGCTCTTCGTTCCCGAGCGTGGGCACTCGTTCGTCTCGTCCCCCCTGTTCGCACGCGGCCTGGTCCTCGGCGTCGCCGTGGTCTGGCGCGTCGACCGGCCGGATCCCTTCGACGAGGAGGACAAAGAACTGCTGGCGGAGATCGCCTCCCGGGCCGCTCTGGGCGTGGACAACGCCCGCCGCTACACCCGCGAGCACCGCGCCGCCGTGGCACTCCAGCGACTCCTGCTCCCCCGCGCCACCACCGAGACGTCGGCGGCCGAGACCGCCGGCTTCTACGTCCCCGCGGGTGGCGGTGCCGACATCAGCGGTGACTGGTTCGACGTCATCCCCCTGCCCTCACTGCGGACCGCCCTCGTCGTCGGGGACGTCATGGGCCACGGCCTGCACGCCACAGCCACCATGGGCCGGCTGCGCACGGCCATCCAGACCCTCGCCGACCTGGAGCTCGAACCCACCGAACTCCTCAACCACCTCGACGACCTCGTCCAACGCATCGCGGCCGAGACACCCGGAACCGGGGAGGCCGTCGGCGCCACCTGCCTGTACGCGCTGTACGACCCGGTCAGCCGCCGGGCCACCCTGGCCAGTGCGGGCCACCCACCACCCATCGCCGTCCGGCCGGACGCCACCGCCGAAGTCCTCGGGCTCTCCCCCGGCCCTCCTCTCGGTGTCGGCGGAATGCCGTTCGAGAGCACCACCGTCGAACTGGAACCCGGGAGCGTCCTGGCCCTCTACACCAACGGCCTGACCGAAGGCGAGAACCACGACATCGCCGCCGGGCTACGGCAGTTGACCGACAACCTCACCGCACACTGCCACCGCGACGACTCTCTGCACGAGACAGGCCGCGCCCTCCTCCCGGACACAGCGGACCAGCCACCCCGCGACGACATCGCCCTGCTGCTCGCGCGCACCCGCGCCGTCCCACCGGAGAACATCGCGAGCTGGGAATTCCCCGCGGACCCGACCCATGTGTCCGACGCGCGGAAAGCGACGACGGACCAGCTCGCCGCCTGGGGCCTCGACGACCTCTCCTTCACCACCGAAATGGTGGTCAGCGAACTGGTCACCAACGCCATCCGCTACGCCGGAGGCCCGGTCGGCCTGCGGCTCATCCGCGAGAACGTACTCGTCTGCGAGGTCACCGACCCCAGCAACACCCAGCCACGCCTGCGCCGAGCCGACACGACCGACGAGGGCGGCCGCGGCCTGTTCCTCGTAGCCCAACTCACCACGCGCTGGGGCAGCCGCTACGGCCAACACGGCAAGACGATCTGGGCCGAACAGCCCATCCACCCCACCACCGACGACGGGCCTGCCTCATCACTGCCGAACGGTTTCGGTGTGTGACCCGGGGATCTCGCTCGAACGGAAGCGTTCCAAGGTGAGACCGAACCCCGCAAGTCCCGTTCGGCGGAGGCCTGTTGCCACCAGATCAGCCAGATGACCGTCCCAGTACGGCATCGTCGCGTCCAGCAGTTCCGGCGATGCGTTGACGGGCTCGATCGTGGCACCGGCTGGTCAACTCGCAGTGAGGCGTGACTTCTTGACCTTGTTGCCGCAGGTGTTCATGGAGCACCACCGGCGGTTGGCTCCGCGGCTGGTGTCGAGGAACAGCCCCGCGCATCCGGGGCCTTCGCAGTTCTTGATGCGGCCGCGGTCGGGGCCACCCAGGACGCCGATGGCATCCGTGGCCAGGACCCCGAGGGCGTCACTGACACGAGTCGTCTCCGTCAGGCGCCATCCGGCGCGTTCGTGTTCCAGCGCAGCCTTCGCGTTCCCAGCGGCAGCGATCGCGTTGAGGGTGCGGACATCCTTGGATTCTGACTGTTCACCTGCGGCGATCGCCGACCCGATTCGGTAGATCGCCTCGCGCAGTTCGACGGCGTCCTTCAGGTCGGTCGGCGACACATGTGTGACGTCGAGCCCCGTGGCCCCCAGCCACATCTTCAGCCGCGTGGTATCGGTCAGCCGCTCCCTCGGCGCCTGGCCCGCGCGATCGCTGACGGTGGCGGTGAACCGGAACGCCAGGACCTCGTTGTCCATCCGGAACACACGACGTACGTCCTCGGTCATTCCAGCCTCCGCAGTGAGCACCCAACACATGCCGAACCGCTTGAGACGGTTCATGGCGATCGTAACTCCATGGCATCCTTGAACCGCTTCAGACGGTTCAAGGGAAGGGGCGTTCGGCGTGAGCAGCATTGCGGTCATCGGTTTGGGAGCCATGGGGCGACCTATTGCGCGCAACCTCTTGAAGGCCGGGCACGACGTCGTGGTGTGGAACCGTTCCGACGGTCCCACGGTCGAACTGGTCGCCGTGGGTGCCCGTCGTGCCGCCTCGGTGGCCGAGGCCATGCAGGCGCCGATGGTCTTCTCGGCCCTGTCCGACGACCGGGCGGTCACTGAGACGTTCATCGACTCCGGTGTCCTCGCTCAGACCCCGGGCGGGACTGTTCACGTCAACCTCGCCACGGTGAGTACGGACCTGGCTCGCCGTGCAGGCGCAGCACACGCCGAGCATGGTGTCGGATATGTCGCGGCACCGGTCTTCGGCCGTGTTCCGGTCGCTGAAGCCGGGGCGCTCAACGTCCTTGCGGCCGGCGAGGACGCGCTGCTCAACCGCGTGCAGCCGTTCTTCGACGTGATCGGCTCGCGGACCTGGAGACTGGGCGACCGCCCGGAGCAGGCCAACATCGTGAAGATCCTCGGGAACTACCTGATCGCCTGCGCCATCCAGTCGCTGGGCGAGGCCGTCAGCGTCGCGGAGGGCGCCGGTGTCGACTCCGGCCAGTTGATCGAGTTGCTGACCTCGACGCTCTTCCCGGGAGCCGTCTACACCGGCTACGGGCCGATGATTGCCGAACGGCGGTACCAGCCTGCCGGATTCACCACGATCCTGGGCCGCAAGGACCTCCACCTCGCGCTCGACGCAGCGACCGACCAAGGCATTCCTCTCCCGATCGGTCAACTTCTGCGCACTGTCTTCGACGAGGCCATCGCCGACGGTCGCGGGGCGGACGACTGGGCGGTCATCACGGAACAACAGCCGCGGTGAACACCGACGACCAACGGCGCGGGCCAGAAAGTTCTGTTCGGCTGCCGCCCCTTGCGTGTCGTCGCCTCTGTGGGTCTCAGCCGACGTGATCCGTGATGAGGTTGTCGCGGTCGGGCGGCTGCCAGTTGAGGACCGGGGCGAGGGCGTTGAGCATGGTCGAACCGGGAGTTCGGCGGAGCATCAGGTCGCGCAGGGTGGCGGCAGGCGCTGAGTGCCATTGCGCGGCGATGCCGATCCAGCGGGAGCGACGGGCGATCAGCTGGGTGCGGGGGCGTCGGTGCCGGTCGTAGGCGGCAAGCCCGGACTCCACGTCTGGGGATGCGTCCAGGAGCACGGCCAGCGTGACTGCGTCCTCCAGCGCCTGGTTGGCCCCCTGGCCCATGTTGGGGGTCATGGCGTGCGCGGCGTCGCCGAGCAGTGCGGCGCGCCCGGTGACGAAACTGGCCAGCGGCGGCAGCTCATAGATGTCGTGGCGCATCACCGCGCTGTCGTCTGCGGCCGCGAGCAATTGAGGAATCGGGTCGTGCCAACGCCCGAAGCGTCGACGTATCTCGGCAAGTTCGCCGCCGGGGTTGCGTTGTCCTTCGGGGGCGTTGGCGACGCCGAAGAGGTAGGTGCGGCCGTCCGCGAGCGGAGCGATCCCCACTCGCTCACCGCGCCCCAAGCTCTCGCCTCCAGCTGACAGCCGTCGGCCTGTGTCGACGACGAGGCGCCATGCGGTGTACCCGGCATAGCGCGGCGCCGGGGCCTGCGGCCACAAGGAGCGCCGCACGGTGGAGTCGATCCCGTCGGCGGCCACCAGCAGATCAGCCTGAGAGGCGCCCGTGCCGTGCTCGAACTCAACCTCGGCCCGTCGCTCGCGAAGACCGACACCGGTAACCCTGGCGTTCGCGCACAGCACGCCCACCGGAAGGGCCGCGCGCAGGATGTCCAACAGCCGAGCCCGGTGAATCATCACCACAGGTCCGAATCGCCTGGCCAGCTCTTGGGCGTCGGTCCGCGACAGCCAACGGCCGGACGTGTCCCGGATGCCTGCCTGGGCCTCGACCAGGGCCTGCTCGCGCACTTGGCCTCCCACGCCCAGCGCGTCCAGCGCGCGCACTCCGTTGGGCCACAGCGAGAGCCCGGCTCCCACCTCACCGAAGGTGGCGGCGCGCTCCAGCACCTTCACCCGCCAGCCACGCCGCGTCAGCGCAACTCCGGCGGCCAGACCACCGATCCCGCCGCCGACCACGATCGCGGAGCGTTCCCTGGCATCGCCGGCCTGCCCTGCCTTGCCCATCAGAACTCCCTCTACGTCTGTAGTGGATCCCAGTTGACTCTACACTTGTAGAGGCAGAGGTCGGGACGAGGAAGGAAACCAGTGGCCCACACCACGCTCCGGCGGCAACGGCTGGCCGATGCGGCGATCAGCACCCTGGCCCGTTCCGGTATGCGCGGACTCACCCACCGCGCGGTCGACCAGACCGCCGAAGTCCCGGCGGGCTCGTGCTCGTACTACTTCCGCACCCGCCAAGAGCTCCTGCAAGCCGCCGTCGAGCGCCTGGCTGAACTGGATATCGCCGAGATCGACGAGCGCCCCGCCCTCACCGGGCCCGCGAGCATCGCCCAGATCACGGAGGCCACCGCGGGCCTCATCGAGCACTGGACCACCGCTGGACGCGAACGGATGCTGGCCCGCTACGAACTGGCCCTGGAAGCGCCCCGCCGCCCCGAACTCCGTGCAGCCCTGCACACCGCGGGCAGTCGCCACCGGGCCGTGGCCGAGAACATGCTCGCCGCCGCGGGCGCGCTTGACCCCGCAGCTCAGTCGAACGCGTTCGTGGCCTTCCTAGACGGCATACTCTTCAACCAGCTGACGGCGGCAGCCCCACACCGGCTCACGCCCGAGCAGCTGCGCCGGACCCTCCTCAGCCTGATCCACACCTGCACCGGACCGCAGCATCCCTGATCCTTGACACCGGCTCCCGGCGGACAGCTCCCGTCAGGACCGGCGCGGGATGTGCCCGTCCAGGTCGCGGCGCGCTGCGGGCCGACCGGGGTGGGGATGTGGTGGCAGCGGGAGAACGCGAGTACGTAGCCGAGTGCGCCTGCGCGCAGGGCTTCGCGCATGGGCGGGTGGGCCCGCGACCACTCTGACGCTGCCGACAACGCCACGCACCGGGAGTACTCCCCCCTGATCACCAACGGCCCCTGTACAGCCCGAACCTCGACAAGCACCCGTGCCGAAAATGGGTCGCGTCAGACTTCAATTTCGGGATGATCCCGCCCATTGACGGCGCCGCGCAGCCGGGACTACCGTCATGGGATCCCAAGTTCCTAATTCCTCATGGGTCATCACTTCCGTATCACGGAAGGCTGGAGCACGCGGTGAGGAACGCGGCTCCGGGCCGATGGCCTTCATGTCGGGCTTCGTCAAACCACGGCGGAGCCCCGCCGGCCAGACGCAGCGTGCGTAAACAAGGTGTGTTCCGGAATGGAGCAAGCCTGAGCAGCGCACGGTGATGGGTCGCGGCTTCGCAGTTGTACGTGCTCGTCGACGGTGGTCGGGAGGGGACATGTGACCGCTCGTAGGCGCTGAGACTTCACAGGGATTTTGCCGATCCAGGTCGCCGTCCGACCGGAGAGCCACCTCACCAGGGCACCGGCTGACGCCGCGGACAACGTTGCGCACTCAAGAATCGAGGGACTCGGAAATGGCTGACGCAAGCCCACTACCGCTGCCGGAACACGACAGTCGGCCACACCCGGAGAACGCACGCACCAAGAACGTCGGCGAGGTGCTCGACGAGATCGGGCTAACCCGCGCGCACAAAGTCATCTTGGCCCTGGTCATGATGGGCGGATTCTTCGACGTCTTCGAGCAGGACAGCATCGGCATTGTCGCGCCCGCGCTGAAGTCGACGTGGCACCTGACCAACGGCGACATCGGGCTTCTCAACACCGCTACCTTCATCGCCCTGGTCGTCGGTGGCATTCTCGGTGGCGCGATCGGAGACCTCGCCGGCCGTAAGACGTTGTTCACCTTCAACCTGGCCATCTACAGCGTTGGTGGGCTTCTCTGCGCGCTGTCGCCGAACTACGACGTCCTCCTGGTCGGTCGTGGTGTCGTCGGGCTCGGGCTCGGTGGCGAACTCGCCATCGCCATCACGCTGCTCAGCGAGCTGATGCCGACCTCGTTCCGCGGGTCGGCCGTGTCGATGTTCAACGTCGGCGCCGGCGGCCTCGGCAACCCACTCGCCTTCGCTTACGGATTCGTCTTCATGGGCATGTTCGGGGCCGCACTGGGCGGCAACGCGTACTCATGGCGGTGGTACTACGGCACCTTGGCGCTGCCGGCGCTCCTGGTCCTCTACCTGCGCAGACACCTGCCGGAGACGCCACGGTACCTGGTGGCCAAGGGGAAGATCGATGAGGCGAACAGAGTGCTGTCGGTGCTCGAGTCCGGACGGCTGAATCCCAAGGGGCTGTTGACGCGAGACTTCGTCTCCACGACGGAGAAGCTGGCGAAGGCCCAGAAGGTTCGGCTGGCCGAGGTGGCGAGAGGGAAGCTGGGGAGCGACACGCTCAAGATCAGCCTCGTCACGTGGATGTGCTTCGGCGCGCAACTGGTGGTCCTCACCTTGATGCCGATCATCCTGGTCGATCGTGGGTACAACATCGCGTCCAGCCTGGGCTTCACCTTCGTCATGCAGATGGGCAGCCTGGCCGGGGCCCTCGTCGCGGCACGGCTCACCTCGCGGGTGCCGTTCCGACGGATCGTCACGATCGGAGCGGTGGTCGCGTTCGCGGCCGCCCTCGCGTTCGGATTCCTGTCACGCGGTGTGGTCTCGACGCTGATCCTGGGTGCCGTCTTCCAGTTCTTCGTACTGCTGCTCAACACCACGGTCTGGGCGTGGATACCCAGCCTGTACCCCACCCGGGTGCGCGCCTTCGGCACTTCCTTGGTGGTCAATGTGGGCTCGCTGGCCATGGCCCTGATGCCGCTCCTGGGTGGCAAACTCCTGGACTTCTCGGGCACGGTGTCGGTCTTCATCCTCGTCGCGGTGATGTACGCCGTGGTGGTGTTCCTCGCACCGTTCGTCCCGGAAACGTTCGGCCGGGGGTTGGAGGAGCTGCATGGGGAAGTGTGACCCGGTCGCTGCCACGGGTTCGCCTCCGCGAGGAGGTCGCGTGGACCTCGAGGAGTTGAGCATCGAAGCGGCGCTGGCGTCGATGCGAACCGGGGGGACCGAGGAGACCGGGGGAAGCAGGGGGACCGGGGAGCTCACCGCGGTGGGGCTGGCCGAAGCAATGCTGGCCCGGGCCGCCGAGGTCGAACCGATCGTGCACGCCTATGTGCACCTCGACCCCGATCTCGTCCGCGTTCAGGCCCGGGCAGCCGATCGGCGTCGCGAGGAGGGTGTCCCGCCGGCTCTGAACGGAATCCCGATCGGAGTGAAGGATCTGTTCGAGACCGTCGACCAGCCGACCACCGCGGGTTCCAGGGTTCGGTGGCGTGCAGGAGAGCGCTACGACGCCGAGGCCGTCCGTCGGCTCCGGGCGGCCGGGGCCGTGATTCACGGTAAGCACTGGACCCACGAGTTCGGCTGCGGCCTGGCCACACCCCCGACCCGCTACCCCTGGGATCTCAACCGCTATCCGGGAGGGTCGAGCGTCGGCGGTGGGGTCTCGGTGGCCCTGGGCACCAGTCTTGCGGCGCTCGGCACCGACGGCGCCGGTTCCGTCCGGAAGCCGGCCGCGCTCAATGGTCTCGTCGGCTTGAAGCCAACTCGCGGCGCAGTCCCACTGGTTGGGGTGGTGCCGGGGACGACGTCGCTCGATCACGTGGGGTGGATCACCCGCACCGTCGCGGATTCTCGGCTGCTGTTCGAGACGTTGGCCCGCCCTGGCGGCACACCGCAACCGGGCACGAGGCGGCGAATCGGTGTTCCCCTCAATCTGCTGACATACGTCGAGGCCGGGGTGGCGTCGGCGTTCGAGGACGGCCTCGAAGCGCTCGCGAGCGCAGGGGTGACTGTCGAGTACCTGGATCTGCCCGCGCTCGGTGAGGCTCAGGCCGCTTTCGGCCCGATCCACGCGCATGAGACGTATCGCCTCCATGCACGTCTGCTGGAGACCAGCGGGTCCGCCTATGAGCCGCGCACCCGGGAGTCCTTCGCCACCGGAGCCGGCATCACCGCAAAGGAACTCGCGGAAGCGCGGGCTGCGCGTGACCGGCTGGCGGCATCGGTCCGGTCCGTCATGTTGGATCACGGCCTCGACGCGCTGGCCAGTCCGACGATCCCCGTAGGACCCCGACCGCTCGACGAGGGTGACCTGGGAGCGGCTCTCTCCGAGTACTCCAGCCTGACCATGCCGTTCAATGTGACGGGGCAGCCTGCGATCACGGTGCCGTGCGGGCGCGACGATCGCGGATTCCCGGTCGGGATCCAGTTGGCCGGGGACTGGGGAGCCGAGTCCACGCTCTTTGAACTGGGCACATGGGTCGAGGCGATGTGCCCGCGACCGACCGGTGCGTATGCCCGCCTTGTCTCCGAGGCGGGTTTCCGGGAGTGACGCGGCATCGTGTGGATCGGGCGGTAGCCGGGATCTCACCAGCCACTCCGCAGTTCAACCAAGAATCCAACCGGGAGAGGGGCAGTCCTTGTCGCAAGTCGCTTTGCCGATCGTCCTCGTCGTGAATCCGAACACGAATGAGGGCACGACCACCATGATGGCCGACCTGGGGCGGGCGCATCTCGCACCGATGGGTCTGGCGGTGGAAGGGGTCACCGTCGACCATGGCCCCTCCATGATCGTGGACCCGGAATCGCTCGCGGATGCTGCTGCGCATGTTGTCGATACGGTCCTCCGGCGCCTGGCGGAGCCCACGAGAGGCGCCGTTGTCGCGGTGATTGTCGGGGCGGTGGGCGATCCCGGGCGTTCGGAACTGGCCGCGCAGTTAGACATTCCCGTGGTCGGTATCGGTCAGGCCTCGATCCTGGCGGCGTCAGGCATCGGCCGTCCGTTCGGGATGGCGCCCAGCACCCCGCTGCTCGCCCGCTCGCTTGTGGGGCTCGTCGAGGAGCACGACGGTTCAAAGGCGTTCACCGGGGTGCGGTTCACTCGGTCGGAACCCTTGGTGCTGGCAGCCGATCCCGAGCGGCAGTACCGGGAGTTGGCGGCAGCGGTGCGCGCGTGCGCTGAGGAGGACGGCGCCGAGGCGGTCATCATCGCGGGTGGGCCGCTCAGCGAGTCAGCCCGACGTCTTGCGGCCCTGGACTTCGTCGAGATCGTCGAACCCCTGCCGAGTGCCACTGATCTGGTCATCGACGCGTTGCAGGATCGCGCGACGACAAGCAACTCGCGGCTCCCGACGCGGCTTTGAGCGGGGCGTTCGATTAGCCTCGCCCCTGGGGGCGCCCGGGGCCCTCCGTCGATCGGTCTTTCTCGCAGCGATCACGGAGGGGCGCGGGTGGCCGGGCTGATGTTGTTCGGGCGTACATCAGGGGCGCCAGTGTCAAGTGCACCCCGTGAACCAAAACGTGTGTGCTCCGCGAGCAGGAAACGGAGGGGATCAATGCCGAAGAAGCTGGCTCTGGCCGCACTGTCGGCCACCATGGTGCTGTGCGCGGCTGCCTGCTCCTCCGGCGGAAACAGTGAGCAGGAGGGGAAGCTGCAGGGTGCCGCCGACTACGAGGTCTACTCCAGCATCGAAGACCTGACAACAGCTTCGAGCGCCGCCTATCAAGTCAAGATCGGCAACGAAGTCGGCAGAGAGTGCGACGATGGCGGTGACGCCAAGGGGCATGGAGGAGAACCGACTCCCGGCCCCGAGGACACCGACCCAGAGGACGCCTCTCCCACCCCGCGTGTCAGCCCGCCGCCTCAAGGCAACGAGGGCGGGGAAGCACCGAACGCCGACTGCCTCCCCATGGTCTTCTACAGGGCCACCATCCTGTACGAAATCTATGTCCCTCCCATGAATCAAGGCACCGACCCCGTCGACAGGCAAGAGATCATCATCGGGAATGTCGACACCACCAAGGTTGACCTCGAAAGCACCTCCCCGCTGACGCCAGGTAGCTATGTCGTCATGTACGGAACGGATCTTTCCGTGGCGGAGCACCCTGGAATCACGAGCATCACACAGGACATTTGGACTCCGGTCGGCGGCGACCAGGGAATTCTCGACACGAATGCATCTGGAACCATCGTCACCGCCCGGTCATCCGAACTCAAAACGCTGAAGCATGGGGAATCTCCACACAAGTCAGCCTCCTCCGGGAGATTTACGACCAGTCTCGACGCCTTGAAAGAGGTGGCACAGGCGGTCACCAAGTGACCTGCTGACGCGGGGCCAACGGTGCTGCTCGACGTGGAGCATCGCAAACAATGCGTCGGCTCACCGCCTGACTCGGACTGGGCCCGATTCGGCTTCGACCGCGAGACGTCCGACGGCGGCAAATACGCTCTCGGAGTCTGGCAATGCCTTTGCGGGAACCCCGCGCAAAATCCCCTTCAAGTCAGCAACGCTCCGCGAGCCAGCTCATTTCTCGGTGGCCGAGCGCGCACACATTGGAGTGCGGCACCCGGCACCGGGCCCTGAAGTCAGAGGTCAGGCCACCGGGCCTTCGCCCAGCAGCACGGTTCTGACGACCTGTCGCAAGCACTCGGTAGAGAAGCTCGACAGCGAGGTGCTCCCGAAGCTGCGCATCATGCTCAGCAAAGGAACTGGTTGCCGCCTGACCTAGGGCCGGTCTTGGGCTGCGATCACCGAGCTTTGACCACAACCAAAGACAGACCATCACTTCTCGGCCTGGTGACGTCAGCTCCAGACGTCGTAGTCATTCCACCAGGTGTAGACGCCACCCTTAACCTTGTACACCTTCACGATGTAGTGATGGCCCTCGGGCAGGTCACCGGACTTCCACGGGCTGCAATAGGGGGAGTTGTGGCCAGCGGTAGAGGCGACACGGTCGACCTTACCGCCAACAATCAAGCGGGCTTCGAGACCAATGCCGTCTGGGTAGTCGTCGCACATCTGCAATGAGTCGCCCGGGGTGCCGCTCCACGGGTCACGGTTCCAGAACATCGCCCCGAGATATCTCCCGTTGTCGACAATATCGACGTGGTTGTACTCAGCAGCTGCGGGGGTCGCCACGGCGCCGACCACACCGAGCGCCGCAGCAGCCAGGGCACCGAGACGGAGAAGTGTGCGTGCGGACATGAAGTCTCCTAGCTTTAAAGGCTGAATCGATCAACATCTACCGACGGACGGATTCTTGCATCGATCGGCATGTCAATGCAGAGCTTTTTTCAACTTCTGCCTCCACGTGCCCATTCGGAGTGAATGACTCCGCTGCTTCCTGTACGACGGAATATCGCGACGCCCCTCCCTCAGGCAGGGCGAAGAGCCATCGAATCCCATCTGATTCAAGCCACGATCTGTGCCAAAGGAGTAGGAAATGACGCCCAGTTTCCCCATCTTCCCCACCGGGGACGTCTCCAACGAGGGCTGGACTGTCGTCGCCTCCTCCTACACCTAGGTGTTGCGGGACATGACGTTGTTGACATCGGTGAGAAGCCGGCTGTCCCCGCCATACGGTCAGCGCTGCCCGGGGCAGACGGTGGCAGTCACCGTGCGGATGCGGGAGCCGTCGTTCCGTCGGTCGCGCGTTCAGCGACGTCGGCGGGGGCTGCGGCGATGACGTTGTCGAGCGCGGACCGGGAGATTTCCAGGTCGGTGATGGCCTTGGTGATCCGCTCGCGTTCCTTGAACAGGTCGGCGAGAAGGTCGGAGCAGGTCGGCACCAGGCGCTCGTCCTCGTCGCGCAGGCAGGGCAGGATCGTGGCGATGGTGGCGGTGCTCAGACCGGCGGCGAGCAGGCTGCGGATGCGGCGCACGGTGTCCACGTCCGCCTCGTTGTATTCGCGGTAGCCACTGGGGCGGCGCTCGGGCTGGAGCAGGTGCTGCTCCTCGTAGTAGCGCAGCAGTCGTTCGTGTACGCCGGTTCTGCGGGACAGCTCACCGATCCGCACGTGCTTCTCCTTAGGGATGCTGTGGCGGCGGCAACTCCGCTTGACTCTCACATCGATGTGAGACTCTAGCGTCCCGGGTATGAGTAAAAGCTTCGCCTCGCTCGCCGCCTTGTGTGCGAGCGTCTTCGTTGTCGGAACGTCGGAGTACCTGGTCGCAGGTCTGCTACCCGAGGTGGGTTCGGATCTTCAGGTGTCGCAAGGCACTGCCGGGCAGGCGGTGACCGCCTACGCGCTCGGAGTGGTACTCGGCGGTCCCGTGGTGACCATGGCGACCGCGCGGCTGCCGCGCAAGGGCCTTGCGCTCGGTCTGATGCTGCTGTTCGCCGCGGGCAGCGCACTCAGCGCCCTGGCCTCATCGTTCGAGATGCTGCTGGCAGGGCGGGTGATCTCCTCGCTCAGCCACGCCGCGTTCCTGGCACTGGCACTGGTGATGGCCACGAGCTTGGTGCCCGAGCACAAGACCGGTTCGGCGATTGCCACCGTGGCCTCCGGGTTCACCGTGGCCACATTGCTCGGAGTGCCCTTGGGCTCGCTGCTGGGGAATGCCGCCGGCTGGCGCGCCCCGTTTGCGGTGCTCACCGCGCTCACCCTGGCCGCCGTCGCGTTGCTGGCGCTGGCCCTGCCTGAACAGCAGGCGCCGGCTTCGAGGTTGCGTGACGAGTTGCGGGTGGTGACCCGCAAGCCGGTGCTGCTGGCCATCGCCACGACCGCGGTCGGCTTCTCGGGCGTCGCCGTCGTGTTCACCTACGTCGCGCCACTGCTCACCCGCCTCGCCGGCTTCTCCCCGGCCGCCGTCTCCGCCCTCTTGCTGGCCTACGGCGCCGGCAGCTTCCTGGGCAACCTGGTTGCCGGCAAGCTGACCGACAAGTCCATGTCCGTAACCGTGCGCGGGGTGTTCGGCGGTCTGACCGGCGTGTTGGTGGCCATGCCGTTCGCTGTTGCCTGGCAGCCCACCGCCGTCCTCGCTGTTCTCGTCCTGGGCCTGTTCGCCACCGCCACCATCGCCCCGCTGCAGGGCCTGATCCTGCGCCACGCCGGGGCAGCACCGGCCCTGGCGGTCTCCGTCAACGTCGGCGCGTTCAACCTCGGCGCCGCCGTCGGCTCCGCTCTTGGCGGGCTCCTCGTGGCCGCGGGCGCGCTGCGCTGGACCGGGCTGGCCGGGGCCGTGCTGAGCCTGACCGGTCTGGCCCTGACCTATCTGATTCTGCCCCGCACCCGTACCGCGTCGCGTACCGACAACGCCGCCGTCTCTACCGCCGCTTGAACATCCACCCCTCCCCGGAAGGTCCTCTCTTGACCATGCATGCTGTTCAGATCGACCGCCACGGCGGCCCCGACGCCCTGACCGTCCGCGACATCGCTGTACCCGCCCTCGCCGACGGCGAAGTCCTCATCCGCACTACGGCCAGCAGTCTCAACCCGGTGGACTGGAAGACCCGCGCCTGGCAGGTCGGCCCGCCGTTGCCGGCCACGCTCGGCTGGGACCTGGCCGGCCGTATCGTCGCCAGCACCGACCCGGCCCACGAAGTAGGCCGGCCGGTGGTCGCCATGTCCGCGCAGATCGCCACCGGCCGCGGTGCGTGGGCCGAGCACGTGGCCCTGCCCGGCCATCTGGTGACCGCCGCGCCGGCCACGGTGCCGTTGGCCGACGCAGCGGCTCTGCCCCTGGCCGGGGTGACCGCCCTGCAGGCCCTACGCACCGCCGAGTTGACCGCCGGCGAGCGCATCCTGGTCATCGGCGCGGCCGGGGCGGTCGGCGGCCTGGCCGTCCAACTCGCCCGTCAAACCGGCGCTCAGGTTGATGCTCTGGTCTCCCGCCCCGGACACGAACACGCCGCCCGCGAACTCGGCGCCCAGGAGGTCTGGCACCGCCGCGACGACCTGCCCCACGGCCGCTATCCGGTAATCCTCGACACGGCCGGCATCGACGCAGCTGCCGCCCTCGCCCCCGGCGGACGCTACGTCTCCATCGCCGACCACCCCCTGCCCGACGTACCCGGCGCCCGCAAGAGCTACGTCCAGGAGAACGCCACCGACCTCGCGCACCTCGCCAAGCTCGTCGACACCAACGAACTACACCTACGGATCGCCGACCGCTACCCCTACACCGCCATCCGCGCCGCCCACGAACGCTTCGAAGCCGGCGGCCTGCTCGGCAAGATCCTCATCACCTTCTGAAGCGCATCCCGCCTTGCGCCCATGCTCCGCAATCACTGCCGGAAGACTCCCCTCGCCACACGCCAACGCACCCCAGTCCGTCGAAGGACGCCGTCGCCTCATCGAACGCTGCGAGAGCCGCCCGATCGCCCATGTGGCTGCCGAGATGGGAATCTCCCGGGCCTGCGCCTCCAAGTGGGTCAACCGCTACTGCCGCAACGGTGCACTCGGCCTGATGGACCGGCCGTCAACACCCCGACACCAGCCGACCGCGACCGACCCCGACGTCGCCTCCCGGATCGAGGCGCTCCGCCGTACTCAGAAGTGGTCGGCGTCCCGGATCGCGTTTGAGCTGCGGTCTGCGGGCGTCTCGACCAGTCACGGAACCGTCTCACGGCACCTACTGACCCGAACGGCGAATCGAACCGGGAACCACGGAAGATCAACGCCCGCAGGCCCGGGCACATGGTTCACATCGACGTGAAGAAGGTGGGTCGGATCCCCGACGACGGCGGCCGGCGGGTACACGGGCGTGGAAGCGAACAAGCCAAGAGCGCCGCGCGGCACAAGAAGAAGAATCAACGCGGCGGCTACGTCTACCTCCACTCCGCCGTCGACGGGTTCAGCCGACTCGCCTACACCGAGGCACTCTCCGACGAGAAGGCCGTAACCGCCGTCTTGTTCATGCACAGAGCTCGCGCGTGGTTCGCAGCCCACGGCATACACCGCATCGAAAGGATCGTCACAAATAACGGTGCCTGCTACCGGGCCGACGCCTTCCATCGCCCATCCACTACTCGGCTCACGCCACCAGCGCATCACGCCCTACACGCCCAGACACAACGGCAAGGTAGAGCGCTACAACAGGATCCTCGCCGAGGAATTCCTCCACGCCCGAACCTGACATACGCCTAGTACTCCAGCCGTAGATCGTTATGTGCCCTGCTCTTGGGGCTGTCGGCCACTGGCGGAAACTCAGGTGGCCTCAGCGAACGATCTGGGTAGAGTC
The DNA here is from genome assembly GCF_040645335.1 of Streptomyces sp. NPDC046821. Classification (NCBI taxonomy): domain Bacteria; kingdom Bacillati; phylum Actinomycetota; class Actinomycetes; order Kitasatosporales; family Streptomycetaceae; genus Streptomyces; species Streptomyces sp. NPDC046821. Next base: position 15,823 of record NZ_JBEYYB010000003.1, on the reverse strand, counting down.
GGGCAATGCCCGAGCTGAAGCGGCTGGATGCCGACCACGCCCCGGCGGTCCTGGCCTTCGAGCTGGCGAATCGCACCTACTTCGCTCTCTCGATCTCCGACCGCGGCGACGACTTCTTCGACCAGTTCACCTACCGGTACAACGCCTCGCTGGCCGAGCAGGAGGCCGGCATCTGCGCCTTCTACGTGCTCGTCGCCGAGGACGGCTCGGTACTCGGCAGGTTCAACCTGTACGACTTGGAGGACGGCATTGCCAGACTCGGGTACCGGGTCGCGCAGCAGGTCGCCGGCCGCGGCATGGCGACCACGACCGTCCAGGAGCTTTGCCGGCTGGCGGCCGCGCGGCACGGGCTGCGCACCCTGCGGGCTGCCACCTCCCACGACAATGTTGCGTCCCAGAAGGTGTTGACCAAGGCCGGGTTCGTCCCGGTTGGCCCTGCCACCCCGGCCGATCTCGGCGGCAAGCAAGGCACCTGGTACCAGCGCGACCTTCAGCCGTAGACCGTGATCTTGATGGTGGACCGGGGAGCTGTACATCCCGCGCCGCTGCCGGGCCGCGGGACTGGGCGAGGACACCGCCTTCGCGACCAAGCCGAAACTGGCCGCCCGCATGATCGGCCGGATTCTCGACGCCGGGCACCGCGTGGGCTGGGTCGCAGGCGACGAGGTCTACGGCGGCAACCCGAAGCTGCGCACCGCGTTGGAAGAGTGCCAGGTCGTGCTGCGTGCTCGCCGTCGCCTCCTCACATGAAGTCACCACCAATGCAGGGAAGTTCCGCGCGGATGCCCTGGCCGCGAAGGTGTCCAAGCGGTCCTGGCAGAAGCTGTCGGACGGAGCCGGCGCCAAGGGGCACCGACTCTACGACTGGGCCGTCATCGACCTGGCTGAACCCCGCCCCGGCAGCCGTCAGCTGCTGATCCGCCGCAACCGCAGTACCGGTGAACTCGCCTACTACCGCTGCACCTCACCCGCCCCAGTGTCCCTGGCCTCCCTGATCCGTGTCGCTGCATCAAGGTGGCGAGTGGAGGAGACCTTCCAATCCGGAACGGGCCTGGCCGGACTCGACGAGCACCAAGTCCGCCCCTACACCTCCTGGTCCCGCTGGGTCACCTTGGCCATGCTCGCCCACGCCTTCCTCGCCGTTGTCCGCGCCGACGAACACGCCCGGCACCCCGCACCTGACGGGCTCATCCCGCTCACCTGCAACGAGATCCAGCGACTGTTCAGCAGTCACCAGCCGGCTTCGCTCACGACCGCTCGGGACTGCTCGGTTCAAGCGCACCGTGTGGACCACCGAATTCAATGGCGTCACGCGCTCACGCCATGAGACGGCACCCTCGACGGTCGCCTGCCAGAACCCTCGGCGGGTCCCGGGCGCGGATCATTCCTCGTCGGTCGCGCGCTCCCGGGCGCCGTCGAAGTGCGTACGGACTCGGTCCAGGAGCGTGAAGAGCTGCTCAAGTTCGTCCCGGCTGAGGGCGTCGGCGAAGTAGCGCTTCACTGCCGCGAGGTGGGGGCCGGACGCGTTCCGGAGCGCGTCACGGCCGGCGGGGGTCAGCACGATGAGCGTGCCACGGCCGCCGTCACAGGCTTCGCGTCGGATCAGGCCCAACTTCTCCATCCGGCGCCCGAGATGGTGCGACAGCCGACTGCGCTCCCAGTCGATGGCCTCGGCCAGCTCCGAGGAACGCATGGCGCAGTCTTCGGCTTCGCTGAGCGCCAGCAGTACGGCGTAGTCCCCCGGCGACACACCCACGTCCTGCAGTTCGGCGCCGAGCACCTTGCGCAGGTCCGCGGTCAGGTCGATCAGCGTCCGCCACGTCTTCATCTCGTGCGGCGCCAGGCGTCCGGTGTCGGCGCCGTGCCGATCGGCCTTCATCTGCGGTCCCTCCTGCGGGGTTGACGTGTCAAGGATATCGTCGTGAACTCCGTCGATACGCCGCAGGCAGCGGCCCGAGAGTATCCGCGCGGCGTCGCCCGTCAAAGGCGCGCGACGCCCCCGTCGACCGCCAGCGTCTGCCCCGTCATGAAGCTCGCCGCCTCCGAGGTGAGGTACGAGACCACGCCCATCAGGTCCTCGGGGACACCGACCCGCTTGACCGCCTGGGTCGCCACCACGGCGTCGAAGAGGCCCGCATCCTGCTGGGGACCGGCGAGCGTACCGGGTGTTCGCACCATGCCGGGAGCGATCGCGTTCACCGTGACACCGAAGTCACCGACCTCGGTCGCAAGACTCCGCGTGAAGCCGATCACTCCCCCTTTACTGGCCGCGTAAGTGACGAGCCCGGCCGGCCCCGTGTGGAACGCCGTAGAGGCGACGAAGACGATGCGGCCCCAGCCGTTCGCCTTCATCCAGGGCAAGAATGCGCGCGTGAGGTGGTAGACCGAGTCGAGGTTGACGCCCATGACCTTCCGCCAGGTCGGCCAGTCGGTCTCCTCGAACGGAACGACCGGATAGATGCCCGCGTTGTGGACGAGGATGTCGGCACGTCCGAAGCGCTTCGCGACTGCCGAGGCGAGACGAGCGACGCTCTCGGCGTCGGCGACGTCCGTCTCGACCGAAAGCACCTCTCCGCCGGCCTCGCGGACCAGCTTCTCCGTCTCGTCGGCGGGACCCAGGTCCGCGATGACCACCGCGTGTCCGTCCTGCGCCAGGCGCAATGCGTAAGCCTGACCGATACCGGCGGCACCGCCCGTCACGACCGCGACCTTCCGGTCCGTCCCGCCCCCCTGTGCTGTGCTGTTCATCTCGGAGACCTCTTCCTCACGGAGTTCACTGCTGTACGGGAATCGACGGCGTCGGCCTCATCCGACCGACTGCCGGCAGGCGCCGGGGCTGTGTTCCGCCGGGGCCCGGGCGCGGCCCCGGCGCACTTGTCAGGCAGTGGTGCCGACCTCACTTGTGCGGCACGGGCGCGGCACGACCGGCGGTCGGCACCTCGCCGCTGATCTCCTGAAGGAACCTGCCGAAGTTCCCGTCCGACCAGTGCTCGACCGACTGGCCGTCCACCACACGATCGATGGAGATGCCGCTGAGGTAGACCTCGCGCCCCGACGGCGGGATGCCCAGGATCGTGCCCGTGTGGACGCCGCCGAAGCCCCACCGGGTGACGACCATGTCGCCCTCGGCGAACTGGTCATAGATCTCCATCTTGTAGTTGGAGAGCGACCTGGTGAGCTCGACGTCACCGTCGATCCACACATCGCGCTGGTTCGGACCGTCGAAGCCGTGCAGCACGAGATCCTTCGAGACGTACCGCTCGAAACCCGCGGCCAGATCGCCGTTGTAGGTGGCGTAGAACGCGGCGGCGACCTCCTTCGGCGACATGTGGTCCTGAGTCTCCTCGACGGGCTGGCTGGTGGTCATGTGCCTCACTCCTTCTGGTGTGGAAGGCGCCCGACAGCGCCTTATCGACAAGTCACTACGAGGTGGCGAATGCGCTGGTCACCGGACCGCGCCCGGCAGATCCTTCAGCCGGTGAGCAGCTTGCGCGCCAGCGGTACGACCTCGGTGGCGTACAGCTCGATGTTCGTGCGCAGCCGGTCCTCGGAGAGGCGTCCCATCGCGTACTTGAGGTCGAACCGGCCGGCGTCGAGGGCGCGCACGGTGCGCGCGATCTTCCGGGCGACGGTCTCGGGCGAGCCGACGTACAGCGAGCCCTGCGGGCCGACCTCGTGCAGGAACATTTCCTTCGTCGGGACCGCGAAGCCGCGGACCCGGCTCATCCGGGTGATCATGTCCAGGTAGTGCGGCCAGAACTCCTCGACGGCCTGTTCGTCGGTCGCGGCGATGTGACCGGGCGAGTGGATGCCGATGGGTCGGGCGTCGTACCCGAACTTCGCGACCGCCTGTGTGTAGAGCTGTGCCAGCGGTACGAAGCGGTCCGGCGGGCCGCCGATGATGGCGAGCCGCAGATTGAAGCCGTAACGCGCGGCGCGCACCACGGAGTTGGGGTTGCCGCCGACGCCGACCCACACGGGCAGCGGCTTGTCCAGTTCGGGGACGACCTCCTGGTTGTGCAGCGGCGGCCGCACGGTGCCCTCCCAGGTGACCGGGCCGCCCTTGAGGACCTCGGCGAACAGGTCGAGCTTCTCGTCGAAGAGCACTTCGTAATCGGCGAGGTCGTGCCCGAGCAGCGGGAACGACTCGGTGCTGGAGCCGCGGCCCAACGTCACCTCCGCTCGGCCGCCCGAGATCGCGTTGAGCGTCGAGTAGCGCTGGAAGACGCGAACCGGGTCGTCGGAGCTGAGGACGGTCACCGCGGAGCCGAGCCCGATCCGCTCGGTCCGGGTGGCGATGGCGCCGAGCACGAGGTCGCCGGCCGGCATCGGGAAGTCCGTGGTGTGGTGCTCGCCGATGTTGAAGTGGTCGACGCCGAGCTTGTCGGCGAGCGCACCCTGCTCGACGACCGCGCGGATTGCGTCCCCGTGGGAGAAGGGGCTGCCGTCCGCGGCGCTGGAGATGTCGCCGAAGGTGTCCAGTCCGAAGGTGTAGTCACGAGGCTGATCAGCCATGATGCGCTCCTTGCGCGATTCAGTTGGGAAGGTCAGGCGGCGGCCGGCTGACCGACGAGCGCGGTCAGCTCGGTCCGGCTCAGCGGATTGCCGAAGACGGGCTCGCCGGGCTGGAAGGCGCGGCCGTCGTGCAGCGAGCCGAGGATCACGGGGTCGAAGCCGATCCGGTCGACCAGGGTCGCGACGAGGTCGACCGCCACGGGCTCGTCCCCAGCAACTCCCAGCGCCCGCCGGCCGGGGGCTCCGGAGGGACGCCGGTCCTCCTCGATCTGGTGGTAGCCGAGGTGGTTGAAGGTCTTCACCACAGTCGCGGCGGCCAGGTGCTGCTGCACGATCTCGCTGCTGCTCAGGCCGTCCCGTTCGAAGAACTCCTGGCGGCCGTCGATCGGCTCCCAGTAGTTCATCGCGTCGACGACGGTCTTGCCCGCGAACAGGGCGGGGTCGAGCGTGGAGAAACGGTGCAGCGGCAGCGCCAGCACGACGATGTCGGCGGCCGCGATCGCGTCGGCGGCCCACATCGGCTTCGTCCCCGGCATCACGATGCTCGCGATCAGCTCAAGGTCGGCGGGGCTGCCGGACGCGGCGACGTTCACCTCGTACCCGGCTTCCACGGCGGCACGTGCGAGCACCGAGCCGACCCGGCCCGCGCCGAGGACGGAGATCGTGGGGGCGATGTCGTTCATGGCCGGTCCCTTCACTCAACTCGCTTGTTGACATGTCAACCGTACGGCGGCACGATTGACATGTCAACTAAACAGAACTGACCAGGGAGGAAGCCGTGAGCACCTACACGTTCGGGATCGACAGCTTCGGGGACATCACGGTCGACGAGACCGGCCGGCCCCTGCACGACGCCGAGGCGACCCGCGCACTGGTGGACGAAGGGGTGCTGGCCGAGAGGTCCGGCCTGGACTTCTTCGGCCTCGGCGAGCACCACACCGCGGAGATGCCGCTTTCCGCCCCTGACCTCGTACTGGCCTCGGTCGCGGCCCGGACCTCGACGATCCACCTCGGCTCGGCCGTGACCGTGCTCAGCTCCGACGACCCGGTCCGCGTGTTCCAGCGGTACGCCACGCTGGACGCGCTCTCGTCCGGGCGCGCGGAGGTCATCCTGGGGCGCGGCTCCAGCAAGGAGTCGTTCCCGCTCTTCGGGTACGACCTCGCTGACTACGACGTGCTCTTCGAGGAGAAGCTGGACCTGTTCGCGGAGCTCCGGCGGGAGCAGCCGGTGAAGTGGCACGGAACCGTGCGAGCCGCCCTCGACGGGTTGCCGGTGGTACCGCGTACCGAGTCCGGGTCACTGCCGACCTGGGTCGGCGTCGGAGGCAACCCGGCGTCCGTGGTGCGTACCGCGAAGCACGACCTGAACCTCATGCTCGCGATCATCGGCGGCAACCCGGCCCGGTTCGCCAAGCTCTCCGAGCTGTACCTGGCGAGCCTGGCGAAGAACGGCTTCGCGGAGCGCCCCATCGGGGTGCACTCACCCGGACACGTCGCGGCCACCGACAAGGAGGCGATCGAGCAGTACTGGGAGTACTACCGGACGTACCTGCTCGAAGCCCGCTACGAACGCGGCTTCCCGCCGATCACCCGCGAGTTCTACGAGCACGAGCTCGAGTACGGCTCCCTGTACGTCGGCTCACCGGCCACGGTCGCCTCAAAGGTGGCTCGGACGATGAAGAACCTGCGTGCTTCGCGCTTCGACCTGAAGTACGGGATGGGCCCGATGCCGCACAGCTGGCTGATGGACTCCATCCGGCTGTACGGCACCGAAGTCGTTCCGCGTGTCAGGGAGTTGCTCGGCCGCGCAGAAGAAGCCTGACCCACGGCTCGCACCGGTCCCGGTCGCGCTGCATTCGCGATGCACGCCGCGCCGAACGGTCGCTCGGCGCCGAACGCTCGCAACTAGCCGGGCGACGGGCACTCAGGTCGTGGGGTCCTCAAGCAGCGGGAGCGTGCTCCAAGCCGTCACTGCGGTCGGCATGACGACCACCGCGTCCGTCTCCGCGGCTTCGGTGCGCATCCGGTTGAGCAGGGTGTCGATGTCGCCGATGGTCGCTACGCGGTCGCCGGCGTCGGCGTTTCCGGGCAGGGCCGCCTGGGACAGCGCGCGGTAGGTCTGGGCGACGAGAGGGAGAACGGTGTCGTGTTCGGCGCCACCCATCGGTGCCGTCGCCGACAGACCGGGCACGGCCAGGCCCGCCCGGCGGAAGAGGCCGTGTAGGCGCACCCCCGTTCCGAGGCTGCTGCCGTTCACCGTGAGGGCGGCGGCAATGGCCTGGAGGACGGCGCCGGTGAGCGGGATGTGAGGTTCCACGCGAAGCGGGAAGTTGTCGAAGTCCTGGAAGACGATGAGTCCGCCGGGTCGTACGAGCCTGGACAGACGGCGCAGCGCCGTCACCGGGTCGGGAACGTGGCCCAGGACCAGACGACCGATGACGGCGTCCACCGGTCCCCCGAGGTCGACGTCGACGTCGGGCAGTGTCATCGGACGGAACATCACCGTCGCCTCGCCGCCTCGCCGCCGCAGGAGAGGGCTAGGACGGGATCAGGGTGATGTCGTGGATGTCCAGGACGTAGGTGTCGTCGCTCGCGTCCTCCACAAGGCGGATGCTCATGTCACTCATCCTTTAGCGTGGCGGGTGGGGAAGGTGCGGTTCACCTGTTCGGGTGTGCCCGGTCACCGGTGAAGCAGGGGTGCTGTTGCCCGGGCCCTCGTGTCAACGGGGCGTGGTGGGGCGGGAGTCGTCCGGTGGGTGAGCCGGCGAGGCGGGCAAAGGGCACCTTCGAGGAGGCGCGCGGGGCCTGCTGGCCGCCTCTAATATGGAGTGGCAGAACCCCGGCCCGATTACGGCGGGCCGGGGTTCTCCGTCATGCGATGCGTCCTGCGGTCCCCGGCCCGATTACGGCGGGCCGGGGTTCTGCGTCATGCGGCGTGTCGTGCGGTGGTGCGCTGGTTGCGAATCACCAGTCGCGCTCGTCGCCCCTGTGGTTGTTGATGACGCGGAAGCTGCCGGCTACCCCGTCCCAGACGTGCACGCCCTTGGTGCGGCCGGGGTGGACCCCGTCGCTGGAGCTGTGGGGGCCGACGGTGGCGATGGGGGCGCCGTTGTCGCAGGTCACTCCGCGGAAGACCTCGACGGTCCTGCGGCTGTCGTTGCGGATGTTCAGGCTCTTGGAGCCCAGGCCGCTGACCACGGTCATGCAGCCGCCAGGCTGAGCGGAGTAGGACCGCTCGTTGATGTGGATCCAGCCCTCATCGAATTCCCTGCCGCGGCGGTCGTTGCGCTCGTTGCGCTCGTTGCCCTTGCCGCGGTCGTTGCCCTCGTTGCCCTTGCCTCGGTCGTTGCCCTCGTTGCCCTTGCCGCCGCCGTCGCCGCCCATGGGCGCCGGGGCGACCTGCGCGGCGGCGGGCGCCGGGGCGCCGTGCGCGGCGGCGGGGGCCGTCTGGACCTGCGGAGCGGGAGCGGCGGTGGCGTAGGTGATGCCGACCGCGGTCAGCGATGCGGCGGCAGCGACGGCCGCGGTAGCGACGCGGGAACGGGTCATGATCATGGGTGGTTCTCCTGTTCTCACCGAGAGATCGGCTCGGTAGCCGACCCGTGACTGAACGTACGCAGACTCCCCAGGGCTGTCATTTCGGGCGGAGCGGGAGCGCTGCTTCCAGAGAGCCGATCGGGGTAGGCAGTGCACCCGATCGCCATGCCGCGCGTAACTGATGATCTGTCAAAATAATATCTAGTATTGGCAATTGACTTTCTATTAACCCTTCAAGGTGATCTCCTGATGCCAGCTCACCCTGACCGCGGGAACTTTCGGCGCGTCGTTACTTGACATACGGGACGCGGCGGTCGTCGCAGGGCTGTGCGCGGGCGGCGGCACTGTGACGGGCACCGCTGCGCGGTGCGGCATTCGTCCGGGCCCGCACCGGTAGCCGACGCGACCTCGACAAGGACGTCGTCGAGCGCTGACCGCCGCGAGCACACAAAGGGCGCCCGCAGTCATTGGAGCTGGCTGCGGGCACCCTTTCGCGCTGTATGCCTTGAGGGCCCGAGGCCCCTACCTCAGTCGAGGGGGTTTCCGCGGCGGCGGGACGGCAGGGAGGACCTCCCACAACGGGCGCCGACCGCGGGCCCACTGCTCAAGCACGCGCCGGTCGACCAGGTCCAGCTGCCGGCTGCGGGCGAAGTCGCGGGCAGGCTGTGAGATCCGCCCGTTGGTGGGCGGAGGAGATGCGCGTGATAGCCGCCACTTCACAGCAGAGCGTGACGCTCAAATACGGTGAGTGTGCGTACGCTCCGTGATCTGACCCTGGCCCCGCTACCGGGATCGTCGCTGTTTATGGTGGCCGCTGTCAGGCGGTCGGGCGTGGGGCGGTTGGTGTGGCGTCGCTGGAGCGGACGGCGTATCCGAGGTTCAAGAGGCTGATCTCGGAACGGGAGTTGCGGGAGTACTTCACGCCGTCGGCGGAGGAGACGGCGTGGGCTCGTGAACGTACGCATGACCGCCCGGGCCGGGTCTTGGCGCTGCTGGTGATGCTGAAGTCCGCCGCGCGGCTGGGCCGTGTCCCCAAGATTGGGGAGATACCCGAGGTGGTCGTGGCCCATGTACACGATCAGGCGGGGCTCACCGCGGGGACGGTTCCAGAGGCGGATTCCGAGCGGAGTGAGGAGCGCTACCGGTCGGCCGTACGTGACCGGCTGGAGCTGAAGTACCAGCCAGGTGAGGCCCGCGCGGTCGCGGAGGCGGCGATGCGGGTGGCGGCGCCGGTGAAGGCGCATACCGCGGACCTGGTGAATGTGGCGTTGGAGGAGCTGGTCCGGCAGAAGGAGCGGCTGGAGCTGCCCGCATTTTCCACCCTGGACCGGATGGCTTCTCGTATCCGTTCCGAGGTGGAAGCCTCGCAGTGCGAGGCGATCGTCGCGCGCATGAGTGATGCGGCTCGGGAGCGGGTCGCGGGCATGCTGGAGGTCGTCGAGGGCGAGTACCAGAGCCTGTTCGCGTGGATCAAGCAGCCCGCCCGGCGGGCGACGTGGTCGCGGTTCAGGGCCCATGCGGAGCGGATGGAGAGGGTGGACGGGCTGGGGGATGCCGTCTTCTGGGTGGGGAAGACACCGTCGGCGAAGGTGGCCGCGCTGGCCGAGCAGGCGAGGGTGCTGTCGGTGGGCGAGATGAAGGACATCGCCGAGCCCCGCCGCACCGCGATGACCGTGTGCCTGCTCGCGCAGGTGCAGGCGGCGGTGCGGGACGAGACCGTGGTGATGCTCTCCAAGCGCCTGTCCCGGCACCTCAAGCGGGCCCAGGAAGAGCTGCTGGAGATCGAGAAGCGGCAGAAGGAGACCACCGAGCAGCTCCTGACCACCTTCCGGGACGTGCTGACCGCCCTGCGCGGCAGCGGCGAGGCCGCTGTCGGCGGGTGGGAGGGGGAGGCGTCGCTGGATGACCTGCTGGCGCTGAAGGACGCCCGGGCTGCCATCGAGGCGGCCGGCGGGTTCGAAGCCCAACTGGCGGAGCTGGAGGCCCTGGACGCCTACCGGGGCAGCAACTACACGGCACTGGTAGAGCGCTTCTTCAAGCCGGACCGGCCGACCATGTTCAAGATCGCCCGCCGTCTGTCGTTCACCGCGACCTCGACCGACCGCAGCGTGCTGGACTCGCTGGACCACGTCCTCGCCTACCAGCACCTCACCCGGCCCCTCGTGGCGGACACCCATCCCACCCGCAAGGACAAGAACGGGGAGTCGGTACGGCTGGACCTGTCGTTCGCGCCGAAGATGTGGCTGAAGACCGTCTACTCCCGTGAACAGCCGGGGATGCTGGTCCGCCGCCATTTCGAGGCCATGGTGTTCGCCTGCCTCGTGGAGGAGCTGCGCTGTGGCGACGTCGCCGTGATCGGCGCCGAGGACTACGGTGACTGGACCCGTATGCTCTTGCCCTGGGAGCAGTGCGAGCCCAAGCTCGCGGGCTTCTGCGAGCAGGCCGGCCTCCCGGCCACCGCGAGCGAGTTCACGGTTCGGCTGCGCGAGCGGCTCACCATGATCGCCGAAACCGTGGACGCCGGCTATCCGGACAACAAGGACCTCACCATCGACCTGGTCACCGGCGTCCCCTCTCTTGCCGTACGCAGAGCAGGCGAGCGCACCGCCTCCGCGGAGAAGCTGGAAGAAGCTCTCTCCGAGCGTCTTCCAGCCCGCAGTGTGCTGGAACATCTGGCGCGGGCGGCGCACTGGACGGACTGGTGGAAACGGCCCGGCCCCCGCTCGGGCAGCGAGCCGAAACTCAAGGAACCCCTGCCGCGCTACGTGACCACCGCGTTCGTCTACGGCTCCGGGCTCGGCCCCGCCCAGGCCGTGCGCCACATGCGGGGCAGCGTGACGGCGCACGAGCTCGGCGCGATCGCAAAGCGCCACTTCACCCTCCCGGTCCTCAACCGGTGCGGGGCCGATATTGTCAACGCCCACATCGGCCTGGACTTGACGGCGGCGTGGGGTGACGGGTCGGTGGCGGCGGTGGACGGCACCATGATGGACACCGTCATCGACAACCTCCTCGCCGAGACCTCGATCCGCTACGGCGGCTACGGCGGGATCGCCCACCATCTCGTCTCCGACACCTACGTCGCGCTCTTCTCCCGGTTCATCCCCTGCGGGGTCTGGGAGGCGGTCTACCTCATCGACTCGCTCCTTGCCAACGTCGCGGAGGTCAAGCCAGACACCGTGCATGCCGACACCCAGGGCCAGTCCTTCCCTGTCTTTGGACTCGCCCACCTGCTCGGCATCGACCTGCTGCCGCGGATACGCAACTTCCAGGACCTCACCTTCCACCGTCCCGACCCGCAGGCGCGCTACCAGCACATCGACGCGTTGTTCTCCGCTGATCCGCGTACCTGCATCGACTGGCAGCTCATCGAGAACGGATGGAGAGACCTCATGCAGGTCGGCCTGTCGGTACGGGAAGGCGCCGTGTCCTCCATCACCCTCCTACGGCGCTTGAACAACCACTCCCACAAGAACCAGATCTACAAGGTCTTCCGCGAGGTCGGCCGCGCCGTCCGGACGATCGTCCTGCTCCGCTATCTCTCGGATCCACAACTTCGGGAGCAGATCACCAGAGCGACCAACAAGGCCGAGGCCTACAACGGGTACACGAAGTGGCTGCACTTCGGCGGCGACGGCTACCTGCGCTCCCGCGATCCCGAACTCCAGGAGAAGGCAGTCAAGTTCCTCGACCTGATGGCCAGCAGCATCATCTTCTCCACCACCGTCGACATGACCGATGCACTGCGGCAGATGACCACCCAAGGCTGGGAGCCGAACCCCGACGACATCGCCGCGCTCAGCCCGCACCGCAGGGACAACGTGCTCCGCTTCGGCGACTACGACACCGCCACCCTCCACATCCCACCCGGCCCGTATGACAGCACCCTGCGCCTACGCGCGAATGTCGTGTGACCGGGGCGTGGACCTGCAGGCGTCAGACGGGCTCAAGGAAAGTCGGGTTGCCATGCCTGCATCGCAGGTCGAACGATGGCGCCTGGTGACGAAAGCAGGAAAGAAACCTATGTCACCTCCCTGATGGACGCGCTGGGCTGAGCCAAGGCGGTCCGGGGCGCGGCCCCGACCTCATCGTCGCAACCGGCCTGACGGCATCGAACAAAGGATGACGAAGTCCCGGCACAAGAAGCCGGAGAACGTCCGCCGCTGCCTCAAGCCCTCCCCGGAGGCGATCTCCGAGCTGACCAGCCTGCTCGCCCCCGGCGACGACCGCCGTTGACCGCCTACGCAGGGCAGGGCTGGCCCGCAGGGGCGGGGCGTTCAGCGCGGAATCACCCAGCCCGGTGCCCAGGTCCCGGCGGCGTCGTGGCCGGCCGTCGTGGCGGCGAGGTAGGTGCGGAGGGTGGCCAGCGCCGGGTGGGGGTTGTCGCGGTGCCAGAGGAGCGAGTGCGGGTAGACGGGCGTCGGGTCGGTCACCGGGATGCGGCGCAGGCCGTGGTCGGCGGGCCAGATGAGGCGGGTGGGCTCGCCGATGAAGGTGGCAAGGGCTGGTGTGTCGGCGATGGTGTCGAGGAGGGCGTCGGTGCCGAAGTTGGGGCCGGTGGCCTCGATGGTGAGGCCGAACTCGGCGACGAGGCCGTCGTAGTAGGCGGCCCACTCGGTGCCGGGGGCGATGCCGGGCATCCAGATCCGGTGTCCGACGAGTTGGGCGAGGGTCACCGACTGGGCGCCTGCCAGCGCGTGGGCCGGGCCGGTGAGGAGTTGGAGCGGCTCGTCGAGCACCCGGACGGAGGCGATGTCCTCGGGAAGGGGGCGGCCGGGCGCGGCGACGGCGCGGAAGGACGCGTCGATCGCACCGGAGCGAATGGCAGTGACGGCCGTCTCGATGTCGAACAGCATCATCACGTCTAGGTCGATCTCGGGGTGTGCCCGGTGGAAGCCGCGCATCAGGCCCGACTGCGCGCTGCGCGAGGCGAGCACGTCGACGCGCAGAGGACGGCGGCCGGGGCGCACGGACGCGCCCGCGCGGTCGGCGACGCGCAGCAGCTCGCGTGCGTGGGGCAGGAACGCCTGCCCGTCGATGGTGAGCTCAGCGCCGCGTGCGGCACGGGTGAACAAGCGCACGCCGAGGGTGCGCTCCAGCGTGGCGATGCGTTTGGAGACGGCCTGCTGGGTGATCGACAGGTCGTCGGCGGCTTTCTGGAACTGGCCCGCTTCCACGACAGCAACAAAGGTACGTACTGCTTCGAGATCCATGCCGACCCACCTTAGTGAACAACTGATTGTTGTGGATTGCTGGCGGAGCAGTTGTTTGACCTGCTGTTGTCCTGCCCGCTTATCTCTCATTGGTCAACGTCAGTTTGTTCGGGACCTCAAGGGGAGTGCGCTGAGCATGGTGGGCAGGAGACGGTTGGGCCGGCAGTTCGGCTGGCTGTGGGCGTCATATGCGGTGAGCGCATATGGGTCCGGGCTGGGGTTCGGGGCGTTGCCGCTGATCGCCGTGCTGGTGCTGCATGCCGGACCCGCTGAGGTGTCCGCGCTGTCCGCGGTGGGGCCTGCGGTGGGTGCGCTGATCGCGGTGCCGCTCGCGCCGTGGGTGGAGTTCCGGCGCAAGCGCCCGGTCATGATCATGATGGACCTGGCCCGGTTTGCGGCCATGGCGACGATCCCCGTCGCCTACGCCTTCGGATGGCTCAGTTTCGTCCAACTGCTCGTGGTCTCGGCCGTGGTCGCCGCAGCCAAGATCGCCTTCAACGCAGCCAGCGGCGCCTACCTCAAGGCCCTCGTCCGACCGGATGACCTGCTCGTCGCCAACGCACGGTTCGAGTCCACGAACTGGAGCTCCATCGCAGTGGGGCCACCGCTGGGCGGGGCGGCGATCGGCCTGTTCGGGCCGGTCACGACCGTGGTGGCCGACGCGCTCAGCTACCTGCTCTCCGCGTTGGGCATCACCGCGATCCGCAGCCAGGAAGAAGCACCGCGAACGACCGACAAGGGCCCGGTCCGGGCGGGCGCACTGTTCGACGGCTGGCGACACATCATGGGCCACCCCGGTCTGCGGCCTCTCTACCTCAACCAAATGCTCGTCGGCGGTCTGATCATGGCCACCGAGCCGCTGCTGGCCGTACTCCTGCTTCGCCAGCTCGGGTTCCCACCCTGGCAGTACGCCCTCGCCTTCGCCGGCCCCTGCCTCGGCGGACTCATCGGCTCCCGGCTGGCCCGCCGTGTCGTGGCACGCTTCGGCCGGCACTGGGTCTTCCGGACCGTCGGCACCCTGCGCGCCATCTGGCTGATCGGCCTGGCCTTTGTCCGTCCCGGCGTCGTCGGACTCGTCACCGTGATGGCCGTCGAGCTGGCCATCATCATCAACATGAGCCTGTACAGCCCGGCGCTCGCCACCTATCGGCTCGAACACACCCCCAAGCATCTCGTCGCCCGCACCCTGTCGGCCTGGTCGATCGGCCAGCAGGCGTCCATCGCCGTCCTCACCGCACTCGCCGGGCTACTCGCCGACGTCACCAGCCCACGTACCGCTCTCACGGTCGCAGGACTGCTCATCCTGACCACACCGCTCCTGCTTCCCCGACAGGACCAGACGTCGCAACACGAGCCGGAACTGTCCCGCAGCCACTCATGAGGCACCACAACCTGCCACCCGCAGGCCGCAGCCGGTCCGCCAGCGCGTATCCGCGTCGACCAGGCACACCACCAGCAAGGAGAACACTCGCGTGAACACTGCCCCCGCGCTTGACCCCGCCCACACCGCTCTTCTCGTCATGGACTACCAGCCCGCGATCCTGGCCTTTGTGCCCGAAGGTGAGGACCGAAACGCGCTGCTCGGTCGGGTGGAAGGGGCCATCGCCGACGTTCGCGCACATGGCGGCACCATCGCCTACGTACGCGTCGGCTTCACCGATGCCGACTGGGACGCGATCCCGGCCTCCAACAAGTCCTTCGCCCCGCTGGCCCAACACCGCGTCATGCACCACGAGGACCCTGCCACCGCCATCCACGAGCGCCTGGCTCCCCAGGACGGCGACATCGTCGTGCGCAAGATCCGCTACGGCGGCATGTCCACCACCGACCTCGACCAGCAACTACGCGAGCGCGGCATCACCACTCTGGTCGTCTCCGGCGTCAGCACCAGCGGCGCCGTCCTGTCCACCGTCATCGACGCGGCCGACCGCGACTACCAGCTCTACGTCCTGTCCGACGGAGTGGCCGACCCAGACACCGAAGTCCACAACGTCCTGCTCCACCATGTCTTTCCCTCACGGGCCCACATGATCGACACCACCGAGCTGCACACCCTGCTCCGGGCTGACTGACTCAAACCAGGAACCGATCCCACCCACGGCCGCCGCACCCACCCGGTATATGGCGGCCGCTCAGACGCCCGTGCCGGCCGCGCGAAGATCCTGTCCAGCTTCCGCTGACCGGCCTGCGACAGATCGGCTCTGACCGTCGAAGAACATGATGTCGACGGAGTCCGGCACACCCGGGGGACGTCCTGATCATGATGCCGCCCGCGCTGCCCCGCGCGATCTGCTGCCGGGCGACCGGCAACGGCACGTTCTCCAGGTCACGTACGTCGATGGCCTCAGCAGCACCCCGGAGCTTCACCGCTGCCACTCATAGCCGCCGCGACCTCAGGTTGCGCTACGGATCCCGGCACACTACAAGCCGGTGACCCCGCCTGCCATCACTCTGTGTACTCGCTAGGCGGCAGACACCCCCAGTAACAGGCCCGTGGGCTTTGGAGGAGATATCCGCGAAGCGGCCCCCGCGGGGGCCGCTTCGCGGATATCTCCTCC
>NZ_JBEYYB010000002.1:630544-680411 GCF_040645335.1 Streptomyces sp. NPDC046821 | reverse complement strand
GTTGATAGGCCAGATCTGGAAGCCCGGTAACGGGTGGAGGTGACTGGTACTAATAGGCCGAGGGCTTGTCCTCAGTTGCTCGCGTCCACTGTGTTGGTTCTGAAACCACGAACAACCCCGTACAGGTCACGTACGGTGCGGTTGACAGTTTCATAGTGTTTCGGTGGTCATAGCGTGAGGGAAACGCCCGGTTACATTCCGAACCCGGAAGCTAAGCCTCACAGCGCCGATGGTACTGCAGGGGGGACCCTGTGGGAGAGTAGGACGCCGCCGAACTAAATTTAAGAAAAGAGCTGGTCCCTGAACTTCGGTTCAGGGACCAGCTCTTTTTTGTTTTGCGACACTTGTCGTTCACGTTGCGCGGCCAATATCCCGTGTCATGGCAACAGTTGCAATGCTGAGAGCCGCCGGCATCGGTGCCGGTGACGAGGTCATCGTGCCCGCCTACGGGAACGTCGAGGTCGCCGAGGCCGTCGAACTGACCGGTGCCAGGCCGGTGTTCGCGGATATCGACCCCGACACGTACTGCCTTGACCCGAGTTCGGTCGAGGCCGGGGTCACCGTGCGTACCGCAGGGATCATCGCCGTACACCGTTTCGGGCAGCCCGCTGATGTGGCGAGGTTGCGGGAGATCGGGGTGCGGCGGGGGCTGCTGGTTCTTGAGCACGGGGAGTCGGAGCAGCCGCATGACGGGGTCGCGCAGCGGCGGGCGTACGCCGGGTATCTGAATGCGCGGCTCAGCGGGGTGCGGACGCCGCTCGGGAGCGATCGGCACAGCTATCAGCAGTACGTCGTGCGGGTGCCCGGGAACGGGCGGCCGGACCGGGACGCCTTCGCACATGCCGTACGGGCCAGGGGAATTGACTGCCGGGTGCCGGTGAAGACGCCCGTGCACCGGCTGCCGCGGTTCCGGCGTGATGTCGCGCTGCCGGAGACGGAGCGGGCCGCTGACGAGACGCTGGCGCTGCCCGTCAGTGCTTCGCTGACGAAGCGCGAGGTACACAAGCTTGTGTCCGCGTGCAATGCGCTCGGCGGGTTGCTCCAGCCGGCTTTCTGAAGCGCGGGCGGGGCGGTTCGATCCGGTCTCAAGTTCGGGTATGCTTAATTTCGTTGCCGCGGGGGAAACCCCGGGAAAGCGACAGGCCCCTATAGCTCAGTCGGTAGAGCGTCTCCATGGTAAGGAGAAGGTCAGCGGTTCGATTCCGCTTGGGGGCTCAGAGATAAAGGCCTCCGCCCTTTCGGGCGGGGGCCTTTTGCGTTGTTGCAGCGGGCTTTCCCGGGGCGCGCACGCCCCGGGAACCGTCAGTCCGTGTGCAGCTCGGGGACGCGCATCGTCAGGATGGCCATGTCGTCCGACGGGGCGTCAGAGGCGAAACGCTCGACGGCGCGCATGATGCGGGCCGCGACCGCGCCGGCCGTGAGACCCGTGCACGTCGTCAGGACGTCCGCGAGGCCGTCGTCGCCCAACATGCGCGTACCTTCGCGGCGCTCGGTGATGCCGTCCGTGACGCAGAGGAGGACGTCGCCCGGGTCGAGCGTCATCGTCTGCTCGTAGAGCTCCAGGTCCTCCATGACGCCGAGGAGCGGTTGCGGCTCCGCGTACGGCTCGACGGTGCCGTCCTGGCGCAGGCGCAGGGGGAGCGGGTGGCCGGCGCAGACCATCTTGAGGACCGCCGAGCCGTCCTCCTGCGGCCACAACTCGCCGTAGAGGAGCGTGAGGAAGCGGCTGCGGGCGCCTTCGTCGAGGATCGCGGCGTTCAGGCGTTCCAGGACGGCGGGGCCGCCGTAGCCCTCGCGGGCGAGGAGGCGGAGGGCGTGGCGGGCCAGGCCGGTGACCGCGGCGGCCTCCGGGCCCGTGCCGCAGACGTCGCCGATGGCGAAGCCGTACGCGCCGTTGCCGATGGGGAAGAGGTCGTAGAAGTCGCCGCCCACCTCGTTGCCCTCGCCGGCGGCGCGGTAGATGACCTCGACCTCGACGCCCGGGATGTGCGGGAGCCCCGGAGGGAGCAGGCTGCGCTGGAGGGACTGGCTGATCGCCATGCGCTCCGAGTAGAGCCGTGCGTTGTCGAGGGCGAGGGCCGCGCGGCGGCTCAAGTCCTCGGCCAGTTCCAGGATTTCCTGGCGGAAGTGTTCGTCGGCCGGCTTGCCGAGCGTGAGCATCCCGATGACGCGGTTGCGGGCCACCAGGGGGAGGACGACGGTCTCGCCGCCGACCGCCGCGGCCGTGGCGAGGGTCGTGCCGATGCCGGAGCTGACGCTCGTGGGGGCGCCGAGGCCCAGGCTGCGCTTGGAGGCGCGCAGCGCCGCCTGGTGGGCGGCCTCGGAGGGCGCGGCCCAGACGCGGGCTCCTGGGGTCGGGACCGGGTCCGGCGGGGCGATCTTGGAGAGGAGCGCCTTGAGGCCGTCGATGCGCTCCTCGTCCTCGTGCAGTACGTAGGAGAGGTACGGCTCCGAGGACTGGTCGGCGATCGTGTAGACGGCGCACCAGGTGGCGAGGGTGGGGACCGTCATCTGGGCCATGAGGGCCAGGGTCTGGTCGCGGTCGAGGGTGCCGGCCAGGAGGTCGGACGCCTCGACGAGGAAGCTGAGGGAGCCGCGGCGGAGCTTTTCGAGTTCGCCGAGGCGGGCCGACTCGACGGCCAGGGCGATGCGGTCGGCGGCGAACTGGAGGCGCAGGGCCTCCTCGTTCGAGTACCGGTCGGGTGCCTCGGCGGCGACGCCGAGGGAGCCGGTGAGGCGGCCCTCGACCTTGAGCGGGACGGTGACGACCGAGCGCATTCCCGTGCCGTTGAGGAGCGGGACGGCGCCGGGGACGACCGTGAGGTCCTCGTGGACGGCCGGCATTCGGGCCGAGCCGTAGCGGCCGGGGCCCACCTCGACGGGGACGCGGGCGAAGCGCTGGCGGGCCGAGGGGAGGCCGGTGGAGGCGCGGACCTCCAGCTCGGTCTCGTCGTCGGTCGCGAGGAGCAGGAAGGCGGAGTCGCCGTCGAGCATGTCGCGGGCGCGCTCGACCGTGCGCTGGAGGAGGCTGTCGAGGTCGTCGGGGGCGGGTGAGCCGATGAAGACCTCGAACGGGTCGGTGGCGCTGCCCTCGGTGAGTGTGCCGCTGTCCGGGGCGGTGTGGCCGCGCAACGGGGTCTGCAGGACGGCGCGTTCGTGGTCGCGTACGAGGAGGCAGACCGTGGACGGCTCGCCTTCGGCGTCGCGGACGCGGAGGTGGGATGCGTAGACGGGCGTCACACGGCCGCTTGCGCCGCGGATGCCGTAGCTGCCCTCCCAGCGCGAGAGTTGGAGGGCTTCGGCGATGCCCGTGCTCGTGCCGGGGGTGTGCGGCCAGGCCGCGAAGTCGGTGAGAGGTTTGCCGACGACCTGATCGGCGACGTATCCGAAGAGGTTTTCCGCGTCCTCGCTCCAGGCCGAGACGGCTCCGGTGCGGTCGATCTGGACGACGGCGACCCGCACTCTGCCGTCGGCGGCCAGTGGAAGGAGGTCGGCGGGGAGGGCGGGGCCCGCGGTGCGGGTGCCCACCGAGCGCTGGGGAAGGGCGAGTTGGAACCAGACGAGTTTGTGCGTCGGCGTGTAGTCGACGCCCCAGCGGGTGGCGAGGGCCGCGCACAGCTGGAGGCCGCGGCCGCCCTCGCGGTCGGGGCTGCTCATGTGGACCGCGGAGTGCTGGAGCGGAATCTCGCGTTCGGGGTAGCGGTCGGAGACCTCGATGCGTACGCCGTCGTCCGTACGCAGCACCAGGACTTCGGCGGACGTGCCGGCGTGCACCACGGCGTTCGTCACGAGTTCACTGGTGAGGACGACCGCGTCGTCGATGATGTCCGGGAAGCCCCAGCCCTGGAGGGTGTCGCGCACAAAGGCGCGGGCGGTCGCGACGGACCGCCCGACGGGTTCGAAGGTGGCAGCCGCGCGCGCGGTGATCACAGAACTCCCAGTCTCAGTCGTACGAGTGTCGACGCCCAGGTCTCCCGAACTCATGGCGAGCCTGCCCCCTCCGATGCCGATGCCCGTCGTCCTCGTGCCACCGCCCTGGCCGGGCGGACCGGGGCGGGTGGACAGCCGCTGCCAAGGTTACTTACCTTCGCCGTCCGTGCGGTGGCCGGTCGCCGGTGTTTTCCGTCCGGAGGGTGTGCGGACGGTGTGCGAAGCTGCCGAACTGTTATGGCCTGGTTCCGACAGGGTGAAACACTGGGCAGGCTTCCGAAGAGAACCCGAGCAATCCGAGCAGTACGGCCGACCCTTGCGGGAGGGACACAGTGGAGTCTGGCGCAGCGTCGCGAGGCACGAATACGCGCGCAAAGGGCGGTCAGTCCCCGACCAAGCAGCGCAAACCGCGCAGCGGGACCACGGCGGTGGACACCGCTGCCCTGAACAGACTTCTCGCGGGCCTGGCGGCCATGCGGGACGGAAACTTCCGCAAGCGCCTCACGGTGTCCGGAGACGGCCTCATGGCCGAGATCGCGGCGGTCTTCAACGAGGTCGCGGACCGGAATCTGCACCTCACCGGCGAGATGTCGCGGGTGCGGCGCATGGTCGGGCGCGAGGGGAAGCTCACGGAGCGTCTCGAGACGGGTGCCTGCGAGGGTTCGTGGGCGGCGGCGATCAACGCGTCGAATGCCCTGGTCGACGACCTGGTGCGGCCTGTTTCCGAGGTCGGGCGGGTACTCACGGCGGTTGCGGAGGGTGATCTTTCGCCGCGTATGGAGCTGCGGTCGCAGGTGCCCGAAGGGGCCGGTCATCCGCTGCGGGGCGAGTTCCTGAAGGTCGGGCGTACGGTCAACAACCTGGTCGATCAGCTGTCTACGTTCACCGACGAGGTCACGCGTGTGGCCAGTGAGGTGGGCACGGAGGGCAAGCTCGGTGGTCAGGCCCGGGTGCGCGGGATGTCCGGTTCGTGGAAGGACCTCACGGACTCGGTCAACACGATGGCGTACCGGCTGACGGCTCAGGTGCGTGACATCGCGCTCGTCACGACCGCCGTGGCCAAGGGCGACCTGTCGCGGAAGGTCACGGTCCACGTCGCGGGCGAGATGCTCGAGCTGAA
This sequence comes from Streptomyces sp. NPDC046821, assembly GCF_040645335.1. Lineage (NCBI taxonomy): Bacteria > Bacillati > Actinomycetota > Actinomycetes > Kitasatosporales > Streptomycetaceae > Streptomyces > Streptomyces sp. NPDC046821. Next base: position 675,361 of record NZ_JBEYYB010000002.1, on the reverse strand, counting down.
GAACACCGTGAACACGATGGTGGATCAGCTGTCGTCGTTCTCCTCCGAGGTCACGCGTGTGGCCCGCGAGGTGGGTACGGAGGGCGAGCTCGGCGGCCAGGCACAGGTGCCTGGTGTGGCGGGTGTGTGGAAAGACCTCACCGATTCCGTGAATCTTATGGCGGGCAACCTGACGGCCCAGGTGCGTGGAATCGCCCAGGTCACGACGGCCGTCGCGAGTGGTGACCTGTCGCAGAAGGTGACCGTGTCGGCACGTGGCGAGGTCGCCCAGCTCGCCGAGACGATCAATCAGATGACCGAGACGCTGCGCACCTTCGCCGACGAGGTCACGCGCGTGGCCAACGAAGTCGGTGCCGAGGGACGGCTCGGCGGTCAGGCGAACGTGCCGGGTGCGGCGGGAACGTGGAAGGACCTCACCGATTCGGTGAACACGGTCTTCCGGAACCTGACCACCCAGGTGCGTGACATCGCGACCGTCACGACGGCGGTGGCGAACGGTGACCTGTCACAGAAGGTCACCGTCGACGTCGCGGGCGAGATGCTCGAACTGAAGAACACCGTCAACACGATGGTCGACCAGCTCTCCGCGTTCGGTTCCGAAGTGACGCGTGTGGCACGGGAGATCGGTGTCGAGGGCGAGCTGGGCGGCCAGGCGCAGGTGCAGGGCGCGGCCGGTACGTGGAAGGACCTGACGGACTCCGTCAACACGGCCTTCCGCAACCTGACGGGCCAGGTGCGCAACATCGCGCAGGTGACGACGGCGGTCGCCAACGGTGACCTGTCGCAGAAGGTCACCGTCGACGTGTCCGGCGAGATGCTCCAGCTGAAGAACACCGTGAACACGATGGTGGACCAGCTGTCGAGCTTCGCCGACCAGGTGACTCGTATGGCGCGTGACGTGGGTACGGAGGGCCGCCTCGGCGGTCAGGCGCGCGTCGACGGTGTGTCCGGGACCTGGAAGGAACTCACGGACTCCGTCAACTTCATGGCGGGGAACCTGACTTCACAGGTGCGGCAGATCGCCCAGGTGACGACGGCGGTGGCGCGGGGTGACCTGTCGCAGAAGATCGACGTGGACGCGCGCGGCGAGATCCTGGAGCTGAAGAACACCATCAACACGATGGTCGACCAGCTCTCCGCGTTCGCCGACCAGGTGACCCGCGTGGCCCGCGAGGTGGGTACGGAGGGCCGTCTCGGCGGGCAGGCGCAGGTGCCCGGCGTCGCCGGTGTGTGGCGTGACCTGACCGACTCCGTGAACGGCATGGCCGGCAACCTCACGGCTCAGGTGCGCAACATCGCGCAGGTCGCCACGGCGGTGGCGCGGGGTGACCTGTCGCAGAAGATCGACGTGGACGCGCGCGGCGAGATCCTCGAGCTGAAGAACACCCTCAACACGATGGTCGACCAGCTCTCGAACTTCGCCGAGCAGGTCACGCGGGTGTCCCGCGAGGTGGGTACGGAGGGCATCCTCGGCGGGCAGGCCGAGGTCCAGGGTGTCTCCGGCACCTGGAAGGACCTCACGCAGTCCGTGAACGGCATGGCCAACAACCTGACCCTCCAGGTGCGCAACATCGCCGAGGTCACCACGGCCGTGGCCCGCGGCGACCTGTCCAAGAAGATCACCGTCGACGCGAAGGGCGAGATCCTCGAACTCGTCACGACCGTGAACACGATGGTCGACCAATTGTCGTCGTTCGCCGAGCAGGTGACCCGGGTGGCCCGAGAGGTGGGCACCGAGGGCCAGTTGGGCGGCCAGGCGCGCGTACGAGGCGTCACGGGCATCTGGAAGGACCTCAGCGACAACGTAAACCTGATGGCCAACAACCTGACCAGTCAGGTGCGGAACATCTCTCAGGTCGCGGCGGCGGTGGCCAACGGTGACCTGACGAAGAAGGTCACCGTCGAGGCGCGCGGCGAGGTCGCGCAGCTCGCGGACACGGTCAACACCATGGTGACGACGCTGAGTTCGTTCGCCGACCAGGTGACCCGGGTGGCCCGCGAGGTGGGCACCGACGGCATCCTCGGCGGCCAGGCCCGCGTCCCGGGAGTCTCCGGTACGTGGAAGGACCTCACCGAGTCCGTGAACGGCATGGCGTCGAACCTGACCGGACAGGTGCGCAACATCGCGATGGTCACGACGGCCATCGCCAAGGGCGACCTGACCAAGAAGATCGACATCGACGCCCGCGGCGAGATCCTCGAACTGAAGACGACGATCAACACGATGGTCGACCAATTGTCGTCGTTCGCCGAGCAGGTCACCCGGGTGGCCCGCGAGGTGGGTACCGAGGGCCAGTTGGGCGGCCAGGCGCGCGTGCGTGACGTCGACGGCACGTGGCGCGACCTCACCGAGTCCGTGAACGAGATGGCCGGGAACCTGACCCGTCAGGTGCGCGCCATCGCGGCCGTCGCCACGGCGGTGACCCGCGGTGACCTGAACCTCAAGATCGACGTGGACGCGGCGGGCGAGATCCAGGCCCTCCAGGACAACATCAACAAGATGATCTCCAACCTGCGCGACACCACGGTCGCGAACGAGGAGCAGGACTGGCTGAAGGGCAACCTGGCCCGTATCTCCGGCCTCATGCAGGGCCGCCGCGACCTGGCGGACGTGGCCTCGCTGATCATGAGCGAGCTGACCCCGGTCGTCTCAGCCCAGCACGGCGCGTTCTTCCTGGCGCTGCCGACGGACGAGGCGGAGACGGGCGGCGCGCCCGAGGAGGACGCGTACGAGCTGCGGATGCTCGGGAGTTACGGGTACTCGATGGGGTCCATGCCGACGTCCTTCCGGCCCGGTGAGACGCTCATCGGGACGGCGGCCCAGGAGCGGCGCACGATCCTCGTGGAGAACGTGCCGCAGGGCTATCTGAAGATCGCCTCCGGCCTCGGCGAGGCGCCGCCCGCGCACGTCATCGTGCTGCCGGTGCTCTTCGAGGGCACGGTCCTGGGAGTGATCGAGCTGGCGACGTTCCAGCCGTTCACGCAGATCCAGAAGGACTTCCTGAACCAGATCGCCGAGATGATCGCGACGAGCGTGAACACCATCTCCGTCAACACGAAGACGGAGGTGCTGCTCAAGCAGTCGCAGGAGCTGACCGAGCAACTGCGGGAGCGTTCGGCCGAGTTGGAGAACCGGCAGAAGGCCCTCCAGGCGTCCAACGCGGAGCTGGAGGAGAAGGCCGAGCTGCTGGCCCAGCAGAACCGCGACATCGAGGTCAAGAACACCGAGATCGAAGAGGCCCGGCAGGTCCTGGAGGAGCGTGCCGAACAGCTCGCGGTCTCCATGCGGTACAAGTCCGAGTTCCTGGCGAACATGTCCCACGAGCTGCGGACACCGCTCAACTCCCTGCTGATCCTCGCCAAGTTGCTCGCCGACAACGCGGACTCGAACCTGACGCCGAAGCAGGTCGAGTTCGCCGAGACGATCCACGGCGCGGGTTCCGACCTGCTCCAGCTGATCAACGACATCCTCGACCTGTCCAAGGTCGAGGCGGGCAAGATGGATGTGTCGCCGACGCGCATCGCCCTCGTACAGCTCGTCGACTACGTGGAGGCCACGTTCCGCCCGCTCACCGCGGAGAAGGGCCTGGACTTCTCCGTACGGGTCTCTCCCGAGCTCCCGGCGACGCTCCACACGGACGAGCAGCGGCTGCTCCAGGTGCTGCGCAACCTGCTGTCCAACGCGGTCAAGTTCACCGACTCCGGAGCGGTCGAGCTGGTCATCAGGCCGGCGGGCGCGGACGTGCCCGACGCCATCCGCGAGCAGCTGCTGGAGGCGGGCTCGCTGCGGGAGGCTGACGGCGACCTCATCGCCTTCTCGGTGACCGACACCGGCATCGGCATCGCGTCCAGCAAGATGCGGGTGATCTTCGAGGCCTTCAAGCAGGCCGACGGCACGACGAGCCGGAAGTACGGCGGTACGGGCCTCGGCCTGTCCATCAGCCGTGAGATCGCGCGGCTGCTCGGCGGCGAGATCCACGCGCAGAGCGAGCCGGGACGCGGCTCCACGTTCACGCTGTACCTGCCGCTGCACCCGAGCGAACTGCCGCCCCAGGGCTACCCGCAGCTCGCGCCCACCATCGAGCCGGGCCGGCGCCGCACGCCCGTGGAGGGCACCCCGGCGCCCGAGGCGTCGATGCCGCCCGAGGTCAGGTCGTACCAGGACACGCAGAACGGTCCGGCCGCGCTGTTCCGGCGGCGTCGCAAGGCGGTGACCCCGCCCGAGCAGCGGCTGGCGCTGCCCGGCCGGCCGAGCCAGGTGCCGCCCGCGCAGGACCGCGCGCCGGAGCAGTGGACCGGTCAGGAAGGGGCACCGCTGGAGCGGCCGACGTATCACTTCGGCGGCGAGAAGGTGCTCATCGTCGACGACGACATCCGTAACGTGTTCGCGCTCACCAGCGTCCTGGAGCAGCACGGCCTGTCCGTGCTGTACGCGGAGAACGGCCGCGAGGGCATCGAGGTCCTGGAGCAGCACGACGACGTGACGGTCGTCCTGATGGACATCATGATGCCGGAGATGGACGGCTACGCGACGACGACGGCGATCCGCCGGATGCCGCAGTTCGCGGGTCTGCCGATCATCGCGCTGACGGCGAAGGCCATGAAGGGCGACCGGGAGAAGGCCATCGAGTCGGGTGCCTCCGACTACGTGACGAAGCCGGTCGATCCCGATCATCTGCTGACGGTGATGGAGCAGTGGATGAGCGGGGAGTGACCGGGTAAAGGTGTATTGCCGCGCAGTTGCTGACTGAACGTGGCCGAAGCCGTGTAGAAACGCCGTGTGCGGGGAACCTTTCGGTCTCGCCCCGCGTTTCTGCTACGGGCACGGTGACATCGCGGTGACAGGGTGTGGCGACAGGCGGGGTGCGGCTACCATGACCGGCACAAGGACGGGCGGCGCAAGGGAGTCGTTGCCTGGGGCGGCTTCCGGAGCCGTCTCAAATCCTGCGGACAGGGGCGGCCCCATGCCGGGGCGAGGAGGGCGGGCCATGGTGCAGAAGGCCAAGATCCTCCTGGTCGATGACCGGCCGGAGAATCTGCTGGCGCTGGAGGCCATCCTCTCCGCGCTCGATCAGACACTGGTGCGGGCATCGTCCGGGGAGGAAGCGCTCAAAGCACTGCTCACGGACGATTTCGCGGTCATTCTGCTGGATGTCCAGATGCCGGGAATGGACGGTTTCGAAACCGCCGCGCACATCAAACGCCGTGAGCGGACACGGGACATCCCGATCATTTTCCTCACCGCGATCAACCACGGCCCGCACCACACGTTCCGTGGGTACGCGGCCGGCGCGGTGGACTACATCTCGAAGCCGTTCGACCCGTGGGTCCTGCGCGCGAAGGTCTCCGTCTTCGTCGAGCTGTACATGAAGAACTGCCAACTGCGGGAGCAGGCAGCCCTGCTGCGGCTCCAGCTCGAGGGCAACGGGAAGTCCGCCGTCGGCGACCCCAGGGAGCCGGCCGGTCTGCTCGCCGAACTCTCCGCGCGGCTCGCGGCCGTTGAGGAGCAGGCGGAAGCGCTCTCGAAGCAGCTCGACGACGAATCGGCGGACGCGGCGGCCGTCGCCACGGCCGCCCACCTCGAACGCAAGCTGACCGGACTGCGCCGCGCTCTCGACGCCCTGGAGCCCGGCACCGGCAGCGGGGCTCCGACCCTGCCGTCGCAGAACTGAGCGGAAGCCGAGCGGAACGGGGCAGCGGCCCTCTTCTGAGCGGAAGCCGACCAGAGCCCGGCAGCGGCCCGCTTTTTGAGGAAGCGTCACCTCTTCTGAGGGAGCGTCACCTCGGAGCGGGCCGATCCGCGACACGGACGGGTGAAGCCGTGGGCACACGTGTCCGCCGTGGCCTCCACCGGTAACCTCACATCCATGGCCTCACGTCCCGCAGCCAAGAAGTCGCCCGCGAAGAAGGCGGCCGCGCCATCCAAGGCTCCGGCGAAGAAGGCCCCTGCCAGGAAAGCCGCGGCGAAGAAGCCGCCGGCGAAGCGGGCGCCCGCCAAGAAGGCCGCGGCGAAGAAGCCCGCACCCCCGCCGGCGCCCAGCCCCACCGGGGGCGTGTACCGGCTCGCCCGCGCGCTCTGGCTCGGTGTCGCGCACAGCGTGGGCGCGATGTTCCGCGGTATAGGGCGTGGCGCCAAGGGCCTCGACCCGGCACACCGCAAGGACGGCCTCGCGCTGCTGCTCCTCGGCCTGGCGCTGATCATCGCGGCGGGCACCTGGTCGAACCTGCGCGGGCCCGTCGGCGATCTGGTGGAGATGCTGATCACGGGCGCCTTCGGCCGACTCGACCTGCTCGTACCGCTGCTGCTCGGCGGCATCGCCGTCCGGCTCATCCGGCACCCCGAGCAGCCCGAGGCGAACGGTCGGATCGTGATCGGCCTGTCCGCCCTCGTCATCGGCGTCCTCGGCCAGGTCCACATCGCGTGCGGCGCGCCCGCCCGCAGTGACGGTATGCAGGCGCTGAGGGACGCCGGGGGACTCATCGGCTGGGGCGCGTCCGCCCCGCTCACCTTCACCATGGGCGACGTGCTCGCGGTGCCGCTCCTCGTACTGCTCACCGTCTTCGGGCTGCTCGTCGTCACGGCGACGCCCGTCAACGCGATCCCACAGCGGCTGCGCCTGCTCGGCATGAAGCTCGGCATCGTCCACCCGCATGTGGGGGACGAGGTGTTCGGGGCGGACGCGGAGGACGAGGGGTACGACGAGGAGTGGCGCGCGGCGCGGCCCGTCCGCTCCCGGCGGGCCGCCATTGACGCCGAGGGCTACGACCCGGACCACGCGGAGCAGGAGGCGCTCTCACAGCGGCGCAAGCCCCGGCGTACGCCTGTGCAGCCTGTCCAGGAGCGGCCCATGGACGCGGTCGACGTGGCCGCGGCCGCCGCCGCGGCGCTCGACGGGGCTGTGCTGCACGGGATGCCGCCGTCGCCGCTCGTCGCCGATCTCACGCAGAAGATCGGCACCACCGACCGCGGGAGCGAGCCGGAGCGCACGGCTCCGGTGCCGACCGCGCGGGCCAAGACCCTGGCCAAGGAGACGGCCAAGGCCCCCGAGCCCGCACCGGTGAAGTCCGGCGTGCCCGACCTGACCAAGTCCGCGCCCGACTCGATGAGGGACCTGCCGCCGCGCGCCGAACAGCTCCAGCTCGCCGGCGACATCACGTACTCCCTGCCGTCGCTCGACCTCCTGGAGCGCGGCGGCCCCGGCAAGTCGCGCAGCGCGGCCAACGACGCCGTCGTGGACGCCCTGACGAACGTGTTCACGGAGTTCAAGGTCGACGCCGCCGTCACCGGCTTCACGCGCGGCCCGACGGTCACCCGCTACGAGATCGAACTCGGCCCCGCCGTGAAGGTCGAGAAGATCACGGCGCTCGCCAAGAACATCGCGTACGCCGTCGCGTCCCCGGACGTCCGGATCATCTCGCCCATCCCCGGCAAGTCCGCCGTCGGCATCGAGATCCCGAACACCGACCGCGAGATGGTCAACGTGGGCGACGTGCTGCGCCTCGCCGACGCCGCCGAGGACGACCACCCGATGCTCGTCGCGCTCGGCAAGGACGTCGAGGGCGGCTACGTCATGGCCAACATGGCGAAGATGCCGCACATCCTCGTCGCCGGTGCCACCGGCTCGGGTAAGTCCTCGTGCATCAACTGCCTGATCACGTCGATCATGTGCCGGGCCACGCCCGAGGACGTCCGCATGGTCCTCGTCGACCCCAAGCGCGTCGAGCTGACCGCGTACGAGGGCATCCCGCACCTGATCACGCCGATCATCACCAACCCCAAGCGGGCCGCCGAGGCGCTGCAGTGGGTCGTACGCGAGATGGATCTGCGCTACGACGACCTCGCGGCGTTCGGGTACCGGCACATCGACGACTTCAACCAGGCCATCCGCGACGGCAAGCTCAAGACGCCCGAGGGCAGCGAGCGTGAGCTGAAGACGTACCCGTATCTGCTGGTGATCGTCGACGAGCTGGCGGACCTCATGATGGTCGCGCCGCGGGACGTCGAGGACTCGATCGTGAGGATCACGCAGCTCGCACGCGCGGCCGGCATCCACCTCGTGCTCGCCACCCAGCGCCCTTCCGTCGACGTCGTGACCGGACTCATCAAGGCCAACGTCCCCTCGCGGCTGGCCTTCGCCACGTCCTCGCTCGCCGACAGCCGCGTCATCCTCGACCAGCCGGGCGCCGAGAAACTGATCGGCAAGGGCGACGGGCTCTTCCTGCCGATGGGCGCGAACAAGCCGACCCGTATGCAGGGCGCGTTCGTCACCGAGGACGAGATCCACGCCGTCGTCCAGCACTGCAAGGACCAGATGGCGCCCGTCTTCCGGGACGACGTCACCGTCGGGACCAAGCAGAAGAAGGAGATCGACGAGGACATCGGCGACGACCTCGACCTGCTGTGCCAGGCCGCCGAGCTGGTCGTCTCCACGCAGTTCGGGTCCACGTCGATGCTCCAGCGCAAGCTGCGCGTCGGTTTCGCGAAGGCCGGGCGCCTCATGGACCTCATGGAGTCGCGGAACATCGTCGGGCCCAGCGAGGGCTCCAAGGCGCGTGACGTTCTGGTCAAACCCGACGAACTCGATGGAGTGCTTGCGGTGATCCGCGGGGAAGCTCAATCATGAGGCGCGCGGTTTCGCAACACGCGCCCCCTGATGGCCGAACGCACGCCTCGTACTCCCCGCCCGACGCTCACTCGTAAGGGAGTGCGGAGCAACCGTTTCTCTTCGTCGTACGTCAAGTTGAGGGAGGGGACAGAACGATGCCCCGACTACAGGGTGACCGGCTGTTTCACGCGGCCATACCGATGGCGTACAAAGTCTGACCGCCCGGTTGCCCGACCCTTTCGCACCCCCCCTAGACTGAACCTCCGGCAGGTGGTTACACGCTCGAAAGGCGCACCCGTGTCCATCGGCAACTCCCCTGAAGACGACCGTCCTTCGGATGACCTCGACCCGACGCCCCCGCCGGCCGACGGGCAGGCGACCGCGCCCTCGGACGACCGTCCCTCGATCGGCACCGTCCTGAGGCAGGCACGTGTCGACGCGGGGCTGACCGTCGACGAAGTCAGTACCTCCACCCGGGTGCGCATCCCCATCGTGCACGCGATCGAGGAGGACGACTTCTCCCGGTGCGGCGGCGACGTGTACGCCCGCGGCCACATCAGGACCATCGCGCGCGCCGTCGGCGTCGACCCCGCCCCGCTCCTCGCGCAGTACGCCGACGCGCACGGCGGGCAGTCCGCGCCGACGCCGGCCAAGCCCCTGTTCGAGGCCGAGCGCATCCGGTCCGACCGGCGCCGGCCGAACTGGACGGCGGCCATGGTCGCCGCGATCGTCATCGTGATCGGCTTCGTCGGCTTCACCGCGTTCGGCGGCGACAACGGCAGCACCGACAAGAAGGCAGCCGAGGGCGCCCCGTCCGCGACCGCCAAGCCGAAGCCCAAGCCGACCCACAAGCCCACCAAGCAGCCCAAGGCCGACCCGTCCGACAGCGCCATCGCCGCCGCGCCCCGGGACAAGGTCACCGTCAAGATCAACGCGGCGAACGGCCGCAGCTGGATCTCCGCGAAGGACCACAACGGACGGATCATGTTCGACGGCCTGCTCGAGCAGGGCCAGTCGAAGACCTTCCAGGACAGCCAGAAGGTGGACCTCGTCCTCGGCGACGCGGGCGCCATCCAGCTGTACGTGAACGGCAAGCAGGTATCCAACGAGTTCCAGCCCGGACAGGTCGAGCGGCTCACCTACACCAAGGGCGATCCCGAGGTCGGATGAGCGGGAGGTTGCCCGGCGGTGATCCCCGGGTAACCCTCCCGGCCGGGGCTGTCCGTGGGAACAAGTAGTCTTGAGCCCATGCCCGAACGCCGTACCGTCGCCCTTGTCACTCTTGGCTGCGCCCGTAACGAGGTGGACTCGGAGGAGCTCGCAGGCCGCTTGGAGGCGGACGGCTGGGAGCTCGTCGAGGACGCCGAGGCCGCAGACGTCGCCGTAGTCAACACCTGTGGCTTCGTCGAAGCCGCCAAGAAGGACTCCGTCGACGCCCTTCTCGAAGCCAATGACCTCAAGGGTCATGGCAGAACCCAGGCCGTCGTGGCCGTCGGCTGCATGGCCGAGCGGTACGGCAAGGAGCTGGCGGAAGCCCTCCCCGAGGCCGACGGAGTCCTCGGCTTCGACGACTACGCCGACATCTCCGACCGCCTCCAGACCATCCTCAACGGCGGTATCCACGCCTCCCACACCCCGCGCGACCGGCGCAAGCTCCTGCCGATCACCCCGGCCGAGCGCCAGACCGCCGGCGCCGAGGTCGCCCTCCCGGGACACGCGCCCGTGGACCTGCCCGAGGGCGTCGCGCCCGCGTCCGGTCCGCGCGCCCCGCTGCGCCGCCGCCTCGGGTCGAACCCCGTCGCCTCGGTGAAGCTCGCGTCCGGCTGCGACCGCCGCTGCTCGTTCTGCGCGATCCCCTCCTTCCGCGGCTCCTTCATCTCTCGCCGCCCCAGCGACGTGCTCGGTGAGACGCGCTGGCTGGCCGAGCAGGGCGTCAAGGAGGTCATGCTCGTCTCCGAGAACAACACCTCGTACGGCAAGGACCTCGGCGACATCCGGCTCCTGGAGACGCTGCTGCCCGAGCTGGCGGCCGTCGACGGGATCGAGCGGGTCCGCGTCAGTTACCTGCAGCCCGCCGAGATGCGTCCCGGCCTCATCGACGTCCTGACGGGCACCGACAAGGTCGTCCCGTACTTCGACCTCTCCTTCCAGCACTCGTCGCACTCCGTGCTGCGCTCGATGCGGCGCTTCGGTGACACCGACCGCTTCCTCGACCTGCTCGCCACGATCCGCGACAAGGCGCCCCAGGCCGGCGTCCGGTCCAACTTCATCGTCGGCTTCCCCGGCGAGACCGAGGAGGACCTGGCCGAGCTGGAGCGTTTCCTCACCGGCGCCCGTCTCGACGCCATCGGCGTCTTCGGGTACTCCGACGAGGAGGGCACGGAAGCCGCCACGTACGAGCACAAGCTCGACGAGGACGTCGTCGCCGAGCGCCTCGCGCGTGTGTCCCGGCTAGCCGAGGAGCTGGTCTCGCAGCGCGCCGAGGAGCGCGTCGGGGAGACGGTCCACGTGCTCGTCGAGTCCATCGACGACGAGGACGGCGCCATCGGCCGCGCCGCCCACCAGGCGCCCGAGACGGACGGACAGGTGCTGCTCACGAGCGGCGAGGGTCTGACCGTCGGCCGTATGGTCGAGGCGAAGGTGATCGGCACTCAGGGCGTCGACCTGGTCGCCGAACCGCTGGAGAGTGCTGAGGAGGCGGCCAGATGACCGGAGTCCCGGCCTCCGCCGCGGGCGGTACCGGTAAGCCGGCGCCCGGCGGCAAGCTGGGCGCTGCGGCCGTCAACCAGGCCAGCCTGTGGAACATCGCGAACATCCTGACCATGCTCCGGCTCGTCCTCGTGCCGGGTTTCGTGGCGCTCCTGCTGGCCGACGGCGGCTATGACCCCGTCTGGCGCGCGTGGGCCTGGGCGGCCTTCGCCGTCGCCATGATCACCGATGTGTTCGACGGACATCTGGCCCGTACGTACAACCTCGTCACGGACTTCGGGAAGATCGCCGACCCCATCGCCGACAAGGCGATCATGGGGGCGGCGCTCGTCTGTCTCTCCAGCCTCGGCGACCTGCCGTGGTGGGTGACGGGCGTGATCCTCGGCCGCGAACTCGGCATCACGCTCCTGAGGTTCTGGGTGATCCGGTACGGGGTGATCCCGGCCAGCCGCGGCGGAAAGATGAAGACCCTCGCGCAGGGCACGGCCGTCGGGATGTACGTCCTGGCGCTCGTCGGGCCGCTGGCCACCTTCCGGTTCTGGGTGATGGCCGTGGCGGTCGCGCTGACCGTGATCACCGGACTCGACTACGTGAGGCAGGCCGTGGTCCTGCGCCGGCAGGGCATGGCCGCCGAGCGCGGGGCGGCGGCGGAGCAGTGACTTCCGGAGCGGTTGGCGGCGGGGCGGGCGAGCTCGCTCCTGCTGCCGTGGCGCTGCGGCTGCTCGCCGAGCGAGGCCAGACGCTCGCCGTCGCCGAGTCCCTCACGGGTGGCCTCGTGGCCGCCGAGATCACGTCGGTTCCTGGGGCCTCGCGCGTCTTCCGCGGGTCCGTGACGTCGTACGCGACGGAGCTGAAGCGGGACGTGCTCGGCGTCGACGGCACTCTGCTGGCCGAGCGCGGGGCGGTGGATCCCGATGTGGCTCAGCAGATGGCGACGGGGGTACGGCGGGCGCTCGGCGCGGACTGGGGGATCTCGACGACCGGGGTCGCCGGGCCGGACGAGCAGGACGGGCAGCCGGTGGGGACGGTGTTCGTGGCGGTCGAGGGGCCGGGGGCTCCCGAGGGGGCCGGCGGGCCTGGGGCTCCCGAGGGGGCCGGCGGGCCTGGGGCTCCTGAGAGGGCCGGCGGGCCTGGTGGTGGGTCGGTGACCGGGGCCGGAGTGGCGGGTGCCGGTTTCGCTCCTAGCCGGAAAGTGGCCGCGTTGCGGTTGAACGGCGGCCGTTCGGAAATCCGTATGAAGACGGTAGAGAGTGTGCTTGAACTGCTGCTTGAGCAGCTCTTGAGCGAACGCACGGAGAATGAGCGGGCACAGGATACGGAAGATTACGGGGGGTTTTGATGTTTACAGCCCTGAGTGAACACGACATCGCTCCCCGCACGGCCGCGGCGCGAGGCGGTACGGTGGGGCGTGAAGGATGCGGCTACGCGGTCCGAGGAGGGAGCCACCGATGATTCTGCTCCGTCGCCTGCTGGGTGACGTGCTGCGTCGGCAGCGCCAGCGCCAGGGCCGTACTCTGCGCGAAGTCTCCTCGTCCGCCCGAGTCTCGCTCGGCTATCTCTCCGAGGTGGAGCGGGGGCAGAAGGAGGCATCCTCCGAGCTGCTGTCCGCTATCTGCGACGCGCTTGACGTACGGATGTCCGAGCTCATGCGCGAGGTGAGCGACGAGCTCGCTCTCGCCGAGCTGGCCGAGTCGGCAGCGGCCACGGATCCGGTGCCCGCACCGGTTCGCCCGCGACTCAATTCTGTCTCCGTCGCCGGTGTCCCGCCGGAACGGGTGACCATCAAGGCCCCTGCGGAAGCGGTGGACGTCGTCGCTGCGTGAGCTCGCGGCGCGTGACGTGTGTTGCGCAGGTGTCACTTATACGTGTGTGAAAGCCCCGGCCGGGTTGGTGGCCGGGGCTTTTGCGTGTCGGGGGTGCGGCTTATGTGTGGGCGGGGGTTTGGGGGGGCTCCGCCCCCGCGCCCCCGCGTTCTTTGGCCTCAAACGCCGGCCGGGCTGGAATGCCCGGCGTTTTGTAGAGGGGCTGGGTGACGGGCCGTCTCGACATGCCCGTATCGGGGCATTCGTGCCATGGTGAAGGGGATTTTTCCTTGATCCGGCAGCTGACAGGAGGTGGCCTCTTGGCGTGGCGGGCCGTGCGGTGGATACCTGCTGTGGCCTTCGGGGCGCTGTGGTGGTGGGGGCTGCTGCGGCTCATGTTCGCGCCGGACGCGGGGGCCTTCGAGGGGGCGGTGGCGGCCGGCGGGTGGGGGCTGAGCCTGCTGCCCGTGCACTGCGTGCCGAAGTCGCGGGCCGCGGGGGCGGTGGGCGCGGGCAGGCGGTCCGGCAGGGGTGCCAGGGGTTCTACGGCGGGTGGGGCTGCTGCGGGGAGTGGGGAGGCCCCGCGCGCGGGTCGGGCGGGGCGTCGGGGTCAGGGGCGTGGGCGTGGGTGGGTCACCAGGGCATGGCGACGCCGCCGTTCGGGCGGAGGATCTGGCCTGTCGTGAAGGACGACGCGTCGGTCGCCAGGTGCAGGACGGCGTGCGCGATGTCGTCCGCCTCGCCGACGCGGCCCAGCGGGGACATCCGGACCATCACGGACTCGGTCTGCGCCTGCTTCTCCGCGTCGTGCTTGTCGGTCATGGGTGTACGGATCCAGCCGGGCGCGACCGCGTTGACGCGGATGCCCTGCGGGCCGACCTCGGTGGCCAGGGTCTTCGTCAGCTGGACGACCGCGGCCTTCGAGGCGCCGTAGCAGAGCAGGCCGGGGCCGCCGGTGTCGACGGCGCCCGAGGCCATTGTGATGATGCTGCCGCGCGTGCCGGTCGCGATCATGGCGCGGGCGGCCTCCTGGCACGCGTACAGCACGCCCTTGAAATTGACGGCGAGTACGCGGTCCAGGTCCTCGTCGCGGGTCTCCAGGACGGAGCTGCTGTGCATGATCCCGGCGATCGCCGCCATGATGTCGAGCCGGCCGCTCGCCTCGACGGCCGCCGACACGGCCTCGGCGAGCTGGGTGCGGTCCGCGACGTCGATGGGGTGGGACTGGGCTGTGCCGCCCTTGTCCTTGATGAGGGTCACCGTCTCGTGCAGACCCTGCGCGTCGCGGTCGGCGCAGTGGACGGTGGCTCCGGCTTCGGCGAGCAGCAGGGCGGAGGCGCGTCCGATACCGCTCGCGGCGCCGGTGACGAATGCGGTGCGTCCACTGAGGTCGTACGCGGTGAGGGCCATGAGGGGACCGTACGAGCAGGTCTGACGGTCCGTCAATTAGTCGGTACGGGCTATCTGGTGGGCTTTGGGCGGGTGGCGGAGGGGCGGGTTGCCGAGGGGCGTGGGGCCGGGCCGTGCTGGCAGGCGGGGCACCAGTAGGTGGGGCGGTCGCGGGAGCCGTCGCCCTGGTCGGCCGCGCGGATCGGGGTGCGGCAGCGCAGGCAGGGGCGGGGCGCCCGGCCGTAGACGTAGAGCCGCTGTCCTGGGCGGTCGCTGCCGGTGGTGATGCGGGCGGGGCGGTCGCGGTTGGCTTCGAGGAGCCTTTTGGCGAGCTCGGGGAGGCGGGCGGCGGTGTCGGCGGGGAGTGCGCCGACGGGCAGCCATGGGGTGACGTGGAGCAGGAAGCACAGTTCGGACTTGTAGACGTTGCCGATGCCGGCGAGATTGCGCTGGTCGAGGAGGGCCTCGCCGAGGGGGCGGGCCGGGTCGCGTAGGACGTTGGTCAGGGCGGCTTCCGGGTCCCAGTCCGGGCCCAGGAGGTCGGGACCGAGGTGGCCGACGACCTTGGCTTCGTCTGTGGTGCGGAGGAGGTCGAGGACGGGCAGGCGGTAGCCGACGGCGGTGTGGGTGGCGTTGCCGAGGATGGCGCGGATCTGGTGGCCGGGGCCGCCGGTCCAGCGTTCGCCGGGTGCGTAGATCTTCCAGGAGCCGTCCATGCGGAGGTGCGAGTGCAGGGTGAGGCCGCCCTCGACGCGGGTGAGGAGGTGCTTGCCGCGCGGGGTGACGTCGAGGACGGTGCGGCCGGTCAGATCGGCGGTCGCGAGGCGGGGTACGCGCAGGTCGGAGCGGGTGAGCACCTGGTCCGCGAGGGCGGTGTGCAGACGCCGGGCCGTCTGCAGGACGGTGTCTCCTTCGGGCATGGGTCAAGGGTGGCATGGGTGGGGGTGGGCGGGGCTGGTGTGCGGCCGGGCCGTGGTGGGCGGGGGCGGACTTGCGTGCGGGCGGGGCCGGTGGTTCGGGCGTGGGGCGCGGGTGGTTCGTCGGATGTGGGGGACGGCGGGGCCGGGCGGTGCGGTCGGGCTTTGGGTAGGTGGGGCTGGGGTGTGGGGTCGGGCTGTGGTGGCTTGGGGTGGGCCGGCTGGTGGTGTGGTTTGGGGCGGGGTGTCTCTACGCCCGTATGCGCAGGCCGCGGGGGGTCGCGTGGAAGCCGGTGGATTCCAGGAGGGCGGAGAACGGGGAGGTCAGGGCCGCCGTGCCGTTCACCCGTTCCACGGTGATCGTGCCGAGGGAGCCCGCGCGGGCGGCGTCCGCCAGGGCTTGCGCCGCTGCGGGCAGGCGGGTGTCCTCGGTCAGGTCGGCGGCGGTGAGCGTCTCGGTGTCGCCGGCGGATGCGGGCCAGGCGAGGAGCGTCTTGCCGCCGCGCTCCATGTACAGGGTCAGCTCGCCGTCGACGAGCACGACGAGGGAGCCCGCCTTGCGGCCCGGCTTGTGTCCGGCGCCGGTGGGGGAGTCGGGCCAGGGGAGGGCAGCGCCGTACGCGTTCGCCGGGTCGGCGGCGGCGAGGACGAGGGCTCGGGGGGCGGTGTTGCGCCGGGGGCTGGTGGCGCGGCGGGACGTGGTGTCGGGCGGGGACCACGCGTCGTGTTCCCGTGACGTGAACTCCTCGGGGAAGTCCGGGACTTCGTACGATCCGGTGGCCGACGGGGCTGAAGGGTCCGCCGAGTCCGTCAGCGGGGGCGGCCATGTCGGATCCGGCAAGGTGTCCCCCCGCTCGCGCGCGTTCGCCGCCGCGCGCAGGCGGTCCACCGCGCCGTCCATCGCGAACTGGGCCGCGCCGAGGCCCTCGATGACGTAGCCGCGCCGGGCCTGGCCGCTCTCCTCGAAGACCGACAGGACTCGGTACACCGCGGAGAAGCCGCCCTCCACGCCCTCGGCGGCGACGGCGCCCCTGGTCACGACGCCGTGCCGGTCGAGGAGTGTGCGGGCCAGGGCGTGGGCGCGCACCGTCGGGTCGGGGTCGGCGGACGGCAGCAGCGACCAGCGGCCCGCGACCGTGGGCGGCCCCGAACGGGATGCGGGCCGTGCGGCGGAGGTGAGGCCTCCGTAGCGGCCGCGGGGGATCGAGCGGCGGGCCCGGTGTGCCGTGGAACCCGCGGTGCGGCCCGAGCCCAGGAGCGCGCGCATCGGTGTCAGCGTGTCGTTCGTGAGCCGTCCGGACCAGGCCAGATCCCATAGCACGTCCGCCAGTTGAGGATCCGTCGCGTCAGGATGCGTCGTCGCGCGGACCTGGTCGGCGATCTGACGGAAGAACAGGCCGTAGCCCCCGGAGAGCGTGTCCAGGACCGACTGGTGCAGGGCCGTCAGCTCCAGAGGATGGTGCGGCGGGAGCAGCAGGGGTGCCGCGTCGGCCAGATAGAGGGAGACCCAGCCGTCCTTGCCGGGCAGGGAACCCGCGCCCGCCCATACGATCTCGCCCGCCGCCGTGAGTTCGTCGAGCATCGCCGGTGTGTAGCCCGAGACGCGGGACGGCAGGACCAGCTTCTCCAGGGCGGACGCCGGGACGGACGCGCCCTGCAACTGCTCCACCGCGCGCACCAGGCCGTCGACGCCACGCAGCCCGTGCCCGCCCATGTGCTGCCACTGGGGCAGGAACTGGGCGAGGGCGGCGGGCGGCACCGGCTCCAGCTCGTGCCGCAGCGCCGCGAGTGAACGGCGGCGCAGGCGGCGCAGTACCGTCGCGTCGCACCACTCCTGGCCGATGCCCGCCGGGTGGAACTCTCCTTGTACGACACGTCCGTTCGCCGCGAGGCGATGCAGCGCGCCGTCCGTCACCGCCGCGCCGAGCCCGAAGCGGGCGGCTGCCGCGGCCGACGTGAACGGGCCGTGCGTGCGCGCGTACCGGGCGAGCAGGTCACCCAGGGGATCCTTGACCGGCTCGGTGAAGGCCTCGGGCACGCCGACGGGCAGGGCCGTACCGAGCGCGTCCCGCAGCCGGCCCGCGTCCTCGATCGCCGCCCAGTGGTCCGCCCCGGCGACACGCACCCGGATGGCGCGGCGCGCGGACGCCAGGTCCTCGCCCCATCCCGGCTCGGCGCCCCGCTCCGCCAACTCGGCGCCGGTGAGCGGCCCGAGGACACGCAGCGCGTCCGCGACGCCCTCCACGTCCTTGATGCGCCGGTCCTCCGTGCGCCACTGGAGTTCCTGCTCAAGCTCGGCGAGCACATCCGCGTCGAGCAGCTCGCGCAGTTCCGCCTGGCCGAGCAGTTCGGCGAGCAGACGCGAGTCCAAGGAGAGGGCTGCCGCGCGCCGCTCGGCGAGCGGGGAGTCCCCCTCGTACAGGAACTGGGCGACGTAGCCGAACAGGAGGGAACGGGCGAACGGGGAGGCCTCGGGGGTGGTGACCTCGACGAGGCGGACCTTGCGGGACTCGATGTCGCCCATGAGCTCCGCGAGACCGGGTACGTCGAACACGTCCTGGAGGCATTCCCGAACCGCTTCCAGGACGATGGGGAACGATCCGAACTCGCTTGCCACCTGGAGGAGTTGGGAGGCGCGCTGGCGCTGCTGCCAGAGCGGGGTGCGCTTGCCGGGGTTGCGGCGTGGCAGCAGCAGGGCGCGGGCCGCGCACTCGCGGAAGCGGGCGGCGAACAGGGCCGAGCCGCCGACCTGGTCGGTGACGATCTGGTCGACGTCGCCCTTGTCGAAGGCCACGTCGGCCGCGCCGAGTGGTGCCTGGTCGGCGTCGACCGCCGTATGGAAAGGGGCGCCCGCCCTGGCGGGTTCCTGGTCGAGGAGGTCGAGGCTCATCAGGTCGGCGTCGGGCAGGCGCAGGACGATGCCGTCGTCTGCGTGCATGACCTGGGCGTCCATGCCGTACTTCTCGCCGAGCCGGGCGCCGAGGGCGAGCGCCCAGGGCGCGTGCACCTGCGCGCCGAACGGGGAGTGCACGACGACCCGCCAGTCACCCAGCTCGTCGCGGAACCGCTCGACGACGATGGTGCGGTCGTCCGGGATGTGGCCGCAGGCCTCGCGCTGCTCTGCCAGGTACGACAGCACGTTGTCCGCGGCCCACGCGTCGAGTCCCGCTGCGAGCAGGCGCAGCCGGGCGTCCTCGTCGGACAGGGAGCCCACCTCGCGCAGGAACGCGCCCACCGCGCGCCCCAGTTCGAGCGGCCGGCCCAGCTGGTCGCCCTTCCAGAACGGGAGCCTGCCCGGGACGCCGGGCGCCGGGGACACCAGCACGCGGTCGCGCGTGATGTCCTCGATGCGCCAGGAACTCGTACCGAGGGTGAAGACGTCGCCGATCCGGGACTCGTAGACCATCTCCTCGTCGAGTTCGCCGACGCGGCCGCCGCCCTTCTTGGGGTCGGCGCCGGCGAGGAACACTCCGAAGAGGCCGCGGTCCGGGATCGTGCCCCCGGAGGTGACGGCGAGGCGCTGGGCACCCGGCCGTCCCGTGACTGTCCCTGCGACGCGGTCCCACACCACGCGCGGGCGCAGCTCGGCGAAGGCGTCGGAGGGATAGCGGCCCGCGAGCATGTCGAGGACGCCGGTGAACGCGGACTCCGGAAGCGACGCGAAGGGGGCCGCGCGGCGGACGAGCGCCAGCAGATCGTCGACCTGCCAGGTGTCGAGTGCCGTGATCGCGACCAGCTGTTGAGCCAGCACGTCCAGCGGATTGGCGGGCACGCGCAGGGACTCGATGGACCCCGTACGCATCCGCTCGGTGACCACCGCCGACTGCACGAGGTCGCCCCGGTACTTCGGGAAGACGACGCCTGTGGAGACCGCGCCCACCTGGTGGCCCGCGCGGCCGACGCGCTGGAGGCCCGAGGCCACGGACGGCGGGGACTCGACCTGGATGACGAGGTCCACCGCGCCCATGTCGATGCCCAGTTCGAGACTCGACGTGGCGACGACGGCGGGCAGGCGGCCGGCCTTCAGGTCCTCCTCGACGAGCGCGCGCTGCTCCTTGGAGACCGATCCGTGGTGCGCGCGGGCGATGACCGCAGGCGCTCCGTTCGCCGCGCCCGAGCCGCCCATCAGCTCGGCCGGCGCGTGGTCCTCTGGCATGGGCTCGCCCGTCGCCCGCTCGTACGCGATCTCGTTCAGCCGGTTGCACAGGCGCTCGGCGAGGCGGCGGGAGTTGGCGAAGACGATCGTCGAGCGGTGCGACTGGACCAGGTCCGCGATGCGCTCCTCGACGTGCGGCCAGATCGACGGCCGCTCCGCGCCCTGGTCGGAGTCGGCGACGGGCGAGCCGCCGAGCTCGCCCAGGTCCTCCACGGGCACGACCACCGAGAGGTCGAACTCCTTGCCGGAGCGCGGCTGGACGATCTCCACCTTGCGCTGCGGCGACAGGAAGCGGGCCACCTCGTCGACGGGACGGACCGTCGCCGACAGGCCGATCCGGCGCGCAGGCCTGGGCAGCAGCTCGTCGAGCCGCTCCAGGGACAACGCGAGATGGGCGCCGCGCTTGGTGCCCGCGACCGCGTGCACCTCGTCGAGGATCACCGTCTCGATGCCAGTGAGCGCGTCCCGCGCGGCGGACGTGAGCATCAGGAACAGCGACTCGGGCGTCGTGATCAGAATGTCCGGCGGCCGGGTCGTCAGGGCCCGGCGCTCGGCCGGGGGCGTGTCCCCGGAGCGGATGCCGACCTTCACCTCGGGCTCGGGCAGACCGAGGCGCACCGACTCCTGCCGGATGCCCGTGAGCGGGCTGCGCAGATTGCGCTCCACGTCGACCGCGAGGGCCTTCAGGGGCGAGACGTACAGGACGCGGCAGCGCTTCTTCGGGTCCGCGGGCGGGGGCGTCGACGCGAGCTGGTCCAGGGCGGCCAGGAACGCGGCCAGGGTCTTGCCGGAACCCGTCGGGGCGACGACCAGCACGTCAGAGCCCTCGCCGATGGCCTGCCACGCCCCGGCCTGGGCCGACGTGGGCGCGGAGAACGCCCCCGTGAACCAACCGCGGGTCGCGGGGGAGAAGCCGTCGAGCGGGCTGCGTGCGGACCTGACCATGCCCCCATCGTGCACCTCCCCACTGACAATGCCCCGGACCTGCGCAAACGCCGCCCGGCCGGACATCGGCGAGGAGTCGGCCGGGGCCGCCGTGACGCAGAATGGAACCCATGGCGGGACCGGCACCGAAGGAATGGGCCAGGCACTGGCGCTACGCACAGCTGCCCGGCCTCGACCTGCTGCGGGCGCACTACGTCCGCCACACCTTCCCCCGCCACAGCCACGACGGCTACGTCATCGCCTCCGTCACCAGCGGGATCGAGGAGGTGGGCCTGCCGACCGGGCGGCTGCACGCGGTCCCCGGCAGCGTCATCATGATCAATCCCGAGGTGGCGCACACGGCCCGTGCCGGCGGCCCCGAGGGCTGGGCGTACCACACGCTGTACCCGTCGGCCGAGGTCGTGGCCGAGATCGCGGGCGAGACGTCGGCGGTACGCGGGACCGCCGCCTTCGCCGAGACGATCGTCACCGACCCGCACGCCGGTCACCTCATCCGCGAGGTGCACCGCGCGGCCGAGGAAGGCAACGCGCTCGCAGCCGACAGCCTGTTGCGCGTCGTCGTCGCCCGGCTCCTGCGTGATCACGGGCAGCCCATGACCGCGCGCCCCGGACGGTCGGCGGGCACGAGGATCGCGGCACGCGCGCGTGCCGTGCTCGAAGAGCGGATGGCCGAACCGCCCTCCCTGGAGAGCCTGGCCACCGAACTCGGGACCAGCCCGTTCGCCCTGCTGCGCGCCTTCAAGGACGCGTACGGAATGCCGCCCCACACCTGGCTCACCGACGCGCGCGTGCGTGCCGCCCGCCGCCTTCTGGACGGCGGCACGGCACCGGCCGACGCCGCCGTGACCGTCGGATTCACCGACCAGCCGCATCTGAACCGGCACTTCACCCGGATCGTCGGCGTCCCGCCGGGCGCCTACCAACGGGAGCGCAAGAACGTACAAGACCTGTCCCCGCTGCCCCTCGTACCGTCGAGGGCGTGGCAGAACAGACAACATCCGCAGTAATACGCGCCGAGTCACCACCGGAGCGTGAAACCGGACGGACAGGGACCCTACGGGCCGGAAAGCCGGATTCCGCCGTCGTCCGGGACGCGCTCGGCGTCGGCGTCGCCGTCGGGCTCTCCGGGTTCGCCTTCGGCGTGACCTCGGTGGGCAGCGGCATCACCGTGCTCCAGACGTGCGTGCTCAGCCTGCTCGTCTTCACCGGCGCCTCGCAGTTCGCCCTCGTGGGCGCGATCGCGGCCGGCGGCAACCCGCTCACCGCCGCGGCGGGCGCTTTCTTCCTCGGCGTGCGCAACGCCTTCTACGGGCTGCGCCTCTCCCAACTGCTCGCCCTCCCGCGCGTGCTGCGCCCCTTCGCCGCGCACTGGGTCATCGACGAGACCACGGCCGTCTCGCTCGCCCAGCCCACGCGCCGCAGCGCCCGCATCGGCTTCACCGTCACGGGCCTCACCCTCTACGTGCTGTGGAACCTCACGACCCTCCTCGGGGCGCTCGGCGCGAACGCCATCGGTGACACCGACGCCTGGGGGCTCGACGCGGCCGGACCCGCCGTCTTCCTCGCGCTCCTCGCGCCGATGCTGCGGACCCCCACGGAGCGTGCCGTCGCCGGTATCGCCGTCATCCTCGGCCTCGGGCTGCTGCCCGTCCTGCCGGCCGGCGTCCCCGTCCTCGTGGCCGCGCTCGCCGCCCCGGCCGTGCTCTACGTAGAGGGCCGCCGGGCGGCACGCAGCGCACTCGCCGCAGACAAGAACAAGAACACGAACGTGAACGTGAACGTGAACAAGGCCGACGGCCGACAAGGAGAGGGCCGATGAACATCTGGATCGCGGTCGGAGTGACCGCAGTCGGCTGTTACGCGGTCAAGCTCATCGGTCTGCTCGTGCCCGCCGGAGTCCTGGAACGGCCTGTCGTCCGGCGACTGGCCGCGCTGCTCCCCGTGGCGCTGCTGGCCGCGCTCACGGCTCAGCAGGCGTTCGCCGACGGGCGTGCGCTCGTACTCGACGCGAAGGCGGCCGGCCTCGCCGCCGCGGCGGTCGCGCTGATGCTGCGCGCGCCTTTCCTTGTCGTCATCGCGGCGGCGGTCGTGGTCACGGCCGGACTGCGCGCCGTCATGGGCTGATCGTTTCTTCATGTGCTGAGGGCGCTCTTCGGCGAGCCCTCAGCACACTCGGCGTAGCCCGCCCTCCGTTGTGGTCGATCATGTCCACCGCTCCCAGCGCGGGACGTGGTCGACCGCCACCGGCCACGCCTTTCGGTCCCCGATGTGAGATCGCACACCGCCTCACGTCACGCGCACCGGCCGTGGGTAATGTGACGCGTCACAGACGCGCCCCATGTCCGAGGAGGGATGGCGGAACCGTGGCTCTGTCCCCCAAGGCGCGCTCCCTGGCCGCGCGCTGCGAACCGCGGGTCAACGAACTCGCCCGCCGCATGGCCCGCGAGTCGTTCGAGGAACTTCCCGGGTACGCGGAACTCCCCGACGACGTGAAGGACCTGGAGATCGCCGCGACCGCCCGGCACGGCGTGCGGCTCTTCCTGCGCAGCGTCAGCGAGTCGGACGCCGTAAGGGCCGGCGGGCACCGGCTGTTCCGCGAGACGGCCGCCCAGGGCGCCGAGGAGGGTATGCCGCTGCAGCTTCTTCTCCGCACCCACGCGCACGGCGTGTACGTCCTGTGGCAGGCCCTGCGCGACATCGCGGTCCCCGGCGAGGAAGGCGCGCTCATCGAGCTCGTCGACCTCCTCCTGCGGTCGCACCAGGGCGTCGTCGGTGCCGTCACGGAGACGTATCTCGACGAGCGGACCGCCCTGGAGGCCGAGCGGCGGGCCCACGTCCGCTCCCTGGTACGCGGCCTGCTCGACGGGATGGTTCCGCCCGGGCACGTCCTCCTCGACCAGCTCTGCCTGGAGGGGCCCGCGCTCGTCCTGGCCCTCGGCATCGACGCGGATTCCGACGAGACGCCCGTCGGCGTGCGGCGCAGGCTGCGCCGGGTGCAGGCCGCGCTGGACCACACCTTCGGGGTGGAGGTGCTCGCGCTGCTGGAGACGCGGGGAGGGCGGGTGATCGTGCCCATGGAATGCCGGCCGCCGGACGACCTGCCGCGCCGCCTCGCCAGGGCCGGCGGCTGCCAGGTGCGCGTGGCCGCCGTGCAGGCGACGGGACTTGAGGAAGTGACCGAGGCGGCCCGCACCGCGACCGAGATCCTGCGCATCACGCGCGCGTGCGGCATTCCGCCCGGGCTGCACCGCCTGGACGACGTACTCCTGGAGTACCACCTGTCGCGTCGCAGCGAGACGAGCCACCGGATAGCGGCTCTCCTGGACCCGGTCGCCGACCGGCCCGAACTCCTGGAGACCCTGCGCACCCATCTCGCGCACCAGCAGGACCGCAGGGCGACGGCCGCCGCGCTCGGCCTGCACCCCAACACCGTCGACAACAGGCTCGCCCGCATCGGCGAGCAGACGGGCATCGACCTGTCGGCACCGCGCGGCACGGCCCTCGCGATCGCCGCGCTGCTCCTCAGGGACGCCGACTGCGAACTCTGACCGACTGCGAACTCTGACGCGTACGGACCCGCCGCGTCCGTCAGTTGATCGCCCGCCCGTAGGCCCGCAGCGTCCGCAGTGCCTTCACCGTCACGATCGGGCGCGCCTCCAGGGCCGTGCCCGGGGCCCACTGGCGCCAGCGGACCGGCCAGCCGCCGTCGTCCTGCTGCTCGTCCGCGAGGAAGTCCAGCGAGCGCGCCATCTCCTCGTCCGTGAACCACGCGCGCGCCAGTGACTCCGGCGTCTTCGCGTAGTCGTGCGGGAGATGGTGCTCGCCCGGCGCGTACCCGGGCGCGACGGGGTACGCCTCCGGCCGCTCCGGATCGAGCAGGGCGAGCCGCTGCTCGCGCAGGAGCCGGCCGATCCGGTCGGCCGCCGCCTCCGCGCGCGGACGGTCGGGCGCACCGTCCAGGAAGGCCACCGCGGCTTCGATCTCGTACGGGTGGGACTTGTCCAGCGACTCGACGGCGGCCCAGCAGAAGTCCGTCGCCCGGAACAGCCACGCGTGCCACACCTCGTTGCGGTGCAGCAGTCCGACCACCGGCCCCGTGGCGAGCAGATCGCCCGGCGGGTCGTCCACGACCGGGACGAACGGCGCGGACGGGTAGCCGCGCTGGCTGGGATGGATCGCCGGGAGGGCGCCCTCCGGGGTCGACACCGAGGTCAGGTAGCGGCACACGCGCTCCACGCGCTGACCGCCGCAGCGGCCGATCGAGTCGAGGACGCGCAGCGCGTGCCCGGTGTGCAGGGGCTGGCTGACCGGGCCGCGCAGATCGGGCTCCAGCGCGTGCCCGTACCCCTCGTCCTCGTTGCGGTAGGCGGCGAGCGCGGTCTCGACGGCGTCCGCGCCGGACCGGCCCGCGCCCAGGAAGTGATAGGCGAAGCGGCGCTGTTCCAGCACGCGCGCGGTGAGCCAGACGAAGTGCTCGGCACGGGAGAGCGGGGAGGGCGCCGAGATGGGCTGGGGGAGTGGGGATGCTCCGTTTTCGGCCATGCACCGACCGTAGGGCGGAAAGCGGTACCGAGTGCCCTTCCGTGCCGGGCTCACCCTCAGGGGCTGGATACCGAAGTCATGCGGTTGACGGTCTTCTGGCCGCGAAAGACCCGCTGACCTGCGGAGATGTTCACTAGTTGGCGCTATGACCTGCACTGTTGTGCGGAATCGAAAGCCCTCCGCGTCCCGGCCCACTCAGCGCGATTTCGGCTACCCGCTCGGCCGCGCCGCGAGCGCAGACGACGATCCCCCGATGCCTCCCCCGAAAAGCCCGTCGCAGATGCGGCGGCCCCCGCGCCGCGTGAGCATGGGACGCGACCAGCGGGCGGCAGCGAGGGGGAGAAGCCGGAGGACGGGCGAGCGGTGACGACCGACGAGATTCTCTTCGGTGTCGGCCTGACCTTCGTGCTCGCGGTCGGCTCCCAGATCGTCGCCTCACGGATGCGGGTGCCGGCGTTGATCATCCTGCTCCCGGCGGGGTTCGTGGCCGGGGCGCTGACCGACGACATCCACCCCGACAAGCTGCTTGGGCCGGCGTTCCAGCCTCTGGTGTCGCTCGCCGTGGCGCTGATCCTTTACGAGTCCGGGCTCGGGCTCGACCCGCGCAAGCTCCGGGGGCGCCCGCGTCGCACCGTGGTCAGTCTGATCGTGACCGGAGTGTCGCTCTCCTGGGTGTGCACCACGCTGTTCGCGGGGCCCGTGCTGGGCATGTCCACGCAGGCGGCGTTGATGCTCGGTGCGATCCTCGTGGTCTCCGGTCCCACCGTCGTCGGGCCACTGCTCGACTTCGTCCGGCCTGTCGACCGGCTCCAGCGGATCCTCTCCTGGGAGGGCTCCCTCGTGGACCCGGTCGGGGGCACTCTGGGTGCCCTCGTCTACGCCGGAGTCCTCAACAACACTCATAGCGGCGTCGGCAAGCGGGTGCTGCAGTTCGCGATCAGTGTCGGTATCGGTCTGGCCGGTGCCGTCGTGGGGACGGCGCTGCTGTGGCTGCTGCTCGCCAGGCTCCGGCTCAGCGATGTGCTGGCCACCTCCGCACAACTGGCCACGGTGATCGCGGTGGCCGCGGCCTGCGACATGGTCCGTGACGACTCCGGGCTCATCGCGGCGATCGTCATGGGCCTCGCGGTGGGGTATCTGCCGGGTTTCGACCTGCCCGCGGAGCGCCCCTTCTCGGAAACGCTGTTGAAGCTGATCATCGGATTGCTGTTCGTCTCCATCTCGTCCACCGTCACCCCGGCTTCCGTGTGGCACGTGTTGCCGCCGACCCTCGGTCTTGTCGCGGTCCTCGTGCTCGTCGCGCGTCCGCTGGCCGCCTGGCTGGCGACCCTCGGGGCCGGCATGTCACGAGGCGAGCGCTGCTTCCTCGCGTGGATGGCCCCCCGGGGCATCGTGGCCGCGGCCAGCGCGTCGACCTTCACCGTCGGTCTCGTCGCGGCAGGCGTCGGCGGGGCTTCGAAGATCCTCCCGGTCACGTTTCTGGTGATCGCCGCCACCGTCACGCTGTACGGACTGTCGGCGACACCCGTCGCCCGTCGCCTGGGCGTCACCCGCCCCACCAGCGCCAGGCCCCTGCTGGTCGGTGGTGAACCGTGGGCGATCGATCTCGGGCGCGCACTGCACTCGGCCGGGCTCGAGGTGCTGGTGTGGGCAAGTTCCGACGAACAGCGGGAACGTATCCGGAAGGCAGGACTGGAACTGGCGCCAGGAGAACTGCTGGCAGCGGCCACCGGACGCGACGCCCGCCTGGAAGGCATCAACTCCGTACTGCTTCTCACGGACGAGGACGACTTCAACGCCTTGGCGTCAACGGTGCTCCGCCGCAGCGGAAGCATTCCGGTGTACCGCCTCGGACCGGGCGGCAACCGCGAGTCCGAAGTCGTGGCGCCGCAGGGCGATGGTGACACCCTGCTCCATCCGGAGCTGACCCGTCCCGCGGTCTCCCAGCGTTACGCGCAGGGGGCCCGTATCGTGGCGCGGCGCTTCGACGGCCCTGTCCCGCACGATGACGACCTGCTGTTCCTGGTGCGTTCCGGCGGTCGGCTGACGCCGGCGAACGGCGTCGGGGCCGCCACGCCGCAGCCCGATGACGTCGCTGTCGTGCTCGGACCGGCACCGGATTCCCCAGCCGTTCCTCAGGAGTCCGCCGGACCCGGCCACGGATGAGCCGAGACAGGGCCCGCCCGGCTCAAGCGGTGTTCAGCCCGCACCGGAGCGCGCGACTCGACGCCCGATGCGCCGCCAGACCGCCCGCTGGAATCTGAGCGCCAGCACGCCGACCACGATCAACAGCGCGATGTTGAGCAGCAGTTGGCCCAGGGATCCGCGTGCCTCGCCCCAGCTGGAGAACGCGCAGGACACACCGATGTCGGCGGCGGCCGGGATGGTGGTGACCGAGATGAAGACGCCGAGCAACGCGCTCGATCTGGCCTGGGTGAGCGACATGATGCCGACGACACCGGCCAGGACGGCGACGACGACGGAGAAGAGATTGGGGGCGTTGATGAGCGAGGAGACCGGCCGGATGCCGAGTTCGAAGGCCCTGGGCTCGCGGCCGAGGCCCCGGACCGCCAAGGAGAACAGAAACGTCACCACGATCGCCATCAGGAATCCCGCCGTCAGTGCGAAGAGCCCCTGGCCGATCCTGGTGAGGTTGCCCCGGTCGATGGCCAGCGCGACGCTGGTGATGGCGCCGTACTCCGGTCCGACCACCATGGCCGCGACGATGAGGATCTGCGAGTTGGTGAGGATCCCCACCGCCGCGAGGACGCCCGCGATGACCAGATAGAGGTAGAAGCTCGGCCCGTACGTGCCCTGCGCGCGGATGCGTGCTTCGACCTCGTCCCAGACGGGCGCGTGCGCGAGCGCCCTGAGCTGCCGCTGTTCCGCCTCGGCCGCGACGCCGGAGAAGGCGGCGTCCACCGGCTCGATGACGATGGATCCACGGCGGTCGATCCCGAGCTCGCGCAGCGCGCGCAGCACCTCGTTGGCCCCGCCCGCCAGGACGTCGCACTGGACCGCGTCGCCGTCGGGATGGTGGGCCGACGCGGGATGGACGACCAGGTTGAACACGAAACGGTTGCCGGTCAGCAGCCCGACCGCCCGGGGCGCGAGATCAGGCGGGCTCACCAGCCGGAGGTGGATCATCTCCATGCAGGATCTCCCTGGTGTGACCGGCCGCGGCCGAGACGCCGCAGTGACGCGAGTGCTCGGAGCCGGCCTCCTCCCGGCCCGGCCGACAGCAGTCAGTAATGCCCGCCGGGGCAGTCGCAGCAAACCGGGAGTGGCCCGCGTGGCGGTGCCCCCGCTTCGATGTGACAGCCGTGACAAGGGGGACTGATAGTGGAAGGAGGGGGCTTATTCCGAGCTTTCGGAGCAGCCATGGACCGCTATCCTCCTATCGCTGACCACGGCCTGGTGGGTGACCTGCAGACCGCCGCGCTCGTCTCGTCACAGGGTGTCGTCGACTGGTTCGCGGCCCCCCGGTTCGATTCCCCCAGCGTCTTCGCCGCCCTCCTCGACCACGACCGCGGCGGGTATCTGCTGCTGGCCCCCGAGCATCCCGAGGGAACCTGCAAACAGCTCTACTACCCCGACACCGCCATCCTGGTCACCCGGTTCATGTCACCGGACGGCGTGGGTGAAGTGCTCGACTTCATGCCTGTGAAGGACAGCCGCACCGCCACCGACCGGCACACCTTGGTCCGTGTGGTCCGTGTCGTGCGGGGGACCGTCGAGTTCACCCTCGAATGCCGGCCACGCTTCGACTACGGCAGAGCCGAGCACGAGCTCGAACTCGGCGACGGCGGAGCCGTGTTCCGGGCTCCCGGGATGGACGGACACCTGCGGTCCACCTTCCCGCTGGAGCGGGACGGCCAGGACGTGCGCGGCCGGGTGAGGCTCAGCGCCGGCGAGTCCGGCGGCGTCGTGTTCACCGTCTGCGCGACCGGCGGTGAGGCACCCGAGCCCCTCACGGTCGACGGGCTGACCGGAGAGTTCACCGACGTCGCACTGTTCTGGCGGCACTGGCTGCGCCAGTCCCGCTACCGGGGACGCTGGCCCGAGCTGGTGCACCGTTCGGCCATCACCCTCAAGCTCCTCACCTACGCCCCCACGGGCGCGCTGGTCGCGGCGGCCACCATGGGCCTGCCCGAACAGGTCGGCGGAGAGCGCAACTGGGACTACCGGTTCACCTGGGTGCGCGACGGCGCGCTGTCCGTGCGGGCCATGCTGGATCTCGGCTTCGTCGACGAGGCGATCGGCTTCGTCCACTGGCTGGTGGACAGACTGCGCGAGCGCGAGGGCAAGGAGGAGGAGCCGCTCCAGACCATGTACCGGATCGACGGCAATCCCGACCTGCCGGAGCAGACACTCGACCACTTCGAGGGCTATCGCGGCTCGGCGCCCGTCCGCATCGGCAACGGCGCTGCCGACCAGCTTCAGCTGGACATCTACGGCGAGGCGCTCTACGCGGTGTCCCAGGGCGTCGAGGTCGCGCAGCAGTCCAGTGCCGAGGGATGGCGTGCGATGGCCAAGACGCTGGACTGGCTCGCCGACGCCTGGGACCGCCCGGACGAGGGCATCTGGGAGACCCGTGGCGGCCGCAAGGACTTCACGTTCAGCCGGCTGATGTCGTGGGTCGCCTTCGACCACGGGCTGCGCCTTGCCGACTCCTTCCGCAGGCCCGCGGACGTCGACCGGTGGCGCAAGGCGAGGGACGCCGTGTTCGAGCAGGTCATGGACCGCGGTTGGAGCGAGAAGGAGCGCGCCTTCGTCCAGCACTACGACGAGGACGTCCTGGACGCCTCGCTGCTGCTGATGCCCATCGTCGGGTTCGTCGCCTCCCGGGACGCGGCCTGGCTCTCCACGCTCGACGCGATGGACCGCAAGCTCGTCTCCGACAGCCTCGTCTACCGCTACGACCCCGCGGCGTCGCCGGACGGCCTGCGCGGCTCCGAGGGCACCTTCAGTCTGTGCACCTTCCTCTACGTCGACGCGCTGGCGCGGGCCGGGCGGCTGTACCAGGCCCGCTACACCTTCGAGAAGATGCAGACCTACGCCAACCATGTCGGCCTGTTCGCCGAGGAGATAGGGCCATCCGGCGAACAACTGGGCAATTTCCCCCAGGCGTTCACCCACCTCTCCCTGATCGAGGCCGCCATCACCCTCGACAAGGCCCTCGACGCGGAGCACGGGCGCTGACCCATGGCCACCCATGCCCGCCCGGCGGCACAACCACGGCTGACCAAAGCCGAGTTCGACGCTCTGTACCGGCGACTGGCGTCGCGCTCGGCCTGGGCCGAGGGTGACCGGGGCGCTCTGGCCGCGCTCACTCCCGGCCGGGTACTGGACGCCATGCGCGAGGTGCGATCCGGCCGGCCGGTCACGATGGCCGCCCGGATCGAGACCTCGCCGAGTCCCGACGATCCGGAGCCGGCGAGGCACCGGATGAGCGCGTGGCCCGACGAGACCGGCACCATGGCGAGCGGACTCCACTTCGCCATGGACCGCTTCGCCATGAACGTGCACGGAGACGCCGACAGCCATATCGACGCCCTGTGCCATGTGATCTACGACGGCACGCTGCACGGCGGCGTGAGCGCGGACACCGTCACCGCGGCCGGCGCCGAGGCGCTCTCCGTCGAGTCGGTCCACGACGGGCTCGTGGGACGCGGCGTGTTGCTGGACATCCCGCGGCTGCACGGCGTGCCGTGGCTCGAACCGGGTGATCACGTGACCGCCGACGACCTCGTCGCCGCCGAGAGCGCACAGCATGTCCAAGTGACCGAGGGCGACCTCCTGTTCGTCCGCGTCGGCCACCGCAGGCGCCGGGACGAACTGGGCGCATGGCGAGCGGCGAAGGCGCGTGCGGGCCTGCATCCGTCAGCCATGGAGTTCCTGGCGGACCGCCGGGTGGCCGCGCTCGGTAGCGACGGGAACAATGACACCGCCCCGAGCAGCACCGACGGTGTCGACTTCCCCGTACATGTTCTCGGGATCCACGCCATGGGCCTTCACCTGCTCGACTACCTGCAGTTCGAGGACCTGGTGCCGGTCTGCGAAGAGGAGGGGCGCTGGTCGTTCCTCTGCGTCGTCGCTCCGCTGCGGCTGCCGCACGCCACCGGCTCACCGGTCAACCCGATCGCCGTCCTCTGAGGCCTTCCACCGAGCCCGGGTGAAACGTCATGCCCACTGACCGCGAGGCGCCCACGATCATCGTGGTCATGGGCGTCTCAGGGGTCGGTAAGTCCACCGTGGGACAACTGCTCGCGCAGCGGCTCGCGTTGCCCTTTCTGGACGCGGACGAACTCCACCCGGCGGCGAACCGCGCCAAGATGGCCGCGGGCCGTCCGCTCGACGACGCGGACCGGCTGCCCTGGCTGCTGGCGCTGGCGGACCGGATCCGGGAAGCGACGGACTCCGGCCGGGGCGGTGTGCTGGCGTGCTCGGCCCTCAAGCGCGAGTACCGGGACCTGTTGCGCGACGCAGGCGCACACGTGTGGTTCGTGTACCTGGCGCTCGACCGGACGTCCGCCGCACGACGGGGCGCCCGACGCACGGGTCACTTCATGCCACCCCGCCTCGAGGACTCCCAGTACGCGGCCCTCGAACCCCTGGAACCGGACGAGGCGGGGATGACCGTCGACGCGGCCGCCGCCCCGCGGACCATAGTCGAGGAGGTGGTGAAAGCCGTGCCGGCCGCCGGATGACCGGGAGCGTGATCGATTACTTCGAGTCGACGACACCCACGGCGGCCGATAGCGTCGAAATAGGCATGAATATTCCAATCACCCTGCTGGACGCTACGTGAACGGGATCTCCTCATGGCTGACGATCACCACTACGACGTCCTCGTCATCGGAACCGGAGCGGGCGGCGGAACGCTCGCCCACCGGCTGGCCGCCACCGGCAAGCGGATCCTGATCCTGGAACGCGGCGGCTACCTGCCGCGCGAGCGGGACAACTGGGACTCCACAGCCGTCTTCGTCAAAGGCAAGTACCGCGCCCCGGAGTTCTGGCGCGACAAGCACGGCAACGAATTCCCGCCGGAGGTCAACTACTACGTCGGCGGCAACACCAAGTTCTACGGCGCCGCGCTGTTCCGCCTGAGGCCCGAGGACTTCGGCGAACTGACCCACCACGACGGCATCTCCCCTGCCTGGCCGATCAGCTACGAGGACCTGGAGCCGTACTACACGCAGGCCGAGCAGCTCTACCTGGTGCACGGGCGGCACGGCGAGGACCCCACCGAGGGGCCGGCCAGCGGCCAGTACCCGCACCCCCCGGTCGAACACGCGCCACGCATCCAGCAGCTCAACGACGACCTGGAGAAAGAGGGACTGCACCCCTTCCACCTGCCCATCGGCGTGAACCTCACCCAGGACGGCAACGGCGACGCCACCCATTCCAGCGTCTGCATCCGCTGCGACCGGGTCGACGGCTTCCCCTGTCTGATGGGAGCCAAGTCCGACGCCCAGGTCATCTGCGTCGACCCGGCGCTCAAGCACGACAACGTCACCATGGCGACGGGCGCCCGTGTGAGCCGCCTGGAGACCGACCCGACCGGACGGACCGTCACGGGGGCCGTCGCCGAATTCGAGGACGGAACGAGCGAGCGGTACAGCGCCGACATCGTGGTGGTCGCCTGCGGCGCCGTCAACTCCGCCGTCCTGCTGCTGCGTTCGGCCAACGACAGGCATCCCCGCGGCCTGGCCAACAGCTCGGACGTGGTGGGACGGCACTACATGCGCCACAACAACCTGGCCCTGATGGCGGTGTCCAAGGAGCCGAACCCCACCAAGTTCCAGAAGACCCTGGCCCTGCACGACTGGTATCTGGGCGCGGACGACTGGGACTTCCCGCTCGGCGGCATCCAGATGCTCGGCAAGTCGGACGCCGACCAGATCCACGGCGAGGCGCCACGCTGGGCGGGCGCCGTCTCGCCCGACATGCCGTTCGAGGCGCTGGCGCACCACGCGGTCGACTTCTGGCTGTGCGGAGAGGATCTCCCGCTGCCCGAGAACCGCGTCACCCTCGACGAGGACGACGGTATCCACCTCGCCCTCGACGAGAAGAACAACATCGAGGGACTGAAGCGCCTGCGGCACAAGCTGCAGGGGATGCTCGGGCACCTGGGTATGCACGAGCACCATCTGCTCTCGCACAGCATCTACCTGCACAAGGGAATGCCGATCGGGGCCACCGCGCACCAGGCCGGCACCGTACGGTTCGGCGAGGACCCGAAGAGTTCCGCCCTCGACCTCAACTGCAAGGCCCACGACCTCGACAACCTCTACGTCGTGGACACCAGCTTCTTCCCGAGCATCGGCGCGGTGAACCCGTCACTGACCGCCATCGCGAACGCCCTGCGGGTCGGCGACCACATCGCGTCACGGCTGGCCTGACGGCAGCCGTCAGGCCCGGTCGGGCAAACCGGAGGGCGTCCGTCACTTGCCCCCGGGCCCTGTGGCGGCCCCCGTGTCGGCATCGGTGAGCGGCTCCAGCTCGCCCTTGGTGTCGAGCCGGAACAGCAGCACCAGAGCCGGGCCCACCAGCACGACGGCGACGAGCGTGACGATCGCCAGCCAGCGCAGGGTGTGAGCGGCCCCGGCTGCTTGTCCGACCGTCAGCGTGGTGGGCAACACGTAGGGCCGTTGCGCGAGGGCCCAGGCGAAGACGATCAGGGCGATGCTCGCGACCGACGTGTAACGGGTCAGGCCGTAGAAGCGGCGCCACAACATCAGGACGGTGGCCAGACCGCAGACGGCGGCCAGCACCACAAGCAGCAGACCCCAGCCACCGGTGAGTCCCTCCCAGACGTAGTGGGCGTCGTTGTGGGTGACGGGCAGGCCGATGAGCGCCAGGACGGCGACCGCGACGAAGGCGAACAGGGCGCGCAACCGGAAGTAGCCGACGAGGTCGTCCGCGCCGAACCGCCGGGCGTCCGAGCACAGGAACACCGCGCCCAGGAACGCGGTCGCGGCGATGGCCAGCAGACCCGTCAGGACGCCGGTCGAATTGGCCCAGGCGTCCGCGGACGCGGGCGTGCCGACCGCCACCCGACCGGAGGCGACACTGCCGAGCACCGCCCCGAAGAAGAACGGCGTGAGCAGTGACGACACGGCGAACACCGCTCCGTAGATGCGCCGTCGGGCCAGTCGGCGGGTCGGTTTGCGCAGGGCGAATCCGGCGCCGCGCAGCACCAGGCCGACGGCGGCGAGGACGAGCGGCAGCCACAGCGCGCCGAAAACGGCCTGGAACAGTGTCGGGAAGCCCGTCCACATGACGACGAGGACGAAGATCAGCCAGACGTTGTTGGTCTCCCAGACCGGCGCCATGGCGTGGTCGATGAGCCACCGGGGCCGTTTCCCGCGTTCGGCTCCGCCGGCCAGCAGGTCCCAGAAGCCGGCGCCGTAGTCGGTGCCCCCGGCGCAGGCGTAGCCGGCGATCGCGAGCACCAGGACCCAGGCGATGAGGTCGGCCATCATGACGCACCGTCCGTGGGGTTGTCCGGCCCTTGGCGCGACGCGGTCGGGGCCGGGTCTCTGGGCCCGTAGGGCGTGTCCGTTTCAGGAGGCACAGGCGCGGCACGCCCCTCGTCGGCGATGCGCCAGCGGGTCCGCATCTTCAGGATGACCGCGAGGAACGCGCCGTAGACGGCCACGTACATGGCCATGACGATGCCGAGCGTCGTCCACAGCGCCGCGGCGTGGGTGCCGGTCACCGCCTCGGAGACCCGCATGTGGTCGTAGACGATCCAGGGCTGGCGGCCGACCTCCGTGGCGATCCAGCCGCATTCCACGGTCACCAGGCAGGCGACTCCCGCGATCGCGGCGCACCGGAAGAACCAGCGGCTGCGGGGGAGGTCCCGCTTCCGCAGCCAGCACCAGCCGTACCAGAGGGCGAGCAGGATCAGCAGGCTGCCGATGGTGGCCATGATGTCGAAGGCCCAGTGGACGATGGTGGCCTGGACGGCGGTGGGGCGGTCGTCGGCCGGAACCGACGTCAGCCCGGTCACCTGGGTGCTGGGCTTGAAGCCGGCGAGAATCGAGTCCAGTTGGGGAATCTTGATTCCGCCGGAGATCGTCCCGTCGCTGTTCAGCCTTCCGAACAGGTACTCCGGTACGTGGGTGTCCGTGTCCCAGACGAGTTCCATGGCGGCGAACTTGACGGGCTGCTTGTGGAAGACGGCCCGTGCGGCGGAGTCGCCGAGCATGAACTGGACCGGTGTGAGGATCGCGGCCACGGTGAACGGCACCGTGAACCCCAGCCGGTGGTACCGGTCACGGCGTCCCCGCAGCCAGCCGACCGCGTACACCCCGGCGGTCACGTAGCCGGCCGTCAGGAACATCGCCACCGCGAAGTGCCAGTACTCCGGACCGAAGATCGGTGTGAAGATCGCCTGCCGCACATTGACGTCGACCGGGTTGCCGTTGCTGTCGAGCTTGAATCCTTGCGGGGTGTTCATCCAGGAGTTGGCGGCGACGATGCCGAACGCTCCCAGCAGGGCGGTCAGGGGCAGCGGTACGCCCAGCCAGAAGTGTGTCCAGGGCTTGAGCCGGCGCCAGCCGTAGAGGTAGATCGCGATCAGCACGGCCTCCAGGAAGAACGCCCATGCCTCGATCCCGAACCCCAGGCCGAACACATCACCCCAGCGGCCCATCATCCGGGGCCACAGCAGGCCGAACTCGAAGGACAGCACGGTGCCGGTGACGACACCGATCGCGAACTGGACCGCCATCACCGTCGACCAGCGCCGGGCGAGGGTGAGGGCGACCGGGTCGTTGCGGCGCAGCGCGCGATGGTGCATCAGCAGGGTGATGAACGGCAGTGCCACACCGAACGGGACCAGCAGGATGTGTGAGGCCAGGGTGAACGCCATCAGCTCGCGAGCCGGCAGCAGTTGGGGAGGGGTGTTCGCCAGGAGTGCCGAAGTACTGAGCATGTACGCCTCGTTCGTCTGCCCCGCGGGACGCGGGAGTGGTCAGGACAGAGCGCGAAGGGCTACCGGGACTCACCGGCCCCAGGCGGCGGCCCGCCCTTGGACGAGAGGAAGGCGCGCTCGCGTCGCGAACTGGTGGCGAAGGTGACCGCCCAGCTGAGCACCGCTCCCAGCCTGCTGCGGAAGCCGGTGAGGAACGCCAGATGGATGAAGAGCCAGACGAACCAGCCGAGTACGCCGGACAGGTGCAGCCGGCCCACCTTGACGACGGCCCGGCCCCGGCAGATGTAGGCGGCGCTGCCCAGGTCCCGGTACTTGAAGGGCTTGGGCCGCTTCGTCCTGCCCTCCACCGCATGGCGCAGTGCCCGTCCTGCGTACGCACCCGACTGCATGGCGACCTCGGCCAGGCCGGGCAGGCGGTTCAGGCTCATCAC
The DNA here is from genome assembly GCF_040645335.1 of Streptomyces sp. NPDC046821. NCBI lineage: Bacteria > Bacillati > Actinomycetota > Actinomycetes > Kitasatosporales > Streptomycetaceae > Streptomyces > Streptomyces sp. NPDC046821. The sequence goes on along the minus strand of NZ_JBEYYB010000002.1, from coordinate 638,919 downwards.
GTCACCCGTGACGCGGATCTCCGGATGCCCCGCGAGGGTGAGGTCCGGCTCTACGGGGATGCGCCCGGCCCGGTCCTGCTCGACGCCGGTCGCCCGCGCCAGCGCGCCCGCGATCGGCGGCGCCTCGACCCCGGCCGTCCACAGCACGGTGCGTGCCGCGAACCGGGACACCGCGCCGTTTCGGTCCCGTACGGACACGCCGTCCGCGTCCACGTCGGTCACGATTGTGCCCATGTGGAGCTCCACGCCGAGGCTGCGCAGAGTCCGGGCAGCGCGACGGGCCAGCGCAGGACCGAACGCGCCCAGCACCTCGTCCGACCCCTCGAAGAGCAGCACCCGGGCCGCTTCGGCGTCGATCGTCCGGAACTCGCGGTCGAGCGTGTGGCCGGCGATCTCCCGGATCTGACCGGCGAGTTCGACCCCCGTGGGCCCGCCGCCGACGAGGGCGAAGGTGAGCCACCGCCGCCGCTCGTCGTCGTCCTCGGCCGTTTCCGCCATCTCGAACGCCCGGTAGATGCGCCGGCGGATGTCCAGCGCGTCGTCCAGCGTCTTCATGCCGGGGGCGTACGCGGCGAACTCGTCGTGCCCAAAATAGGACTGACGCATCCCGACGGCGACGATCAGGTCGTCGTAGGGCAGTTCCAGGGTCCCGCCGTCGGGCCGCCGCGCGTGGACCAGCTGTGCTTTCACATCCACGTCGGTCGCGTCCGCGAGCACGCAGTCGACATTGTGGTGGCGGCGCAGCACCTTGCGCAGCGGCTGGGCGATCTGCCCCTCGGACAGGATTCCGGAGGAGCACTGGTACAACAACGGCTGGAAGAGATGGTGGGCCTGACGGTCGACCACGGTCACCGCGACCGGCGAGTGCCGCAGGGCGCGCGCGGCGAACAGCCCGGCGAAACCCCCGCCGAGGATCACCACCCGGCGGGGTGTGACGTGATCCTGCATCGAGGTCAGCCTCCGGTGGCGAAGCCGGGGAAGAGCGTCATTCCGCCGTCCACGTAGAGCGTGGTGCCGACGACGTAGTCGAACAGGTCGGACGCCATGGCGACGACGGCGTTGGCGATGTCGTCCGGATCGCCCACGCGCTTGTACGGGATGAGGCGCAGCAGGTCGGCCTCGGCCTGGGGCGTGGACCACGCGTCGCGGTTGATCGGCGTGCGGATGGCGCCCGGTGCGACCGCGTTCACCCTGATCTTGTGCGGGGCCAGCTCCTGGGCGAGGGTCTCCATCAGCATGGACACACCTCCCTTGGAGGAGGCGTAGTTCACGTGCCCCGTCCACGGGATGATCTGGTGGACCGAGCTCATGCAGATGATCTTTCCGGCCGACCGCGACACCTCCTCCACCACGCCGCGTCGCCGGAACTCCTTGGCGGCCTCCCGGGCGCACAGGAACTGGCCGGTCAGGTTGACGTCGATGACCTTCTGCCACTGGGCGCGCGTCATCTCGGTCACGGCCGCGTCCCGCTGCAGGCCCGCGTTGGCCACCATGATGTCGATGGTCCCGAACTCCTCGACCATGCGCGTGACCATGGCGGCCACCTGGTCCTCGTCGGACACGTCGGCCTGGTGGGAGTAGGAGCGGACCCCGAAGTCCTTGATCTGCCCGACGACCTTGGCGGCCGCGTCCTCGCCGGCGACGTAGTTCACCACGACGTCCGCGCCGGCCCGGCCCAGGGCGACGGCCGTCGCGAGGCCGATACCCGAGTTGGCGCCGGTCACCAGCGCCTTCTGGCCTCTGAGGAGCTGCCCGGGCATCAACCGGCCGTTCGCCTCGGCTTTTCCTGCCATCGCGATCTCTCCTTCGGTATGTCGGACGGCACGCACACCGGAGCGGGTCGGCTCGGCCAGAACCGATGCGGAAGGGGACTGGTCGGACGCGGGAGCCGTGGCATGTCCGGTGTTCCGACCAAAGCACCCTGCGGTGCGGGCGGGACAGAACGGCACGCCTCACAGCGCTGTTCGGCCGGGTCGTGCCACACGCCCGGGCTACGAGCCTCTGCGGCGGCTCCCACCACGTCCTCGGTGGCCCATCCCACGGCGCAGCAGGAGGCCCGACCGCCGGCCTCGGGACTGGGCCGCTGCCGCGTCTCTCATCCCGGAGCCGAACTCGCTGCCGTCGAAAATGTCGCAGGCCATGACCCGGCCGGCACACCTCGCCCGCCGGCTCGGTCACGCCGACCCGGGCTTTACTCTGCGTACATACACGCACTTCATGCCCGACGCCGGCACGCGAGGCCGCGCCGCCATGGATGCTTGGTTCAGTGGGGAGGCAAACTCCCTGGAAACCCCCTGAAGGCCACGCGGGGGGAGTGAAGGGTAGGAAACATGCAGGTCATGGCAGGTGCGGAGCGGAATTCATGCGGTTGACGGTCTTCTGGCAGCGGATGGCGGATCATTTCGGTCCTGGCTACGCCGACACGTTCGCGCGTGACCATGTGATGACGGAACTCGGCGGGCGCACGGTGCACGAGGCACTGGACGCGGGCTGGGAGGCGAAGGACGTCTGGCGGGCGGTGTGCGCCACGATGGACGTCCCGGCAGAGAACCGTTGACCGGCGAGGACGAGCGGGGGCGGGGACCCGTTGTCGGTGGCGTCGGCGAGACTGACTCCGTGGCACCGACAGACGAGACCTCGCAGGCGACAGCCGACCCTTCCCCGCCCGGCCCCAGGCCGCCCTTGGACGGAGGGGTTTCTGTCGCGCGTGGGCGGATGCCGCGCTGGCTGCCGCGTGCCATGGTGCTCGCGCTCGCCCTCGTCGCCTGCTTCCAGCTGGGCAGCTGGGCGTTCCACCAGCTCACCGGGCTGCTGATCAACGTACTGATCGCGTTCTTCCTGGCGCTCGCCGTGGAGCCGGCGGTCAGCTGGATGTCCGGGCGCGGTATGCGCCGGGGCATGGCCACCGGGGTCGTCTTCCTGGCGGTCCTGATCGGGTCGCTGGGTTTCGTGGTCATGCTCGGCTCGATGCTCGCGGGCCAGATCGTCAGCATGGTCGACGACTTCCCCGCGTACCTCGACTCGGTGATCAGCTGGATCAACCACACGTTCCACACGGACCTCAACAGAGTCGCCGTCCAGGACAGCCTGCTGCACTCCGACTGGCTCCAGAAGTACGTGCAGAACAGTGCGAGCGGCGTCCTGGACGTGTCGGGGCAGGTCCTCGGAGGCCTGTTCCGGCTGCTGACGATCCTGCTGTTCTCGTTCTACTTCGCCGCCGACGGGCCCCGGCTCCGGCGCGGGCTGTGCTCGGTGCTGCCGCCCGCCAAGCAGGCCGAGGTCCTGCGCGCCTGGGAGATCGCGGTCGACAAGACCGGCGGCTATCTCTACTCGCGCGGCCTGATGGCACTGATCTCCGGCATCGCGCACTACGTCCTCCTTGTGGCCTTGGGCGTGCCCTACGCGCCCGTGCTCGCCGTCTGGGTCGGGCTCGTGTCCCAGTTCATCCCGACCATCGGCACGTATCTGGCGGGCGCCCTGCCGATGCTGATCGCCTTCACGGTCGCCCCCTGGTACGCGCTCTGGGTGCTGATCTTCGTAGTCGTCTACCAGCAGTTCGAGAACTACATGCTGCAGCCCAAGCTGACGGCGAAGACCGTGGACATCCACCCCGCCGTCGCCTTCGGCTCCGTCATCGCGGGCACGGCACTCCTCGGCGCCGTCGGCGCCCTCATCGCGATCCCGGCGGTGGCGACGCTGCAGGCCTTCCTCGGCGCGTACGTGAAGCGGTACGCCGTCACGGACGACCCTCGCGTGCACGGCCACCGGCGCAGAACCAACGGCTCTCCCCTCGCGCGCGTGCGGAGCGCTCTGCGCGGGCGCGACGAAGAGGGCGGCGGGGTTCAGTAGTTACTGCGGCAGTCACTGCGGCCCGCGCCGGTATCAGTACGTGATCGCCGCCCAGATCCCGGCGGCGATCACAGCGGCCGTGTAGCCCGCGACCGCCGCGCGCATCACCGTGATCCTCGTCCGCTCGCTCCACGCCGTACGGGACATCAGCCAGGCCAGCGCCGGCAGGACGAGCACGGCGTGCAGGCTGACGCCGTGCAGCGGCTTGAGCGGCGCCGTCGAGTGGTACGCAGCTTCCTGGTGGCCGGTCTTCGTGAGGATCACCCCGCGCGCGATCATCGCGGCGCCGGACGCCAGCGCGACGAGCAGAATCCCGAAGCCGGCCCGCAGCGCGAGCGCCATGCCCGTGGGCCCGGACGGCCGTCGCCGGAACGAGGCGACCGCGAACGTCGAGAGCACCACCACCAGGACCCCGCCGCCGACCGCCAGGGACATGGACACCGCCGTGTCGAAGGCGGACTCCATGTTGAGATGCGACGGCACCCGCCGCCACGCCTGGAGCGTGATCCCGCCCACCTCCAGGACGCAGTCGGCGGCGAACACGACGAGCAGGACGTTCCGGGTGCGAGCACCGATCCGCAGGTACGACGTCACCCAGGCGAGCGCGATCAGCGTCAGTCCGAAGGAGACGCCGAACGTGAACGGCTTGCGCCACGAGACGGGGCCGTCCCAGGGGCCTCCGTCCACCGCGAAGACCAGCAGGTGGGCGAGCCCGGAGAACGTGAGAACGGCGCCGGTGGCGTAGCAGAGGCGCTCGGCGGGGCGGGATTTCTCAGCGCTCCGTGGATTCTCAGGGAGCTGAGGGCTCTGCGGGCTCTGCGGATGCTGAAGGTTCTGCGGGTTCTGCATGGGACAAGCGTCGCGAGCGCGGGTCGTTCCGTCGTCGTCCGGGCGAAGGCGGCGGTCGTACGACGCGGGGAGTACGGGTCGGCCGGGGCCGGGGGAACGCGGAGCGTCCGGTGCCGCGTGGTGCGCTTGACACCAAAATCGAACATCCATTCTTATGGAGTGACTGGAGGCTCTCTCCCCAGTGATTCCGGGGGTTTCGGCGAGAGTGACAGGGCTGTGAGCCTCGAGTTATCCACAGGCAGGACGGGCGCCGAGGCCGATTGTCAGTGGCAGGCGTTAGCGTCTTTGACGTGAAGCGATCGACTCAAGCAAATCGGGTGGAACCCATGGCAGGAACTGACCGCGAGAAGGCGCTCGACGCCGCGCTCGCACAGATTGAACGGCAATTCGGCAAGGGCGCAGTGATGCGCATGGGCGAGCGGCCGAACGAGCCCATCGAGGTCATCCCCACCGGGTCGACCGCGCTCGACGTGGCCCTCGGTGTCGGCGGACTCCCGCGCGGCCGTGTGGTGGAGGTGTACGGCCCGGAGTCCTCCGGTAAGACGACCCTGACGCTGCACGCCGTGGCCAACGCGCAGCGCGCCGGCGGCGCCGTGGCGTTCGTGGACGCCGAGCACGCCCTCGACCCCGAGTACGCGAAGAAGCTCGGCGTCGACATCGACAACCTCATCCTGTCCCAGCCGGACAACGGTGAGCAGGCGCTCGAGATCGTCGACATGCTGGTCCGCTCCGGCGCGCTCGACCTGATCGTCATCGACTCCGTCGCCGCCCTGGTGCCGCGCGCGGAGATCGAGGGCGAGATGGGTGACTCGCACGTGGGTCTGCAGGCCCGCCTGATGAGCCAGGCCCTCCGGAAGATCACCAGCGCGCTCAACCAGTCGAAGACCACCGCGATCTTCATCAACCAGCTGCGCGAGAAGATCGGCGTGATGTTCGGCTCCCCGGAGACGACGACCGGTGGCCGGGCCCTGAAGTTCTACGCGTCGGTGCGACTCGACATCCGTCGTATCGAGACGCTGAAGGACGGCACGGACGCCGTCGGTAACCGCACGCGTGTGAAGGTCGTCAAGAACAAGGTCGCGCCGCCCTTCAAGCAGGCCGAGTTCGACATCCTCTACGGCCAGGGCATCAGCCGCGAGGGCGGCCTGATCGACATGGGCGTGGAGCACGGCTTCGTGCGCAAGGCCGGCGCCTGGTACACGTACGAGGGCGACCAGCTCGGCCAGGGCAAGGAGAACGCGCGCAACTTCCTGAAGGACAACCCCGACCTGGCCAACGAGATCGAGAAGAAGATCAAGGAGAAGCTGGGCGTCGGTGTGAAGCCGGAGGCCCCGACGGCCGAGCCCGGTGCCGACGCGGCGGGTGCCGCCCCGGCCGACGACGCCAAGACGGTTCCCGCTCCCGCGGCCAAGGCCGCCAAGTCCAAGACCACGGCGGCCAAGAGCTAGTCCGTGACGCGACGAACCGACTGGGCCGATCACGCCTACTCCGTCTTCCCGGCGGAGCAGGGCGACGGGGGCGTTGGTGAACCGGGCGGGCACGGGGAGCCGCGTGACGGTGACGGGCCACGTGACGGTGGCCGTGACCGTGGCAGAGGGCGCGGCCGTGGCCGTCGGGGGCGCGGCGGCTTCGGTGAGACGGCCGGAGGGCGACAGGACGGGGGCTCCTCTTCTTCGTCGAGGGCCGAGAAGGAGGAGCCGCCCGCGGATCCGGCCGAGCGGGCGCGAGGTATCTGCCTGCGGCTGCTCACCGGACAGCCGCGCACCCGCAAGCAGCTCGCCGACGCGCTGGCGAAGCGGGAGATCCCCGATGACGTGGCGGACGAAGTGCTGTCCCGCTTCGAGGAGGTCGGCCTGATCAACGACGGCGCCTTCGCGGACGCGTGGGTGGAGTCACGGCACCACGGTCGCGGCCTTGCCCGTCGCGCGCTCGCCCGTGAGCTGCGGACCAAGGGGGTGGACTCGACGGTGATCGAAGAGGCCGTCGGTCAGCTCGACTCCGAGCAGGAGGAGGAGACCGCCCGCGAACTCGTGGCCCGCAAGCTGCGCTCCACACGCGGCCTCGACCGCGACAAGCGGCTCCGCCGTCTCGCGGGAATGCTCGCCCGCAAGGGATACCCGGAGGGGATGGTACTCAGGGTGGTCCGCCAGGCACTGGAGGAGGAGGGCGAGGAGACGGAGGATCTGGGGTACGGGGACTTCTGAGGGGGTCGGATTCGGGGGCCGGGGTCTGAACTTCGGCGGCCGGGTCTCGGGGAGTTCGTGGGCCTGAGCTGCGGTGTGCGGGGTTAAGGCGCCCGGGACGAGTTCGGTGGCGCCGGGTTCGGAGGGTTCGGGGGCCTGGACTTGAACACGGCCCAGGCGCCGGCCGCACCCGGTGCCCGAACTCTCCCTAGCCCAAGCCGAGTTGGAGGCGGAGCCCCGTCACTCCGTCACCGGCAACCCCGCCGCTCGCCACGCCTGGAAGCCGCCCACCAAGTCCGTTGCCCGGTGCAGGCCCAGCTGCCGTAGGGACGCCGCCGCGAGGCTTGATGCGTAGCCCTCGTTGCAGATGACGATCACGCGCAGGTCGTGGCTCGTGGCCTCGAGCGCGCGGTGGCTGCCCTGGGGGTCGAGTCGCCACTCCAGTTCGTTGCGCTCCACCACGAGTGCGCCGGGGATCAGTCCGTCCTGGTCGCGCAGTGCCGCGTACCGGATGTCGACGAGCAGCGCGTCGCCAGCGGAGGCGGCCGCGTACGCCTCCTTGGGCTCGATCCGGTCGAGGCCGAGACGTACTCGGTGGAGCAACTCGTCGATACCCACGGGAAGTTCAGCTCCCGGAACGACCCCGCTCACTGCCAGTCCTCCGGACGCTCCACCGTTTCCAGCCTGAGTACCGCGCCCGTGCGGCTGTAGCGGCGGATCTGGGGGAGGGGCGGGTAGTAGGCGTGGACGGAGATCGCGTGTTCCGTCGTGGACTCGTTGAGGACCTCGTGCACGTGGTGCCGGCCGAAGGACCTGTCCTGGCCGGCGGTCAGTGTCCGTTCGCGGTCGACGCCCTCGGCCAGTTCCAGGGTCTTCCAGCCGTCGGCGGGGAGGCGGGCCGCCAGCGCGTTCTCCTTCAGCGTGCCCGACGCCGTGTGGAAGGCGCCGACGGATTCGGCGTGGTCGTGCCAGCCGGTGCCCGTGCCGGGCGGCCAGCCGATCAGCCAGGCCTCGCTGCCGCCCGGCCCCTCGAGCCGCACCCACGTGCGGCCCTCCGGGTCGAGCGGGAGCGAGTCGATGAGTGCGCGGTCCTCGGCCGTGCGGCGTACGAAGTCGAGGAGGTCACGCTGCGTGGGAGGGGCACCCGCAAAGGCGGAAGCGGGGGCAACGGAAGGCGAGGGTGACACGGATACCGTCCTGAAGGTTCGCGGAACGCGCGCCGGAAGCCCGGGGAACGGGTGCGCGCGGAGGAAGGGGCGAATTCAGCAGGACGGGCGACACACGCAGCCCGCGTAGCGGACGAGGTCCATATGGACCCTCCGCCACAGGAGCACATCGGTGTCGGTCATGACCCGGAGTACACCATGGCGGAGGGGGCCGGTCAATGTGATGTCGTCGTAGTACCGGTCTTCGCGTCGTTGTCCGTGGGCCCGCCGAGTGCGGCCTGCGCGGCGGCGAGCAGGCCGTCGGGCCGGACTCCGCGAGGGCCGTGAC